>NZ_JALIZI010000005.1:0-393555 GCF_040595865.1 Cellulosimicrobium sp. MI9406
TGATCGACCGGCAACCCCACGTACTCGTCCAGCATGAACGCCCGCACCCCCGCGAACGACAACCCCTCCTGCACATGACGCCGCACCAGCTCGTCGTACACCTTCAACGGCGACGACCCCGTCGCCAGCCCCAGCACCGCCCCCGGACCCGACCGCACCACCGCCTCCACGGCATCTGCAGCCAGCACCGCCAACCGCTCCGCCGGAGCGATCACGACCTCCATCAGACCCTCGCCTCCTCGGGCACCGTCCGGTGCTCCACCGCGACCACGTCGCCCCTGTCGACCGAGCGGTACGCCGCGTCGATCACGGCGAGCGACGCGCGCGCCTCCTCGATCCCGTAGTCCGGCCGTCCGCCGGCCAGCACCGCCCCGACCACGTGCCGCAGGTACGCCGCCGCGGCGACCTGGCCCGCGTCCGCGGCGATCGTCGTCCGACCGTCCGCGCCGAACCGCGCGACCGCCGGGGCGTCGTCGTCCGCGACGGCGTGGCCGTGCGACCCGAGCAGCCGCACCGACGACGTGGTGGGCGTCCCGCCGGGCGCGAACGGGACGCGCCCGAGGGTGATCGTCGCGGTCACGCCGCGCTCCAGCTCGAGCGTGACGACCGCCGTGTCCTCGACCCCGGCCTCGCGGTGCGGCTCGACGAAGAGCGACCCCGCGAACGCGTGCACCTCGACGGTGCGCAGCCCGGTGAGGTGGTGCGCCGCGTCGGCGCAGTAGCCGAGGAAGTTCAGCAGCTCGCCGCCCCCGGAGAGCGCGCGGTCCACGACGAGGCCCGGGCGCTCGACCGACGTCGCGAAGTGGGCGCCGGACGCGAGGAACTCGAGGTCCAGGTGGCGCGGCAGGCCCACGTGGCCGGCGTCGACCCACGCGCGCAGGCGGCGCAGCGCGGGCGCGTGCGTGCGGTTCACGACGGCGCACGTCCGGCCCGTGCGGGCGGCGAGCGCGACGAGGTGGTCGGCGTCGGCGAGGGTCGTCGCGACGGGCTTGTCGACGAGCACGTCGAGGCCCGCCTCCAGCAGCGCGGCGGCGAGGCGGGCGTGCCGGGTCGGCTCGGCGCACACGACGACGAGGTCCACCGCGCTGCCCAGGGTCTCCGCGACGGACGCGACGTCGGTCACCTCGGCGTACGGCATCCCGGTGCGCTCGGCGACGGCGCGCGAGTCGTCGCGCACCCAGCCGGGCGCGTCCGCCTCCTCGACGACGCCGACGAGCTCGACGCGGTCGTCGGTGGCGAGGAGGCGCAGGTAGTCGGCCGCGTGGCGCACGGCCGACGCGAACGCGACGCGCAGGACGGTGCTCATGCGGCCACCCCCGTGGTCGCGTAGCCAGGGACGTCGGCGACGCGCTCGCGCCGCCCGGAGACGAGCGAGCGCTGCGCGGCGAGCGCGGTCGCGAGCGCGGCCCGCACCTGCGGCGTGGTGACGACGGGCGCCGCGTCGCCGCGCACCACGTCGAGCCAGTGCGCGAGCTGGAGCCCCAGCGCGCCCTCGACGGAGACCGGCGGGGCGGTCGTGGCGTCGGAGTGCAGGCCGTCCTCCTCGGTGGTGGAGTGCGCGAGCGTCCCCTCGGTCCCCACGAGCACGACCCGGCGCACGAGCTCGCCGCGGCGGCGCAGCGCGTAGCAGAGCTCGAGCGTCGCGAGCGCGCCCGACGCCGTGCGGAGCTGCACGTGGAACGAGTCGGGCGACTCCATGTCGGGCGAGAACGTGCGGAAGCCGCGCGCGAAGACCTCGACCGGCTCGTCGTCGAGCAGCCACGTCGCGGCGTCCATGATGTGGGTGCCGTTGTGCACGGGGTGCCCGCCCGAGAGCTCCGGGTCGAGCTGCCAGCCGCGCCACCCGGCGGGCCACGCGTGGCCCGTGTACCAGGAGATGTGCGCGAGCCGCGGGGTGCCGATCTCGCCCCGGCGGGCCGCGGCGGCGAGCGCCGTCACGGCGGGCTGGAAGCGCACGGTCTGCCCGACGACGAGCGTCGTGCCCCGGCCCTCGGTCGCCGCGACCATCGCGTCGAGCTCGGGCAGCGACAGCGCCGCCGGCTTCTCGACCTGGACGTGCTTGCCGGCCTCGCCCGCGGCGATCGTGTCGCGCGCGTGCGTGGGTGTCGCGGTGACGACGTCCACGGCGTGCACGGCGTCGTCCGCGAGCGCCTCGTCGAGGGCGGTCGTCGCCCGGGCACCGGGGACGAGCGCCGCGAGCGCGCGGGTGCGCTCCAGGTCGTGCCCGACGACCCAGCGCACGTCCGCGCCGTCGAGCGCCGCGAGGGCCGTGAGGTGCTCGCGCGCGAACGCCCCGATGCCCACGACGGCGATCCCGACGGGGCGGCGGCTCGACGGTCGCCCGGCCGGGGGGAGGTGCTGGGGTCTCACGCGGTCGTCACCCCGAGTGCCCGGTCGATCGGCTGGTAGTGCGAGGCGACGGCGGCCCGGAACGCGTCGACGTCGCCGGCCTCGGCGGCGTCGAGCATCGCGCCGTGCGCGCGGGCGGTCTGGTCGAGGTCGGCGGCGACGGAGAGCCCGAGCTTGGGGATCACGGCGGTGTGCACGTCCCAGAACGCGGCGACGAGCTGCCCGACGAGCGAGTTGTCGAGCCGCGCGAGCAGGCCGGTGTGGAAGGCCCGGTCCTGGGTGGGGAACGACTGGCCCTGCGACGCCGCGGCGACCATCTCGTCGACGAGGGCGTGCAGCTCGGGGTTCGAGGTCCCGGTGAGGCTCGCGACGATGCGCTCGGCCATGGCGAGGTCGAGGGACTGGCGCACCTCGACGACGTCGCGCAGCGCCCGCAGGTCGTCACCGGGGGAGAGGACGCCGCGGAAGACGAGCGCCTCGACGAGCGCGTCGAGCGACATGCTGCCGACGAACGTGCCGTGCCCGTGGCGGACCTCGACGATGTCGAGGGTCGACAGGGTGCGGATCGCCTCGCGCACGCTCGACCGGGAGACGCCGAGGTGCTCGCACAGCTCGGCCTCGGTGGGGAGCGGATCCCCGGGCCGGAGCCCCTCGCCGAGGATGAAGTCCTTGATCCGGTCGGCGGTGGTGGTCCGCCGCGGTGCGGTCGCACCGGTGCTGCCGGCTCTGGAGGCGTCGAGCGTCGCGAAGCTCCTCCGCCGTGGTGTCGCCATCTTGACCCCTTCGGTTTCTGGTCCTAGTGTCATGCTACACAACGTCAGACATCAGACATCTTCTCTCCGGAAGAGTGTCGGTCTCATGTCAGGAGAACCAATGAAGCTTCACGTCAGCTCACCTCCCCGTCGCCGGGGAGTCGCTGCGGTCGCCGCGGGCGTCGTGCTCGCGCTCGGCCTCGCGGCGTGCTCGGGTGGCGACGCCGCGCAGGACGACCCGACCGAGGGCACCGCCGCCCAGGGCGAGATCGACCAGGACGCCGTGATCGAGGCGGGCATCTCGTACTCCCTCTCCGGTGGTTTCGACCCGATGATCACCACCGGTGCCGTGACAGTAGCCGCGAACTGGCACGTGTTCGAGGGACTCACCGAGCTCGACCCCGCGACGCGCGAGGTCTACGCGGCGCTCGGCACCGACCTCCCGGCGCAGGTCGACGACACCCACTACGAGGTGGACATCCGCGAGGGCGCGGTCTTCCACGACGGCACGCCCGTCACCGTCGACGACGTCGTCTTCAGCTTCGCGCGCGTCCTCGACCCGGCGAGCGAGTCGCTCTACGCCGGCTTCATCGACTTCATCGAGTCCGTGACCCCCGTCGACGACGACACGGTCTCGATCAACCTCAAGTACCCGTTCAGCCTCGTCCCCGAGCGCGTGTCGGTCGTCAAGATCGTCCCGAAGGCGCTCGTGGAGTCCGACTACGAGTCGTTCAACGCCCTGCCCGTCGGCACCGGCCCGTTCAAGATGACCCAGGCGACGCCCGACGACAAGATCACGTTCGAGCGCTTCGACGACTACAACGGCCGTCGTCCCGCGCTGGCCGCCGGCCTCGTGTGGAACCTGCTGTCCGACCCCGCGGCGCGCGTCACCGCGATGAGCTCCGGCACGGTCAGCGCGATCGAGGACGTCCCCTACATCGACGTCCCGACGCTCGAGGGCGCCGTGGACGTCGAGTCGGTCCAGTCGTTCGGCACGCTCTTCATGATGTTCAACACCGACCTGCCCCCGTTCGACGACGTCCGCGTGCGCCAGGCGTTCTTCTATGCGCTCGACATGGACAAGATCATCGACAACGGCCTGCTCGGGAACGGCGCCGCGGCCACGAGCTTCCTGCCGCAGAGCCACCCGAACTACCAGGAGGCGTCGACCGTCTACTCGTACGACCCGGAGAAGGCGAAGTCGCTGCTTGCCGAGGCCGGCGTGAGCGACCTGTCCATCACGCTGCTCACCACCGACACCGGCTGGGTCGCGGACATCGCGCCGCTCATCAAGGAGAACCTCGACGCGATCGGCGTCGACACGACGCTCGACATCGGCCAGTCCGGCGGCCAGTACACCAAGGTCGACAACGGCGACCTGCAGGTCATGGTGGCGCCCGGCGACCCGTCCGTCTTCGGCAACGACCCCGACCTGCTCATGCGCTGGTGGTACGGCGACAACGTGTGGTCGCAGTCGCGCTACCGCTGGAACGACGACCCGAAGTTCGCCGAGCTCCAGGGCATCCTCGACGCCGCCGTCCGCACGTCGGGCGACGAGCAGCAGGAGCTGTGGAACCAGGCGTTCGACCTGATCTCCACCGAGGTGCCGCTCTACCCGCTGCTGCACCGCAAGCTGCCGACCGCGTGGGACGGCGACACGCTCTCCGGCTTCAAGCCGCTGCCCATCACGGGCCTGTCGTTCCTCGACGCCGGCCTCGTCAAGTAGCCGCGGGCGCGTAGCCCTCGGCGCCGACCGACCCCGGGCCCCTCGCCCGCCCCGGCGAGGGGCCCGGTACCCGCCCGGCACCCAGAACGGACAGACATGCACCGCACCCCCGACGCACCAGGAGGTCGACCATGAGCGCGCTGCTGCGACTCGTCGGACGCCGCCTCCTGCAGCTGCCGATCATGATCCTCGGCATCACGTTCCTCGTGTTCCTCGTGATGTCGTTCTCGCAGGTCGACCCCGCGATCCAGGCCCTCGGCGAGGGTGCCTCGGTCGAGGCGCGCGAGGCGTACCGCGAGGCCAACGGGCTCAACGACCCGCTCCTCGTCCGGTACGTCGCGTTCCTCGGCGGCCTCCTGCACGGGGACCTCGGCACGTTCAGCGCACGCCAGGTGCCCGTGGCCGACGAGGTCGCGCGCGCCCTGCCGATCACCCTGCAGCTCACGCTCATGGGCCTCGTCATCGCCGTCGTGGCCGCGCTCGTCATGGGCATCCTCGCGGCGCTCTACCGCGACCGCTGGCCCGACAAGGCGATCCGCGTCGTGTCCGTCGCGTCCCTCGCGACGCCGTCGTTCTGGCTCGCGGTGCTGCTCATCCAGGTCGTCACGCTGAGCGCCGGGTGGCTGCCCGCGAGCGGGCCCCTGCCCGACCCGTCCGAGGACCTCGGCGGCTATCTCGCGCGCATGACGCTGCCCGCGCTCGCGCTCGCGATCCCCGTCGTCGGCCAGCTCACGCGCGTCGTGCGCACGTCCGTGGTCGAGGAGCTCGACAAGGACTACGTCCGTACCGCGATCGGCGCGGGCATCCCGCGCCACGTCGTCGTGGGGCGCAACGTGCTGCGCAACGCGCTCATCACCCCGATCACGGTCCTCGGCCTGCGCGTCGGCTACCTCATCGGCGGCGCCGTCGTCATCGAGATCATCTTCGCGCTGCCCGGCATGGGCACGCTCATCCTCAACGGCGTCACCAACAACGAGCCCAACCTCGTGCAGGGCGTGACCCTCACCGTGGCGCTCGCGTTCGTGCTCATCAACATCGTGGTCGACATGCTCTACGTGCTCGTCAACCCGCGGATCAGGACGGTGTGACGTGCGCCGACAGCTCACCGAACGACTCTCGACCCCCGGGCTGCGCCTGCGCGCGCTGCCCCTCGGGTCCAAGATCTCCCTCGCGTTCGTGCTCCTCGTGGCGCTCGCGGCCGTCTTCGCGCCGCTCGTCGCGAGCCACGACCCGCTCGCCACCGGCACGCCCGTCCAGCCCCCGAGCGCGGAGAGCTGGTTCGGCACCGACCGCCAGGGGCGCGACATCTTCTCCCGCGTCGTCTACGGCGCGCGGTACTCGCTCGTCATCGGCCTCGGGGCCACCGCCATCGCGCTCGCCGCGGCCGCCGTGCTCGGCGCAGTCGCCGCGACGGCCCGCAAGAGCGTCTCCGAGACCCTCATGCGCGTGCTCGACATCGTCATGTCGTTCCCCGGCATCGCGCTGGCCGCCGTGTTCGTCTCGGTCTTCGGCCGCTCGCTGCCCGTGCTCGTGCTGACGATCGCGTTCCTCTACACGCCGCAGCTCACGCGCGTCGTGCGGGCCAACATCCTCGACCAGTACGGCGAGGACTACGTCGCCGCGACCCGCGTCATGGGCGCCCGCACGGCCTGGATCCTCGCCAAGCACGTCGCCCGCAACTGCGCGGCGCCCGTGCTCGTGTTCACCACCGTGCTCGTGGCCGACGCGATCGTCTTCGAGGCGTCGCTGTCCTTCATCCAGGCGGGCGTGCCCGACCCGGAGCCCTCGTGGGGCAACATCATCGCCGCCGGCCGCGACCTCGTCATGGGCGGCTACTGGTGGGCGACGTTCTTCCCCGGCCTGGCCATCATGCTCACCGTCCTGTGCCTCAACATCCTGTCCGAGGGCATGACGGACGCGATGGTCGCCGCCCCGCGGGCGACGCGCGCCACCCCGGCGAAGGCCCTCGCGACCGACTCCGACGACGCGGCCGTTGCCGCGGAGCTCACCGCGATGGACGCCGACGAGCCGGTCGAGACGGCGGACGAGGCACGCCTCGCCGAGTCCGAGCCGGTCGTGCCGGACGTCGAGCCGCAGGTCGCGCACGTCGGGCGGGCCGTGCCCCTCGCCTCGCGCCTCGCCACGCTGCGCGCCGCCGAGGCGGCCCGCACGGACCGGCCCGTGTACGACGGCGACGCCGAGCCCCTGCTCGAGGTGCGCAACCTGTCCATCCGCTTCCCGCGCCACGGGGACGTCGCGGTCGTCGACGACGTCTCGTTCTCCGTGCGGCCCGGCGAGACGATGGCGCTGGTCGGCGAGTCCGGCTGCGGCAAGTCGATCACCTCGCTCGCCGTCATGGGCCTGCTGGACCCCTCCGCGCAGATCAGCGGCGAGATCCGCTACGGCGGCAAGGACCTGCTCGCGATGGGCAACCGCGAGCGCGCGGCGCTGCGCGGCACCGAGATCGCGATGATCTACCAGGACGCGCTGAGCTCGCTCAACCCGTCGATGCTCGTCCGTGCGCAGATGAAGCAGCTCACGCGCCGCGGCGGGACCCGCACGGCCGAGGAGCTCCTCGAGCTCGTGGGCCTCGACCCGGAGCGCACGCTCAAGAGCTACCCGCACGAGCTCTCCGGCGGGCAGCGCCAGCGCGTGCTCATCGCCATGGCCCTCACGCGCGACCCGAAGCTGGTCATCGCGGACGAGCCGACGACGGCGCTCGACGTCACCGTCCAGGCCCAGGTCGTCGCGCTGCTCGACGAGCTGCGCGTCAAGCTCGGCTTCGCGATGGTGTTCGTCAGCCACGACCTCGCGCTCGTCGCGCAGATCGCGCACCGCATCACGGTCATGTACGCGGGCCAGGTCGTCGAGCAGGCGCCGACGAGCGAGCTGCTCACCGACCCCCGCCACGAGTACACGCAGGGCCTGCTCGGCGCGGTGCTCTCGATCGAGCAGCGCTCCACGCGCCTGCACCAGATCCCCGGCACCGTCCCGTCGCCGCGCGACTTCCCGACGGGCGACCGGTTCGCGCCGCGCTCGTCGCGCCCCGACCGCGGTCTCGACGTGCGGCCCGTGCTGCGCGCCGTGGACGCCGACGGGCAGCACCTCGTCGCGATGCCGCCGGACGAGCCGGTCGGCGCCGTCGCGGGCGGTGGCCCCGCCCCGATCACCACCGGAGGGACGCGATGAGCGCCACCGACCAGACCCCGACCGCCGCGGAGCGGGGGTCCGCGACCGACCGCGACACCCCCGTCGTCGAGCTGCGCGGCGTGCACGTCGTCTTCAAGGCCCGCACGGGCACGCTCTTCAAGGCCAACCGGGTGCACGCCGTGAACGACGTCAGCGTCGCGGTCCGCCGCGGCAGCACGCTCGGGATCGTCGGCGAGTCCGGCTCGGGCAAGTCGACCATGGCGAAGGTGCTCGTCGGGCTGCAGGCGCCGACGTCCGGCGAGATCCGCTTCCGCGGGCAGCCGGTCGACAAGTACACGACGCGCGTGCGGCGCGACGTCGGGCGGGTCGTGTCCGTCGTCTTCCAGGACCCGGCCACCGCGCTCAACGCCCGCATGCGCGTGCGGGACGCGCTGCGCGACCCGCTCGACGTGCACCGCGTCGGCGACGCGGCGTCGCGCGAGGCGCGCGTCCGCGAGCTCGTGCACCTCGTCGGGCTGCCCGAGTCGGCGCTCGACGCGCTGCCCGGCCAGCTCTCCGGCGGGCAGCGGCAGCGCGTCGCGATCGCTCGCGCCCTCGCGCTCGCGCCGGACGTGATCGTCGCCGACGAGCCCACGTCCGCGCTCGACGTGTCCGTGCGTGCCCAGATCCTCAACCTGCTCGCCGACCTCAAGGCCACGCTCGACCTGGGGATGGTCTTCATCTCGCACGACATCCAGACGGTGCGCCACGTCTCCGACGAGATCGTCGTCATGCAGGGCGGCCGCATCGTCGAGTCGGGCCCCGCCGCGCGCGTGCTCGACGACCCGCAGGACGACTACACCCGCACCCTGCTCGGCGCGGCGCCCGCGCTCCTGTGAGCGCCGCCGCGCCCCGCCCGACACCGGGCACCACCCCGACCACCACACCGCTGAACCCAGAACCGGAGCTCCTCGTGACCACCCCCTTCCGCGGGATCGTCCCGCCCGTCCTCACCCCGCTCACGACCGAGGGCGAGGTCGACGTCGCGTCCCTCGAGCGTCTCGTGGACCACCTCGTCACCGAGGGCGTGCACGGCCTGTTCGTGCTCGGGTCGACCGGCGAGGTCGCCTACCTCACCGATGCGCAGCGCGACGTCGTCGTGCGGACCGTCGTGCGCACGGCCGCGGGCCGCGTGCCCGTCATGGGCGGCGCCATCGACCTGACGACGGCGCGCGTCGTGGAGCAGGCGAAGGCGCTCGTGGCGGGCGGGGTGGACGCGGTCGTCGCCACGGCCCCCGTCTACGCGCTCAACGACCTCGACGAGATCGAGCGCCACCTGCGCGCCGTCGCGGCCGCCGTCGACGTGCCGCTCTTCGCGTACGACATCCCCGTGCGCGTGCGGACGAAGCTGCCCGCGGACCTCCTCGTCCGGCTCGGCACCGAGGGCGTCCTCGCGGGCGTCAAGGACTCGTCGGGCGACGACGTCGCGTTCCGCCGCCTCGTCGCCGCCAACGCGGCGGCCGGCTCGCCCCTCGCGCTCTTCACAGGGCACGAGGTCGTGGTCGACGGGATGCTGCTGCTCGGCGCCGACGGCGTCGTGCCGGGCCTCGCGAACGTCGACGCGGGCGGCTACGTGCGCCTGTGGGACCTCGCCCAGGCGGGGAAGTGGGACGATGCCCGGATGGAGCAGGACCGTATCGCCGCGCTGTTCGAGATCGTGTTCCAGGCACGCGGCCGCTCGGGCGACGCCGCGGGCGTCGGGGCGTTCAAGGTGGCCGCGCAGCGCCAGGGGCTCATCGAGACCGCGACGCTCGCGTACCCCGTCGAGCCGCTCGCGGACGACGTCGCCGCGCGCGTCGAGGAGATCACGCGCGCCGCGGGGCTCCTGCGTGGCTGACGCCTCCCCGGTCGCCGCGTCGCCGACGGTCGTCGTCGGCGTCGACCTCGGCGGCACCAAGACGGCCGCGGCGACCGTCGCGGCCGACGGGACCCTCGGTCCCGTGCTCGCCGTGCCGACCCCGGCCGCGGGCGGCCCCGACGCGGTGCTCGACGCCGTCGCCGGGGTCGTGCGCGAGGTCGTCGCCGCGCTGCCGGGCGCGGCGCGCCTGCGCGCGCTCGGGGTCGGCACGGCCGGGGTGGTGGACGTCGGTCGCGGCGTGATCGTCTCCGCGACCGACACCCTGCCCGGCTGGCCCGGGACCGACGTCGCGGGCGGCCTGCGCCGCCGGCTCGCCGACCTCGCGGCGGACGCCGACCTGCCCGTGTTCGTCGAGAACGACGTCGACGCGCACGCCGCGGGCGAGGTGTGGCGCGGCGCCGCCGCGGGCGCGCGCAGCGCGCTGCTCGTCGCCGTCGGGACCGGGGTGGGGGGCGCCGTCGTGCTCGACGGGCGTCCCCTGCGCGGCGCGCACCACGTCGCGGGGGAGCTGGGGCACGTGCCCGTCCCCGGCGCCGAGCTCCTGCGCTGCCCGTGCGGACGCACCGGCCACCTGGAGGCCATCGGGGCGGGCCCGGCCGTCCACCGCCGCTACCTCGCGCTCGGCGGGGACGCGACCAGCCCCGACACGCGCGACGTCGTCGCCCGGGCCGACGCGGGCGACGAGCTCGCGGCCTCGGTCGTGCGCGACGCCGCCCGGGCCGTGGGCCGCGCCGTCGCCGGGGTCGTCACCGTGCTCGACCCGGAGGTGGTCGTCGTCGGCGGCGGCATGGCCGGAGCGGGCGACCTGTGGTGGTCCGCGCTCGAGGACGCGCTGCGCGCGGAGGTCGTCGACGTGCTCGCCGACCTCCCCCTGCGGCCCGCCGCGCTCGGGAACGTCGCGGCGGTCGTCGGCGCGGCGCGCGGCGCGTGGAACCTGCTGGACGACCGCACGACCGACGGAGGGGCGCGATGAGCGCGGAGCAGCACGACCGGACCCCGTGGACGCGCGACCGCGTCCTCGACGCGATGCGCGGACGCCTCACGGTGTCCTGCCAGGCCTACCCCGGCGAGCCCCTGCGCGACCCGCGCACGACGGCGCAGATGGCGCGCGCCGTCGTCGCCGGGGGCGCGGCCGCCGTCCGCGTCCAGGGCCTGGACGACGTCGCGGCCGTCGTCGCGGCGGTCGACGTGCCCGTCGTCGGGCTGTGGAAGGACGGCGACGGCGGGGTCTTCATCACCCCGACCCTCCGGCACGCCGTCGCGGTCGCGGACGCTGGCGCGCACGTCGTCGCGCTCGACGGCACGCGCCGGCCGCGCCCCGACGGACTCACGCTCGCCGAGACCGTCGCGCGCCTGCGCGAGACGACCGACGCGCTCGTCATGGCGGACTGTGGGTCGCTCGACGACGCGCTCGCCGCCCAGGACGCGGGCGTCGACCTGCTCGGCACGACCCTTTCCGGCTACACCGGCGAGCGGCCCCGGACCGACGGACCCGACCTCGCGCTCGTCGACGAGATGGTCGCCGCCTGCACCCTCCCGGTCGTCGTCGAAGGGCGCGTGCACACCCCCGCCCAGGCCGCCGAGGCGATGGCGCACGGTGCGTTCGCCGTGTGCGTGGGCACGGCGATCACCCACCCGACGACACTGACGTCCTGGTTCGTCGACGCGGTGGCGCCGCCCGCCTGACCCGGTGGGTGCCGGGGCGGCGACGCGTCGCCCCGGCTCCGCGTGCTGCGCAACCCCGGCGCGAGCGCGGACTGCGCGGCGTGCGACCTCGCCGGGCTGCGGGCGATCCACCGGTAACCGGCGCCCCGCTGTCACGCGAGAGTCTGCACGCCACCATCGCGAACCCGGCCTGGTTCTTCACCCCCGGGATGCCGACCCCGATGCGCGAGGAGCTGCACGCGCTCCTCCTCGGCTTCGTGCCACGATGGAGAACGAGGTCGCGCACGACAAGTGCGCGATCGTCCTCGCCGTGCCGCCCGGGGCCGGCAAGTCGCGGATCCTGGGAGGGCTGATCGGTGAGCCCGGTAGCGAGAGCCAGCGCAAGTGGCTTGAAGTCGATCCAGACGAGATCAAGATTCAGCTACTGGACGCGGCCGCCGCCGACGGGTCCTACGGGAACTTCATCAAGCCGGCCTCGGTGCGCGAGCTCGAGGCCCAGGGAGGAGCGGCTCTTCCCGCTCGACTTCGCCGCCCTCGTGCACAAAGAGTCCTCCGCGCTGGCCAAGGTCGTGCACGAGGAAGCGATCCGCGCCGGCGCCAACGTCGTCATCGACTCGGTCCTGTCCAAGCCGGACGCCGCCGTCGAGCCCGGGCATCAGCTCGAGCGCGCCGGCTACCTCGTCGACGTCGTCGATGTCGAGGTGCCCTACGACGTCGCGGCCGCCAGAATCGCCCAACGCTGGCGCGACGACTACACCCTGGCGCTCCAGGGAGACCCCGAGTACCGCCACGGCGGCCGCTGGGTCCCCGAGGACTACGCACGCAGCGTGTACCCGGAGGAGGGAACCCGCGCGATCTCCCAAGAGTCGGCTGAGCGCCTGGCGCACGAGTGCACCAACGTCGTTAGCTTCCGCCGCTACTGGACGCCGGCGGGTGACCGGCCGCGGGTCACGGAGTCGGATCGAGTCCGACACGGTGGCGGACTGATCGAGCGCCGGGCTGCGGAGGTTCCCGGACTGCGGGCGCGAGCTTTCCTGTTCCACCGCGGAGGGGGCGGCGCAGCGGCCGGAACCCTGAATCGCGCGGCACCGAACGGTAGACGCGGCGTAGGTGAGGCGGGCCCCCGAGATCAGCTCCCGCCCTGCTGCCGCGGGTCTGGATTGGGCTCTTCGCCCAGGCCAGCGAGGGCATTGGCTGCCTTCTGCTTCTCGGAAGGCGTGGGATCGACCTCGGTCCAGAAGGTATCGACAGCATTGATGTCGAACAGCATGCGCGCATGCGTATGCATGAGGGGCGTTGAGAACCTGTATTGCCCCCCGAGCGTCTTCCGAATGACCGCGCCTCGGTCATCCCCCTGAAGGCGCACAAGGTATGTCGTGAGATTACCTGATGGGTAGTCCGGCTCGGTTTCTCGGATCTTCAGATAAAGCTCGTTGTGCGTCGCGCCAGATTCTCCGAAACTAGCCAGGGCGCTGAGGATCAGCGCGTAGTTGTCGAACTTGCGCTTTCGCTGGACGACCGCCAGCGCCTTCTCGAACGCCTCGCGCACCTGGGGGGCGCGGGTCCGTCCGTAGGAGCGCTTAGCTGCTTCCAGAGCCGCCGGGGTTACCTGGACGCTTTCGGCCGCGGGCTCTTCGATGCCGAGTTCCTGGCACGACATGAAAGCTAGGGCGTGGGTGACGCTGGCGAGACCGACGGAGTGTCGGATGATCTCGGTACGGACCTTGGAGAAGTCCACGTTCAGGAGCTCGGAGCCAGTGTCGAGGATTGCGCCCAGCTCCTCGGGCGTCAGCGGGGGGACTTCGATGGAAACGAGCCTCCCGGGGAGGTTCGCCGGGCTTCCCCAGACTTCGGCAGGGGTGTTTGCCGCGCCGAGTACGACGATGGTCGTCTTCGGAAACTCCTGGCTCATGTCCGAGAACACCTTTAGAGCGTGGGCCAGGCTCTCCTTGGTTTTGTCGCTCACCTTGTGGAAGTCATCGATGATCCACGAGACGCCCGCCGCGCCGAGGCGGCGCGCGAGGTGCTCAGCGGTCCGCGGGGCTTCCACCACCGGGGAGTACGACTTCTCGTTGTTGACGGTCCAAGACGCATGCGACTCGGCCCCGGCCACTCCGGGGGCTCCGACCGAGCCTTTGGCTCCCACTGTTGCTTCGTCGGTCTGCCGCACGCCTGTCGTCGCGTTGGCCCCGATCTGGTGGAACGCCGAGGTCAGCACATCTTCGTATGAGGTGACGGCGTCACAGCTCGTCACGATGCGCCTCCGGCCGAGGTCTGCCATCACCCGGTGCGCGAGGGACGACTTGCCGGCGCCCGATTCTCCGTAGACCACGATCTGGGTGCCGGGCGTCTTGAGCGCTGTTCGGAGGTCTTGCTCCGGTCCTTCGCGCTTGACGTAGGCCTGGTTGGCGGGCCGGCTGGGAGTGAAGACCGTGTCGAGCCTGACCTGCGGAGAGGCAACACCAGGCGCCGGGCTCGGTTGCTTCTTCCAGCGTCGCCAGAAGGCAAGCACGCTCCAGTTAATCGCCATCTTGCCCCTCGTCGGTCCCGTCGGATCGGACCATCATCCCAGGTCTGCGGGCTGGTAGAGGTGCGTGCTCGTGAGATGCGAGTCCCGGGCTCCATGCGGGCGGTCCCGCGGTCCCGCGCGCTCATGCGCTATTGCTATCGGCCTTCACCCGCCATATATGGCCGGCCTGGAAGTACAGAACCAGGGTGATAGCGGCGAAGGTCGCCGGTTCCGCGTCGGCGCCGCTCACTCCGAGAGGAACCTCTGGGTCATCGGTCCCGTGATGGTCGAACTCGCTGCGCCACACCATTCCCATCAGGTGATGGAGCGTGTCGCGGGAGTCGTTGTGCTCGTCACCGTCGAGTCGGACGCGGAAGTTCGAGCGGCCCGTACGAAGGTTGCCCATCAGCTTCCCGAGAGTCGCGTCGTCGTCATCGGGAGCGAGCGTGCTCTTACCCGCTGCTTCGATCGCCTTCACCGCGTGCCAGTAGGCCCCGCTTGGATCCGGGTGGAGGCCGTAGAGCTTGGCCCAGGCCAGCCGCAGGTGTTCTCCAGCCCGCCGTCGTGGCCCTGAAGCAGCCAGATGCGCCGCAGAGTCGGCGGTCGGTGATACCTCCCGGCGGAGGCCGTAGCAGCCACGACCGTTCTCGTCCGTGTCGAGGACCGCGACGCGCCAGATGGATTGAGCGGCTTCAAAGTAACTGCTCGACATCCGGCGACGCTCAACCCCGCGAGTCATCTGGGTTCGCGTGGGGTAGAACAGTTCCAGCCAGTCCCGCAGCAACCGACGACCATGCTCGTTGAACGTCGTGCGCGGCTTGAGCCACTCATCGATGGGAGCCCACCCCTCCCGGACCGGCAGCGGGAGCATCCAATCTGCAACTTGCTGATCGTCGACGGTGTCGCCCTCGTCACTCATGCGAGGAAGGCCACGCGGCAGCAGGAAGGAGCGGCTCGACGCTGCGCTCCTTTCACCCGTTGCCAACGGCAGCGGGCATTGCCTGACCGGCGCGATCGTCGGCCTCGCCGCGAGACGCGAGCTCGTGCATCCCATGCAGCCCGCACGGACCGGGAGCGGTGGACCTATTGCGGATACGGTTGCTCGAGACGTCTGGTCTCGCCCGGAAGGTTCCGAAGTGGAACGCATCAGCCCGCGCCCTGCGCGCCGCTCGTCGACTACTGCTCCTGCCGACGCAGGGAGCAGCCAGGAATGAGTCCATCTGGTGGGATAAGAGACGAGCCCATCGAGGTTCTGGGCAAGTGGTGGCTACCTGAGACACCCGACCACAAGGTCAACGGTGTCCTGACCTTCACCGAGGAAGACGGAGCGCGCCTGCAACTCAATGACGCCCTGCGTCCTAACGCGGAGGTCGTCTGGGACGACACACAACCCGACGGCACCCGCGTCGGGCACGTGACCAGTCAGTCGCTCCAGCACGCCGGTACGTACCCGCGCATCGTTGGCCGCGCCGACAATGAGTCCTACACGCTCGAGGACTGCTTCCGAACCCGATTGCGCGGCTCCCTGGGACTCGGCGACGCCGCCGAGACAGTCCATGTCAACGCAGTTCTCCGTGGGATCGAGTTCGAGGCCGACGAGGCGTTCGAGTTCACCTCCGCCACCGTCTCCCTCACGCAGCTCACGGCCTGGAGCGGCATCAACGGCATCACCGTCGAGCACCACCGGGTCGCGCCAGGCGCCAACGATTCGCCCACACCGTTCGTTACCGTCACAGCGAGCACGGTGCCAACGCTGGAGGTTCCGTTCGACGGTGGGTCTGTGAGACTTCTGCATCGGATGTCGGCAAGTCCACAGATCCCCAACGTCATGACGATCACCCAACAGGCCCGCGTTCAGGTGACTTTCGATGGTGAGGAGCTGCGGCCGCTACCGGATTTCGTCGCGCGGGTGAACGACGTGCAGGACCTCGTCACGATTGCGACGGGTACGACCGCCGCGAAGCACCACTTCCAGCTGACCCATCCTGACACCGGCGGCCCGCCCGCCGACTACTTCGTCCGGTGGAACAACCGAGCCACCACAGACACGTACCTTCACTCCACCGAGATGCTCTTCACCCTCGCCGATCTTGGGACGGACGGCCTCGCGGCATGGCTCAAGACCGCCACGACCTTCCAGTCCGAACTGCGACGCATCACCGCCACCAAGTACCAACCGTCGATGTTCCTCGAGGACAGGGCAACCAATCTCATGGCCGCGCTCGACTCACTCACGCGCCATGGGAAGAAGAAGCCCGGCAACTTCGGTCCCCGCATCACCGCTGCAATTCACGAAGTGGGCGAACCGTTCCTCACGCTCATTGGTGGCGATGTTGCCGGATGGACCGAGCACGCGAAGCAGCGGCGCAACGACCTCGCACACCACAACGTAGGAGTGCTCGAGACGTCGTCTAGCTCCGTGCAGCTCACCCGCGAGATGTACTGGCTCACCGTGCTGCTGCTGCTGCGTCGTGCCGGAGCACCCGCGGCGGTCTTCGACAAGATTGGCCGTTCGAGCGAGTTTACCTTTCTCGCCGAACAGCACGCGGCACAGCGAGCCGCCGCACCGCCGTCGTAGCCTCGAGCACCACGACGACGGCTACGCGCCGCAGGTTGGCTCGACCGGTGGTGGTGGGATCGTCTCGCCGGTGAACGTCAGCAGCAGGTAGATGACGAGGGCGACAGCGAGAATGACGGCCACGATTTTGCCCACGTGCCTTGGGCGCGCGATAAGAAGCCCGACGACGGTCGGTGCGACCAGCATCACGATCGACTCTGCATACCCCTGAGCCGCTGTGTGGCGGCACATGTCAGGGATAGGCCCCGACTCGCGACAGTTGCCGTTCTTGAAGTCGGTCGCGACGGCGAAGGTGATCACTATCGGGATGAACAGTGCGACGGTGCCGCCGAGGGCAACGATCGAGCCGAGCAGCGCACGCCACCACGGAACCCGCAGCGCTGTGGTCTGCAGAGCTTCTGCCAGTGAGCTCACCACCGGAGTGTTCCATCGCGCGACGCGCACCATGGGACGCCTCCCGAGGTTACGTGCATCAGATGCACGAAACCTGCGGTGATCTGCGGCAACACGGCAAGAGCCGGGAGATCCTTGCGACCGTCACGACGGAGCGACGGCAGTCCTGCCCTGCACAGACGCGGGCTTCGCCGCGAGGTGCGAGCTCTTGCGTCGGATGCAACTCGCACGCATCTCTCGCCGATAACCTCTGTTACGTCTGGTTTGTGATCCAACGCCGACTCGGGCCTCCGGGATCGCGTGAGCTCGTCGGGGCGGGGGAGTGCGACCTGCTCGTCGGGGGCAGGCCGTCGTAGGTGTAGTTGGCGACGATGAGGGGTGGGGCGCGCCGACGAGGGCGTAGCGGTCGGACGTGCGACGGTGGTCGTTGACGGTGAAGCGGACCTGGTGCTTGGACCAGCTGCGCTGCACTCCTTCGCTCAGCCCTTCTTCCTCCGTCGGAGGACGGAGTCGACGGCGCGGGAGACGGCGCCCTTCTTCGTCGATAGCAGTCTCATGTCGTGCAGTTGTGCCATCTGCTTCTGCGAAAGTTTGTGGTTCGCCAGAGAGGTCTCGGCGTCGAACGCGGCACGGAGCTTCATCACGCGGCCGTGGGCGCTGTCGCCAAGCTGCAGTGCGACCTTGGCAGCGAGCGGTCCGTCACCACGTACGTTCGTGTGCAGCAGCGCCAGGGCGAGGTCCGCCAGGGCGCGGGCGGCCGCCGTGTCCGCGGGGCGTGCTGCCAATGCTCGCTCAACGAGCTTGGTGCGTTCGGCCTGTGCGGTTGACCTCGGTAGCAGCTCCATGATGGTCGTGAACGCGGTCGCGCTCACACCGTGTTGTCCGACGATGGTCAGGGAGTTCACGTCGGCGGAAGCCATGGCCTGCCATAGGGTCGTGCGATCCTCGGTCGTGAGTCGCTTGGCATAGGTGGCTAGCACGTCCGTCCTGGCACTTCGGATCTGCCGAATACGGATGTAGTCCGCAACGGGCGGTTGTAGCCCGACCCAGTCGGAGACGACTCCGTCCTTTGGATCGGCGAGCGGCACAACTTCGAGCATCACGTCGAGGGGCAACGCCGCTAGCTTCGCGACGCTCCGAGCGGCCAGCCGGATCCGCACGGAAGCGACGAGGTCTGCTGGCGTCGTCTCGCGCTCCTCGAAGGCGGCGTCAACACCAACAGCCGTTTCCTTGTCCAGCTGGTGCACACGTGCCAGCACATCCGCGACCGTCTCGGGCGCAAAGTACGACTCGAACGCGGCGACCAAGTCGCTCACAAGCGCCTCGCGTACCCGCTTGGCCTGACTGCCGTCGAACAGCTCCTGCGCGAGCGCATACAGGGCCGTTCGCTGCTCCTTCTCGTCGGCGTCCGCGGTCCACTCGATCTCTGCTGCCGCGTCGACGAAAGTGTCCACCGCCGCCTCGACACCAGCGTCGTCGGCGTACCCGAGCGCGGTCCTGGCCGCTGTCTCGATCGCCGACGCAACCGACCTGGAAGCCCCCGGCAAGTCGGCGATCAGCCGTACGGCGGCACGCTTCGCGAGGGATTCGTCGGCGGTGTCCGCCGTCGCGAAGCTCGCCCACCACGCGCAGTTCTCGAGGGGCGCTTGAGCCATTCCAACTAGCGCGTGCTCCGTGCGCTTGCGGGTGTCGGTGACGCGCTCAATCGCGGCGTCCTCTCGCTCGAGCACGGCGGCCTGAACAGAGGTGGCTTCGCACAACTGGCCTAGTATCAGCACTCCGGAAACGAGGGAGCCTGCGTCGTCGGAGCGCGCCATGACGGCGTCCATTAGATCGCGCCAGCGTCCTGCAGCATCCGGTTTGTCCGCTTCGTCCGCTGGAGCTGTCCGGCTCGTGGTCGCTGGTCGGGCGGCCGTGTCCTCCTCTGCCATCTCGGTCAGCAGCTTGTCTATCCGGTCACGGCTCAGAGTCCAGAGCTTCCACGCACGGTCCGGGGGCAGCGTCCGCAGTAGGTCGTGCATCGCCTCTGGGTGGTTCCGGTACGCCTGCAGGAGCAGGCGGCGCACGGTCTCGACCTGCTGCTCGTCTCCGGATCCGAGGACCGGGCCAAGTCGCGTCAGTAGCCCCTTTTCGGCGAACTCGTCGGCGGAGTAGCGGGCGACTAGCTCGTCCACCAGGTCGGTCCGGCCAGTAACGACACCGAGCGTGAATGCTCCGGGGATCGCCCCCTCGCGTAGCGCTCCCTCCTTAGTCACGGCGCGTACGATCGGTTCGACCAGCTCGGCGACCTGCCCGAGGTCGTCGTGATCCAGGCCCTCCAGCAGACGGCACAGCGACTCCACGATCGTCGCGCGACCCGGGCCGAGTTCATCCTCGGCCTGCTGGGCGAGTAGGTGCGCTGCGGTGGTGAGTACCTCCACCGGCTGACCGTCGAGGGCCTCAAGAACCTCGTCTGGCGAGAGATCGGCTGCGATATCGATGACGTGCCCGACCTCAGGGTCGGTAATCCCGTGCTGGGAACCTGCGGACTGCATGTAGAACAGGTCGGGGCGCGGGTCGTCGATGCCCTGAGCGGCTGCCTTGGCGAGGTAGGACCGCAGTTGAGTGTTCAGTACGCGGTTAGCCACCCGTGCGCTCTCGTCGCTCTCTTGCTCCGAGTTGAGCATCGGGCCGGCGGGCTCCCCGCTGCCAGTGGGGGCGTACTCCTTCACCAGCTGCTGCAGCCGCTCCGCCCCTGCGGGGACAGGCGCTCCGCGCAGGTGAGTCAGGAGCATCGGAGCGGTCGCCAGGTCGGCGGCCAGTCGTGGGAACTCGACCTGGAGGACGGTGTACATCGCGATTTCGCTTGCACGCGGTAGCCAGTCAAGGCCACGGGACTGCGCGGTGCGGACGGTCGTCGCGTAGTGATTCAGAAGGACCTTTACGCGTCGTGGGCTTCGAACGTGGACGGGGACGAGGAGGTAGACGACCTCCAGAAAAAGCTTGTCGTCGGGCTGCGCGGCGCGCAGCTCAGCCCATATCCCTCCGTGCCCGTCCACGAGGTCGCGAGCGAACTTGGTGAGCGTCTGTGGACGCAGCGGTGGCAGGGCGAGCTGGTGCTGGAAGATCTTGTCGAGGAACGCGCCGGGTGTGGAGTAGTACGGGTCGCTCTCGCGGATGGGGGTGGTCTGGGGGACTTCCTGCAGCGCCGACTCCAGCACCTCGCGGTCGGCTGCCACGACGAACACGCAGCCTGACACCTCGAGGAATGTCTTCAGGTCGACGAGGGTCGCGACGACGTCTTTCGGGCTACACCGGTCGAGTTCGTCGACGAACACGACCAGTTTCTTCTTTCCCTTGTCGGTCGCCTTGTCCACGAGCTTCTTGAACCGGGATGCGAACTGGTCGTCGGTTTGCGGAGCGGGCGTGGTGACCTTGACGACCGCTGAGTCCAGCATCCGGGGGCCGACGAGCAGGGCAATGAGCGCCAAGCTGAGCACGGAGCCGAGCCCGGTGACGGTGACGTCCATCGCTGTGCCAAAGCCTCGTTCGCGGCTGACTAGGAACGCGGCGAACGAGGTGGCGAAGAACCAGAGCGCGGCGATGACTGCTGCCACCAGCAGGCCGAGCAGCAGCGTCTTCCAGTTCGTGCGCAGGTAGCGCAAGAGTCTGACGTGGTTGGTTTCTTGGTCGACACGCAGGCCGGTGCCGAAGTCCTCGGCCTTGATGCCCAGGTCGTCCGCGAGCGACTCGATGAAGTTCAGTTTGAGCGCCCGACCGCCGTACTTCCACGCGTCGTAGCGCACGACGCGGACGCCGCGGCTTCGTTGCTCGAGGGCGGCACGCAGGGAGGACAGGAAGGAGGACTTGCCTGAACCCCACGACCCAAATAGCGCGATGTTGACCGGCGCATCGGTGGCGAGAACCATGTCGGCGGCGACCTTCACGATCGCCGCGTGATCCAGCCGGTCATCGTTGGCACTGGTCAGCACGGTGTCGCTGACCATGTCGGCAGCCATCTCGTTCTTGTCGGTCTCGCGCCGGCTGCGGGCGCTGGCATCCGTCTGACGGGTCATCCTTGAACCACGACCATCGACACGTCCCCTCGAGCCTCGCTGTGGCGCGTCATCGTATCGGTCAGGTCCGACAGCCTCGCCCGTGTTGCGGGGCGGCGCCGCTCACGCTTCGGAATGGGCGTGGAGCCGTGCAGCGCGCGAGCTTGCGATCGGTGTCAGCTGGGCTGACGAGCAACGGTGTGAGGTCGCTCCTTCGTGGGATAGCTACGGCAGGATGTGCGGATGACGTCGTCTGGAAGCGAACTGGAGCCTGCGGGGTACGCCGAGCTCCTGGCGGAGCTGAAGGCGCGGGTGCGCGCGACGCGGTTCCGTGCGGCGCGCGCGGCGAACACCGAGGTTCTGCGGCTGTACTGGTCAGTGGGCCGCGACATCCTCGATCGGCAGCGTGCGGCGGGTTGGGGCAGCAAGGTCGTGACCTCGTTGGCGGCGGACCTGCGGCGCGAGTTCCCTGACCAGCGGGGCTGGTCGCGGTCGAACCTGCTCTACATGCGCCGGGCGGCGGAGGCGTGGCCGACGGAGGAGGAGTTCGTCCACCACGTTGGTGGACGATTGCCGTGGCGCCATGTCACGGTTCTGCTCGACCGGCTCACGACCCGTGAAGAGCGGGACTGGTACGCCGCGAGTGCGGCCGAGTACGGCTGGTCGCGCGCGGTGCTCGAGCACCAGATCAAGGCCGACCTGCGGCGCGCCGTCGGTGCTGCGCCGACGAACTTCACCGAGGCGCTCGAGGCCCCGGACTCTGAGCTGGCGCAGCAGCTGGTCAAGGACCCGTACGTGTTCGAGCACCTCGCGCTGGTCGAGCGCGTGGCAGAGCGCGACGTCGAGCAGGCGCTCATGGACCGGCTGCAGGACACGATGCTCGAGCTCGGTCGCGGCATGGCGTTCGTCGGGCGCCAGGTGCGCCTGACCGTCCCGGACGACGCGAGCGACCGGGTGGACGAGTTCTACGTCGACCTGCTCTTCTTCCACGTCGAGCAACTGCGCTACGTCGTGGTCGAGCTCAAGATCGGGCCGTTCGAGCCCGCCCACGTCGGCCAGCTCGGCACGTACGTCGCGATCGTCGACGATCAGTTCCGTCGGCCCGAGATCCACGCCCCGACGATCGGGATCTTGCTGTGCACGGGCAAGACCGGCCCGACGGTGCGGTACGCCCTGGCCGGCACCCGGGTCCCGATCGCCGTCGCGGACTACCAGGGCTTGCCCGAGGAAGCCCGCGGTGTGCTGCCGTCCGCCGCCGAGCTCGAGGCCGTGATCGAGGACGAGCTCGACCACCGGGCCGCGGAATGAGGAACCCGGTCTGGCCAGCAAGAACGCAGCGCCGTTCATCAGCCGTACGTCACACCCCCCGTCCGACCGCCGCAGAGACTCTCCTCGCTCCTCTCACCCCGACCAGCCGTAGCAGCTCTCGATCACCACAGCGGGTCGGGCCAGGCTCTCGACGGCATGCCGAGCTACTGGGGACCAACTCCCGAGACCGGTGCACAGACGATCAACCAGGACGTGTAGTGCTCGACGACGCGCCCTCCGAGGTCCGCGACGGCCGCTGCGACCTCGTCGACCTCGTCCCGACTCCAGTCGCTGAACGTGCTGAAGAGCCCGTGAACCTGCTCGGGGTCGAGCTCGATGCTCCAGCGGTACTCACCGATGTCCTCGACGGCGAACAGCCCGGACGCAGTCAGCCCTGCGGCGGTCGACCTGACGTCCTCCGGGTTCCCGGCGCGCGGCGGCCTGCTCCGCCGCGCGACGATCCGCGCGACCCGGTCACGGAAGGCGGTCGGCTCCGCCGCGGGGTCACCGAAGACGTGCCGCCAGACGAGGAACCGCCCGGCTGGCACCAGGGCGCGATGGAGCCGGGGCAGGAGCGCGTCGAGATCCATCCAGTGGATCGAGGTCGCGGCGACCGCCAGGTCGAACGCGGCTCGGCCGAGCTCGGCGTCCTCGGCCCGTGCGACGACCACCTCCGCCGTCGGGTGACGGGCCGCGAGCACGGCGGCCAGCTGCGTGCCTGGTTCGACGGCGACCACGTCGACCCCCGCTGCGAGCAGCGGCCCGGTCGCCTCACCGGTGCCCGCGCCGAGGTCGACCGCTCGCCGACCCGGCGCGACCAGGCCCGTGCGACGCACCCGCTCCCACAGCTCGGCCGGGTACGGCGGACGGGCGGACGCGTAGGCGTCCGCCAGCGCGTCGAAGTGCATCGGGTTCCCCACCGTCCGACCCTACGACCGCAGGTCCTGGCGCCCGGCGGTCGCGCCTCGCTCGTCGATCCGGCGCTGCGTCAGGCGCGCCCGGTGCGCTCGAGCACGCCCCGGAGGTAGGCGGCCTGGCCCGCGTGCTCGAGGGCGTCCACCGCGACGCTCACGAGCCGGACGCCCAGCGTCACGGGCGGGTCCCACGCCTCGTCGACGACCCGGTCGAGGTCGTCGGCGGTGAGGGACGCGAGCACGTCGCGGGACTCGACCTGGACCGCGTGGACGTAGCCGAGCAGCAGGTCGTCGCGCGCGCGGACGCGCGCGACGTCGTCGGCCGACTGCCCGTAGCCGGTCGCGCCGTCGTCGAACGGCAGGTCGAACCGGCCGGCCCACCCGTCGCGCGTCCACACCTGGTCCCGCCCGACGGCGCCCGCGACCTGGGCGTCCTGCCCGCGCGCGAGGTGCCACGCGAGCCACGCGATCGTGTTGGCGCCCGGGTCGACGCGCGCGGTGAGCGCGTCCTCGCCGAGGCCGTCGACCGCGCGCGTCGCGGTCGGCCCGATCCTCCCGAACAGGTCCTCCAGCACGGTGATCGCGTCCACGGTCCTCCCTCTCCTCGGGTGCCCGGCGGTTCGTCGCCTCTGGCAGCGTCTCCGGACCGCGGGACGCTCGCGACCGGAGCGGCCCCACGCCGAGACGCGCGGCGGCGCGCACGGGCGAAGGTCCAGGTCCGGGACGTGCGGACGGCCTCCTGCCCCTGCGGCCCGCAGCACTCCGTGATAGATGTCGGGAGGTCGCGTCACGACGGAGAGGCACGAGCAGGGGGAAGAGACTTTGACGACGACCGACGCGCTCCAGGACGAGCGCACGCGGGTCCTGGCGCTCCAGCGGCTCGGGGTGCTCGACAGCTCGCCCGAGGAACGGTTCGACCGCGTGACGCGGCTCGCGCAGCGCCTGTTCGGCGTCCCGACGGTGAGCATCACGCTCGTGGACGCGGACCGGCAGTGGCGCAAGGCGTTCGTCGGCCTCGACGGCCCGGTCGCGCAGCGCGAGGGCGCGTTCTGCGACGTGACGATCCGTGCGGACCGCACGCTCGTCGTCGAGGACGCGGCGCAGGACGCCACGTTCGCCGACAACCCCTTCGTGGTCGGCGACCCGCACCTGCGGTTCTACGCCGGGCACCCCATCGCGGCGCCGGGCGGCGAGCTGGTCGGCACGCTGTGCGTCATCGACACCCGGCCGCGCCGGTTCGACGACGCCGACCGCTCCCTGCTGCGCGACCTCGCGCTGTGGGTCCAGGGGGAGCTCCAGCACGACGTCGAGCTCGACCGGGCGGGCGCGGTGCAGCGCGGGCTCCTCCCGCGCCGCGCCCCGGAGCTCGACGGCTACCGGGTGGCCGCGCGGTGCCTGCCGGCCCGCGGCGTCGGGGGCGACTTCTACGACTGGACGACGACGGCCGACGGCGCCGGGTTCGTCGTCGCGGACGTCATGGGCAAGGGCATGCCCGCCGCGATCGTGGCGGCGTCGGCACGCGCCGCGCTGCGGCCCGCGCTCCGGTCGCCGTCGCTCGCGACGGGCGTCGAGACGGCTGACGACCTGCTCGCCCCGGACCTGGAGGAGGTCGGGTCGTTCGTCACGGCCTGGTGCGCCACGGTCGAGCGGGACAGCGGCCGGCTGGCGTACGTCGACGCGGGCCACGGCCTGGCGAGCGTGCTCCGGCCCGACGGCGGCATCCACCGCCTGGAGGCGGACGGCCTGCCGCTCGGCGTCGCGCCGGGCACCGCGCGGGTCGTCCACCACGTGACCCTCGACCCGGGCGACCGCCTCGTCGTCGTGAGCGACGGGCTCGTCGACCTGCTCGCCGACCTCGGGGTCCCGGGCGGGGACCCGCGCCTCCTCGACCCGGACGTCCCGCTGCCCGTCCCGGACGGGCCGGCCCTCGCGCGTGCCGCGCGCGAGGTCCGGCAGGCCGGGGACGCCGCGGCGACGCTCGAGGTCCTGGTTGGGCTCGCCGAGGGGCGGTACGTCGGGGACGACCTCACCGTCCTCGTGGTCGAGCGGGTCGCGGCATGAGGGGCTCCGCGCGGCGGCTCGTGCTGATCCGCGTGCTCGTCGTGCTGGCGCTGGTCACGGGCGTCAACTACGTCGCGTGGCGGTGGCTCGAGTCCGTGGCGTGGTCGCACTGGTGGATCGCCGTCCCGCTCGTGCTGGCCGAGACGTACAGCCTCGTGGACACCGCCCTCTTCGGCGTGACGATGTGGCGCCTGCGCGAGCGGGGCGAGCCGCCCCCCGCCCCGGAGGGCGTCACCGTCGACGTCTTCGTCACGACGTACGACGAGCCCGAGGAGCTCGTCCTCGCGACCGCCCGCGCGGCCCGGGCCATCCGGTACCCGCACCGCACGTGGATCCTCGACGACGGCGCGCGCGAGAGCATGCGGGCCGCCGCCGCGGAGGCGGGCGTCGGGTACCTCACGCGCAGCGCGAGCTGGGCGGGCAAGCCGCGGCACGCGAAGGCCGGCAACCTCAACAACGCGCTGTTCCAGACGGACGGCGAGCTGCTGCTCGTGCTCGACGCCGACCAGGTGCCCGACCCGGCGATCCTCGACCGCACGGTCGGGTACTTCACCGCGGACGAGCGCGTCGCGATCGTCCAGACCCCGCAGTGGTTCGTCAACGTCGACGACGCCGACCCCCTCGGGAGCCAGGCGCCGCTCTTCTACGGGCCGATCCAGCAGGGGAAGGACGGGTGGAACGCCGCGTTCTTCTGCGGCTCCAACGCCGTGCTGCGGCGCGAGGCGCTCATGCAGCTGGGCGTCGTCGGGTACGTGCGGGGCGTGACGGTCGGCGTGCGGCGCGCGCTGCGCACCGCGGGCTCGGTGCTGGCCCGGGCGGCGCGCTCGCCGGAGGCGGCCGACCCGGCGGTGCGGACCGCCGTCGAGCGGCTGCGCGCGGAGGCCGACGAGGCCCGCCGCGCCCTCGCGGCGGGGGAGCCCGCGGCCGACGTCACCTACCGGTTCCAGCGCCGCGTCGACGAGGCGTCGCGCAGCGTCGTCGCCGGCCAGGTGGAGGCGCTGCGGGCGGAGCTGGCGACGGTGGAGCCCGAGCTCGTGTCCGGCGGCCCGCTCCAGGTCGACGAGGAGATCGGCCAGCTCGTCGTCGACGAGGAGGCGCTCGACCGGCTCGCGCGGCGCGACCTCTCGCCCCTCGTCGCGGTCGAGGCGGTGCGCCGCCTCGCGGACGCGGTCGACGTCGGGCGCAGCGACGAGGCGCAGGCCGTGATGCCGATGGCGACGATCTCCGTCACCGAGGACATGGCCACCGCGATGCGGCTGCACGCGCTCGGCTGGCGGTCGGTCTACCACCACGAGGTCCTGGCCCACGGGCTCGCCCCCGAGGACATGCCGACGATGCTCCAGCAGCGCCTGCGCTGGGCGCAGGGCACGGTGCAGGTGATGCTCCGGGAGAACCCGCTCACGCTGCGCGGGCTGCGCGTGGGGCAGCGGCTCATGTACTTCGCGACGATGTGGAGCTACCTCGCGGGCTTCGCCGCCCTCGCGTACCTCGCGGCGCCCATGGTGTACCTGTGCTTCGGCATCCTCCCGGTGCAGGCGTTCGGGACGGACTTCTTCGTGCGCTTCGTGCCGTACTTCGTGCTCAACCAGCTCTTGTTCCTCGTCGTGGCGCGCGGGGTGCGGACCTGGCGGGGGCAGCAGTACTCGCTCGCGCTCTTCCCGGTGTGGATCCGGGCCTGCTGGACGGCGTTCGCGAACGTCGTCCTCGGCCGTCCGCTCGGGTTCGTCGTGACGCCCAAGACGCGGACCGGGGAGCACCGGCCGGCCTGGCGCACCATCTGGCCCCAGCTGACGGCCATGGTGCTGCTCGTGGTCTCGGCCGTCGTCGGGACGGTGCGCCTCGTCGCGTTCGACGCCGACCTCGGCGCGACCCTCGTCACCCTCGCCTGGGTGGCGTACGACCTCGCGGTGCTCGGGGTGCTCGTCCCCGCCGCGCGGTACTCCGGCCCGCGCCCGCCGCGCGAGCCCGTGCCGGAGACGACGATGACCGGACGACGGACGGAGGACCAGTGAAGCTCGACGTGACACCGCTCGAGGAGACGGGGGCGGTGATCGTGCCGCGGGGGCGGCTCACGCTCACCACGGCACCCCAGCTGCGCGACGCGGTCACCGACCTCGTCGAGGCCGGCCGGACCCGGCTCGTCGTCGACCTCGGGAGCCTCGAGTTCGTCGACTCCTCGGGCCTCGGCGCCCTCGTCGGCGGGCTGCGCACGACGCGCGCCGCCGGCGGAGACCTGCGGCTCGCGAACGCCGCGCCGTCCGTGGCGACGGTCCTGCGGCTCACCAACCTCGACCGCGTGCTGCGCGTGCACGACGACGCGGCGAGCGCGTTCGCCGACGGGTGACCCCCGCGTGACCCCGCCGGACGACGCCCCGCTCGTCGTGCTGAGCGCGACCGCGTCCCCGCCGTGGCTCGACGCCCTCCCGGACGCGTTCGCCGCGCTCTGGGGCCAGGCGCCGTGGGTGCCCGCCGACGACCGGCTCGCCGTCGAGCTCGCCACGACGGAGATCGCCGCGAACATCGTGCGGCACTCGCCCGCACCCGAGACGGTCGAGGTCCGGGCCGAGCTCGACGCCGGGGCGGGGCGCGTCGTCGTCGTGCTGCGCGACACCGCACCCGCCGCCGACGTCGACCTCGACCGCACGATGCCGCCCCCCGAGGCCGAGTCCGGGCGGGGGCTCGCGCTCGCGCGGGCGTGCGTCGACCGGCTCGAGCACCGCTGGGTCGCGGGGACCTCGGGCAACGAGTGGCGCCTCGAACGCCGCGTGCGCACCGCCGGAGACGGCCCCGGCGGCTAGCGTGGGGGCGTCCCGCGCGCGCCGACCCGGGCGCGGCGCCGGTAGCCGGAGGTGCAGATGGAGTTCCCGTTCAGCCTGACCGAGGAGCAGATCCTCTCCCTCATCGTCGTCGGGACGCTCGCGGTCGTCGCGATCGTCGGGGTCAACGCCCTGGCGCCGAAGGCGGGCGTGGCCGCGCCCCTCGTGCTCGTCGCGGTCGGCGTCGTCGTGAGCTTCGTGCCCGCCGTCCCCGAGATCGAGTTCGAGCCCGAGTGGATCCTCGCCGGGATCCTGCCGCCGCTGCTGTACTCGGCGGCCGTCGGCCTGCCCACCATGGACTTCCGGCGGGACTTCACCGCGATCAGCGGGCTCTCCGTCGTCCTCGTCCTGCTCAGCACCGCGCTCCTCGGCTACCTCTTCACGTGGCTCATCCCCGGCATCCCGCTCGCGGCGGGCTTCGCGCTCGGCGCCATCGTCAGCCCGACCGACGCCGTCGCGACGTCCATCGTCAAACGGCTCGGCGCGTCACCCCGCGTCGTCACGCTGCTCGAGGGCGAGAGCCTGCTCAACGACGCGTCCGCCCTCGTGCTCCTGCGCTCCGCCATCGCCGGGATCGGGATCGCCGTCGCGACCGGGGAGTCCGCCACCCGCGTGTCGCTGTGGTCGGTCGCGGGCGACTTCGTGTTCGCCGTCGTCGTCGCCGTGCTCGTCGGGTTCCTCGTCGGGTTCCTCGGCCTCTTCGTCCGGCGCCGCCTCGCCAACCCCGCGCTGAGCACCGCGGTGTCCTTCGTCGTGCCGTTCCTCGCCTACCTGCCGTCGGAGGAGCTCGGCGCGTCGGGCCTCGTCGCCGTCGTCACCGCGGGCCTCGTCACCGGCAACGGCGCCGCGAAGTACCTGCGGCCCCAGCACCGGCTCGCCGAGGAGTCGAACTGGCGGACCGTCGAGCTGCTGCTCGAGGGCACCGTCTTCCTCCTCATGGGGCTCGAGCTGTTCGCGCTCGTCACCGACGTGCAGGAGGCCCACGGCAGCCTGTGGCGCGCGGTCGGCATCGCTGCGCTCGCTGCCGTCGTCATCCTCGTCGTGCGCTCCGCGTACGTCGCGACGCTCCTGCGGTCGCTCGCGCGGCGCGCGCGGCGGGGAGAGTCGATGCGCGGCGTCATCGCGGGCATGCAGGAGAAGCTCGA
This sequence comes from Cellulosimicrobium sp. MI9406, assembly GCF_040595865.1. Lineage (NCBI taxonomy): Bacteria > Bacillati > Actinomycetota > Actinomycetes > Micrococcales > Promicromonosporaceae > Cellulosimicrobium > Cellulosimicrobium sp. MI9406. The sequence goes on from NZ_JALIZI010000005.1 coordinate 29,298, forward strand.
CGCGCGCTTCGCGGCCGACGGCACGCCCGTCACGCCGGCCACACCGCCCCCGGCCAGGCCGGCGCCCGGGACCCCGGAGCGACGCGGCGCGGAGATGGTCGCCAAGGCGCCCCCGGAGCGGGTGGGCCGGCTGCGGTCGTCGCTGCGTCGTCGTGCGGCCGACATCGACTACCTGACGGCCGAGCGGCTCGGGTGGCGCGAGGGCACGCTCCTCGTGTGGGCGGGCATGCGCGGCGTCGTGACGCTCGCCGCGGCGCAGACCCTCCCGCTCGACACGCCGCAGCGCTCGTTCCTCGTGCTCGTCGCGTTCGGGGTCGCGGCCGGGACGCTCGTCGTGCAGGGCGGCACTCTCCCGTGGGTCGTGCGCCGGCTCGGCCTCTCGGGCGGCTCCACGCGCGCCGACGAGGACCGCGGCGCCGTGCGCGCCGAGCTCGACGGCGCGGCCGTGGCCGTGATCGACGCGCCCGACCTCCGCCGCGCCGACGGCACCACCTACGACGGTGCCGTCGTCGCCCGCGTGCGCCGCGACGTCGTGCGCGAGCTGGAGAACCGCGACACCGACGCCGCGACGTCGGCCGACCTGTTCGCGCAGTACAAGGAGCTGCGGCTCCGGGCGATCGCCGCGCAGCGCGTCGCGCTGCTCGACGCGCGCACGTCCGGCGCGTACAGCTCGCAGGCGCTGCGGCACGCGCTCGACCTGCTGGACGCCGAGCAGATCGACCTGGAGCTCCGCCGCGGGCCCTACGTGCCCGGCGACGACGACTGAGCCGACCCCTTGCGGCTGCCCCAGGGGAAGGCCCTAGCGTCGCGGGCATGGACGAGTACACGACGGGTCAGGTGGCGCGCGCCACGGGGCTGAGCGAGAAGGCCGTCCGGATGTATGTGGACCGCGGGCTCCTCGACGCACGCCGCACCTCCGCGGACGGTCCGCGGCTGCTCGACGGCGGCCAGGTGGAGCGCGCCCGCCTCGTCCGGCTCCTGCGGGGCGTCGGGCTGTCGCTCGCCGAGGTGGGCGACGTGCTCGCCGCCCCCGACCCGGTCCCCGCGTTCGACGCCGTGTGGAGCGACCGCCGCTCGGCGCTCGCGGCGTCGCTGACGGCGGCGGAGTACGTCCGGTCCGCGCTCGTCGGCGCGCCACGGCTGGACGTCGTGGTGCACCGACGGCACGTGCCGGAGCGGCTCGTGCTCGGGACGGAGCGCCGTGCGACGCTCGCCGAGCTGCCGTCCGTGCTCCCCGAGGCGACCGGAGCGGTCTTCGCCGTGCTGCGCGCCGCCGACGTGCCCCTCGCCGGCCACCCCTACGTCGAGCTCCACGAGCGCGCGACCGAGGGGTACGCCGCCCGCCTCACGCTCCGGGTGCCCGTCCCCGCGCCCGTGCGGCCGCCGTCGGGCTTCGCCCTCACGACGGACGACGCGCACGAGGAGGCGTACGTCGCGCTCACGGCCGCGGAGGCCCGCGACCAGGAGCGTCTCGTTCTCGTGCACGACTACCTGGCGTCCGGGCGGGCGCTCGCGGGCGGTGTGCCCGCAGGGGACGACCGGGAGGTCTACCTGCCGACCTGGGAGGCAGGCGGTCCCGGCCCGGTGATGGAGGTCGCCGTGCCGGTCGCGGCTCGCCGACCCGGGGCGTAGCGCCGCTCCGACCGCCCGACGGCCTCCCCCCGGGCCGCGGCGAGGATCCCGGCCTCCTGCGCGACCGCGATCGCCTCGCGGCGGCTCGACACGCCGAGCTTGCGGTACAGCGTGCGGATCTGGGTGCGGATGGTGTTCACCGACACGTTGAACCGCGCCGCCGTCTGCTCCGCCGTGAAGCCCTCGCTGAGCGAGCGCAGCACCTTCCTCTCGCGCGGGGAGAGCCGGCTCGCGAGCGTGACCGGGGGCGTGTTGCGCGCCTCGACGGCACCCCGGGGCAGCACGTCCGCGGTGTCCGCGAGCTCGGCGAGCGTGCGCCGCTCGTCCGGCTCGAGCGCGAGGAACGGGGCGGCGTGCTCGGGAGACGACCGCAGCCGCAGGGCCTTCTGGAACCAGCTCCGCGCGCGGTCCTCGCGCCCGGCGCGGAGGTGGGCGACCGCGAGGACGACGTGGAGGTCGAGCGCGTCGGTCGGTGACAGGGACGCCTGGTGGATGGCGGACGAGGCGAGGCCGATCGCCTCGTAGTGCTCGCCCACCGACAGGTGCGCCCAGGCGTGGTGGTTCGCCAGCCACTCGGTCGTGTCCTCCTCGGACCCGTGGGCCAGGTGGAGCACGCGGCCCGCGCCGCCGGCGCGCAGGAGCAGCTTCGCCTCGGCCCGCAGGAGCAGCCGCCCGACGAACGACCCCGTGTCGGGGTCGACCGTCCCGTGCACGAGACGCACCTCGTCCAGCTCCCGCAGGCCCTGGAGGGGGTCGCCGTAGAAGGCGGCGTGGCTCGCGCGCGCGGACGCCAGGAACGGCCACAGCTCGCCCACGGCAGGGGAGGTCGGGTCCATGGTCTCGAGGATCCTCTGCGCCGTCACCGGGTCGCCCTCGTGGATCGCGAGGTGCGCCCGCGCGAGCGCCGCGCCGCGCACGTGTGCCCCCGCGATCCACGAGGGGAACGGTGCGGCGTCGCGGACCACGGCGAGCTGTTCGCGCGCGAGATCGTGGTGCCCCCGGTAGGCGGACAGGAGCGCGAGGTTCGACGCCGCGCTCACGCGGGCGAAGTGGCCGCGCGGTTCGTCCCCGGCCTCGTCGGCCGCGCGACGCAGGTGCTGGATCGCCGGGTCGGTCGCGCCGGACAACATCGCGGTGATCCCGCGCTGCGCGCTCAGCCAGCCCGGCCGCGCGTCCGGGCGCCCCGCTGTCCAGGGCAGCGGGCCTCCCGCCATGAGGAGCGTCGTGCGCTGCTCGACCCACGTGCCGATCCGCGTCGAAGCGTCGTGGTCGCGGCGGTGCCGCAGGCCCACGACGGCCGCGGTGCCGGCCGAGAGGACGTCGTGCAGGCGGGTGAACGCGTTGAGCCGCCTGCTGTGGCGGAGGCCTGCCCGGGAGTAGTGCCGCAGCAGGCGCGACATGCTGCGCTCGTCGTCGCGTTGGTGGTCGCGGCGTCTCTGGGCGAGGAGCACGAGGTGCGCGAGGCGCGGGCGGCGGTCGAGCACCTCGGGAGGGACGCGTGCGAGCGCTGTCAGGAGCTCGCGCGCGAAGCGGTCGGGGAGCTCGTACCAGAGCACGTCGAACGCGGTCTCCACGCCGTCGAGGTCGCCCGCGTCGAGCGCCCGGAGGATCTCCTCGCTGCTCCACGGGACATCTCTGGCGCCTGTCATAGCCGTGATCCTGACGGACGTGCCAGGTTCTGCAAGCGCGTCTCGCGGCGCCGGGTGAATTCCTTCACGGAACTGGTGATGGGACAGGTGATTTCCCAGGTCACGCTCGTCATGGGCCTCGGTGGCACGGGTCCTATGGGGTGACGACCGTGCACGCGAGGGGCGCGTGCGCACGACGAAGGGGACCCCATGCAAGGTTTCGAGCGAGACGCCGCGGCCGCGGCAGGCGGGCGACCCGCCAGGCACGCGGCACCCCGCGGCGCCCGGCACGCCCGCACCGGTTCGTGGTGGCGAGGAGCGCGTGCACGTCGCCTGATCGGTGGCGTCACGGCCCTGGTCCTGGGAGGCGCGGGGCTCACGGCCGCGGCGCTGCCCGCGACGGCGGCGACCGTGTACGAGCTCGAGGGGTCCTGGGCCGACACCACGCCCGCGACGCTCGAGACCGGTGACGCCGTGTCCGCCGCGTGGTGGTTCAACCTCAACGACGACGCGGCGGCCCCCGGCAACGAGCCGGTGGAGAACGTCACGGTGACGATCGCGGCGCAGGGAGCGGTGTTCGACGCGCTCCCGCCCGCGTGCCTCGTGGAGGGCGTCGACCCCGCGTCGAGCGTCGCCGAGGACGGCTCGACGCTCGTGTGCAACGTGGGGACGCAGACCGAGGGCACGGCGTTCTCGCTGACCACGCCGATGCGCGTGACGGCCGTGTCCGGGGAGACCGTGAGCGCGGGCGCCACGATCGCCGACCAGCAGACGTCGCTGCCCGAGCTGCCCGTGCAGAACGGGTTCGCGCAGGACATCCACTGGGTGGAGAGCGTGTCCGGGAGCACGCGCAACGACACGTCCCGCGACTTCACGTTCAACTGGACGCTGTTCCACGGCCCGAACAGCCCCGCCGGTCAGGACCCCGTCAGCTACGACCTCACGGTGTCCAACAGCCTGGGCGCGGTCACGCAGGTCGGGCCGCAGGCGTGCTCGCCGTTCACGAGCGGGACGGCGACCGGGCACCCGTGGTCGGGCGGGACCCACGACGCGAGCCAGGTGGCGCCGTCCGTCGCGTCCTGCACGCTCACGCGCAACAGCTCGACCTCGTACACGCTGACGCTGGCCGGGATCGACTACAGCCACGCGCAGGTGCCGACGACGGACTCGGCCGGGAACCCGCTGCCGACGGACCGCGTCGCGGTCGCGTCCGGGCAGATCCAGCTGCGGGTCGTCACGACGGCGGGCGCAGGGCAGATCTCGGTCACGTCCAGTGCGCCGACCTACACCGCGGTCGACGGGCAGACGGCCAACGACGACCCCGCGAACAACACCACGGCGAAGAACTGGACGACGGGCGTCTGGTCGCACGCGTGGCAGCCCGGCTACACGGGCTCGAACGCGACCGTGTGGTCCGACACCTACCGCGTCGCCCCGGAGTCGGAGCTCGGCTCGGCAGTGCGCGTGCTCTACCCGAACGTCCAGAACCAGAACTCCACGCAGGGTGGTCTCTGCCTGGTGCTGGACACGCGGTACGTGGAGTTCACGGGTGCCCTCACGCGCTTCGACAACGGGACGACCGGTGAGCCCGCCGGCTTGCCCGTCGCCTACTACGTCGGGACCTCGGCGCTGGTGAATCCCGCGAGCGCGTCCTACGACCCGAACGCGTTCACGTGCGAGGGGACCACGGGGTGGACCACGACCCGCCCCGCGGACCTGTCGACCGTCAAGGCGGTCCGCGCCACGTACTCCATGACGGCGGCACGCTGGCAGCGCGATCTCGTCCTGCAGGCGACGCAGCGGCTCCTGCCCAGCGCCCAGGTCGGCCAGGACGTGTGGACCTGGGGGTCGTACATCAACCCCTCGTCGGCCACGAACGCCTGGGTGAACGCGGCGCGGTCGACCTCACCGTCCGACGCCGGACCGTCCGCGACGCTGACGCCGGACGCGCGCTACCCGTACGCGGTGGGCGGCCGAGACATCGTGCGAGTCATCGGTGTCACGCCGGACGTGGCGAAGTCGGTGCTCCCGACGACGGTCGACCCGGGCGGGCAGGCGACCTACACGCTGAGCTACGCCGCGAACGGGACGGGCGCGGTCGCGCCCACCGTGGACGACTACCAGCTCGTGGACACGCTGCCGCTCGGCACGACGTACGTCCCGGGCTCGTCGAGCCCTGAACCGGTCGCTACGACGAACGGCTCCGGTCAGCAGGTCCTCACGTGGACCCTCGACGGGGTGCCCACGAACACTCCGCAGTCGCTGTCCTACCAGGTGACGTACCCCGACGACGTCGCCGGCGGTGAGCGGCTGGTCAACACCGTCACCGCCTCGGCCGAGGGCGTGCAGTCGGACTCCGCGACCGCGACGGTCGTGGTCAACGAGTCCGGGCTGACGCGGATCATCAAGACGGCGGACCAGGCGTTCATCCCCAACCTCGCGGGCGACGGCGCGGGCGCGGGCTCGTGGACCGTGCTGGTGCGCTCCGAGGATCCCCTCCCGCAGGAGTTCGTCGACGTGATCGACATCCTCCCGTACGTGGGTGACGGCCGCGGGACCGCGTTCTCGGGCTCGTACCGGCTCGACGGCCCGGTGACGTCCTCGGTCGGGGGGACCGTCTACTACACGACCGCCGACCCGGCGACGCTCACCGACGACCCGGCCGACGCCACGAACGGCTCGGCGGGCAGCACCACCGGCAACACCGTCGGGTGGAGCACCACGTACACCCCCGACGCCACCGCGGTGCGCGTCATCACCGGCGCCCTCCCGGCGCGGGGCGAGCTGACGCTCGACGTCCCGGTCGTGACCGACGGCATGGTCGGGGGCGACGTCCTCGTGAACCGCGCGCAGGGCCGTGCCGAGAACACGCGCCTCGTCATGCGCACGTCGGCGTCGACCTCGATCGCGAACTACTACTCGGCGTCGCTGAAGAAGTACGTGCAGGACGCCGACGGCGAGTGGCGCGACGCGAACGACCCGCTGGACTACCCGCGGTTCCGCGTCGGCGACACGGTCCGCTACCGGATCGTCGTGGAGAACACGGGTCAGGGGACGCTGACGAACGTCGCGGTCTCCGACGACCTGCAGCCGGAGCTCGGGTCGTTCACGATCGAGTCCCTCGCCCCGGGAGCGACCGAGAGCCACGAGTTCGAGATCGAGCTCACCGAGCCCGTCGCCGACTCCGTCGTGAACACGGCGTGCGCGGACGCGGACGTGCCGGCGGACTCGGGCGTCGAGCCCACGATCAACTGCGACCCGGCCGGGTTCGTCGTCGTCGGTACGCCGACGCACACCAAGGAGGTCGTCTCGGCCACCCCGGTCGGCGACGGTCGCTGGGAGGTCGTGTACGAGGTCGTCGTGTCGAACACGCAGACCCCGTCGACCACCTACTCCCTGACGGACGCGCTGCACTTCACGGACCAGGCGACGATCGTCTCCGCGACGGTGACGCAGGCGCCCGACGGCGTCGTCCTCGCCGACCCGGCCTGGGACGGCCAGGGAAACACCCTGGTCGCGGCAGACGTACCGCTGGCCGGGAACGACGACGAGGGCTACGCCCCGCACGTCTACCGCGTCACCGTCCTCGCCGACGTGCCGCTGCAGCTCGACGGTGCCGGCTCCGGCGCCGATGCCCCGACCGCCTGCCCCGCCGAGGGGTCGGACGCGGACCAGGGGTTCAACAACGCCTCCGGGCTGACCGGCCCGGAGGGCGAGACGGAGGAGGACCAGGCGTGCGCGCCGATCCCGTCGATCGACATCGCGAAGACGGTCTCCGCCGGCCCGACGCCGAACGGTGACGGGACGTGGACGGTGACCTACGACGTCGTCGCGACGAACGCGGGCGCTGCCGACGGCACCTACGAGGTGACGGACCGGATGACGGCCGACGGTGACCTCGAGGTCCGCTCGGGCGCCGTCGTCACCGCCCCGGACGGTGTGACGCCGAACGCGGCGTGGACGGGCCTGGGTGCCGAGGGCGCCCCGGAGAACGTCATCGCCTCCGGCGTCGTCCTGCCCGCGGGCGGGACGCACACCTACCAGGTCGAGGTCGTGCTGGGGATCGCCGAGGGCGTCGAGGGCGCGCCGGCGATCACGCCGTGCTCGGCCGAGCCCGGGGCTTCTCCGGGCGGCCTGTCGAACGCGGCGACGGTCGAGCACAACGACCTGACCGACGACGCGACGGCGTGCGTGGCGATCGCGTACATCGTCGTGGACAAGTCGATCAGCGCGGGCCCGACACCGAACGGCGACGGGACCTGGACGATCGTCTACGACGTCGTGGCCGAGAACGTCGGCGGCGAGTCGGGCGAGTACGACGTGTTCGACCGCCTGCACTACGGCGACGGCATCGAGATCGTCGACGCCGCGGTCACCGCGGCCCCGGACGGGGTCGAGACGAACGCGGGGTGGACCGGCCTGGGTGCGGAGAACGCCGACCCGGAGAACCTCGTGGCGTCCGGCGTCGAGCTCGCCGCGGGCGCGTCGCACACCTACCAGGTCGAGGTCACGGTCCAGATGGACGAGGCCACGATCGACCCGGTGGACCTGCAGTGCCCGCCCCCGGGCAGCGGTGAGAACGGTGGTCTGGCGAACTCGACGAGCCTGGACCACAACGGGATCGTGGTCGAGGACGAGGTGTGCGCCTCGCTGCCGCTGATCGAGTTCGACAAGTCGATCTCGGCGGGCCCGACGGGCAACGGCGACGGGACGTGGACCATCACGTACGACCTGGTGGCCACCAACACGGGCCAGGCTGCAGGCGACTACGACGTGGTCGACCGGCTGCAGTACGGCGAGGGCATCGTCGTCGAGTCGGCGACGGTGGCCACGGCGCCGGACGGTATCGAGCCGAACGCGGGCTGGACCGGCCAGGGCGAGGCGGGCTCGGAGGAGAACGTGGTCGCCACGGCGGCCACGCTGGAGGCCGGTGCCACGCACACCTATCAGGTGCAGGTCGTGGTCTCGCTCGATGCCGCGACGGTCACGCCGGACACGCTCGCGTGCCCCGAGCCGGGGTCCGGTGAGACCGGTGGTCTCGCCAACGCCGGCGCGCTGACGCACAACGGCGAGACGCAGGACGACGACGTGTGCGCCACCCTCCCGCTCCTCGACATCACCAAGTCCCTCTCGGGTGCGGTGACGCCGGTCGAGGGCGAGGACGGCGTGTACGACGTGGTGTACGAGGTCACGGTGACCAACCGGGGCCCGGGTGCCGGGGTCTACGACCTGGACGACACGCTCGCGCCGGGCGAGGGCGTGACGGTCGTCGGTGTCCAGGGTGTCGTCACCGACGCGCCGGAGTCTGTGGGCGTCAACGAGGGCTTCGACGGCCTCGAGGACGTCCGGATCGTGACCGGTCAGCCCATCGCGGGTGCCGGCACGGGCCCGGTCGTGCACACCTACACGGTCACGGTGCGGTACGCGGCGGACCTGTCCGACGTCGAGATCCCGGACACGGACGTGTGCACCACGGACGGTGGCACGGTGCCCGGCGGGCTGAACAACGTCGCGGCTGTGGACTGGAACGGCATCCCAGGGCAGGACGAGGAGTGCGTGCGTCCGGGCAAGCCCACCCTCGACAAGGCGCTGGTCTCCGCTCGACCGACCGGCGACGGGACGTGGGAGGTCGTCTACGACCTCACCGTCGGCAACGTCGGCGGGGAGGCCACGACCTACGACCTGGACGACGAGCTGCTCTTCGCCCCGGTCATCACCGTCGACTCGGTCGCGGTGACCGGTCCGGACGGCGTCACCCTGAACGACGGGTTCGACGGCGACACCGACCGGCGGATCGCGACCGACGTCGTGATCGGCGGCCTGGACGACGAGGGGTACGCCCCGCACGTCTACCGCGTCACCGTGGTCGCCGGCGTGCCGCTGCACTTCACGGACGTGGAGGACGACGGCACGGGCTCGCCCGCGTGCACCGCGGCTCCCGGGGGCAACCTCACCGAGCAGGGACTGAACAACGCGGCGACGCTCACGGACGAGACGGGCGGGACGCAGACCGACACCGACTGCGCCCCCGTGCCCTCCGTCGACATCACCAAGTCGACGGACGGCGCGCCGGTCAAGGGTCCCGACGGGTCGTGGACGGTGGCCTACACCGTCACCGCCACGAACGACGGCGCCGCCGCCGGGGTCTACGACCTCACCGACCGCCTGCGCTACGGCGCCGGCATCGAGGTCCGCAGCGCGACGGTCACCTCGGCGCCCGACGGCGTCACGCCGTCGGGCTCGTGGACGGGCCAGGGCGCGGAAGGCGACCCGGCCAACGTCGTGGCGACCGGCGTGAGCCTCGCCGCGGGGGCCACCCACACCTACCGGGTGGAGGTCGTCGCGACCCTCGACACGGAGCAGGTGGACGACACGACGTTCACCTGCCCCGAGCCGGGCTCCGACGGCAGCGGCGGGTTCGCCAACACCGCCGGGATCGGCCACAACGGGTTGACCGACGCCGCCCAGGCGTGCGCGACGCCTGACCGGCCGGGCGACCCGGGCACGCCGGGCAAGCCCGGCGGGTCGCTGGCCACGACCGGCGCGACCCTGGCGTGGGTCGCCGGCGGGGCAGCGCTCCTGCTGCTCCTCGGCCTCCTGGCCGTGGCTGCGGCCCGGCGTCGGAACGCCGTCGGCTGACGGCGCGACGAGGAAGGCCCTGCCCACGACCGTCCCCACCGGTCGTGGGCAGGGCTGTTCGTCGGCCGTCTCTCAGCGCTGCGCGCGGGCGGCGGCCCGACGGCGCAGGACGCGCGCCGTCGTGACGAGCGCGAGGCCGGCGACGAGGAGCGTCCAGGCCGCGACGACGTGGAACGCGGTCGCGACACCGGTGACGGCGAGGACGGGGGCGGTCTGGGCGAGGGTCGAGTTGTACATGGCTGCTGTCCTTCCGGGACGGGTGAGGGCATGCCGAGGACGTCCCGGTCGCGTGCGCGACGGGGCGGGTCGGCGAGGGGAGGGGTGAGGGTCAGGCGGTGGCGGCGACGTGGTTCCACGTCGTCTGGCGCCGCGTGACGAACAGCGCTGCGGCGTGCAGGAACGCGCGCTGCAGGGCGAGGTCGTAGAGGAGCTCCGGCAGCACGAGCGCGGCCAGCAGCCGTGCGCGCCGCCCGGCGCCCCAGACGGTGACGAGGCGCTCCGCGACGAAGACGAGCCCGACGGCCGCCCACAGCGGGGACAGCGTGAAGGTCCCCGTCACGAGGGTGACGACCGTGAGGAGCAGGTAGGCCGCCATCATGAGCGTGCCGACGGCGAGCATCACCTGCTGGCCGACGTAGCGCCACGTGGTGCGCGTGAGCCCGTACTCGGCGAGGTTGTCGAGCATCCCCTTGTACCAGCGGACGCGCTGCCGGTGCAGGTCTCCGGCCGTCGGCATGAGCTCGGTCGTGCAGCTCATGGTGACGGGGGAGCGCAGCTCGTGGCCGAGCGTGCGCAGCGCGAGGGTGAGCTCGGAGTCCTCGGTGATCGCGTGCCGGTCGTACACGTCGCCGCGCTCGCCGGGGAGGACCGAGCCGCGGGCGTCGGCGACCTCCTGCAGCGCGGCGCGGCGCACGAGCGCGGCGGTCCCGGTGAGCACGGCCGTGCGGCCGGTGAGGTCCACCTGCACGCCGTAGCGCGTGTACTCGTTGGCCTGGCAGTGCTGCAGGTAGCCCTGCGGCGGCCGACCACGGAACACGCCGCCGACCGCGGCGACCTCGGGCGCCGAGGCGAGGACGGCGAGCCCTTCCTCGACGAACGTGGGGGCGATCGTCGTGTCCGCGTCGAGGACCATGACGACGTCCTCCGTCGTGGTCGCGATCGCCTGGTTGAGCGCGCCCGCCTTGCGGGCCGTGTTGCCCACGGTCTCCATGACGTCCGCACCGGCGGCGCGGGCGACCGCGACGGTCGCGTCCGTGCTGTTGTCCGAGACGACGAGCACCCGGTCGGGGCGGCGCGTCTGGGCCGCGAGCGAGGCGACGGTGGCGGGGAGCGCCTGCTCCTCGTCGTGGGCGGGGATGACGACGACGACGCGCACGGCGGGCCCGTCCGCGGGATGGGCGGCCGCCTCGGCGCGGTGGCGGGGGGTGTGCGGGGCAGTGGTGTTCACCGGAGGCTCCAGGTCGACGAGTGCTGTCGACAAGGAGCCTCCGGCGGTCGCCTCAGCGTTCCCGCGGGGGCGGCGCGGGGGTCGGCGAGGTCTGGCTCAGCGTTCCGGAAATCTGATTGAGAGTTCAATCAGAGGAATTCCTGAGGTTCGCGCCGCCCTCGCGGCGCGGACGCGGTCAGACGTCGGCGGCCGCGAGCGCGCCGTCCACCCCCACGACCCCGAGCTCGAGCCGGGCGATCCCGTCCACCGGCACAGCCGACGACGCGCCCAGGCCCGACGAGCTCCCCGCCTCCGTCGAGGACCACGTCGCCACGACCGAGCGCGTGCCGTCGTCGTCCACGAGCACGAGCTCGTACGTCGCGCCGTCCTCCCAGACCCCGGCCGGGTACGAGCAAGACCAGTCGAGGCGCGTGCCCCACGAGGCCGGCGTGAGCGTGAGCTCAGCGCGCACGTCCGCGCCGCCGACCGGCTCGAGCGCGACCTGGGTCGTGCCGGACGTCGCGGGGGGCGGGACGTCGTCGGACCGCGTCACCGCCGCGCCGCCCGCGGCGCCCGCGACGACCAGGCCCACCGCCGCCACGGACAGGAGCGACCGCCGTCGGGTGCGGCGGCGCCGGGCGCTCGCGGCCACCACCGCGAGCGGCACGACGGCGCCCCCCGCCCCGCCGGACGCCTCGGCCGGGTGGTCGGTGCGCGCGTCGTCCACGAGCGCGTCCGCGTGCTCGGCCGTGAGCATGCCGAGGATGCCCGGCATGCCCGCGAGCTCCGCGACGGCCTCACGGCACGCCGCGCACGTCGCGAGGTGCTGCTCGAACGCGCGCCGGTCGCGCGGGCTGAGCGCGCCCAGCACGTAGGCGGCGTCCCACTCGCGGTACGGGTCCGGGGAAGCGGTCATGACGAGACTCCCTTCTCCTGCAGCGCGAGCCTCAGCGCGCGGAGCGCGTAGTGCATGCGGGACTTCACCGTCCCGGGCGGGACTCCGTGCGCCGACGCCATCTCGGCCACGGAGCGCCCGTGGTAGTAGGCGTCGACGACGACCGCCCGGTGCTCGGGCGAGAGCGAGACCAGCGCGTCCGCGACGAGCCACGCGTCGAGCACGGCCTGGGTCGCGTCGGCCTCGCCGCGGTCGGGCACGTCGGCGCTCGCGAGCTCGCGGCGGTGGTGGGCGCTGCGCAGCTCGTCGACGACGAGGTTGCGCGCCACCGTGAAGAGCCACGCGCGCACCGAACCCTCCGGCCGCTCCAGCACCTCGGGGTGGCGCCACGCGCGCAGCAGCGTCTCCTGCACCACGTCCTGCGCCTGCGCCGGGTCGTCGGTGAGGCGCGCGACGTAGCGCTCCAGCGCCGGCCCGTGCGCGGCGTGGACCGCCCGCAGCAGGTCGTCGGCGTCGGCGCGCACGCGCGGCACCTCCCCGTCGGTCACGACCCGGCCGACCGCACGAGGTCGAGACCGAACTCGACGCTGCCCGCGTCGTCGACCGTGACGAACCCGAGGCTCGGCGCCTCCACGTCGAAGTCGGAGAACGTGATCGGCACGCTCCCGACGACCTGGACGCCGTCGGTGGTCGGGCCGACCTGCGCCTCGACCGTGACGGCCTGCGTCACGCCGTGGATCGTCAGGTCGCCCGCGAGCTCGACGTCGCCCGACCCGGTCGGCAGGTCCACGGGACCGGTCAGCTCGAACGTCGCGGTCGGGTACGTCCCGACCTCGAGCGCGTCGCCCCGGAAGTACGCGTCGCGCGGCGGCTCGTCGGTCGCGACGCTCGCCATGTCGACCTCGATCGTCGCCGCGGTGAGCGCGCCGTCCGCGACGGTGAACGACCCCGTGACCTCCTCGGTCCGGCCGGTCACCGTGACGTCCTCGCCCTGCAGCACCTCGTGCACGCGGTACCCCGCGTACGAGCCGTCCCCGACCATCCACGCACCGGCCAGGTCCGCCGGGTCGAGCGCGGCGCCGTCGCCCGACGGCGCGTCGAGCGTCGGCTCCTCGGCCGCCGCGCGGTTGGACCAGTCCGCGTACAGGCCCGGGCCGAACGCGACGGCCGCACCGCCGAGCACCACGACACCGACCCCGACCCCCACGAGCACCTTCGTCCTCCTGCGCACGTCTGCCCCTTCCGATCATCCTCTGCGACTCCGTCACCTGGGAGACGAGGCAGCGGCCCGATCGGTTCACCCGGGCCCGTCGACGCTACGCGGCCGGGCGGTGGGCCCGACGGTCGGACGGGCCGCCGGACGGGCGTGCGGCGTGCGGGCCGACGCGCGGGCAGGCCGGTGAACCTCGTGACGCGCCGCGCCGTCGTGAGAGTAGGGGCCGTGCTCGCGACCCCGACCGTCCTTCCGAGGAGTCGACATGCGACGCACCCTGACCACCGGTGTCCCGGCCGCCACCACGTGGGCCGTCACCGCCCTGCTCGCCGCCACCCTCGCCGGGTGCTCCGGCGGGGGAGGCGGACTGTACGGGGGCGGTGGCTCCAGCCCGTCGGGCTCGGCCTCCGAGGGCTCGGCGGGCGGCGGCTCGTCGGACGTCGTGCTCGGCACGGCGGACTCCTCGCTCGGGACCGTCGTGGTCGACGGCCAGGGCATGACCGTCTACTACTACGACAAGGACACGAAGGGCTCGGGCACGAGCGCGTGCGAGGGCGAGTGCGCCGCCGCGTGGCCCGCCGTCCACGCGGCGAGCGCGGACCCCGAGGTCGACGGCGTGACGGGCGAGGTCGGCACCATCACCGGGGTCGACGGCGAGCTCCAGGTCACCGTCGACGGCCGCCCGGTCTACACGTACGCGGCCGACACCGGCCCTGGCGACGTCACGGGCCAGGGCGTGAACGGCGTCTGGCACGTCGTGGCGCCCGACGGCACCGAGATCATGGACGCGTCCCCCGCCGCCGGGTCGGGCTACTGACCGGTGCGCCGACCGGTCGCGCGCGGGCTGGTCCTGCGGGAACCGGCCTCGCGCCGGGCAGCCCTGCACCGGCCGCTCACGGGTGGTCGAGCGGCGGCGAGCTCAGGCAGAACGGGTGGCCCTCCGGGTCCGCGTAGACGCGGAACAGGTCGTCGGGGTGGCCCTCGTCCTCCGGCGTGCCCGTGAGCGGGCGCGCGCCGCACGCGAGCGCGTGCTCGTGCGCCGCGTCGAGGTCGGGGACGTCGAGGTCGACGTGCACGCGCGCCCCGCCGGGCCAGGGTCGTACCTCGGCGTCGGACCGCTGGAACGCGAGGCGCGACGCGCCGCCCGGGACCTGGAGCGAGAGCCAGTCGTCGCCCGCCGGGTCGGCGACCTCGTGGCCCGGCGTGTACGCCCAGCCGGTCAGGCGCCGGTAGAACTCCGCGAGCGCGCGCGGGTCGCGCGCGTCGACGGTGACGTTGCGGAGCCGCAGCGGGCGGGGGTCTCCCACGGCTCAGCCGACCTGCTCGCGCAGCCACGCGACGTCGGCCGGGACGTCGGCGTGCGTCTCGCAGACGACCGACGTGCCCGCCGCGCGCACGACCCCGAGCAGGAGCTCCGGGTCGATCGTCCCGGCCGTGAGGCCGGCGTGGCGGTCGGCGCCGGAGCCCGCGGTGTCGCGGCTGTTGTTGAGGTGCACGAGGTCGACGCGGCCGGTGATCGCGCGCACGTCGTCGACCGCCGTCGTGAGGTCGATGCCGCCCGCCCACGCGTGGCACGTGTCGAGGCAGAACCCGACGTTCTCGGCGCCGTCGGCCTGCTGCACGGCCGCCCACAGGCCCTCGATCCGGTCGAGTCGGCGAGCCATCGAGAAGTCGCCCCCGGCGGTGTTCTCGATGTACACGGTGACGTCCGTCTGGAGCGCGTCGATCGCCTTGCGCCAGTTGTCGAAGCCCTTCGCCGGGTCCTCCTTCGCGGTGACGTGCCCGCCGTGGACCACGACGCCCGTCGCGCCGACCGCCGCCGCGCCGTCCACGATCTGCTGGAGCAGCTTGCGGCTCGGGATGCGGATGCGGTTGTTGGGGCTCGCGACGTTGATGACGTACGGCGCGTGCACGACGAGCTCGAGGTCCGCCGCCGCGGCGGCGTCCTTCAGGGCCTCCGCGCCGCCGGGGAACGTGAACTCCGGTCCCTTCCAGGACTGGGGGTCGCCGAGGAAGATCTGGGCGACGTCCGCGCCGATGCTCGCTGCCTGCGCGATGACGTCCGACTGGTCGAGGTGGGCTCCGATCCGCATGGGGACCAACCTACGCGGCGCCGCCCACGCGCGCGGCCGCTCGTCACCAGCCGGTCGAGCTCCGCCGGATGACGTCACGGCGCAGGTCGAGCAGCGCCGCGCGGGCGCGCCGACGGCGGTCGGTCGGGTCGACCGTGAGCTCGTCGCCGGGGTTCGCCCGACGGCGCGGCTCGCCGTGGACGTTGAGGTCGGGCGCGGCGCCGTGGTCGGCCGCGCGGTGCGCCGTCGTGGTCGTCGGGCCGGCCGACGTCGGGGCGGGCGGTGCGGAGAAGAGCGGGCGGTTGTCCGGCACGGGAGCCTCCTCGGGGACTCCGTCGCGCGGGGCGGCGGAGGGTCGGGACGATGCTGGTGCGCCGGGCTCGCCGCCCGGCGCCCCCTCATCGTGCGACCGCGACGTTTCCCCCGGTCGTCCTGGACGTTTCGGCGATGTTGCGGTCCCACCCGGCCGCCGAGCACGGGGTTCCCGACCGCCCGAGACCGATCCCGGTCGCCGACCCCGTGCTCGACGGCGGCCGGTCAGGTCAGGCGGGGCCGCGGGCTCCGCACGTGGCGATCGTCTGCGAGCCTTCCTCGCCGTCGACAACCACCGAGGCCTCCCAGCGCCAGGCCTCCGGCAGGAGATCGACCGTCCCCGCCGGGACGTGGACCGTGCCGAGACCGGAGCCCGGCGTCGTGGGCTCGACCGACTCCCACTCTGGCCCGCCGTCCGGCGTCTGCTCCACGCGGAAGGACGACCGGTACTCGCCCAGCTCGTCGCCCTGCCACGTCGTGAGGCGCAGTACGAGCGCGCCGTCCAGCGGCCCGTCGAGCGCCACCCCCGGGGCGACGTCGACGGTGAACGCCGCCTCGAGGCCCGCCTCCTCGCCGGCCCACGCGGGGAGCGGGTCCGCGCGGGTCACGCCCCAGCGGGTCACGGTGCCCGGCACCGACCAGCCGGAGACGTCGATGTCGCCGACCGTCAGCGGGGACCCGGCCGCCACCTCGGGCGTGCACGACTGCATCTCCGGGTCGCCGGTGGTGGACGTGGCAGGGCCGAGCATGAAGACGGCGCTGCCCACAGCGAGGACCGTCGCCGCGCCGGTCACGACGCGCGACGGCGTCGGGCCGCCGAGGCCGGTGCCCGGGCCGAGGAACGGGACGGGCGGTCGCACGCGCCGGAGCACGACGGTGCTGCACAGCGAGTCGGCGAACGTGCGGCGCTGCGCGTTCCACAGGGGGCGGAGGAAGCCGATGTAGAGCAGCGCGTCGAGGATGTGCGCCACGCTCCGCAGGACGGTGCGCACGAGACCCGCGGGGCGACCCGTGGTGTCGTGCACGACGACGATCCCCACCGTCCGCTTGCCGGGGGTCGCGCCCGTCCAGGCCTGGAGGGCGAGGAGCGCGGCCACGGTGCCGAAGGCCCACCAGCCCCCGCCGGGCACCGGTGCCTCCGTGCTCACGCCGAAGCTGATCGTCGGGATCCAGGCGACCTCGTAGGCCGGCCCGACGGCGAGGAACAGCACCGTCGCGGCGATCGCGGTGTCGAGCAGCGACGCGACGACCCGGCGCGACCAGCTCGCGTAGGGGCCGTGCGCGGGTTCGAGCTCCGGCAGCGTGTCGTCGAGGTCTCCGGCTCCGACGGCGTGCGTCGGCCCCCTGCCGGTCGGGGCGTCGATGGCCACGCGCGCATCCTGGCACAGCGCGCCCCCGCTGACCACACCCTCCCGCCGAGCACGACGTTCCCGGCGTTCTCGTGCCGGGAACGCCGGGAACCTCGTGCTCGACGCGGAGCGACCTCGTGCTCGGCGGCCGTCTCAGCGGAAGGAGTGCCGCCGACCCCGGGCGACGGTCGCGAGCACCGGGACCATGAGCGCGAGGGAGACCCACGGGAGGCCGCCCGGTCCCGCGACGGCGAGCGCCGCGCCTCCGACGGCACCGCCGAGCGCGACGGACGTGTTCCACACGGTGACGAGGGCGGACTGCGCGACGTCGGCGCCGTCGCCCGCGGCCCGGGCGGCGGCGGTCGTGTAGAGCGTCCCGGCGCCGCCGAACGCTGCACCCCAGGCGGCGACGGCGAGCACGACGACGACGGTCGACGTCGGGGCGAGGCCGAGCACGAGCATCGCGAGGGCGAAGACGACGACCGACCCGAGGGTGAGGGCGCGCAGGCGGTGGTCGATCAGCGCCCCGACGAGCACGAGCGCCCCGGCGGACGCGGCGCCGAGGACGAGGAGCAGCGCGCTGGTGCGCGAGCCCTGGCCGAGGTGCGCGAGGTGGACCGCGACGTACGTGTACAGGGACGTGTTGGCGAGCACGTTGAGCCCGGCGACGAGCAGCACCGGCCGCAGGCCGGGGCGGGGGAGGACGGCGCGGATCGCGAGCTGCGCGCCGCGCGGGGTGCCCGCCGCGCCGGGGACGCCGAGCCGGATCCAGGCGAGCAGCGCGACCCCGACGACGGAGAGGACGCCGAACGTCCAGCGCCACCCGACGGCGGCGCCCAGCACGGCCCCGGCGGGGACGCCGAGAGTCAGGGCGAGCGGACCGCCTGCCATGGCGATCGTCATCGCGCGGCCGACGCGGTCTGCGGGCACGATCCGGCGCACGTACCCGGGCAGGAGCGCCCACGTCAGCCCCGCGACGAGCCCTGCGGCGAAGCGCGCGACGAGCGTCAGCGCGAACGACGACGACACCGCGGTGACGGTGTTCGCGACGACGAACCCCGCGACCGCCACGAGGAGCAGCATGCGGCGGTCCCACCGTGCTGTGGCGCGCGTGAGCGGGATCGCGGCGACGATCGCCCCGACGGCGAACGCGGTGACGGTCTGCCCGGCCGCGCCGGCCCCGACGCCGAGGTCGGCGGCCATGGCGGGCAGCACGCCCGCGGGGAGGATCTCGGTGAGGAGCGTGAGGAACCCCGACGCCGCGAGCGCGAGGAGCGCGGCGACGGGCAGGCGGCCGGGGGTCACCGGGGTCATCGGGGTCGCCGGGGTGTCGGCCGAGGCGGGGCCCGGGACGGCGGCCGAGACGGGGCCCGGGACGGCGGCGGCCGTGGGGCCGGTGGTGGGTGTGCTCGTCGTGGACATGGGGTTAGCATCGATGTCTGACATTGATGTGAAGGTCAAGCGACACGACCCGGTGAGGAGGATCACGTGCGGATCGGCGAGCTGTCCCGGCGCACCGGGACCCCGACGCGACTCCTGCGGTACTACGAGGAGCAGGGCCTGTTCACGCCCGAGCGGGCCGAGAACGGCTACCGCGAGTACGGCGAGCACCTCGTCGACCGCGTGCTCCAGATCCGCGGGCTCCTCGAGGTGGGGTTCACGACGAAGATCATCAAGGAGTTCCTGCCGTGCCTCGGCAACGCGCCGGAGATCCACCTGCACAACGCCTACCCGGACAAGATCGCGCTCCTCGAGACCGAGCTCGCGCGCCTGGAGGACCGCATCCGCATCCTCGAGAAGAACCGCGAGGCGATCGCCGACTACCTCGACCGCATCCGCCCGTTCGCCCAGCGCCCGGAGGACCGCGTCGCCGGGAGCGCCTCGTCGAGCACGACGTTGCTGTCGTCATCCCCCGGATAGCGACGGCAACGTCGTGCTCGGCGGGGGATGGGCAGGGCGTGGGCGGGGGGCCTCGGTCACTCGGGGCGTGGGGCGTACATGATGACGGCGACGCCGGCGAGGCACAGCAGTGCGCCGGCCACGTCCCAGCGGTCCGGGCGGAAGCCGTCCACGACCATGCCCCACGCGAGCGAGCCGGCGACGAACACCCCGCCGTACGCGGCGAGGATGCGCCCGAAGCTCGCGTCCGGCTGGAGCGTCGCGACGACGCCGTAGAGCCCGAGCGCGACGACGCCCGCCCCGATCCACAGCCAGCCCCGGTGCTCGCGGAGCCCCTGCCACACGAGCCACGCCCCGCCGATCTCGAGCAGCGCGGCGAGCACGAACAGCGGGTCGAGCGCGCGAGGTCCATGCGCGCCAGCGTAGGGGGGAGCGCGTGCGCCGTGGCGGTGTCTCTTCGTGCAAACGTAGGTCGGGATTCGGCGTAGCCTTCCGGGGTGACGACTCCCAGACACCAGCCGCCCGTGCTCTCCGACGTGGCTGAGCTCGCCGGGGTGAGCGTCTCGACGGTGTCGCGCGTCCTCACCGGACGCACCCCGGTGAGCCCGAGGCTGCGGGACAAGGTGCAGGCCGCCGTCTCGCAGCTCGGCTACCGCCCCAACGCCGCTGCGCAGACGCTCGTCAGCGGGCGGAGGTCGACGGTCGCGGTGCTCGCGCGCAACACGCTGCGCTACGGCTACGCCGCCACGCTCCAGGGGATCGAGGAGGCGGCACGCGCCGCGGGCTACGTCGTCTCGATCGCCGTCGTGGAGTCGGAGGCCCCCCGCGACCTGGGCCGCGCGGTCGACCTCGTCCTGTCGCAGTCGCTCGCCGGGGCGATCGTGGTCGAGTTCGACTCGCTCGGCGTGCGCACGCTCGAGGCGCTGCCGGAGGCGCTGCCCGTCGTGGCGGCCGCGGGTGCGCGACGCCGGCAGGGGCCGCGACCGCACGCGTTCCTCGACGACCAGGCGGGCGGCGAGGAGGCGACGCGCTACCTCCTGGGCCTGGGGCACCGCACCGTGCACCACGTCGCGATCCCCGCGACCCGGCCGCGCAGCGGACGCAGCTGGGGGTGGCGACGCGCGCTCGAGGCGGCCGGGGTCGAGCGGCCGGACGTCGTCCAGGCGAGCTACGACCCCGACTCCGGCTACGAGGCGGGGCTGCGGCTGGCCGACGACCCCGACGTCACCGCGGTCCTGTGCGGCAACGACGAGCTGGCGATCGGCGTCATGCGGGCGCTGGCCGAGCGCGGGCGTCGCGTCCCGGAGGACGTCAGCGTGGTCGGGTTCGACGACCAGCCGTTCGCGCGCATGTGGAGCCCGCCGCTGACGACGGTCGCCCAGGACTTCGTCGACCTCGGACGGCGCACCTTCGGGATGCTGGCGCGCTGGGTCGAGACGGGCGAGCCGCCGCAGGACAGCGCGACCCGGCCCACGCTCGTCGTCCGGGAGAGCGCCGCGCCGCCGCGCGCCTGACCCCACGCCCCGGAGCGCCCGATGTCGCGCGCGTGACACCCCGCGCGCCTGAGACCCCGCGCGCCTGACGTGCTCCCGTGCCGCTCGGTCTGGCGCACCCGTCCCCGAACGCGCGGCCCGACGTGTCTGCCCCGTCCCGAGGCCTTCTCTCGCGTCGCGACCACGCCGATGGCTCGCCGCCGTTCTGACCGACGTTTGCAGAACCCCGGATGTGTGCGTTAACTTCTGACCAACGTTTGCAGGACCCGCACCGATGCGGGGCGACGAGGGAGTGCGCGTACGTGGTGAGCACAACGATGGCCGAGGACGTCCGTGACGCGGGCGGGACCCCCGTCTGGCCCCGGGTGGTGCGTCTGGCGGCGGCGGGTGCCGCCGTCGTCCTGCTGCTCCCCGAGGACGGTCTGCCCGAGGTCCTGCACTGGGGCTCCGACATCGGCGAGAGCCGGCACGACCTCGAGGCCCTCGAGCGCGCGACCCGCCCCGTCCTCGCGACGAACGGCGTCGACCAGGGCGTCCGCGTCTCCCTGCTGCCCGAGTCCTGGACCGGGTGGACGGGCACGCCGGGGCTCGCGGGGCACCGCGCGGGCGCGAGCTGGTCGCCGCGGTTCCGCCCGGTCCGGATCGACGTCGACCAGCGTCGGGACGGCGGCGCGGTCGTCGTCGAGGCGCACGACGCGGACGCGGGGCTGCGCCTCGGGCTGGAGCTGGAGATGCTGCCGTCCGGGCTGCTCCGCCTCCGCGGCCGCGTCACCAACGTCGCCGCCCGGCCCTACGCGCTCGAGGGCCTGCGGCTCGCCCTGCCCGTCCCCACGACGGCGGACGAGCTCCTCGACCTCGCCGGTCGCTGGGCCAAGGAGCGGGTCCCGCAGCGGTCCCCCTTCGTCGTCGGCTCCCACGTCCGCGAGGGCCGGCACGGCCGGACCGGCGCGGACGCCGCGACCGTGCTCGTCGCGGGCGAGCCCGGGTTCGGGTTCGACGCCGGGGAGACGTGGGGAGTCCACGTCGCGTTCAGCGGCAACCACGTCGTCTCCGCAGAGCGGACCTTCGACGGGCGTCGGCTCCTCCTCGGGGGCGAGCTGCTGCTCCCCGGCGAGGTCGAGCTCGCGCCGGAGGAGTCGTACTCGGGCCCCTGGCTCTACGCGAGCCACGCGGACGGTCTCGACGCGCTCGCCGCCCGCTTCCACGACCACCTCCGCGCACGTCCCGGGCACCCGCGCACCCCGCGACCGGTCGTCATGAACGTGTGGGAGGCCGTGTACTTCGACCACGACCTCGACCGGCTCAAGGAGCTCGCCGACCTCGCGGCCGAGGTGGGGACCGAACGGTTCGTCCTCGACGACGGGTGGTTCGGCGGGCGTCGGGACGACGCCACGGGCCTCGGCGACTGGACCGTGTCCGACGACGTCTGGGGAGAGGGGCGCTTCGCGGACCTCGTTCGGCACGTCAAGGGGCGCGGGATGGAGTTCGGCCTCTGGTTCGAGCCCGAGATGGCGAACCTCGACTCCGACCTCGCGAGGCGGCACCCCGAGTGGATCCTCCAGGTGGAGGGACGGCTCCCCGTCGAGGCGCGGCACCAGCAGGTGCTCGACCTCTCGCACCCGGGCGCGTACGAGCACGTGCTGTCGAGCATCGTCGCGATCGTCCGCGAGCACGGTGTCGACTTCATCAAGTGGGACCACAACCGCGACCTCGTCGACGCGGGCTCGACGCGCACCGGTCGTGCGGGGGTCCACGAGCAGACGCTCGCGACGTACCGCCTCCTGGACGAGGTCCGCGCACGGTGCCCGGGGCTCGAGATCGAGTCCTGCTCGTCCGGCGGAGCGCGCGTCGACCTCGGGATCCTCGAGCGGACCGACCGGGTCTGGGCGTCGGACTGCATCGACGCCCACGAGCGGCAGCAGATCCAGCGCTGGACGGCGCAGCTCCTCCCGCCCGAGCTGGTCGGCAGCCACGTGGGGGCCGACCGGGCGCACACGACCGGGCGCCGGCTCGACCTGTCGTTCCGCGCGGCGACGGCGCTCTTCGGCCACTTCGGGATCGAGTGGGACCTCTCGGAGGCCACCGAGGCGGAGCGGCGCGAGCTCGCCGACTGGGTCGAGCACTACAAGCAGGTGCGCCACCTCGTGCACACGGGCCGCGTCGTGCGCCGGTCGCTGGAGGGGGGTGACCTGTGGCTGCACGGCGCGGTGAGCCCGGACCGCACGGAGGCGCTGTACGGGCTCACGCTGCGCGAGCGCCACGTGACGTGGCCGGCGGGGCGCGTGCAGCTCCCCGGTCTCGACCCCGACGCGACCTACGTCGTCCGCCCGTCCGGGCCGTCGGTGGTCCGCGCCGACGACCCGCGGTCGGCGCCCGCGTGGTGGGCGGGCGGGCTCCGCCTGAGCGGAGCGGCCCTCGGGTCGGTCGGGCTGAGCGTCCCCGCGCTCGACCCGGACCAGGCGGTGCTGATCCACGTGGAGGTGGAGCGATGACCACGCAGGCGACGGGTCCACGGCGGGCGACCGCCCCTCCGGCGGCGCGACGCCGGTCGCAGGAGCTGCGGAACCTGCCGGCGGCCCTGCTGTTCGTGCTGCCCGCCGGCATCGGGTTCGTCGTGTTCTTCCTGTGGCCGGCGCTCCGGGGGATCTGGCTGAGCCTCACCGACTCGACCGCCTTCAACACCGGCGGGTTCGTGGGGCTCGAGAACTACCAGCGGATGGTCGCGGACCCGGTGTTCTGGAACGCCTTCAAGGTGACCGTCTGGTACGTGCTGCTCAACATCGGCCTCCAGACGGTGCTCGCGGTGGTGGTGGCGGTGCTCATGCACCGGCTCACGCGGTCCTTGGTCGTCCGCGGCATCATCCTCACGCCGTACCTCGTGTCCAACGTCGTCGCGGCGATGCTCTTCCTCATGCTGCTCGACTACCAGCTCGGCTTCGTCAACGAGCTGGTCGAGTCGCTCGGCGGCGACCGCATCATGTTCTTCGGCGACCAGTCGCTCGTGATCCCGACGATCGCCCTCGTCAACGTGTGGCGCCATCTCGGCTACACGGCGCTCCTGCTGTTCGCGGGCCTCCAGACGATCCCCGAGAACCTCTACGAGGCGGGCCGCGTCGACGGCGCGTCCGAGCTGCGCATGTTCCGGTCGATCACGATGCCGCTGCTGCGCCCGTACCTGGGCCTCGTGCTCATCGTCACGATGATCGGCTCGTTCCAGGTGTTCGACACCGTCTCCGTCGCGACCCAGGGCGGCCCGGCGAACGCCTCGAACGTCATCCAGTACTACATCTACGAGGTCGCCTTCAGCCGCGGGTACGACTTCGGGTACGCGTCGGCCATGTCGGTCGCGCTGCTCGTGGTGCTCGCCGCGATCGCGATCGTCCAGTTCCGGCTCACCCGGGCGAACCAGAACGACATGGCGTGAGGTACCGATGACCACCACAGCTCCCGCTCCCGTCGCCACGCCGACCGGACCCGCCCACCCCGAGCCGGCACCCCGCCGTCGCCGACGTCGCACCACGCCGGGCCGGGTCCTCGGCTGGGTCGTGCTCGCGCTCCTCCTGGTCGTGACGCTCTTCCCCTTCTACTGGATGCTCCGCACCGCGTTGTCCACGAACGCCGCGCTGCCGGGAGGGGCGGCCGACCCGCTGCCGGTCGGGTTCAGCGGGGAGGGTTTCCGCCGCGCGCTCGGGCTCGCCACCGCGCAGGAGTCGCTCGCGGACGGCGGGTCCGGCGCCTCGATGGACTTCCCGCGCTACCTGCTGAACTCCGTCGTGGTCGCGACGCTCGTCACCGTGTGCCAGGTGTTCTTCTCGGCGATGGCGGCCTACGCGTTCGCGCGGCTGCGCTGGCCGGGCCGCGACGCCGTCTACGCGGTCTTCCTCGCCGGCCTGATGGTCCCGACCATCTTCACGCTGCTGCCGAACTTCCTGCTCGTGCGCGACCTCGGTCTGCTCGACACGCTGCCCGGCATCGCGCTCCCCACGATGCTCATGACGCCGTTCGCGGTGTTCTTCCTCCGCCAGTTCTTCGCCGGGATCAGCTTCGAGATCGAGGAGGCGGCGAAGCTCGACGGCGCGGGCCGGTTCCGGACGTTCTTCACCATCGTGCTGCCCATGGCGTCGCCCGCCGTGGTGACGCTGGCGGTCCTCACGTACATCACTGCCTGGAACGACTACCTGTGGCCCCTGCTCGTGAGCCAGTCCGACGACTCACGAGTCCTGACCCTCGCGCTCGGGATCTTCCGGGCGCAGTCCCCCCAGGCGTCCCCGGACTGGGCGGGGCTCATGGCGGCGACGCTGCTCGCAGCGCTGCCGATGCTCCTGCTCTTCCTCGCCTTCGCGAAGAGGATCGTCAACTCGATCGGCTTCACCGGGATCAAGTAGCCGCTCGGCACCAGGGGGCACGGGCCGGCGGCCGTCGGACCCGACAACCATTCCGCACCATCGACGCGGATGTCTGCGAAAGGGAACAACGATGCGAAAGTCTGTCCACGTCGCGGTGGCGGGATGCCTGGTCCTGGCTCTCGGTGCGTGCTCGTCGGGAGGCGGCTCGGGCTCGGGAGGGTCGGGCGAGCAGGTCTCGTACTGGCTCTGGGACTCGAACCAGGTGCCCGCCTACCAGGAGTGCGCGGCCGCGTTCACGGAGCAGAACCCGGACATCACGATCAAGATCGAGCAGTTCGCCTGGGACGACTACTGGACGAAGCTCACCGCCTCCTTCGTGGGCGGCTCCGGCCCGGACGTGTTCGTCGACCACCTGTCGAAGTACGGCGAGTTCGCGGCGCAGGGCCAGATCGTCGCGCTCGACGACCTCGTGGAGGAGGACTCGGTCGACACGTCGGTCTACGCCGAGGGCCTCGTCGACCCGTGGCGCTACGCCGACGGCTCGCTCTACGGCCTGCCGAAGGACTGGGACACGACCGCGTTCTTCTACAACGAGGCGCTGGTCGCCGACGCGGGCTACACGGCGGAGGATCTCTGGGCCGCCGACTGGAACCCCGACGACGGCGGCACGTTCGAGCAGATCGTCGCGCACCTGACGGTGGACGCGAACGGCGTGCGCGGTGACGAGGCCGGGTTCGACAAGTCGAACGTCGCGGTCTACGGCCTGGGCATCAACCCGAACTTCGAGGAGACGGGCCAGATGCAGTGGGCCAACTTCACGGGGTCGCTCGACTGGGACTACCTCGACCAGAACCCGTGGGGCACGCGCTACAACTTCGACGACCCCGAGTTCCAGAAGACCGTCGACTGGTTCTACGGCCTCGCGGACAAGGGCTACGCGCCCGCCGCCGGGGTGTTCTCCGAGGAGACGCTCACCCAGGTGGGCTCCGGCAAGGTCGCCATGGGCACCAACGGCTCGTGGGCGACGGGGACCTTCAAGGCGCTCGAGGGCGTCGACGTCGGGATCGCGCCCGGCCCGGTCGGGCCGACGGGTGACCGCGCCTCGCTCTTCAACGGCGTCGCCGACTCGATCAGCGCGTCGTCGAAGAAGCAGGACGCTGCGTGGGAGTGGGTCAAGTACCTCGGGTCGAGCGCGTGCCAGGACGTCGTCGCCGAGCACGCCGTCGTGTTCCCCGCGATCCCCGGCTCGGCCGACAAGGCGCTGGAAGCGTTCGACGCGAAGGGCTGGGACGTCTCGGCGTTCTTCAGCTACCGCGAGGACGGGCGCACGTTCCTCCCGCCGATCACCGTCCGGGCCGGCGAGGTGAACGCGATCGCGTCGGTCGCCTTCGAGGACATCGCGCTCGGGAACAAGGACGCGTCGTCGCTGACCGAGGCCAACGAGCAGATCAACGCGGTCCTCGCGGACTGAGCACCAGCACGACGGCGGGGTGCGGCGGAGTCGCCGCACCCCGTCGGCGGGGCGGTCGTCCCGGCCGCCCCGCTCCCCGACAGCACGAAGGAGTGTGGACAGATGCACGGCAGGAGAGCGGACGGCGGGCGCAGGATGCTCCGCCGGCTCACGGCGGGGCTGACCGCGTCCGTGGTCGTGGCGACCGGCGCGGTGACCGTGCTGCCCGGCGCGGCGGCCGCGGAGGACGTGGAGGTCCTGGCCGTCGACCTGGCAGCGTCGACGGGCGCGGTGCAGGGCGGAGCCTCGGGCATGCTTTACGGGCTGGGCGACGACGGCGTGCCCACCGACCCCATCATCGCGGGGGCCCGGCCGACCAACGTCACCCAGAAGGCACCGCACGGCGCGCAGCACCCCAACGGGGACCCGCTCGACGTCGAGCGCTCGCTCTTCGAGAACGGGGGCGAGTACCTGATGGTGAACATCCAGGACTACTACCCCGACTGGGCCTACAACGGCGGCAAGCGTCCCGAGGACTTCGACACGTACCTCGACATCGTGCGCACCGTCGTGACGAGCATCGTCGAGGAGTCCGACTACCCCGAGCGGTACGTCTTCACGCCGTTCAACGAGCCCGACGGCATCAACTGGTACGGCGACTGGAACGTCATGCGGGACACGTTCCTCGCGGACTGGAAGGCCGCCTACGAGACCATCAAGGAGGTCTACCCCGAGGCACGGATCGCCGGCCCTGGTGACGCGTGGTGGCACGGGACGAGCACCCGCCAGATCCTCACCTACGCGAAGGCCAACGACGTCCTGCCGGACATGTGGACCTGGCACGAGCTCGGGGTCGAGAACCTCGCGACCTTCCGCTCGCACCTCGCCGAGTTCCGCCGGATCGAGCAGGAGGTCGGCGTCGGCCCGCTGCCCGTGAACATCACGGAGTACGCGATGCGCCGCGACATGGGCGTGCCCGGCCAGCTGGTGCAGTGGATCTCGATGTTCGAGGACGAGAAGGTCGACGCCCAGACGGCGTACTGGACGTTCGCGGGCAACCTCAACGACAACATGGCCAAGAACAACGGCGCGAACGGCGCGTGGTGGCTGCTCAAGTGGTACGGCGACCTCACGGGGGAGACCGTGGAGCTCACCCCGCCGGCGCTGAACGCGGTCGACACGCTGCAGGGGCTCGCCGCCCTGGACGCCGAGAAGCGCCAGGCGACGGTGCTCTTCGGTGGCGGCTCGAAGGACGTCCGCCTCGACGTGTCAG
The DNA here is from genome assembly GCF_040595865.1 of Cellulosimicrobium sp. MI9406. Lineage (NCBI taxonomy): Bacteria > Bacillati > Actinomycetota > Actinomycetes > Micrococcales > Promicromonosporaceae > Cellulosimicrobium > Cellulosimicrobium sp. MI9406. Next base: position 56,925 of record NZ_JALIZI010000005.1, read on the forward strand.
GGGTCGACGCGGAGGTCTTCGGCGACGAGGTCGACGTCCAGGTGCGCCGGGCGGAGTTCACCGGGCAGGAGGGCGAGGCCCTGGCGCCGCCGGTCGTGGTGGCCGAGCGCGCGTCGGTGGTCGACGGCGCGGTGCAGGTCGTCGTCCCGAACGACGACCGTCACTCCGCCTACCAGGTCGTGGTGACGCCGGCCCTCGACGAGGCGCCCGTGGCGGACACGACGTGGAGGCAGCGCGTGGAGGCGGAGTCGACCCGGCTGTCCGGGCTGACGGTCGTGGACCGGCCGGCCGGTGACGCGTGGACGTTCGCGGCCTCGGGCGCGAAGGACGTGCGCGGGTTCACGACGGCGGGCGCGTCGGCGTCGTGGACGGTCGACGTCCCGACGACGGGCACGTACCGCCTGGGCGTCATCGCGGGGGTGAACGGGCCGAACGTGGGGCCGGGCTCGCACGCGCTGTTCGTCGACGGGGCTCCGGCGGGGACGATCCGCTACGAGGCGGGGTTCTCGGACTCCTACCGCGGCAAGGCGGAGGTCCTGGTGGAGCTCGAGGCGGGTGCGCGCGAGCTGTCGGTGCGCGCGAGCGCCGACGGGTCGACCGTGCTGCCCGGGGCGAACGTCACGCTCGACCGGTTCGACCTCGAGCGGGTGGACGGCCCGGACACGACGACCTACCCGGCCCACCTCGCCCGTCTGCAGGGAGCGTCGGTCTCCTACGACGCCGGAGAGGCCGGGCGGGTGCAGGTCGGCGGCGACGGCACCGCGACGTTCTACGTGGCCGCGCGCGAGACGGGGTACTACGACGTCACGCTCGACTACTCCGCGGACGCACCGACCACGGTGGGCCTGCGGCTCAACGGCCGGGAGGTCGTGGGCCTCGAGGCCGACGCCGCCGGTGCGCGCACCTCGTCGGCGCGGGTGCACCTCGCGCAGGGGATCACGGAGCTCGCGGTCACCGCGCCGGGCGGCATCTCGCTCGGTGCGCTGACGACCACGCGTGCGGCAGGGTCGGACGCGTCGGTCGAGATGGTCGAGGCCGAGGACGTGCTCCAGCTCTCGGGCGGTGCGCGGCTGGAGTCGGTCGCGCAGCCGACCGACGTGTCGGGACGGCAGGTCTCCTGGCTGGGCGGCAGCGAGCAGAGCGTCGCCGTGTGGCCGCGCGCGGAGGGCGTGGGCGCAGGCCAGTACGACCTCGTGGTGCGGTACGCGAACGCGGAGAAGAACACCGGGCACGCGTACAACACCGACGTCATCACGCGCTTCCTCGACGTGAGCGAGGGTGGCGGCGGCACCACGCGCGGCGCCTTCCGGCACAACTACTCGTGGAAGGGCTTCTGGACCCACACGGTGGCTCTGGACCTGACCACCGACGACGGTGCCCTGACGCTCGGCAACGCCACGGGCTGGGCCCCGAACCTGGACACGCTGGCCCTCGCGCCGCTCGTGCTCGACGTGAGCAACGGGGCGTCCTCGCCGGGCGTCGCGGTGGAGGTCCAGGTGCAGCCGCGCTGCCTGGCGGGCACCGCGTACCTCGCCGTGCGTGCGACGAACGAGGAGCCGTCCGCGGTCGACCTCGCCGTCGTCACGGCGTACGGCAGCCGCGACTTCGCGGCGGTCGCGCCCGAGCGCTCCGGCTACCAGTCGTTCGCCGTGCGCGCGGCCCGGCTCGAGGCGGGGACCGTCACGGTGACCGCGTCGACGGACGGGCGCGACGGCCGGTACGACGTCGCGTACGACGCGCTCGACTGCGGCTGACCGGCTGGCCGACGTCGCTCGGGCCCCGCACGGAAGTGGACCGTGCGGGGCCCGAGCGCTGTGCTCTCCAGGGCGGCACGAGGGCCGAGCACCCCGAGGCGGAGCGCCGCGCGGCTACCGCCGGACCTGCTCCAGCGGCTCCGCGAGCCGGGTGCACTCGCTGCACCGCAGGCGTCGTGCCGTCCGCACGACGGGGTTCCCCACGGAGGTGGCGGGGATCCGGATCCTCACCTCGTGGGTGTGCTCCGCGCACGTGGCCGCGCCGCACTCGCTGCACACGGCCGTCGCGACCCGGCCGTCGCGGGGGGTGGTCCCGCACTCTGCACACTGCATGGCTCCTGCTCTCCGCCGGCGCAGGGCGCCGGCTGCTCGGTGACTGCGTCGTCGTGCGCGCCGGGCGTCGTCGCCCGGGCGCGCGTGCCGTTCAGCGGGCGGCGGAGTCCTCGGGGTCCGTCGCGATCGCGCGGACGGGCCGGCACGGGTTCCCCACCGCGACGACGCCCGCGGGGATGTCCCGCGTGACCACGGACCCGGCGCCGATGATGCTGTCGTCGCCGATCGTCACGCCGGGCGTGAGGGTGACCGAGCCGCCGATCCACACGTTGCTGCCGATCGTGACGGGCTCGGGGCGCTCCCAGCCCTCGCGGCGGCGGACGACGTCCTCGGCATGGTTCGGCGTGTAGATCGAGCAGCGCGGACCGATGAGGCAGTCCGGGCCGATCGTGACGAGGCCGCCGCCGATGACCATGAAGTCGGCGTTGATGAAGGTGCGCGCGCCGATCTGCAGCCGGTCGCCGTAGTCGATCGTCAGCGGCGGGCGGAAGTCGATCCCCTCCTCGGCGCCGGGGACGAGCCGGTGGAAGAGGCGGCGTGCCTCGTCGACGTCCTCGAAGTACACGCGCCCGATGCGGGCGCACGTCGCGTGCGCGTCGCGGGTCAGCTCTTGCAGCGCGGGCGACGTGCGGTAGCGCAGCCACCCGCCGGAGAGCAGGCTGCGGAGGTCCTCGTCCGTGGCGGCCAGCTCGGCCATCCTCGTCGTCGGCTCGGTCGTGCTGCTCATCGGACTCCCTCGTCGCAGATTAGTATTTCGATTAAACATATAGGCGACCGCGACGCCGCGCAAGACCCGACGCGCGACCGGTGAGCTCACCGCGGCACGGCCCGTCGGCCGCCGTCGACGGGCGGTCGCCCGCGGCGGGTCAGGACGCGCGGTCGAGCACGCGGCGCAGGCGCGCCTTCTTCTCGTTCTCGCGCACGACCCACGCCACGTCCGGGTCCGACGACCCGCGCAGCGCCGCGAACCGCGGCACACCGGCGGCCGGGTCGCCGACGACGGCGACGCTCCAGCAGTACCCGAGGGCCTGGCGCAGCGTGCGCACGTCGGGGTCGCGGCGCGCGTCGACGGGGAGCGCACCGATCGAGGCGGTCGCGGCCGCGCACGCGTCCAGGGCGGCGGTCGCGGTCGCCGGGTCTCGCAGGAGTCGCGGCTCGCAGATCCCGGCGACGGCGGCGCGGCGGACCAGCGGGTCGGGGTCGGCGACCCACGACGCGACGAGCGTGCGGAGCGTAGCGGGCTCGGCGTCGCCGATCCGTTGGAGCGCCATCGCGGCGGCCTCGCGGACGCGCCACGACCCGTCCGACGCGCGGGCGCGCAGCCGGTCGGTCGGCTCCGCGCGTGCGTCGGCGGGGGCCTCGACGACGAGCCGGCCCAGCCCGCACGTCCCGCAGCACCGGAGGTACTCGTCGGGGTCGTCGGCCAGGGCGCGCACGAGGTCGGCGGGCGCGACGTCGGCGAACGCGCCCAGGAGCTCGAGGTTCGCGCGCGGGCCCGGCAGCCCCGATCCCGCGGTGAGGTGCGCGCGCACCGCCGCCGGGTTACCGCCGAGCGCGCGCAGCGCGGCCCGGTGCTCCTCTCGCACGGTCATGCCGACCACGCTAGGACGCGGCGCCCCCGCCCGACAGGGTCTTTCGGCCGGGCTCGGCCGGGCTCGGGCGGCCGCGAGCCGCGAGCCAGGGGCCGGGAGCCGCCCGAGGGCGCCTGGCCCCTGGCTCAGCGCAGCGGGTCGAACGCGCGGATCTCGTCGGGGGTCTCGCCGGTCGTCACGAGGTGGGCGAGCGCCCGGCCGGTCGCGGGCCCGAGCACCATGCCCCACATGCCGTGGCCGCCCGCGACGTAGACGCCGCGCGTGCGCGTCGCGCCGACGAGCGGCAGGCCGTCGGGCGTGACGGGGCGCGAGCCGACCCACTCGTCGTGCCGGTCGTCGAGGTCGACGCCCTGGAACAGGTGCCGCACGGATGCGAGGATCGCGTCGATCCGCCGGGGCTGGAGCGGCTCGTCCGGGCCGCGGAACTCCATGGTCCCCGCGATGCGGAACCGGCCCTGGTAGGGCGTGCACGCGACGCGGCGCGCGGGCAGGTAGATCGGCGTCTCGACGGGCTCGTCGGTCTTCACGGTGAACGAGTAGCCGCGTCCGGCCTGCACGCGCGTGCGCACGCCGAGCGGCGCCGCGAGCGAGGGCAGCCACGCGCCGGTCGCGAGCACGACGGCGTCGCCCCGCAGCACGACGCCCTCCTCGCGGTCGACGGGGGAGCCGGCCCGGCGCGGCACCCCGGCGTCCGGCCCGACGCCGTCGGTCACCCCGGACCCGTCGCTCGCCCCGGCGCCCACGAGGGCGGGGTGCCGGGCGGCGTCGGGGTGCACGGCGCGCGCGAAGACGCACGCGCCCAGGCGGCCGGGTTCGACGTCGAGCACCTCGAGGCCGGTGAGGATGGTGCCGCCGCGGGCGCGCACGGAGTCGGCGAGCGCGTGGACGTACGGTCCGGGCTCGAGGAAGCGCTGGCCCTCGAGCGCGTAGACGGTGGAGACGCGGTCGGTGAGCTGGTGGGCGCGCTCGCCAGCCTCGACGCGCCGGACGGGGACGGTCTGCCCGGCGGCGGCGACGTGCTCGAGCTCGCGCAGGAAGGGCCGGGCCTCGCGCACGTGCTCGAACGCGACGGTGAACGGGCCGGGAATCGTGCCGGCCTCGACGCCGTGGCCGAGGCTGCCGCCCGCGGCGAGCTCGTCGAACGCGTCGAGCGCGACGCGGTCGATCGGGGTGAGGGCCGCCATCGCGCGGTCCCAGCGGGCCTGCGTCGCGTGCGCCATGAAGCGCGCGAAGAACGTCCACAGGCGCGGGTCGAACCGCAGCGGGACGTGCAGGGGAGCGGCCGGGTCGAGGAGGGCGCGCGGCCCGTACGTCCACAGGGACGGGTCGGCGAGCGGCATCGCCATGCCGGGGGTGAGCCACCCGGCGTTGCCCCACGAGGAGCCCGCGGCGACGCCCTCGCGGTCGACGACGGTCACCTCGACGCCCTGCTCCTGGAGGTGCCACGCGGTCGCGAGCCCCACCATGCCGGCGCCGACGACCACGGCCGTGCGAGGGGCGCGGCCGGGGGGTGCCGACCGGGCGTCGCGAGAACGGGGACGGGGACGAGAGGTCGTGCTCACGCCGGGCTCCTTCGACCGACGCCCGCCCCGCGGGTGGCGAGGCGGGCGCGTGGCTGGTGTGCGGCGGGATGGTGCCGCACGACTCACAGCGTGGTGGATCCTTCGGTGTGCGGCAAGATGTGCCGAAGGATCATCGCTCCCGGCCGCTGCCGCCGCCGCGACGTTCGCCCGCCGACCAGGGGAGGCCCACCGTGCCGAAGGATCTTCGACCGCCCGCGCTGGACGACGTCGACCGTCGCATCCTCGACGTCCTCGCGACCGACGCGCGCGCCACGAACGCGGCGGTCGCCGCCCGCGTCGGCATCGCGGCCTCGACGTGCCACGCGCGCGTCCGGGCCCTCGTGGACCGCGGCGTGATCCGGGGCTTCCGGGCCGACGTCGACCCCGCGGCGCTCGGCCGGGGGCTCGAGGCGCTCATCGCGATCCGCCTCCAGGCCGGGGCCCGCAAGGGCCTGGAGGCGTTCCGCGACTACCTGCTGACGCTGCCCGACGTCGAGGGCGTCTTCTTCGTCACCGGCGACCGCGACTTCCTGCTGCACGTCGCGGTCGCCGACTCGGACGCGCTGCGCGACCTGGTGTCCCGGACGCTCAGCGTGCGCCCCGAGGTGGCCGGGACGAGCACGACGGTGATCTTCGAGCACGCGCGTCCCTGAGGCCCTGGCCTCACGCCACCGTCGTCCCCTCCCGCACGCGCGACCGCAGGACGTGCTTGGTGAGCTTGCCGGAGGGGTTCCGGGGGAGCTCGGTCACGAGCGCGACGTCGCGCGGCACCTTGTAGCGCGCGAGCCGGTCGGCGAGGAAGGCGCGCAGCGAGTCGAGCGTCGGCTCGGCACCGGGCGCGGGGACGACGAACGCGACGACCGTCTCGCCCCAGTCGGCGTGCGGCCGCCCGACGACGGCGACGTCCGCGACCTCCGGGGAGCCGCGCAGCGCCTCCTCGACCTCCTGGGAGTAGACGTTCTCGCCGCCCGTGATGATGACGTCCTTGAGCCGGTCGACGATGAACAGGTACCCGTCCTCGTCGACGCGCACGACGTCGCCGGTGCGGTACCAGTCGCCCACGAGCACGGCCTCGGTCGCCTCCGGGTCGTCGAGGTAGCCGACCATCCGGGTGTCCGACCGCAGCCAGATCTCCCCGGTCCCGCCCGGGCCGACGTCGTCCCCGTCGAGGTCCACGACCCGCACGTCGACGCCGGGCATGCCCGCGTGCCCGATCGAGCCCGCCTTGCGCTCCTGGTCGGCCGGGCCGAGCGCGGTGCCGACCGGACCCATCTCGCTCATGCCGTAGACCTGGTGCAGCTCGCCCGGGTAGGCCGCGCGGATCGCGCGCACGGTGTCGGCGCCGACGGGCGCGCCGCCGGCGAGCCACAGCCGCGCGCTCGACAGGTCGAACGTCGACAGGTCGATGCCCTGCGCGGCGGCGACCTGGAGCGGCGCGACGTACGCGATGGGCGCGCCGAAGAACGCGGTCGTGCGCTCGGCCTCGACCGTCCGCAGCATCTCGATCGGGTGGTACTCGCGCAGCAGCACGGTCGTCCCGCCGAGGAACACCATCGACAGGAACCAGTTGTTGAGGGGCGAGGCGTGCCAGATGGGCATCGCGAGAAGGAAGCGGTCGTCCGCGCGCAGCCCGACGGCCGCCGTCGTGTAGGCCGCGACCGAGCTCAGCCCGCGGTGGGTGTGCTCGCAGCCCTTGGGGGCCGCCGTCGTGCCGGACGTGTAGAGCACCTGGGCGATCGTGTCCTGGTCAGGCGGCACGCCGTCCCACGGCGCGGCGGCCGCGACGAGCGCGTCGAAGTCGTCGCGCCCCGGCGTCCCCTCCGCGTCCTGCCCGACGGCGTCCGCCTCCGTCCACAGCCAGCGCACCGCGGGCGCGGCGGCGGTCGCGACGGGGGCCAGGCTCGCGTCCGCGACGCCCAGCACGGCGCCGCTGTGGGCGACGAGCCGCGCGACCTCGGGCGCCTGGAGCTTGTGGTTGACGGGGACGAGCACGGCGCCCGCGCGCCACAGGCCGAACGCCGCGACGACGAACCCCGGCGTGTTGTAGGTCATGACCGTGACGCGGTCGCCGGGGCGCACGCCGGCGTCCCGGAAGACGGCCGCCGCGCGGCGCGCGGCCGCGTCGAGCTCGGCGTACGTGAGCCGGCGCTCGCCCAGCACGAGCGCCTCCTTGGTCGGGACCTTGCGTGCCGTGCTCTCGAGCATGCTGCCCAGGTGCATGTCGTCCTCCTCGACGTCGTGCGCGGCGTCGTCCTCGACGCCTCCGGCCCGGCGGCCGGTACCGCGATGAATTGAATCATGCTTCAATTCTTCGTGGAAGCCGCCCCGAGGCGGTTCACCCGACGACGACGGAGGACCCGTGCCCTACCGCGAGACTCCGGCGACGCGCGCCGCCCGCGAGCGCAAGCGCGACGCCCTGCTCGACGCAGCGCGGACGATCGTCGCCGAGCACGGGTTCGCCGGCGCGAGCGTGCAGGCGCTCGCGGCGCGCGCCGGGGTGAGCACCGGCGGCGTCTACTCCTACTTCCCGACGAAGGCCGACCTGCTCGTCGCGGTGTTCCGCCAGGCGGCCGACGTCGAGCTCGACGCGGTGCGCGCGGCGGCCGCCGCACGCCCGGACGACCCGCCCGGCGGCGGCACCGCGGTGCGCCTCGCCCGCGCCGTCGACACGTTCGCGCGGCGCGCGCTGCGCGGCCCGACGCTCGCGTGGGCGCTCCTGCTCGAGCCCGTCGACCCGGCCGTCGACGCCGCGCGGCTCGAGTACCGCCGCGCGTACGCGACGACGTTCGCGGACGTCGTGCGCGACGGCGTCGCGGCGGGCGAGATCCCCGACCAGGACGTCGCAGTCGTCGCGACCGCGCTCGTCGGGGCGATCGGCGAGTCGCTCACCGGCCCGCTGTCGCCGCTCGCCGCGGCCCGCGACGGCGGGTCCACGGGCCCGGCGCCGACCCCCGGCGAGCGGGACGCCGTCGTCGCCACGATCCAGCGCTTCTGCCTGGGTGCCGTGGGCGCCCGGACGGTGGCGCCCGCCCCCGCCTGACCTGCCCGCCCGAACCACCCACCTGACCCGACCGTCCGGGCCGCACCCGAGCACCGCCGCACCGACCCGAGCCACCCGCAGAGCCGCAGGAGGACACCGTGACCCCGACCGACACCCGCAGCGACACTCCCACCCGGGCCGCCGGCACCAGCGGGACCGCAAGCGTCACCGACGCCGCGACCGCCGTCCCGCACCCGGCACCCCGCACGACCCACCGCGTGACCAACCAGCCGCCGGAGCGCGAGGGGGTCAACGAGTACCTCGACCACCCCGTGCTGCGCGAGGCGGTGCACGCGTACGGCGGGGCGTGGGGCGAGGACCGGCTCGTCGAGGTCGGCGCGCTCGTCGGGACGGGCGACTTCCAGCGCGCGGCCGAGCTCGCGAACGTCCACGAGCCCGTGCTGCGCACGCACGACCGCCGGGGCCACCGCATCGACGAGGTGGAGTACCACCCGGCGTACCACGAGGTGATCGGGGCGGCCGTCGCGCACGGCGCGCACACGAGCGCGTGGGCGGAGCCCGGGCCGGGCGCGAACGTGGTGCGGGGCGCGGTGTTCTCGCTGTTCGCGCAGGTCGAGCCGGGCCACGCGTGCCCGGTCTCCATGACGCACGCGGCGGTGCCCTCGCTGCGGCACGCGCCGTCGCTCGCCGCGGCGTGGGAGCCGCGCCTGCTCGCCCGCGGGTACGACGGCGCCCTCGCGGCCCCGGGCAGCAAGCCCGGCGTGCTCGTCGGCATGGCGATGACGGAGAAGCAGGGCGGCTCGGACGTGCGCGCGAACGCGACGACGGCCGTGCCCGCCGGGGCCGACGGCGCCTACCTGCTGACCGGGCACAAGTGGTTCTGCTCGGCGCCGATGTCCGACGCGTTCCTCGTGCTCGCGCAGGTGCCGGGCGCATCGGGCGAGGGGGCGCCGTCGTGCTTCCTCGTGCCGCGCGTGCTGGAGGACGGCACGCGCAACGTGTTCCGCATCCAGCGCCTCAAGGAGAAGCTGGGCAACAGGTCGAACGCGTCGTCGGAGATCGAGCTCGACGGCACCGTCGGGTTCCTCGTCGGGGAGCCGGGCCGCGGCGTGCGGACGATCATCGAGATGGTGTCGCGCACGCGGCTCGACTGCGTGCACGGCTCGGCCGCGGGCATGCGCCAGGCGGTCACCGAGGCGCTGTGGCACGCGCGGCACCGCACCGCGTTCGGCGCGGCGCTCGTGGACCAGCCCGCGATGACCGCGGTGCTCGCCGACCTCGCGCTCGAGTCCGAGGCCGCGACGCTCACGTCGGTGCGCCTCGCCGCCGCGCACGACGGCGAGTCCGAGCACGACCGCGCGTTCCGCCGCCTCGCGACGGCCGTGAGCAAGTACTGGGTGTGCAAGCGCGGGCCGCACCACGCGTACGAGGCGATGGAGTGCCTGGGCGGCAACGGCTACACGGAGGCGTTCCCGCTCGCGCGCCGCTACCGCGAGCAGCCGGTCATGGCGATCTGGGAGGGGTCGGGCAACGTCATCGCGCTCGACGTGCTCCGCGCCATGGGCCGCGAGCCCGCGTCCGTCGCGGCGTTCGAGGCGGAGCTCGCCACGACGGCGGGCGCGCACCCCGTCCTCGACGCGCACGTCGCGCGCACGCGCCGTCTGCTCGCGGAGGTCGCGGGGGCCGACGCCGGGGCGCAGCAGGCGCAGGCCCGTCGCGTCGTGGAGTCGCTCGCCCTCGCGCTCCAGGCGTCGCTCGTGGTGCGGCACGCGCCGGCGGGCACGGCCGACGCGTTCGTCGCCGCGCGGCTCGGCGAGGACCGCGGCCACGGCTACGGCGTCCTGCCGCGGGGCACCGACGCGCACGCGATCCTCGCCCGGCACGCGGGGGCATGACCGGCGGCCGGCTGGCGTCTGGAACACACAACCCCCGTCCTGCTTCGGCTACGGTCTCGGAGAGCGGTGGCCCGAGATCGAGGCCGTGATCGGGCCGTACCAGAGGGGGGTCCTCGCGTCGGTGAGCGCCCTCGTCGGCGAGGAGGGGCACGTGGGTTCGTGGGAACGGGGCGACGGCGTCCTCGAGCTGCCCGACGGACGGCGCGTGCGGGGTCGCGGGCTGCGCGCGGGGCTGCCCGGGCCGGGCGACGAGCCGGAGCTCGGCGTCTACCTCACCGGAGGGCGGCCGCCGTCGCAGCCCTGGGAGTCGTGCTGGGTCCGGTGGCCGGACTTCGCGCTGCCGCGGTCCACGCCGGACGCCGTCGCGGTGCTGCGCGAGGCGTACGAGCGGGCCCCCGACGAGCGCGTGGAGGTCGCCTGCGGGGGTGGGACCGGCCGCACCGGCACGGCGCTCGCGCTCCTCGCCGTCTGGGGTGGCGTCCGTCCCGACGACGCCGTCGCCTGGGTTCGCGCGCACTACCGGCCTCGCGCCGTCGAGACGCCGTGGCAGCGCCGCTGGGTCCGCCGCACCGGGGCCAGCACGGTCCCGTAGATCCGGCTCCGGGACAGTGGCGTGCCAGGGAGCGATCGTCCGTGGGTGCCTGGTCGTACCGTCCGGTGCATGGATCGAGAGAGCTTCTGGGAGATCGTCGACGCCGCGCGTGACCGGGCGGGCGCGGGTGCCGACGACCGCGGCGCCGAGGACGACCCGCTGCCCGGCGTCCTGACCGACCTGCTCGTCGAGCGGCTGAGCCCTGACGAGATCCTCGCGTTCGCCGACGTCGCCGGTGCCGTGGCGCGCGACGCCTACGCGTGGCCGGTGTGGGGAGCGGCGTACCTCGTCGAGGGCGGGTGCAGCGACGACGGGTTCATGGACTTCCGCGACGGGCTCGTCCTCGCGGGTCGTGCGACGTTCGAGCGTGCGGTCGCCGACCCGGACTCGCTCGCCGACCATCCCGTGGTCGCCGCGATGGCCGACGGCGGCTCGCCGTGGTTCGGGTACGAGTCCCTCGAGTGGCTCGTCGGCGGTGCCTGGTCGCGCGCGACGGGTGAGGACGACGAGGCGTACCACGCGGCGCGCGAGCGGACGTCGTCCGGGCACTCCCACCGCGAGCCCGCCGGCGAGCAGTGGGACTTCGACGACGACGAGGAGAACGCGCGTCGCCTCCCGCGGCTCACCGCCCTCTTCGCGGTGTGACCGGAACGGGCCGGGGCGCCTCCCCCGGGCGCCGGGGGAGGTGGCGAGGTCAGACCCGCCAGGCGAACAGGCCCGTCGGGTCGTACGCCGCGCGCACCGACGCGAGGCGTGCCGCGGTCCCGGGCGACCAGGCCCGGGCGAGCGCGTCGTCCGTCCAGGGCCCGGGCAGGAAGTTGATGTTCGTCTCCGTCGCGGCCCACGGCTGCGACCACTGCGCGAACGAGGAGGCGGCGGCGACCATGTCCGGCAGCCGCGGCGGGTTGACGCCCACGAGGCTCAGCAGGAACCCGGCGGTGCGGCCGCCCGCGGCGGACCCGCCCTCGACGTCGCGCGCCCCGGCGCCGCCGACGTGCCGCAGCTCGGCCGCGACGAACGGCGACCCGCTGCCCGGCCCGAGCTCGGCGAGGAACCGGTCGAGGAACTCCTCGTCCACCTCCCGCAGGCCCGCGCCGTAGACCCACGACGGCCCGGCGTCCTCCGGGTCCGCGTGGATCGTCGCGACGGCCGTCACGGGCAGCTCGCCCACCGTGTCGGCGAGGGCGGGCGCGAGCGCCCGCAGCGGCGCGGCGAGGCGCTCGCCCTCCGCGGGGTCGCCCGGGTAGGCGAAGCGCAGGGCGAGCACCGTGCGGCCGCGCAGGTGCTCCGGGACGAACGGCAGGCCCGGGAGGGCGAGCACCGCGACCGAGGTCGTGACGTCGTCGGGCGCGGTCGCGGTCCACGACGCCCAGCCGCGCAGGACCTCCTCGACGTGCGGGGCGTCGAACGTGAGCGAGCCCGCGTACAGCGTGCGCAGCGGCACGAGCTCGAGGTCGAGCCGCGTCACGACGCCGAGCCCGCCCTTGCCGCCGCGCAGCGCCCAGAACAGGTCCGGCTCCGTGTCCGGGCCCGCCTCGACGACCGACCCGTCGGCGAGCACGACCCGGAACCCGCGCACCCGGTCCGACGTCAGGCCGTGGCTGCGCGTCAGGGGCCCGTACCCGCCGCCGAGCGTGTACCCGACGACCCCGACGGACGTCGACGAGCCCGTGACGGGCGCGAGCCCGTGCTCCGCGGCCGCGTCGACGACCGCGTTCCAGCGCGTCCCGGCACCGATGCGCGCGACGCGCGACGCCGGGTCGACCTCGACGCCCGCGAGGCCGCTCGTCCCGAGGACGACGCCGTCCGTGATCGGCGACGACTCGCCGTGGCCCGTCGCGTGCGACCGTACGCGCAGCCCGTGGTGGGCCGCGAACCGCACGGCCTCCACGACGTCGGCCTCCGTCTCCGCGAGCACCGCGACGTCGGGGTCGTGCGCGACGAGCGTGCTGTGCGCGGCGACGGCCTCCGCGGCGGTCGGGCCGCCGTCGGGCAGGTCGCCCCGCGCGAGGACGCGACCCGTGACGCGGTCCCGCAGCGCGGCGACGTCGGTGGGCGAGAGCGTGGTGGAGGCGGTCATGGTGCTGGTCCCCTTCGTCGGTGTGCGCGCTGCACGGCCGGAGGTGCGGTCAGGTCACCTGGACGACGACGCGCGGGCACGGTCTGTGACATGCCCGAGGGGTAGGGAGGGCGCCGCCTCAGGTTCGTGCCGTCCCGGCCAGCGGCAGCCAGTCGAGGACGTCCTGGATGGTGCGGTCCCAGAAGCCCCACTCGTGCGTCCCGGGCGAGAACTCCGACCGCAGCGCCACGCCGGACTCATCGGCCACCCGCTCGAACGCCCGGTTGCCGTCGACGAGGAAGTCCTCCGTCCCGCACGCGAGGAACAGCCCGGGGAGATCGGCCGTGCGGCCCTCGGACGCGGCGCGCCGCAGCAGGGCGAGCAGGTCGTCGTCCGAGCCCGCGATCTCGCGGTCGCCGAACACGCGCTCGATGTCCGGCAGGCGCCGCTCGCGGTACGACTCGTCGGCGAGGTCGAGCACCCCGGACAGGCTCGCCGCCGCCGCGAACCGCTCGGGGTGCCGCAGCGCCCAGCGGAACGCGCCGTACCCGCCCATCGACAGCCCCGCGACGAACGTGTCCTCGCGGCGCGTCGACACGCGGAAGAACTGGTCGACGAGGCTCGGCAGCTCCTCGGACAGGAACGTCCAGTAGCGGTGCCCGTGCACCTCGTCGGCGTAGAAGCTGCGCTCCACGCGCGGCATGACGACGGCCAGCCCGCGGTCGGCGACGTACCGCTCGATCGACGTCCGGCGCGTCCAGATCGTCTCGTCGTCGCTCATGCCGTGGAGCAGGTAGAGCACCGGGGCGCCCTCGGCGCGGGCGCTCGCCGACCCGGCCATGCCGATCTGGGTCGTCGTGGCCTGGGGGAGCACGACGGTCATCGACGTGCTCACCTCGAGCACGTCGGAGTAGAAGCTGCAGCGGACGAGAGCCACGGGTCGCCTCCCGGCGGGGTCGGACGGGCCGCCGGCGGTCCGCGGCGGCGGACCCAGTCTGCCCTCCGGACAGGCGGCGGCCGCTCAGCCGCGCAGCGCGTCCAGGAGGCGCTGCACGGACGACCCCAGACCCCAGCGCTCGCCGAGCTCGGCGAGCGCGTCCGGGTCGGCCGGGGCGGTGGGCAGCGCGTCGTCGACGTCGTCGAGCGGGGCGTCGGGCGCGACGCGCACGACGAGCGGGGCGACCTCCAGGTACGGGGCCGCCTCGGTCAGCCGACGGCGCTGGGTCGCCGTCAGTCCCGGGTCGCCCGCGTCGCGCGCCGCGAGCACGCCCGCGAGGTCGCCGTACCTCCCGAGGAGCGCGACCGCCGTCTTCTCGCCGATGCCGGGGACGCCCGGCAGGCCGTCGCTCGGGTCGCCGCGCAGCACCGCCATGTCCGCGTAGGCCGCCCCCGTCGCGACGCCGTACCGCTCGCGCAGGCGCGCCTGGTCGACGACGTCGAGGTTCTTCACGCCCTTCGTCGGGTAGAGCACGCGCACGCCCGCGGCGTCGTCGACGAGCTGGAACAGGTCGCGGTCGCCCGTGACGACCTCGACCGCCGCCCGGCCCGACGGGTCCGGCGTCGCGCCCGCCGCCGCGCGGCGCGCGACCTCGCGCGCGGTGAGGGTGCCGATGACGTCGTCCGCCTCGTAGCCCGCCGCCCCGACGCGCGCGATGCCGAGCGCCGCGAGCACGTCGACGATGACCGGGACCTGCGCGGCGAGCTTCTCCGGGACCTCCTCGACGCCCGTCGTGCCCGGGACGACCTCCGCGACGCGGTGCGCCTTGTACGAGGGGATCGCCTCGACCCGGAAGGCCGGCCGCCAGTCCACGTCCCAGCACGCGACGAGGCGCGTCGGACGACGGTCCGTGACGAGCGTCGCGATCATGTCGAGCAGGCCGCGCACCGCGTTGACGGGCGTGCCGTCCGGCGCCTTGATCGAGTCCGGCACCCCGAAGAACGCCCGGAAGTACAGGCTCGCGGTGTCGAGCAGCATGAGCTCGCCGCCGGGGGTGGCTTCGCTGCGCGCGGGGGCGCCCTCGTCCGTGCTCTGCGTCATGCGGTCATCCTGCCGCACGGCCCCGACACCGGTCTCCCCGGGGAGCGTCGCGCCTGCCCGGCCTGGCCGTCGGGCGGCGCGAGCGGTTCACTGGTGCTCGGAGGTGAGCGACATGTCCACGACGACGCGACGAGCAGCCGGCACGGCCGTCGCCCTCGCGGTGCTCCTGCTCCTGGGGGCGTGCGCGGCCGGGCCGAACGTCGCCGCGAACCCCGGGGGCTACGGGTTCTGGTGGGGCCTGTGGCAGGGCGCGATCCTGCCGGTGACGTTCATCGTGTCCCTCTTCACGGACACGGTGAGCATCTACGAGGTCGACAACAACGGGACCTGGTACGACGTCGGGTTCGTGCTGGGCATCGCGCTCTTCTCCGGCCCTGCGATCGCGCTGCGCGGCCGACGGTCCTGACGAGCGGGAGTCACCCCTCGGCCGGGGCGGTGCCCCGCGCACGGCCGGAGACGAGAAAGATCGCGAGGATCCCGACGAGGACGAACACGACGTTGAAGGTGCTCGCGATCGCGTTCAGCGCCTCGGAGCCGGAGCTCGCGCCGTGTGCGTCGACGCCGTCCGTCGCGAGGAACGTCGTCGGGTCGGTGGCCGCGTGCAGGAGGATCGCGGGCACGATGCTGCCGGTGACACGCATGGAGAGGTACATCATCGTGCCGAAGCCGAACGCGTAGACCACCGTGGTGCCCACGAGCAGGAGGTTCTGCCCCGAGACGAGGTTCGTCGTGTGCAGGAGGCCGAACAGCAGGGACGACAGCACCATCACCGCCTTCTCGCCGTACCCGGCCCGGCGGAGCATCGTGACGGCGACGCCGCGCGTCAGGACCTCCTCGGCGAACCCGACGCACAGGCCGAGCGCGAGGACGGTGAGGACGACCGTGACGTCGTAGGCGCCCCAGTCCGTCGCCGCGAGATGGAGCGCGACCGGGACGAGCACGAGGACGACCGCGACCCACATCCACGGTCGGCCCGCGACCGGCTGCGGCCCGAACACCTCGCGTCGCCACCGGACGGTCCGCAGGAAGACGACGAGCAGCAGGCCCATGACGAGGATCGGCAGCAGCAGCCCGAAGAACACGGTGCCGGACGAGTCGAGGAGCTCCTCGCCGCTGCCC
This sequence comes from Cellulosimicrobium sp. MI9406, assembly GCF_040595865.1. NCBI lineage: Bacteria > Bacillati > Actinomycetota > Actinomycetes > Micrococcales > Promicromonosporaceae > Cellulosimicrobium > Cellulosimicrobium sp. MI9406. The sequence goes on from NZ_JALIZI010000005.1 coordinate 72,870, forward strand.
GGCCCCAGCCGGGTGAGCCCGACGAGCCACCCGACCCCCAGGTACACCGCGATGTAGAGGACCGCGAACAGGAAGGCCCGCCACCAGCCGCCGCGGTCCCAGAACCGTTGCCAGCCGGACCGGGGGCCGGCCTCCTCGATCGATCCGGTCAGCTCGGTCATCGTGTGCCTCGCTCGTCGTCGGACGACCGTCGCCGACGGCCGGTCGGTGCGGACGGCGCCACCGACAGGGGCGAGCGTAGGGACAGGAGGACGGGAGCGCGCGGCGAAGCGGCGCTCAGCGCCCCGCGATCTCCGTGAGCGACCCCGCGACGCGGGCGAGGGCGCCCGGGACGAGCGAGTAGTACGCCCAGCGGCCGCGCTGCTCGCGGGTCAGCAGACCGGCGTCGACCAGGATCTTGAGGTGGTGGCTGACGGTCGGCTGGGAGAGGCCGACCGGCCCGGTGAGGTCGCACACGCACGCCTCGTGCCCCTCCTGGGCGGCGACGATCGCGAGGAGCTGGACCCGCGTCGGGTCCGCCAGGGCCTTGAAGGTGCGCGCGAGCTCGCGCGCAGCATCGGGGTCTGCCGCCCCGGTGGCGGCCGGGCCGCAGCAGCCGGGTGCGCCGCGCGGGGGCGCCGGGGGCAGCGTGGCCGTCGTCATGCGGCCATCCTGCCACACATTGACACTCATCGATGGGTGGTCCACGATGCTCGCATCGATAACCTTCAATACGAGGAGTGCTCATGGTCGAGGTGGGGCGGGACGAGCTCCCGGTCGTGGTGATCGGTGCAGGTCCGGTGGGTCTGGCCGCGACGGCGCACCTGCTGGAGCGCGGGCTGGAGACGATCGTGCTCGAGGCCGGCGACGGGCCGGGTGCGGCCGTGGCGTCGTGGGGCCACGTGCCCTTGTTCTCGCCGTGGCGCTACGACGTCGACGCCGCCGCGCGGCGCCTGCTGGAGGCGACGGGGTGGGTGGAGCCGGATCCGGACGCGCTGCCCACCGGCGGGGAGCTCGTGGGGCGCTACCTGGCTCCGCTGGCCGCGACGCCGCAGATCGCGCCCCGACTGCGTACCGGCACGCGAGTGGTGTCGGTCGCCCGCGACGGTGCGGACAAGACACGCTCCCTCGGCCGGGAGCGGCGCGGGTACCGGGTGCGGACGGTGGACGCCGACGGCACGGTGACCGACGTGCTGGCCCGCGCGGTGATCGACGCGTCGGGGACGTTCTCGACGTCGAACCCGCTGGGGGTCTCGGGTCTTCCGGCCGTGGGCGAGGAGGAGTCGGCTGCGTTCGTCACCGGACCTCTCCCGGACGTGCTCGGCACCCGGCGCGACCGGTTCGCAGGCAGGGACACCCTCGTCGTCGGGATGGGCCACTCCGCGGCGAACACGCTCCTGAACCTCGTCGAGCTCTCCGAGTCCGAGCCGGGCACCACGATCACGTGGGCGATCCGCGGTGGTTCCGCGCGTCGCCTCTTCGGCGGTGGAGCCGACGACGAGCTCCCTGCGCGAGGCCTGCTCGGCACGCGCCTGCGGGCCGCCGTGGAGGCTGGGCGGCTGACGCTGCTCACGCGCGTCTCGATCGAACGCCTCGTCCCCGGTGCCGGAACCGTCCAGGTGCTGGGGACCGTGCGCGACGGGGCGCTGAGCCTCGAGGTGCACCAGATCGTCGACGCGACCGGCTTCCGGCCGGACCTGGACATGCTGCGCGAGGTGCGCCTCGACCTGGACCCGGTCGTGGAGGCACCTGCGGCGCTCGCTCCGCTCATCGACCCGAACCAGCACTCCTGCGGCACCGTGCCGCCGCACGGCGAGCAGGTGCTGTCCCACCCGGACGACGGGTTCTACCTCGCAGGCATGAAGTCCTACGGGCGTGCGCCGACGTTCCTGCTCGCCACGGGCTACGAGCAGGTGCGCTCGATCGCGGCGGCGCTGGCAGGGGACCGGGCTGCGGCCGACGCGGTCGAGCTGGCCCTCCCCGCGACCGGGGTCTGCTCGACCGACCTCGCTCTGGAGGCGGACGGCGCGGGGGCGAGCGGGTCGTGCTGCGGCACCGCGCCGGCGGCGCCGCAGCCGGTCACCCTCGGGGTCGGGGCACCGGCCGGGGTCGGGTTCGCGACCGGCGTCGTGCACGGCCGCTCGGGCGACGCGGACCACGGCTGAGCGCCCGGCCGCGCGTCGGGTCCGGGTGGGACCGGCGCGCGGCCGGCTCCTCAGCCGCGCGGGAGAGCGACCGGGGCGACGCCGAGCTCGTCGAGGAGCGTCAGTACGCGGGTGCGGATCTGGTCGCGGATGGGTCGCACGGCGTCGATGCCCTGGCCGGCCGGGTCCTCCAGGGCCCAGTCCTCGTACCGCTTGCCGGGGAGGATCGGGCATGCGTCCCCGCAGCCCATGGTGATCACGACGTCGGACGCCTGCACCGCCTCGGTGGTCAGGACCTTGGGGTGCTCGGCGCGGAGGTCGATGCCCTCCTCCAGCATGGCCTCGACGGCGACGGGGTTGATCTGGTCGGCCGGGGCGGACCCGGCAGAGCGGACCTCCACGGCCCCGCCGGACAGGGCGCGCAGGTACCCGGCGGCCATCTGGGAGCGGCCGGCGTTGTGCACGCAGACGAACAGGGCGGACGGCTTCGCGGTGGCGTTCTCGGTCATGGTGATGTCTCCCGGGGTGAGGCTGGGGGCAGGTCGAGTTCGGGCAGGAGGTCGGCGAGCAGGGCGCGCACGCGGGTGTCGAGCTCGTCGCGGATCGCGGCGACCCCGGCCGGGGAGGCCAGGGCCGGGTCGCCCACGAGCCAGTCCTCGTACCGCGTGCCGGGCAGGACCGGGCACACGTCTCCGCAGCCCATCGTGATCACGACGTCGGCGGCGCGGACCGCGTCGTCGGTCAGCGGCTTGGGGAACGCGTCGTCGGCGGTGATGCCGAGCGCGGTCAGGCTCTCGCGCACGCCCTCGTGGATGTCGGACGCGGGCGCCGACCCCGCGGACCGGACGACGACCCGGTCGCCGGCGTAGCGGCGCAGCAGGGCGGCGGCGAGCTGGGAGCGTCCGGCGTTGGCGACGCAGACGAACAGCACCTGCGGTCGCGCGTCCGCGGGGCGGGTCAGGTCGCTCAGCCGCTGCCGGGCGAACCGTTCCGTGAGCGGCACCAGGTGGGCCGAGACCTTCGCCGAGCGGGCCAGGTCGGTGTACGACTCGCGGACCACGCGCTGCACGACGTCGAACCGCACGTCGGCGAAGGTCCCGGCCAGGTCCTCGGCCAGGTGGTCGAGGGCGGCGTCGACGTCGTCGAGCCCGGCGAGGACGGTCGCACCGTGGCTGGCGCCGAGCGCCGCCGGGGCGAGGGAGTCCAGCAGCGTCGTGACCGCGGTCGTGTATCCCGGCGCGACGCGGTACCAGACCCAGGTGCCGCGTCGCTCGGACGTCAGCACCCCGACGTCGCGCAGCACCTTCAGGTGGTGCGAGACGGTCGGCTGCGAGACGTCCGTGAGCGAGGCGAGGTCGCACACGCACGCCTCACCGGCCGTGGAGGTCGCGATGAAGGAGAGCATGCGCAGCCGCAGCGGCTCGGCGAGGGCCTTGAGCGTCGTGGCGACGGCGCCCGCGACCTCGGTCCCGATCGCGTGCGCCTCGACCTGCGGCGTGCAGTCGGTGTCCGTGACGGTCATCGGCAGGGGAGCGGTGGTCATGGCCTCACCTCTTCCAGCTCTCGTGCTCGGGTCGGGTCGGCGTAGGGGTCGATGGCGAACCAGCGGCGTGCGAGCCACAAGGAGACGTAGACGAGACCGACCAGGACGGGGACCTCGATGAGCGGACCGACGACTCCGGCCAGGGCCTGGCCGGAGGTCGCACCGAACGTGGCGATGGCGACGGCGATCGCGAGCTCGAAGTTGTTGCCCGCCGCGGTGAACGCGAGCGTCGTGGAGCGCGCGTAGCCGAGGCCCAGGGCCTTGCCGGTGACGACCCCGAGACCCCACATGGCGGCGAAGTACACCAGCAGCGGCAAGGCGATCCGGGCGACGTCGAGCGGGTGGGAGGTGACGGCCTCGCCCTGCAGGGCGAACAGCAGCACGATCGTGAACAGCAGCCCGGACAACGCCCAGGGTCCGATCACCGGCAGGAACCGGTCCTCGTACCAGGCACGGCCCCGGGCGCGTTCCCCGACCAGGCGCGAGGCGAACCCGGCGACCAGCGGGACGCCGAGGAACACGAGCACGTTGAGCGCGATCTGCCCCACCGACACGTCCAGGCCCTGGGTGTCCAGGCCCAGCCACGCGGGCAGCACCGTGAGGTAGAAGTAGCCGAGCAACGAGAAGGCGACGACCTGGAACACGGAGTTGATGGCGACGAGCACCGCCGCGGCCTCCCGGTCCCCGCACGCCAGGTCGTTCCAGATCACGACCATGGCGATGCACCGGGCCAGGCCGACGACGATCAGCCCGGTGCGGTACTCGGGCAGGTCGGGCAGGAAGGCCCACGCCAGGGCGAACATCAGCGCAGGCCCGACCAGCCAGTTCAGGACCAGCGAGGAGGCCAGGAGCCGCGTGTCGCCGGTGACCGCACCCACCCGGTCGTAGCGGACCTTGGCCAGCACCGGGTACATCATCACGAGCAGGCCGAGGGCGATCGGCACGGAGATCCCGCCGACCTCCAGCGCGGCGAGCACGTCGGACAGGGCAGGGACGAACCGGCCCAGGACGAGCCCGGCGACCATCGCGAGCCCGATCCACAGCGGCAGCCACCGGTCGAGCGCCGACAGTCGTGGACCCGGTGCGGTGCTGGGCGTGCTCACGGGAGGTCCGGCCCGTCGGTGGCGACGACCCAGGGCCGCGTGGATCGTATCGACATGCTTCTATATTGACAGGTCTCGATGCAGTCGCCAAGTGCGGGTGCCCCTCCTGTGCGGGAGCGTGTCGGGCACCGGGTCGAGATGCTGTTCGTGGACCCCGCGCTGCACGGGCGCGGGATCGGCCGCGCGCTGCTCGACGCGGTCGGGCGCGGTCACCCGGTCGTCGAGCTCGACGTCAACGGAGCAGAACCCGGGCGCGCGGGCCTTCTACCGGGCGCTCGGGTTCGAGGTGACCGGTCGGTCGGAGACGGACGACCAGGGCCGCCCGTTCCTGCTGCTGCACCTCCGCCGCGAGGCCTGATGCCCCGCGACCGATGAGCCGGTGGCCTGCGGCCGGTCGACCCTGAGGAGAGCGGGCGCCCGCCCACGCGACCTCAGGAGGAGACATGCTCGACACGGCGTTCAGCGGGTTCTCGGTCGACGACGTCGACGCGGCGCGGCGGTTCTACGCCGACGACCTCGGCCTCACCGTCAGCGGGGACGACATGCTCTGGCTCGAGATCGGCGACGGTGCGCGCGTGCTCGTCTACCCCAAGGGCGAGGCCCACTCCCCGGCGTCGTTCACGGTGCTGAACTTCCCGGTCGCCGACGTGCCGGGCACGGTCGCGGCGCTCCGCGAGCGCGGCGTGGCCTTCGAGCGCTACGCGGGCACGCCCGTCGAGACGGACGACGACTTCGTCTTCCGCGGGGGCGGCCCGCTCATCGCGTGGTTCACCGACCCGGCGGGCAACGTGCTGTCGGTGATCCAGGACGACGGCGCCTGACGCGTCAGCCGCCGCCCAGCCCTTCCTCGCGCGCCCGCACGATCGCGGCGGCGCGGTCGCGGACGGCGAGCTTGGCGAGGACGTTCGCGACGTGGTTGCGCACCGTCTTGGGGCTCAGTACGAGCCGCCGGGAGATCGACGTGTTGTCGAGCCCGGCCGCGACGAGGTCGAGCACCTCGCGCTCGCGGTCGGTGAGCTGGGGGAACGGTGCACGCACGGCGGAGCGCCCGCCCACGACGTACGCCATCGCCCGGTCCGCGACGGACGGGGAGAGGATCATCGCGCCGTCGGCCACCGCGCGGACGGCGCGCTCGACCTCCGCGGGGCTCGCGGACTTCACGAGGAACCCGCGCGCCCCCGCGCGCACGGCCGCGACGACGGCGTCCTCGTCCTCGTGCATCGTCACGACGAGCACGCGCGCGGCCGGGTCCGCACGCACGAGGTCGCGCGTCACGTCCACGCCCGACCCGTCGCCGAGGTCGAGGTCCAGGAGCACGACGTCGGCCCGCGCCCCGGCGCCCGCATCCTCGCCGGGGTCGAGGTCGAGGTGGGTGCCGAGACCGAGCAGCGCGCGCGCCTCCGTCGCCGACGCCGCGCTCCCGACGACGCGCACGCCGTCGAACGAGTCGAGCAGCGCGGCCATGCCGAGCCGGAACACCGGGTGGTCGTCGACGACCGCCACCCGGATCACGACGCCGCTCCGCGCGCGAGCGCCCCGACCGGGACCAGCGGGAGCGTGGCGCGCACGCGCGTGCCGGGGCGCTCGCCGTCGGGCCGCACCGCGGCGACCTCGAGCCGGCCGCCGAGCTCGTCGGCCCGCTCGCGCAGCGACCGGGAGCCGACGCCGGCCACCGCGTCCGGCGCGACGCCCCGACCGTCGTCCTCGCACGTGACGACGAGCGCGCCGTCCCCGAGCCGTACCGTCAGGCGGCACTCCGGCGCCCCGGAGTGCCGGGCGGCGTTGACGACGCTCTCGCTCGCGATCGCGTACGCGGCCGCGGCGACGCGCGGGTCGAGGCCCCCGCACGGGTCGCAGCGCACGTCCACGACGAACCCGCCGAGGGCCTGCCGCCCCGCGAGCTCGCCGAGCGCGACCTCCAGACCGTGCTCGTCGAGCGACGGCGGCAGGAGGCTGCGGGACAGCGCCCGCACGTCCTCGACGCGCTGCGCCACCTCGACCCCCAGGGCGTCCAGCACCGCGGCCGCGGCCGCGGGGTCGGTCCGCAGCGTGTTCCGCGCGCCCTGGAGCCCGAGGCGCAGACCCACGAGCCACGGCCCGACGCCGTCGTGCAGCTCCCGGCGGATCACGCGCCGCTCGGCGAGGCGCGCGCGGGTCGTGGCGTCGCGCGCCTCCTCGAGCTCGTGCGCGCCCCGCGCGAGCGCGAGACCGGCGCCGAGCACGGGCAGGAGCTGCTCGAGCGCGTCGCGCGTCCGGGCGTCGAGCCGCTCGCCGGCCCGCGCGACGACGTGGACACGGCCGAGCGCCCGCCCGCCGTGCTCCACGGGGAGCGTGACGGCGTCGCCGGACGGGTGGCCGCCGGGGCCCGCCCAGGGCGCCGGGCCCGCGGGGCTGCCGGACGTCGTCGGGCCGGGTGCGGACCGCTCGATCGTCACGCTCTCCAGGCGCAGCGCCTCGCGCACGCCGACGGCGAGGCTCACGACGAGGTCGTCGGCCGTCGACGCGGACGACAGGTGGCGGCCGACGCTCAGGGCCGCCCGGCCCGGGTCGTTCCCCTCCCCGTAGACGAGCGTGCGCACGCGGTGCCGCAGCCACGTGTGCAGGGGCTGCACCGCGAGCGCGACCCCGACCGCCGCGACGACCTGCGCGGCGGTACCGTCGACGACGGTCGTCGCGAGGACGACGACCACGGCGTAGACGATGGCGAGGCCCACGGCCAGCATCGCGGCCACGGTCGCGCGCGAGAGGACGAGGTCGATGCCCCACAAACGGTTGCGCAGCACGCACACGAGGATCGCGGCGGGGAACAGCGCCTGGCACGCGAGGTGCGTGAGGGGGAGCGCGAGGAGCACGTCCGGGTCGGCCCACGTGCCGAGCAGCGGGAGGAACGACAGCGCCATGAGCGCCGTCCCGAGCGCGAGCAGGCCCAGGCCGCGGCGCTCCTCGACAGGCCCGCGGAACCGGCGCCACGCCGTCGCGCCCGCGGTGACGAGCCCCATGACGACGACGCCGACGATCGCAGGGCGCGGGTCGTCGGAGGGAGCGAGGAAGAAGAAGGTGATGGACGCGACGCCGCCCGCGACCCCGCACCACGCGCCCGCGCCGAGCCGCCCGCCGCGCACGAACCACGGGACGAGGACGAAGAGCCCGACCGTGCCCGGCACCCACGCCCACCCGTAGGCGTCCGCGAGCGGCGTGAGCGGGGGCAGGCCGGGGTGGGTCGACGCGTAGCTGCGCCACCCGCCGCCCAGGGCCGCGACCCCGCCGCCGATCGCGGCGAGGGCCACGAGCCAACCCACGACGTGCGGCCGCCGCACGAGGATCACCGCCGCGACCGTGCCGTAGACGAGCGCGACCGTCGCGTCCACGACGACGAACAGCAGGTCGCCCAGCAGGAGCGGCACGCCGGACGTGAGCTGGAGCGCGAGCGCGGACACGCCGAGCACCCAGGCGAGGACGCCGATCGTCCAGCCCGTGCGGGGCATCCCGGCGCGGCCGGGCCCGGGCTCGGCCACGGGCCCACGGTAGGGCCGCGGCACGCGCGGCGAGAAGGGCCCGGGCGGGAGATCACCCGGCCGTGGACGACGGCGAGATCGGCGGTCCCGTGTGGGGTCGGCGGTCCAGACCGCCGATCCCGACCGGACCCGCCGATCTCGTCGCGCGTCGCCGATCTCGCGCGTCGCGCTCAGCGCCGGTCCCCGAGGGCGAAGCCGAGCGCGGTGACGAGCAGCCAGATCGGTCCGACGAACCCCGCCATGTACTGCAGCGGCGACACGCCCGTGAGGAGCGCGAGCCCGCCGAGCACGAACCCGACGACGCCGAGCCAGCGCGGCGCGGCCGCGTGCCGCAGCGCCGCGACGCCGAGCGCGACGCCCGCGACGCCCGCCCCGACCCACAGCCACGGGATCGTCGCGACCCAGTCGCTGTAGAACGCACCCGACTCCGGGACGATGAGCGCCGTGTCGCCGAGGCCGAACAGGAACTGCGTGTCGAGGCCCGAGCCCAGCAGCCCGGCGACGGAGACGAGCACGAGCCCCCAGCCCGCGACCGTCGGGAGGATCGACCCGGCGGGAGCCTGCCCGTCGAGCCGCCGCTTGAGCCCGGCGGCGAAGACGAGCACGAGCAGCGCGCACGCGATCGTCGCGGTGTGGAACACGATCTGCGTGCCCGTGCGGCCGGAGAGGTCGGCGACGATCGCCTCCGCGTCGCCCGCGGTCTCCTCCCAGTTGATGCCGAGCGCCATCGAGGACTGGATCGAGACCAGGCCGAGGACACCGGCGACGACCCCGGTCCAGGCCCACGCGCGGGGCGTCGTGCCGCGGGCGCGGCGGGGCGTGCCGTCGGCGACCGCCGACGGCGTGGTGAGCGAGCTGTCCTGCATGGGACGACCTTCCGTTCGAGGCCGCCACCCGCGGCCGGGGCCCGTCACGCGGTGCGACGGCCCCCGCAGCGTCGGCCGGGCGGCGTCCCGGGTCCCAGGGGCAGGTGTCCCGACCTCCCGGGCAGGTCGCACGGGGCGGGCTCCCGCGCCGCACCAGCGGTTGCGGAACCTCCCGCGCGGCGGGACGGTTGCGGCATGATCCGGTTCCTGCTGAGCTTCGCGATCAACGTGGTCCTCGCCGCCGTGGGCCTCCTCGTCGCCGCGAACGTCTTCGACGGCGTCACGGTGCACGCCTCCGGGTTCACGGTCGCCGTCCTCGTGTTCGCGGTGGCCCAGGGGGTGCTCGCGCCCTTCGTGTTCAACGTCGCGCGCAAGTACGCGTCCGCGGTGCTCGGCGGCATCGGCCTCGTGTCGACGTTCCTCGCGCTGTGGATCGCGACGCTCGTGGGCGACGGCCTGGAGATCTCCGGGGCCTCCACGTGGATCGGGGTGACGGTCGTCGTCTGGCTGATCAGCGCGCTCGGCGGCTGGCTCCTCGGGTGGCTCGTCCTCACCCGCTGGTGGGACCGCCGCCAGGAGGACAAGCGCATCCGCGAGGCGACGGCGCGCGGCTGACGCCGTCCGAGCTGGCCCCGTGCCGCTGACCAGCCGCTGACCGCCCGCCGAGAAGCCGCGACGCGCCCGAGAGGCCGCCGACCACCCGGGTCGCCTAGGCCGACCCGGCGTCCTCCCGGCGCGCCCAGCGCTCGGCGTCGCGGAACCCCGCCTCCAGCGCTCCCAGGACCTCGTCGGTCGCGTCGACGACGGCGTCGGCGCCCAGCTCGTCCACGGTGCCGGTCCGCTCCAGGAGGTTGCGCATCGCGGGGGTCACCCCGACGAGGACGAGCCGGTTCCCCTGCGCGGCGAGCCGTCGGGCGGTGCGGTGGAACAGGTCGATCACCGCCGAGGAGGGGATGTCGGGGAGCGTCCGGAGCACGAGGACGAGCACGGCGCGCTCAGCGCCGGAGCCGTCGGGGAACTGGTCCTCGATGCGGGGGAGCGAGGCGAAGAACGACGTCCCCGCGAACTCGAGCACGGTGACCTCGCCGGAGCGCAGCCGCGCGGGCGTCCGCCGCGACGTCCGCCAGCGCCCGTCGGGCTCCCGGGTGAGCAGGACGAGGCGGGACTGGCGCGCCGCCTGGACGCAGTACAGCAGGAGCGACAGGACCGCGCCGAGGACGATGGCTTGCTGGAGGGGGAGCTGGGTCGTCGCGGCGAACGTGACGACCATCGCGAGCGACGACAGGGGCGACGTCCGCAGCACGAGGAGGATCTCGTGGCGCTTGCCCCGGACGAGCTCGCCGCCGACGACGAGGATGAGCCCCCCGATCACCGGCATGGGGATGAGCTCGGCCAGGCCGCCGAGGAGCAGCACGACGAGCGCGAGGAACACGCCGCTCACGACGCCCGCCCAGCGGGTCCGGGCGCCCGCCTCGGCGGCGACGCCCGTGCGGGACATCGAGCCGCCGCTGGGCAGCGCCTGGAAGAGGCCGCCGGCCACGTTGGCCCAGCCCTGCGAGCGGAAGTCGGCGTTGGTGTCCGACCGGGAGCCGTCGGGGTTGGGCATCGACGGCGCGATGGACGCGGCCTGCGCGAGCGCGACGAGCGCGACGGCGACGGCGCCCCCGACGAGTGCGGGCGCGACCGAGAGGTCGGGCAGCGACAGGCCCGGGAGGGCGGACGGGATCGAGGCGATGTCGGCGACCTGGCGCACGTCGATGCCTGCCGCGACCACGACGACGGTCACGACGACGAGGGACACGAGGAGCGCCACGGGCACGAGGCGGCGGACCGACCGGGCCAGCGCCCACACGAGGACGGTCACTGCCGCGACGAGCGTGGACGCGAGGTCCCACGACGTCACGTGGACGAGCCAGTCGCCGAGCTGGTACAGCCGGTTGTCGCCGCGCGGGTCGTACCCGGTCGCGTCGCCGAGGACCCCTGTGATGATCTGGAGCGCGATGCCGGTCGAGAAGCCCACCATGACGGCGTTGGAGACGAAGCTCATCACGGCGCCGAGGCGCAGCGCGCCGAGCACGAGCATCACCAGGCCGACCATGATCGTCAGCGTCGCGACGTTGGCGGGGTCGGTCGGCTCCAGGCCGGCGGACGCGAGCACGCTCTGCGACGTGAGCGCGATGGCGCTCGTGAGCGTCGTGATCATGAGGACGGTCCGCGCGGTGAGCGAGCCGACGATCGCGGGCACGATGCCCGCGTAGAGGCCCGCGACCGGGTTGAACCCGGCGATGGAGGCGTACGCCATGCCCTCGGGGATGGAGAAGAGCCCGGTCACCATGCCCGAGACGACGTCGGAGCGGCTCGGTCGCCCCGCGCGCCGCAGCAGCCCGGCCGCCCCGCGCCGCCCGGGCGGTGGCGCGGCCCCGGGGTCGGCGTGGACCTCGGCCTCGGCGCCGGCGCCGGTGTCGGTCGTCGCGTCGTCGTCACCGCGCTCCGCCACGACCACCGCCCTCCGCCGTGTGTGCCGGGCCGGGGGTGGTGGCGAGCGCGGGGAACTCGGGGGTCCCCGGGGGGAGGTCGACGCGCAGCGGGGGCATCGAGCGGGCGACGAGCCACAGCGGCAGGACGGCCACGCAGAGCACCGGGAGCAGGTGCACGTCGCCGACGGTGACGGCCGCCATGAAGAGGGCGAGCCAGCCGTCGCGCGCCACGACGAGGACGGCGCCGAGGACGGCGGCGGAGACGGCGATCGCGGGCGGCACGGCGGGGACGAGGGACGACGCCGAGAGGCCCAGGGCGACGCCGATGAACACCGCGGGGAAGATGCGGCCGCCTCGGAACCCGGCAGCAGCCGCGACGACGAGCGCCGCGACCTTGACGACCGCCATGAGCAGGATCGTGGACCAGGCGTACGTGTCGGCCTGCTGCGCGAGCTCCTTCATCTCGTCGAGGCCCTTGAACAGCGTGAGCGGCCCGCCGAGGAGCCCGAGCAGACCGAGGACGAGGCCGCCCGCACCGAGCGCGAGCACCGGGCTGCGGAGGCGGTGGAACAGCCTGTGCACGACCGGGAGGGCGACCACCGCGAGCGCCGTCATGAGGGCCGCGACGGCGCCGATCAGCACGCTGCTCGCGACGTCGCCGAGGGCCGGTCCGGGGTAGTCGGGCAGGTCGACGGAGAACGTCGGGGCCCCGACCGCCGTCATGGTGACGGCCCCCGCACCGGCCGCGGCCAGGGGCGCGAACAGCCGGTCGAACAGGGGGCCGCTCTGCCCGCCGCGCTCCGCGAAGCTCTCCGTGAGGACGAGCGCCGCCGCGACGGGGGTGGCGAACATCGCGCCGATGGTCCCGGCCATCGCGAGCGCCACGGCGCCCGGGACGGGGACGCCGAACCGGGGGCGGCAGAGGAACCACGCGGCGAGCGCGACGTTGAGGGCGATGATCGGGTTCTCGGGCCCGAGGCTCACGCCGCCGGCGAGGCCGAGGACGAGGGCGAGCGCGAGGCCGGGCAGGGCGCGCAGGGGGAGCGGCTCGGAGACCAGCTCGGTCGTCGCGGGGTCGACGCCCGCGTGCCCCGGTGCCCACCGGACCGTGGCGCCCACGAGCAGCCCGGTGACGGTCAGCACGAGGACGGTCCACCACGTCCGCGTGCTCGCGACCCCCCACGCCTCCGGCAGCCGGTCCCACACGAGGTGCTGGATCCACGTCGCGAGCTCGGAGAGCGCGAGCAGCGTCAGGGCGCTGACGATCCCGACGACGAGGGCCGGCACCACCGAGCGCAGGAGGCGACCCGACGTCGTCCCGGCAGCCGGTGCGTCGGACACACGGGAAGAGAACCACGGGGGTGGTCGCACCGCATCCGGAGCCTCGGCATCCCTCACCTCGCGGCCGCGCGGGACGCGGATGCTCGCCGCGCGCGACCCGGGACGCGGGGATACGTTCGACGCGTCACGGGGCGCGACGGCGCGCCCCCGCCGAACGAACGATCCGGAACGAGGTCTGACGTGGCAACGCTCACCGTGTGGAAGTTCGACACCCCCGAGGGCGCCCAGCGCGCCGAGGACGCGCTCCTCGCCCTCCAGAAGCAGGAGCTCATCCAGGTCCAGGACGCGGCCACCGTGTCCTGGGAGGAGGGCAAGAAGAAGCCGAAGACGCGCCAGGGGAACAACACGACGGCGATCGGCGCGCTCGGCGGGACGTTCTGGGGCCTGCTGTTCGGGCTCCTGTTCTTCGTCCCGCTCCTGGGCGCCGCGATCGGTGCGGCGTCCGGCGCCATCGCCGGCGCGCTGACGGACGTCGGCATCGACGACGACTTCATCGACTCCGTGCGCAGCAAGGTCACGCCGGGCACGTCCGCGCTGTTCGTCCTCACGTCGGGCGCCGTCGTCGACCGCGTGCACGAGGCGCTCCAGGCCGAGGGCATCCACGGCGAGCTCATCCAGACGAACCTCTCCGCCGACGAGGAGGCCAAGCTCCGCGCGGCCTTCGACGAGAACGCCTGAGCGGTCCAGGGCCCGCGGCGAGGCCGCACGGGTGAGGTGCCCGACGGCGGTGCGTGACGCCGTCGGGCACCTCGCCCGTTCGCGCGCCTCCGTCCGCGCGCCGTCGTTCCCGTAGCTCCCGCCGTCCCGCCCGGGACCGGACCACGAAGGAGGCCGCCCGTGGGCGCGGCGATCGGCCAGTCCCTCCCCGTCGCGGTCGGCGTGCTCGTGAGCCCGCTGCCGATCGTCGCCGTGGTGCTCATGCTCGTGAGCGGGCGCGCGAAGGCCAACGCCTTCGCGTTCCTCGTCGGCTGGTTCGTCGCGGTCGGTGCGGTGACGCTCGTCGTCGCCCTGGTGGCGGGGTCCGCCGTCCCGCAGGACGGCGGACCGCCGCTCTGGGCGGCGATCCTCAAGCTCGTCCTCGGCGTGCTGCTGCTCCTGCTCGCGCTCAAGCAGTGGCGGGGGCGCCCGCGCGAGGGCGCCGACCCGCCCGCGCCCCGCTGGATGACCGCGATCGACGCGTTCACGCCCGTCAAGGCCGCCGGGCTCGCCGTGCTCCTCGGCGCGGTCAACCCGAAGAACCTGCTGCTCGTCGTCTCGGGCGGCGCCGCGATCGCGTCGGCCGCGCCGGACGACACGACCGCCCAGGTCGTCGCGGCCGTCGTGTTCGCCGTCGTGGCGAGCATCGGGGTGGCGGCGCCCGTCTTCATCTACCTGTTCATGGGTGCCCGCGCGGCCACGATGCTCGACGCGCTCAAGGCCTGGATGACCCACAACAACGCGGTGATCATGGCCGTCCTGCTGCTCGTCCTCGGGGCGAAGCTGCTCGGCGACGGCATCGCGGCGCTCTGACCACGCCGGACCGTCCCGCTAGTCGATGCCCTCGGCGCGCCGCTCGTCGACCGTGCGCTCGGCCTCGAGGTTCGCCTCGCGGTTGCGGCGTCGGCGGCGGGTGGTGCGCCCGTCGTCGTCCCTGTTCTTCCCGTCGCCCTTGCCCCGGGCCGGGCCGTGGCCCTCGGCGTCCGGGTCGTGGAGCATGTGCGACTCGATGAGCTCGTGCCGCTGGAGGTAGGTGTTCCCGACGGCCTGGATCGTCGCGGCGATGGGCAGGGCGAGGAACGCGCCCAGCGCGCCGAACACCGCGCCGAACGCGAGCACGACGACGAAGCTCACCGCCGGGTTCATCTCCAGCGCCCGGGCGGAGACCTTGGGCGAGAAGTAGAGGTTCTCGAGCTGCTGGTACCCGATGATGAACGCGAGCACGCCCAGGGCCTGCGGCAGCCCCTGCGACGTGAGCGCGACGGCGACGGGCAGCGCGCCGCCGATGTACGTGCCGATCGTGGGGACGAACTGCGAGACGACGCCCGTGAACACGGCGAGCGGCAGGGCGTACGGCGTCTGGAGGATCAGCAGGAAGACGAACGTGAACACGCTCGACAGCGCGGCGAGCACGATGCGCGAGTTGATGAAGTCCGACACCTTGACCTGGGTGATCTCCCAGAGGCGCAGCACCTCCTCCTGCCGGTTCGGCGTGAGCCAGCGGCACACGGCCGCCCGGAACCGCGGTCCCGCCGCGAGGAGGTAGTAGGTGACGAGGAGGATCGTCAGGCTCGCGAAGACCCCGCCGACGATCGTCGTCGTCACGACGATCGCGCCGGACGCGACGTCGTCGCCGAAGTCGTTGATGACCTGCTTGAGGAGGTCGTCGGAGTCCGGGATGACGACGTCGAAGCGGTCCGCGACGAAGTCCTGGATGCTCGCGTACAGCGCCGGGATCGACTGGACGAGCTGCACGAGCTGCTGGACGAACAGGTTCCCGAACAGGGCGAGCACGACGAGGATCCCGACGAGCGACCCCAGGAGCGCGACGGCGGCGGCCGCGCCGCGCCGCCAGCCGTGCCGCACGAGCCAGACGACGATCGGCTCGAGCGCGAGCGCGACGAAGAACGCGATGAGGATGTTGACGCCCAGCGCCTTGAGCTGACCGAGGGCGTACCAGGCGAAGACGCCGACGAAGACGGCGACGACGGCCATCGCGAGCGCGCGGGGCACCCAGCGCGGCGGCCGTCGCGAGTCGTGCTGGACCGGGCGGGTGCCGGCGTCCGGGACGCCCGACCACGGGTCGTCGGTGGAGGGCGGCGTCGTCATGGCCACGAACCTAGCGGGGCCGCCGGGCAGCGGTCCCGGGACGCGCCGACCTTCCGGATGCCGAACCGGGCGGCCGGTGCCACGATCGATCCGCACTCTCGTCCGGTCGGGGCTCCACGGTTCTCAGGAGGATGGCATGGCACGCTCGTCACAGGTGACGGCATGGGTCGGCTGGGTGTGGTTCGCCGGCATCGTGCTCGTCACGATCGGCTTCTTCAACGCCATCAGCGGCCTGGTCGCCGTGTTCTCCCCGAACAGCCTCGTCGGCGTCTCCGACGCGGGCATCGTCGTCCTCGACGTGTCGACGTGGGGCTGGATCCACCTCGTCATCGGGGTGCTGCTCGTCCTCACCGGCTTCGCGCTGCTGTCCGGCAAGGGCTGGGCGCGCATGGTCGCGATCGTGCTCGTGGTCGTCAACGCGATCGCGCAGTTCACGACCCTGCAGGTCACGCCGTGGTGGTCGCTCATCACAATCGTGCTCGACGTCTTCGTCCTGTGGGCGCTCGTCGTCCACGGCGACGAGGCCGAGCGCGCCGCACGCTGACGTCGCCCGGCCTGGGCGTCGCAAACCGATCGGCCGACAGAGGGAGCGGACGATGGCCACGTTCACCGTATGGAAGTTCGACTCTCCGGAGGGCGCTGACGCGGCGTCCCGGATCCTGCACGACTCCGCGTCGGAGCACGCCGTCAAGATCGTCGACACCGCCGTCGTGTCGTGGCCCGAGGGCGCCGCCAAGCCGACGACGCGCCACGGCCACCAGGACGAGTGGCGCGGCACGGGCTGGGGCGCCTTCTGGGGCCTGCTGCTCGGGTCGCTGTTCTTCGCGCCCGTGCTGGGCGCCGCGGCCGGGGCGGCGATCGGCGCGTCGACGAAGGCGATGGAGGCCGTGGGGATCGACAAGGACCAGCTCGACCGGATCCGCGAGGGCGTGACGCCCGGGACGTCGGCGCTGTTCGTCGTCACCGAGGACGGCGACCTCGACCGCGTCGGCGAGCGGTTCCACGGGGTCCACGGCACGCTCGTCGCGACGAACCTCACGGACGCCGAGCGGAGCACGCTCCTCGAGACGTTCGGCTGACCCGCGGCGCGTCAGTCGTCGAGGCGCTCCGGGAGCCCGAACAGCGGAAACCACGAGGCCGTGTCGAGGAACGCGTTGATGGCCGTGACGCGGCCACCCTCCGTCTCGACGACCTGGAGCGCCCACGGCTCGTGACCGCCGCCGGCCGCGCGGCGGTACTGGCCGAACCCGAACGTGCCGTTCACCGCGACCGGGACCATCCGCGAGCCCTCGCACTCGTGGCCCGGCCCGGTCATCCACGTGACGATGTCCGCCGGGCCGCGCATCCACAGCGGGTACGGCGGCATCGACAGCGTCGCGTCCTCGTGCAGGATCGCGACCAGCGCGTCCATGTCGTAGCGCTCGAACGCGTCGAGGTAGCGCTCGAGCAGGAGCTTCTCCTCGTCGCCGAGGCCCGCGTTCGCCGCGACCGGCGCGGCGGACCCCGTCTCGTCGCCCAGACCCGAGCTGTCCCAGTGCGCGCGCGCCGCGAGCGTGGCGCGGGCGCGCTGCAGCGCGCTGTTCACCGAGGCCACCGTCGTGTCGAGGAGCTCCGCGACCTCGCTCGCCTGCCAGCGCAGCACCTCGCGCAGCAGCAGCACCGCGCGCTGGCGCGGCGGCAGGAACTGGAGGGCGGCGACGAAGGCGAGGCGGATGCTCTCGCGCCCCACCGCGACCTGCGCCGGGTCGCCGTCGTGCGGGAGCACCCGGTCGTCGGGGACGGGCTCGACCCACGTCTCCTCCGGCAGCACCTGGCCCAGGTTCTCCAGCTCCGGGGCCTGGGGTCCGCCCAGGCCCATCGGGCGCTCGCGCCGCTTGCGCGCACCGAGCGCGTCGAAGCACACGTTCGTCGCGATGCGGTACAGCCACGAGCGCAGGGCCGAGCGGCCCTCGAAGCGGTCGTAGGACCGCCACGCGCGCAGGAACGTCTCCTGCACGGCGTCGTCGGCCTCGAACGACGACCCGAGCATGCGGTAGCAGTAGCCGGTGAGCTCGCGCCGGTGGCCGTCGAGGACGGCGTCGAGGTGCTCGCGGTCGGGCAGAGGGGCAGGGGCGCCAACGGGGGCGGCGGCGGTCGCGGTGGCGTCGCCGCGCAGGGTCGCGGGGGTGGCGAGGTCGGTCATGGTGCTGCCTCTCAGGACTCGGTCGTCTCGACGTGCACGAGGGGTCACGGGATCGCGCGCGGTGCCCGGGGGGAGTGGCCCACCTCACACACGCTACCGCCGCCCTCCGACACCGCACAGGGGCACCGGACGACCGTCCGGGTCAGCCGTCGAGGTCCAGCTCGAACCAGACGGTCTTGGCCGCGCGGCCGTCGACCGCGTCGTCGCCGGCCGCACCGCCGCCGGTCCTGCCGCCCCTGGCCGGGTCACCCTCGGCCGTGCCGCCGTCGGCCGGGTCGTCGTGGAGGTCGACACCCCAGCGCGACGCGCACCGTTCGAGGAACTGCACGCCCCGGCCGCCCGTCTCCTCGGGCCGCGGCGAGCGCAGCCGCGGCAGCGCCGTCGACCCGTCCTCGACGCCGACCCACACCACCCGGTGCCCGACCTCGAGCTCCGCCCGGACCGGCGTCGTGCCGTGCTGCACCGCGTTCGTGAGGATCTCGCTCGTCAGGAGCATCGCGACGCGGCGGACCGCGGGCGACACGTCGCAGCTCTCGAGCACGTCGTCGACCCACCGCCGCGCGGGGCCGATCGCCGTCGACGTGTGCTCGACCGGCCGCGTCAGCACCGACGGGCGCCCGGGCGCCGGCGCCCGCGGGACCGTGTGCCGCACGCGCAGGGCGAGGACCGCGACGTCGTCCCGCTGGTCGGCGACGAGGCGGCGGACGAGCGCGTCCGGGACGGCCGACGTCGCGGTGCCCGCGTGCTCGCCGAGGACGGACCGCAGGCCGGCGAGGCGCTCGGCGAACGAGGTGCCGCGGCGCTCGACGAGACCGTCGGTGTAGAGGAGCAGCGTGTCGCCCGGCGCGAGGCGCGTGCGGTGGTCGTGCCGCTGCGTGCTCGGCAGCACCCCCAGCATGAGGTCGGGCGCGGACTCGAGCGGGTCGACCGTCCCGTCGGCGCGCAGCACGAGGGGTGGGGGGTGGCCGGCGTTCGACCACGTGAGGTCGAACCCCTGCGGGGTGCGGTCGAGCCGCACGACGACGGCCGTCGCGCTGGAGTGCAGCGCGAGCCCGCGGTTCGCGCGGTCGAGCAGGCGCAGCAGCACGGCGGGCGGCTCGTCCTGGCACCAGGCGAACGTCCGCAGCATCGACCGGAGCTGGCCCATCTGCGCCGCGGCACGCATGTCGTGCCCGGTGACGTCCCCGATCATGAGCACGCACGCGTCGTCGTCGAGCACCACCGCGTCGTACCAGTCGCCGCCGACCTGGTCCGTGCGGGTCGCGGACGCGTACGTCGCCGCGAGCTCCGCGCCGCGCACCGGCGGCAGCTCGGTGAGCATCGCGGCCTGGAGGGTCGCCGCGACGCGGTGGCGCTCCTCGAGCAGACGGACGCGCTCGACGGCGTGCGCGACGTACGACGCGATCGTCGTCTCCGTCTTCACGGCGTCGTCGTCGAACTCGCGGACCGTGTCCCACGCGAGCGCCACCACGCCCAGGAGGCGGTCGTCCGCGAGCACGGGCACGAACGAGCGCGCCTCGACCGTGTCGGGCGCGATGAGCGACGCGGCCTCGGGGAACCGCTCGCCGTACTGCACGTGGTCGCGGAAGAACAGGGGCTCGCGCGTCCGCGCCGCGGTCGACACGGCCCGGTCCGCGTCCACGCGCATGCGGCGGAACGACGCCGGGACCCCCGGCTCCAGGTGGTCCAACGTCGTGAACTCGAGGCGGGTGCCGCCGCCGTCGAGCAGGGCGAGGCCGGCGTAGCGCGCGCCGATGGCCGCCCC
This sequence comes from Cellulosimicrobium sp. MI9406, assembly GCF_040595865.1. Lineage (NCBI taxonomy): Bacteria > Bacillati > Actinomycetota > Actinomycetes > Micrococcales > Promicromonosporaceae > Cellulosimicrobium > Cellulosimicrobium sp. MI9406. Next base: position 92,590 of record NZ_JALIZI010000005.1, read on the forward strand.
GACGGCGGCCAGCCGCTCGGCGACGTCGCGGACGGACGTCGCGGCGGCGAACGACTCGGACAGCTCCAGGAGCAGGCGCGACCGCTTGTTCGCCGCGAGCGCGACGCGCTGCATGCGCTTCGCGCGGGCCTGCGCCAGGCGCAGCCGGAGCTCGGACGTGCACGCGGACGCCAGGTCCGCGAGCGTCGCCAGCTCGTCGTCCGACCAGGTGCGGGGCCGCGCGTCGAACGCGCACAGCGACCCGACCGCCCGGCCCTGCGGGTCGAAGATCGGGAAGCCCGCGTAGGCGACGACCCCGATGTCGTCGACGGCCCGCAGCGTGGCCAGGTGGGGGACGGTGCGCGCGTCCTCGACCACGAGCGGGCGCGCCTCGTTTGCCACGAACTGGCAGAACGTGTGGCTGCGGGGGGTCCGGCGGGCCGACTGGTACGGCTCGGGCACGCCGTGCGCGCCGGGCAGCACCGCCTCGTCGTCGAGGACCAGCGTGACGAGCGCCGACGACACCCCGAGCTGCCGGTGCACGAGCCGCGCGAAGCGGTCGAACGACTCGTCCGCCGCGGGCTCGGCGAGCCCCGCCTGGACGAGCTCGCGGATCGCCTGGGCGTCGGTCATGGTCCAGTATCACCGGGACGAGCCTGGTCAAACAGCGCAACCCGCCCAGCGCGGCGCGGCGCCGGGGGTGAAATCGGACAGAAGGGAACGTCGCGGGCAGGTGCTGCGTGTTCCGCTCGTGAGACGACGACACGACGGCGGCCGCCCGCCGAGCAGGGCGGCACGGTGAGCGCGCGGGACCGCCCCGGGCGGTACGAGCTCGTGCTCGAGCAGGGGGACGGGGTGCTGGGGGACGAGGAGCGCGGGCCCGACGACGGGTGGCCGCCCGAGGCGCCGCTCGAGGTCGACGTGGTCGCCCGCCGCACGCGCGACGAGGAGTTCACCGCGTTCATGCGCGAGGCCCGCGACCCCCTGCACCGCATGGCGTACCTCCTCTGCGGGGACCGGCACCGCGCGGAGGAGCTCACGCAGCACGCCCTGGAGCGCACCTACCGCGCCTGGCCCCGCGCGGCGCAGCGCGACCCGCTCGCCTACGCGCGCCGCGTCCTCGCGAACCTGCGGATCGACACGTGGCGGCGCACCCGGCGCGAGGTGCTCGCCGGGCCGGACGAGCTCTCGTCCGCCGAAAGAGCAGCCCGTCCGGTGGGGCGCGACGGCGGGGCGGGCACCGCCGCGGTCGACGACCGGGACGCCGTCGTGCGCGCGCTCCTCGCGCTCCCCGTCCGGCAGCGGCGCGTCGTCGTGCTGCGCCACCTGCTCGACCTCAGCGAGAACGAGGTCGCGGCCGAGCTCGGCATGCCCGTCGGCACCGTGAAGTCGACGGCGTCGCGCGGTCTCGCCCGGCTCCGCACCCTCCTCGGCGCCCCCGCCGACGGCGCCCCCACGACCAGCGGAAGGACAGCCCGATGAGCCGCGAGACCGGTTCGACGCCCACCCCGCCCGACGACGACTTCCTCCTGCGGCTGCGACGCTCGGCCGACGACGCCGTCCCGCCCTCCACGCTCGACCTCGACGTGGTCCTGCGGTCGAGCCGGCGCGGTGCGCAGCGCCGCCGGTCCCTCGCGGGGGTCGCGGGCGTCGTCGCGCTGGGGCTCGTCGGGACGGGCGTCGTCACGGCGGGCGGCCCCGGCGGCGTGCGCGAGCTCGCGCGCGAGGTCGTCACCGGCTCCCCGGGGTACGAGGTGCTCGTCGACGAGCCGACCACGGTCGACGTCGCGCCCGGCGTCGTCGCCGTCGCCGAGCCCGCCACGTACCTGCGCGACGACGGCACGTACGTCCTCGACCTCGGCCTCGGCGCGTGGCGCGACGGCGAGCGGTTCCTCGTCGAGTACGACCCGGCGCCGTCGGCCGGCGAGGATGCGCGGGGTCTGCGGGTCCTCGCGGGAGACGACGACGACCTCGCCGCCCTGCGCCGGGGCGACGACGCCGGGACCCTCGTGCACGACGGCTTCCAGCACCTGATGCTGCTCCAGCGTGCCGGCGGGGAGGACGGGCTCGTGCTGAGCGTGCAGTCGTCCAGCACCTCGGCCGGGTCGGACCCGTCGTGGGAGCGCGACCGCCATCAGACGTGGGTGGCCGTGGCCGGGGAGCCGCCGGGCGCCACCGGCCCGACGTTCCGGCTCCCCGACGCCTGGGCGGGCGGGGTGTTCCTCAACGCCGCGCTCTTCGGGCCGGAGGCGGGGCGGGTGACGGACGTCCGCGGCGTCCTGTCCTCCACGACGTACTCGGACGGGACCTCGAACTCCCTCGACACCTGCGGCTCGCCGCTGACCGACTCGCGCCAGGACCGAGCCTGCCGGTTCTCGTACGACCCGTCGACACGCGAGGTGGTGCCGGTCGAGGCGCCGCCCTCCGTGCTCGACCGGTCGGTCCTCGACCGCCTCCTCCCGGTCATCGCCGAGCCCAGGGACGAGCAGGAGACCGGGCTCCGGACGTGCCTCGCCGCGCGGGGGGCCGAGCCGGACGTGCTGCCGAGCCGCTGGGGCCTCGACCCGAGCGGTGTGGACGGGGACGCCTGGCGCCAGTGCCAGATCGACGTGTCTCTGGTCTCGTCGGCGCGTTTCGCGGAGTGGGCCGAAGCGATCGCGGCCGGACCGTGACCGCCACCCCGGCGCGGGGGCTCGGCTCCAGGTTCCGCCGCGGGCGGCACGGGCCCGTCAGGTGCCCCCGCGGGCCCGGAGGTCCGTGACCGCGTGCTCGGCGCCCTGCGCGTCGAGGTAGGTGCCGCCGCGGACCTCGGGGACGAGCGCGCCGTCGGGCCCGGCCGTGAAGCGGTGGACGAGCGGGTGCCCGGTGGGGACGTCGAGCTCCTGGACCTCCTCGGGCGTGAGGTCGTCGACGAGCACGGACAGGGCGCGCAGCGAGTTGCCGTGCCCGACGACGAGCGCCGCCTCCCCGTGCAGGAGCCGCGCGCGGGTGGCGGCCCAGAAGGGGCGCAGGCGCTCGACGACGTCCGCGAGGGACTCGGCGTCCGGCCGCAGGGTGGCGCGCGCGGCGTCGGGCAGGCGCAGGAGCGTGTCGTCGACGAGGGCGCGCGCCGGGTCGTCGTCGGCGAGCGGCGGCGGCCGGTGCAGGTACGACCGGCGGTAGCGCCAGTAGGCGGCCTCGCCGTAGTCGCGGCGGACGACGTCGCGCAGCTTGTCGGTGAACGCGCCGTAGTGCCGCTCGACGAGCCGCCACTCGACCGCGAGCGGCGGCGGCCCGGGCAGGGCCTCGGCCACGACGGCGGCCGTCGCGGACGCGCGCACGAGCGGCGAGGTCACGACGCGCCGCGGGGCGAGCGCGGGCTCGCGCGCGACGGCGTCCGCGAGGAGCCGCGCCGCGCGGCGCGCCTCGGCGACCCCGACGTCGGAGAGCGGCACGTCGAGCAGCCCGGTGAAGCGGTCGCCCGCGTTGAACGTGCTCTGCCCGTGCCGCACGAGCACGAGCGCCCCGGGCGACGGGTCCACGCGTCAGACCTCCAGCAGCCCGCGCTGGTGCGCGAGCGAGACGGCCTCGGCGCGCCCCGACGCCCCGAGCTTGGCGAGGACGTTCGACACGTGCACGCTCACGGTCTTCCCGGAGATGAACAGGCGCTCGCCGATCTGCCGGTTGGTCAGGCCCTGCGCGACGAGCAGCAGGACCTCCTCCTCGCGCTCGGTGAGGACGGCGGTCGTGGACCGGCGGACGCCGGGCAGCTCGAGGCGCCCCCGACGCCCGAGCGCGCGGACCGCCTCGGCGAGCGGCGCGGCGCCCATGGCCTCGGCCTCCTCGAGCGCCTGCGCCGCCTCGATCTCGGCGGCGTTGCGGTCGCCCGCCCCGAGCAGGGCCTGGGCCCAGCGGAACCGCGACCGCGCGACCTCGTACCGGTAGCCGTAGTCGAAGAGACGCGTCGTCTCCTCCCACAGCGCGGGGTCGTCCGTCCCGGTGAGGCGCGAGTGCTCGGCCGCCGCGCGCGCGAGCCACGCGCGGCCCTCCGGCCCGAGCCGCCCCCCGCGGGGGCGGCCGCGCTCGGCGGTCGTGCGGGCGGCGTCGAGCAGCTCGGCCCCGCGGGCGACGAGCTCCCGGACGGTGGCGGCCCCGGCCGCGCCCTGGAGGCGGGCGGCGTCCGCGGCGTCGGCGAGGGCGGCGAGCGCGAGGGCGGAGATCCAGATGCGGCCCAGGAAGTAGTCGCTCCACGTGCGCCCCAGGTGGTCGACGAGCTCGACGGCGAGCGCCACCGCCTCGTCGCGGCGCCCGGCCCACGTGAGGGCGTCGATCGAGCACCCGCCCGAGATGAGCGCGATCTGCCCGTCCCGGAACCAGTCGCGGCGCAGCGCGGTGCCCCGCGCGATCGCGTCCGCGTCACCGCGCGCGACGGCGGCGTAGAGCTGGACGCACGAGAGCTGCGGCGCTGAGCCCTCGGGCATGGTCTCGCCCGCGGTGTCCGTGGGGGTGAGGTCGCCGAGCACGTACCGGACGAGGTCGCGGAACAGGCGCAGCTCGACGCCGTACGCGCTCCACCCGAGGCCGGTCGCCCGCGCGCGGTCGAGGCCGTCCTCCGTGACTTGCAGGGCCTCGTCGATGCGGCCCGCGTAGTAGCGGTTCGCGGCGATGTTGTACCAGCAGCGCAGCTCCGTGAGGATGTCGCCCGCCTCGACCGCGCGCTCGCGGGCCTGGGCGAGCAGCACGGCGGCGCGGTCGTCGTCGGCGACCTCGAGGATCGCCATCGTGGTCAGCACGTCGGCCTCCACGTCGGGTGCGTCGAGGCGGTGCGCGACGTCGATCGCCTCGGCCGCGACCTCGGCGGCGAGCTCGTCGAGGTCGGCGTTCATCGCGGCGCGCGCCCGCATGGCCAGCGTCCACGCGCGGTCGAGCGACGGCGGCTCGACGGGCAGGACGGCGAGCGCCGCCTCGGTGTGCGCGAGGGTCTCCTCGACCTCCTCCGTGCCGAGCAGGTACCGGGACAGCACGTGCCGCAGCGACGCCTGCCGCATCGGGTCGTCGGCGGTGCCCTCGACGACGCGCCGCGCCAGCGCCACCGCGCGGTCCGGCTCGCCCGCGCGGCTCGCGGCCCCGGCGGCGGCGAGCGCGACGGTGACGCGGTCCTCGCCGAGGAGGGTCGCGGCGTCGGGCACGGCCTGCCACAGCGCGAGCACCTGCTCGAGGTGCCGGAGCTCCTCCGCGGGCGCGAGCACGCGCGCCGCCTTGCGCGCCGCGGCGCGCGACGCGGTGAGCGCGGCCGGGAGGTCGTGCGCGGCGAGCGCGTGGTGGGCCCGCAGGGCGGGGGAGCCGAGCGCCGGGTCGTCGTCGAGCGCCGCGAGGTACGCGCGGTGCACGCCGACGCGCTCGCCCGGGAGCAGGTCGGACGCGACCGCCTCGGCGAGCAGCGCGTGCCGGAACACGACCGTGTCGCGCGCGCCGTCGCCCTCGACCGCGAGCACGTGGTGCGCGATGGCCTCGCGAAGCGCGGCGTCGAACGGGCGCCCGGACGACCGGTCGGCGGGCTCGCCCGCGTCGGTGTCCCGCGCCAGCGCGGCCCGCAGGAGCGGCTCGCTCACCTGGCGTCCCGAGACCGACGCGACGCGCACGAGGTGCTGGACGGCCGGGTCGAGCCCCTCCAAACGGGCGCGCAGCACGTCCGCGAGCGACCACGGCAGCTCGTCGCCCAGGCCCGACTCGACGAGCTCCTCCGCGAAGTAGGCGTTCCCCTCGGAGCGCGTGCGCACGGACTCGAACGCGGCGGGCGGCAGCGGGCTGCCGGCGAGCGCCGTCGTGAACTCCCGCAGCTCGCGCTCGGTAAAGGGCGAGAGCTGCACGTGCTCGACGCGCGGGTGGCGCAGCAGCTCCGCGAGCACCGGGCGCAGGGGGTGGCGGCGGTGCAGGTCGTCCGCGCGGTAGCTCGCGACGACGAGGACGTGCTCCGCGCGCAGGCGTGCGACGACGAAGCGCAGGACGTCGCGGCTCGACGGGTCCGCCCAGTGCAGGTCCTCGACGACGAGCACGAGCGGCGCCTCGGGCGTCCCGGACGCCGCGATCGCGGCGGCGACGCTCTCGAAGAGCTGGAGGCGCTCGCCCTGGCTCTGCTCGTCGTCGGCCGGGGTGCCGGCGTCGAGCAGGCGTGCGAGCGCGGGTCGGGCCGCGACCGTCTCGTCGACGGCGGGGTGCTGGGCGCGCAGGGTCGTGAGCGCCTCGGAGAAGGGGAGGTAGGGGAGGCCGACCTCGCCGAGGTCGACGCAGTGGCTCCACACCACCGTCGCGCCCGTCCCGGCCGCGAGCTCCGCCGCGCGCGTGAGCAGGCGCGTCTTGCCCACCCCCGCGTCCGCACCGACGAGCACGACGCCCGGCTCGCCGCGGCGCGCGCGCTCGACCGCCGCGGCGAGCACGTCGAGCTCGGCCGCGCGGGCCACGAAGGGCGCGCGCGTGGAGGGTCGGGGCACGGTCCCCATCCTCGCAGCGGGCACCGACACGTGACCAGCCGATCGGCCGCCCCCGGCCGGACGGGACCCCTCGCCGGACACGACGACGCCGCCGGCGAGAGGTGCCTCGTCGGCGGCGTCGGGCGGCGCGGTCACCGCGCCGGGTGGTCGTGGCGACGACGACGGCCGCGCCACCAGTGCAGCAGCGCGGGCTCGTCGTGCCGCAGGTCCGCCCGCAGGCGCTCGGCGCGGTACTCGAGGTCCGCGTCGAACGTCGGATCGATGTGCGTGCTCATGGTCGTCCCCGTCTCCCAGGCTCCCTGCCTGTCCGAGACTCACAGTCGTCCTGAGCACCGGGCCGTCGCATCGGTCGACCGCGCACCGTTCGTCGGGGGGTGCCTTAGGCCGAGCGTCGCCCGTGGCCTGAGGCGTCTGAGGTGGGCTCCCGCGTCTAAGGCATCGGCGCGTCCGTCCGTGTCCGGTCCTGGGGCGGTCGCGGTGCTCCCCGCCCTGAGATGCGGGTGCCGGGGTCGCGCGCACGCTGGGAGACCAGCCGAGCACCGAGGAGCCACCATGCGAGCGATGACGTACCGCGGGCCGTACAAGGTCCGGGTCGAGGAGAAGCCGGAGCCGGTGATCGAGCACCCGAACGACGCCGTCGTCCGGGTCACGCGGGCGGCGATCTGCGGTTCCGACCTGCACCTCTACCACGGGATGATGCCCGACACCCGGGTCGGCCACACGTTCGGCCACGAGATCGTCGGGGTCGTCGAGGAGGTCGGGCCGTCGGTGCGGAACCTCAGCGTGGGGGACCGCGTGATGGTGCCGTTCAACATCTACTGCGGCTCGTGCTTCTTCTGCGCGCGGGGCCTCTACTCGAACTGCCACAACGTCAACCCCAACGCGACGGCGGTGGGCGGCATCTACGGGTACTCGCACACGACCGGCGGGTACGACGGCGGTCAGGCGCAGTACGTCCGCGTCCCCTTCGCGGACGTCGGGCCGTCGGTGATCCCGGACTGGCTCCACCCCGAGGACGCGCTCCTGTGCACGGACGCGCTCGCGACCGGGTACTTCGGCGCGCAGCTCGCCGAGATCGCCGAGGGGGACGTCGTCGTCGTCCTGGGTGCCGGCCCGGTCGGGCTCTTCGCGGCCCGCACGGCGTGGCTGCTCGGCGCGGCGCGCGTCATCGTCGTCGACCACCTGGACTACCGGCTCGCCAAGGCCCGCGAGTTCGCGCTCGCGGAGACGGTCAACTTCACTGAGGTCGACGACGTCGTCCTGCACCTCAAGAAGGAGACGGACTGGCTCGGCGCCGACCGCGTGATCGACGCCGTCGGGGCCGAGGCTGACGGCAACCTGCTCCAGCACGTCACGAGCGCGAAGCTCAAGCTGCAGGCCGGGTCGCCGGTCGCGCTCAACTGGGCGATCGACGCCGTGCGCAAGGGCGGCACCGTCTCCGTCATGGGCGCCTACGGCCCGCTGTTCACGTCGGTGAAGTTCGGCGACGCGATGAACAAGGGGCTCACGCTCCGCATGAACCAGGCCCCCGTGAAGCGGCAGTGGCCCCGGCTCCTGGAGCACGTCCGCGCGGGCTACCTCACGCCGCGCGACGTCATCACCCACCACGTGCCGCTCGAGCACATCGCCGAGGGCTACCACATCTTCTCCGCCAAGCTCGACGGGTGCATCAAGCCCGTCGTCGTCGTGGACGAGGATTGAGGAGGAGCACCATGACGCACGCCGCACCGCTCGACCCGACCACCGCGACCCGGCCCCCGGCCACCGAGACGCCGTACGTCGCCGGCCCCGCACGGCGACCCGTGGACGCCGACGCGCTCCGCGCCCGCGTCCCCGGCTGGGGCGTCGACCTCGACCCGAAGGACCGGCCGTCGTACCCGCGCGAGGTCTACGACCCCGCGGCCACGGGTGCCCACTGGGACGTCCCGGAGCAGCAGCCCGAGCTCCGGCCGCGCGAGCGGTCGGTCGAGCACGCGCACCTGACCCCCGTGTTCGGCACGTCGGCACCGCTGCACGGGGCGTCCGGTGCGGTCCGGCGGTACGCGTACCGCCGGTTCAGCGAGGGCCGGGCGGCCCACTGGCTGCTGCTCCTCGCGGGCGACCGCGTCGACGCCGTCGAGAGCCACCTGCGGTCGTTCGCCTCCCTGCACCCGGACGACCCGGTGACCGAGACCGGCGTCGTCGGCGAGCTCCACGGGCACGGGATCCGGTCGCGGCGCGGGCGGGTCGACACGCGGCACCAGGTCCTCGACCCGGTCCTCGTGGCGGGGCCGTGGGTCGCGGCGGCCGGGGTCGGGGTGTGGGCCCTCCGGGCGCTCGCGCGCCGTGCCCGGCACTGAGACCGGCACCGAGACCGGCACCGAGACCGGCGGCGCGGGACGCGGCGACGCGACCCGCGGTCAGTCCGTCTCCAGCTCCGTCGCGAGGACCGGTCGTCCGCCGAGCGGCTGGACCGGGCGCGCGTTGCCCCGGGGGAACTCGGGCCCGTCGAAGAGCTCCTCCAACCCGCTCACCTGTCCCGACGAGAGCGAGCGGACGTCCTGCGCCACGAACCACGTGACGGTCTCGGAGCAGGGCGGCGTCGTGAGCGACCCCGCGTAGGAGTAGACGTCCAGGTCGTCCGGGACGACGCGGTCGAGGGCGAGCCTGACCCGGCGCGCGTCGTCCTCCGGGGAGCCCGGCAGGTCGGACAGGACCGGGCGCAGCGCCGCGTCCGCCGCACGTTCGCGGTAGAGCAGGCCCACGACCGCCAAGCCGCCGTCCGGCGCGGCATGGACCAGGTGCAGCTCCACGGGCTGCGCCACCCCGGAGAGCCGGTGCTCGCTCGGCGTGTGGAAGTGGAGCTGACGCAGCTCGTAGGCGGTGCCGCCCACGTCGAGCGTGCCCGCGCCGGCCGGCACGTCGACCTGCACGGTGTGCCCGGTGTGCCGCACCGTCACCTCGCTTGACCGCGCGTAGTCCAGCGTGACGTCCTCGACGGGAGTGCCGTCGGCGTCGACGGCGGACCCCCGACGGATGTCGACCGGTGACTGGGCGGCGCCCTCGCAGGCCGGGTAGTGGTCGCCCCAGGTCTCCGGTCCTCGCTCGGCGTAGTCCCAGCCGCTCGAGGCGGACGCCGGGACCAGGAAGCCCGTCGCCACGACGGCGACGCCCACGGCGGTCGCCCGTACTCCGGTCCTGCGCACGGCACGAGTCATCCTCGACGCCTCCCCCTTGTCGTTCCGACGCGGCCGGGCGGTCGCTCGGTCGCCTCCAGGACGCTAGGAGCGTCCCGAGACGCTGGACAACACCCCTACGTGGTCTCCGTACACGGCCGCGCGCGCCGGTACGGGACGACCCGTACCGATCGTGGTGTGTCCTGCGTCACTCCTCCCGTTGCCAACGGCGGGACCCCGGCGCAGACTGGACGAAGGACCGGACCCGCTGTGGGGGTGACCTCGTGACCGACACCTACGACATGCTGCCGATGCTGGGCCGTGGCAAGCACCGCAACCCGAAGAAGGGCGCGTGCTTCATGGAGCTCGCGTCGTATCTCGCGGGAGAGCGCTGGAGCGACCATCCACGATGCACGCACCCGCTGCTCGCGATGCTCGCGCGCGCCGTGAACGACCTCACGGTCGACCCGGAGCGCCCGAGGCTCGCGCCGCTCATCCCGTCCGTCATCGGGCTGACGAGCGACGACCCGCACTGGGACGTGCGCATCGCGCTGCGCGCCGCCGTGACGGCGCTGCCGATCGCCCCGGCGGACCGGCAGCAGACGCTCGCGGTGGCGATCATCGGTGCCGAGAAGATGCTCGACGTCCTCGACGACCGCCCCGCGGGCACGCTGAGCGCCGAGTCGGCCGACGCGCTCGCGAGCTGCCCGCGCACCGCGCGGTGGGCGCAGCGGTTCTGCGAGGGCGCGCGACTGCGGCCCACGCGGTTCGTGCGCGACGCCGCACCGAGCATCATCTCCGCGGCGGTGCAGGGCATCGCCGAGGCGTGCGTGAGCGACCCGGACGAGCGCCTGCGCGCGCTGCTCTCCGCGACGATCGACGACTGCCGTGCCTGGGCTGCGGCAGAACCCGCGCCTGCTCTCGACCCCGAGGCGTGGGCGCCGGTCGTCCGGGCCGCCGGGGCGGGGGCGCGGTGACGACGGACCGCGCGCCGAACGTCAACGGCGAAGGTCTCGACGACCCTGCGCTCGCGGCCGCCCTCGCCACCGCCGTGCGCGTCGAGGTGCCCCCGAGCGGCACCGGGTGCGCCGAGTGCGACGAGGCCGGCGGCTGGTGGGTGCACCTGCGCCGGTGCGCGACGTGCGGGCACGTGGGCTGCTGCGACACGTCGCCCGCGCAGCACGCGACCGCGCACTACGACGAGACCGGCCACCGGCTCATGCGCTCGTTCGAGCCGGGTGAAGAGTGGTACTGGGACTTCGAGACCGAGCAGGTGCTCGAGGGCCCGCACCTCGCCGCGCCGCTGTCCCGGCCGCCCGAGCAGGGGTCACCGGGCCCCGCCGACCGCGTGCCGCCCGACTGGACGTCGCTCATCCACCGCTGACGGGGCGCTGCCGGCGCAGCCCGGACAGGCCCGCGGAGCGGCCGGTGCTCAGGGCGCGGTGCTCCACAGGAACAGGTCGGTCGCTCCGGCGAGCGCGAGAGCGTCTCGGGCGTAGTCGCTGCAGCCCAGGATCGTCGGCGGGGCGGGTGCGCCGGCGGCGATCAGGAGGAGGCCGATGCCGGCGGAGTCCAGGAACGTGACTCGCGAGGCGTCGATGTGCAGTGGCCCACCGGCCGTCCCCAGGCGGTGCTTGGCGGCCTGGACGACCGCGTAGTCGACCTCGCCCCAGAGCTCCCACGTGTCGGCCGTCGCGTGCAGGCCCCCGTGCAGCGGGTCGGTGGGATGTGCGGCCGGGGTGCTCTCGTGAGCCATGCGGGTGCCTGTTTCTGTGGAGGCCGGCCGACGCGGGAACTCTGTCGGCTTCCAACCTCCCACACGTGCGGCGTCAGCGGGCTGCCGACCCTCACGCCCGAGACGGTCGCATACCACCTCGACCCGTCGCGCACGCGCCGACGGGGCGGCGTGACGCCTGCCCCCGCGACCCCGATCCGGGGTTCCGTGGTGTGACCTGTTGTCTTTTTCTGGTGGAAGTTGTTTGATTCTGGGGAGACGTTGTGCGGTGCGCCGAGGACGGCGACCACCGGAGCATCGGTGCCCGGTTCGCCGCCGCGTCGTGCAGTCCCTGGATTCACTCGACGAGGAGGAAGCACGGATGCAGTCCATGACAGCGGTAGCACCCCCACGGGGCAGACCGGCGAGGATCCTGGCGGCGGCACTGGCCGCCGCGCTCACGGTGCCCCTGGCCGTGGCGACGGCGGCGGGGGCGACCGCGACGCCGTCGGCCCCGACCGACGAGGCCACGCAGGACGTCGCGGCCCAGGACCTCGCCCTCGACAACGGGCTCAAGGGCGAGTACTTCCTGTCCGGCGGACCGGGCTGGCCGCTCACCGACCTCCGGGCCACGATCCCCGACCAGCGGATCGAGTTCCCCAACCTGGTCCCGACGTTCGCCGAGCTCACCGGCCGCGGCGAGCGCACGTCCGCGCGCTGGACGGGCCAGATCACGCCTGACTACAGCGAGGCGTACACGTTCTCCGCGATCGGCGACAACGGGTTCCGGCTGTGGATCGACGACACGCTCGTCATCGACCACTGGGTCGACGACTGGGACGTCGAGCAGACGTCCGCGCCGGTGCAGCTCCAGGCGGGCCAGGAGTACGCGTTCCGCATGGAGATGTTCCAGAACACCGGCGGGTCGCACCTCCGGTTGCGGTGGCAGAGCCCCTCGCAGCAACGTGAGATCGTGCCGACCGACGCCTTCACGTACCCCGACGACTTCGTCGTCTTCCCCGCGCAGGCCGCGCTCGAGAGCGACGGCACGAGCCTCAACGTGGCGTTCGAGGGTGCCGCGGGCGGTGTCGACGAGAGCCTCGTCGACCACCTCAAGGTCCAGGTCGACCAGCTCGCGTGGCCCGTCGCGCAGGTCGTGGCGCAGGGCGACGTCCTCGGCATCACGCTGGCCGAGCCCGTCGACCGCGCGTCGACCGCGCGCCTCGTCTACGACGGCGAGGGCGACCTGACGGTCGGCGGCGAGAAGGTCGGTCCGCTCAACCTGCCGGTCACCAACGGTTCCGAGTTCCGGATCCAGACCCCGTGGGCCGACGACTTCGACCCGACGAACCCGCTGCCGGAGTACCCGCGTCCCCAGCTCACGCGCGACGCGTGGCAGAACCTCAACGGCGTGTGGCAGTTCGAGGCGGCGGAGTCCGACGACGCCGTGCCGAGCGGCCGTGACCTGGACGAGGAGATCGTCGTCCCGTACGCGGTCGAGTCCGCGCTCTCGGGCATCGAGCGGCGCGAGGACGACATGTTCTACCGCCGCACGTTCGAGGTGCCGCAGGACTGGGCGGTCGGGAGCGGCAACCGCCTGCGCCTGAACTTCGGTGCGGTCGACTACGTCGCGACGGCCTACGTGAACGGCCAGGAGGTCGGCACGCACCGCGGCGGTTACGACGCGTTCTCGTTCGACGTCACCGACGCGCTCGTCGCGGGCGCGGAGCAGGAGCTCGTCGTGCGCGTCGTCGACACGACGGACGGCAGCAACCAGGCCGTCGGCAAGCAGACGCTCAACCCGGGCGGCATCTTCTACACCCCGACGTCGGGCATCTGGCAGACGGTGTGGATGGAGCCCGTCCCGGTGGCGGCGATCGACGCCGTCGTCACGACGCCCGACGTCGAGGCCGGCGTCCTCGCGGTGACCGCGCAGTCGGCCTCCGCGTCCGACGCCGCCCAGGTCACCGCCGTCGTGCGGGACGCGGACGGCACCGAGGTCGGGACCGCGACCGGCGCCGCGAACGAGCTGCTCGCGGTCGAGATCCCGGACGCGCACCTGTGGTCGCCCGACGACCCGTACCTCTACGACGTCGACGTCACGCTCACCGACGGGGACTCGACCGACACCGTGGCGTCGTACGCGGGCATGCGCTCGATCGAGGTCTCCGAGGTGGACGGCGTCCAGCGCATCCTGCTGAACGGCGAGAGGACCTTCCTCATGTCGACGCTCGACCAGGGCTACTGGCCGGACGGCATCTACACGCCCGCGTCCGACGAGGCGTACGTGTTCGACCTCCAGGCGCACAAGGACCTGGGCTTCAACACGGTGCGCAAGCACATCAAGGTCGAGCCGGCCCGCTGGTACCACCACGCCGACACGCTGGGCCTCATGGTCTGGCAGGACATCCCGAGCGGGTGGTTCGACAACGGCGACACGGACCCGGCGTCGCGCGTCTTCTGGGAGCAGGAGATGAAGACGATCATCGACCAGCACCGCTCGGTGCCGTCGATCGTCGGCTGGGTGACGTTCAACGAGGGCTGGGGCGAGTGGAACCTCGCCGACACGGCGCGGATCGGCAACGTGATCGACGAGTACGACCCGAGCCGCATCCTCAACACGCACTCCGGCTACAACTGCTGCGCGTCCAAGGGTGACTCCAAGACGGGCGACATCATCGACTGGCACCAGTACACCGGCCCGGCCCTGCCGAAGCCGGACGCCACGCGCGCCGCGATCGACGGCGAGCACGGCGGCTTCTCGATGAGCGTCCCGGGCCACATGTGGCCGGGCGTGTCCGCCAACCCGTACGGGGGCGTCGCAAACAGCGAGGCGCTGACCGACGCGTACGTGCAGAACACCGAGAAGCTCGTGCGGCCGGCGCAGTGCTACCTGTCCGGCTCGGTGTACACGGAGATCTCCGACGTCGAGAACGAGCTGAACGGCTTCTGGACGTACGACCGCCGCGTGCTCAAGATGGACGCCGCGCGCGTCAAGGACGTCAACGAGCGGGTCGTCGCGGCGGCGGTGCAGGGCTCCGCGCCCGTCGACCCGGGCACCCCGGGGCTGACCGGCACGGGCCGCTGGTCGTTCGACGAGGGCCAGGGCACGACGGCGGCCGACGGCGTCGGCGACCACGCGGCGTCGGGCACGGGCACGTGGGTCGCCGGTCACGGCGACAGCGGGTCCGCGATCAAGCTCGACGGCACGAACCAGTCGTTCACGACCGAGGGGCCCGTCGTCGACACGACCGGTTCCTACACGGTGTCCGCATGGGTCCAGCTCGACAAGACGCCCGGCGGTGCGTGGTCGACGATCGTCGGCCAGGACTCGGTCACGGGCTCGAGCGCGTTCTACCTCCAGTACGGCGGGGGCGGCCGGTGGGCCTTCTCGTACGACGGCGAGCCGCGCGCGGAGTACGTCGTGCAGCCCGTGCTGGGCGACTGGTACCACGTCGTGGGCGTCCGCGACGCGGCCGACCAGAAGCTCAAGCTCTACGTCAACGGCGAGCTCGTCGGCCAGTCCGACGTGTGCGGCGGCACCGCGCCGTCCGGTCCGCTGACGATCGGGCGCGGGCAGTGGAGCGGCAACCCGGTCGACTACTGGCCGGGCACGATCGACGACGTGCGCGTCTTCGACCGCGCGCTGTCCGACGCCGAGGTCGCCCAGGTCTACGCCGGTGACGACGGCGAGGAGCCGACGCTCGACGTGACCGTCACGGCCGAGACCCGCTGCCTCGCGGGCAAGGCCTACGTGGCCGTGCGCGCGACGAACGGCGAGGACGTCCCCGTGGACGTCAGGCTCGCCACGCCGTTCGGGACCAAGGCGGTCACCGCCGTGGCCCCGGGGGCGAACGCGTACCAGTCGTTCGCGGTGCGCGCCCCGTCCGCGGAGGCGGGCGAGGCGACCGTCACCGCCACGGCGACGGTCGACGGCGAGCAGGTCAGCACGGAGGTCGTCGCGCCGTACGGCGCGACCACCTGCGGCTGACGGCCGACCGGCGCCGCAGCGCGGCACCGGCCCGGGGTCGTCCCCCGCCCGTCACGGGCGGGGGGCGGCCCCTCGTCGTACCCCCGGGCGACCGCAGCACCCCGGCGCACCACCCCGGGAACCCGCGTCGTCGCGCCGGTCAGGCCACGGGCGCGCCGCGCTCGGAGGGCAGCTCGGCGGACGTCTCGCCCGGCATCTCGGCCGTCCCGGACACCGGGGCGTCCTCCGGGCCGGTCCGGAGCACGACGAGCGCGACGTCGTCCTCGCCCGGCCCCGGCAGCATCCGCGTGAGCGCCGCCTCGACGACCTCCTCGATGGGCCCGCGGTGCGTGCCCTCCAGCGCGCGGGCGAGGTCGGCCAGGTCGTCGCGCAGGTTGTGGCCGCGACGCTCCACGAGCCCGTCGGTGTACAGCACGAGCGTGTCGTCCGGGTAGAGCTCGACCGTGTGCTCGGTCCGCACGGTGCCGGGGGAGAGCCCGAGCGGCAGGTCGTTGCGCCGCGTGAGCGTGTCGACGCGGCCGTCCGCGCGCACGAGCATCGGCGGCAGGTGCCCCGCGCTCGACCACCGCACCGTCCGGGCCCCGCGGCGACGCTGTTCCGGGCTCTGCTCGATGCGCGCGAGGACCAGCGTCGCGATCGCGCCGTTCCCCAGCGCGAGCCCCTGCACCGCCGTGTCCACGCGCTCGAGGACGCGCGCCGGCGACTCCCCGCTGTCGTAGCCGATCGCCCGCACCAGCCCGCGCAGCTGCCCCATCATCACCGCCGCCGCGAGGTCGTGGCCGACGACGTCGCCCACCACGAGGGTCGTCGCGCCGTCGGGCGTCACGAACCCGTCGTACCAGTCGCCGCCGATGTCGCGGTCGAGCGCGGCGGGCTGGTAGTGCACCGCGACCTGGAGGTGGTCGGGGTCGGGCGGCTCGGTGAGCACCGCCTGCTGGAGCGCGAGCGCGACCTCGCGCATCTGCGCCGTCTGCTCCTCCGAGCGCTCGACCCGCAGCCGCAGCGCGTCCATCGTGGTGCGCAGGCGGACGGCGTCGCGCAGCGCGGCCCCGACCGTCGCGGCCAGGCCGGCGAGGTACCGCGCGTAATCGCGGTCCCAGGGGCGCAGGGGGCTCGCCCGGAGCACGAGGATCCCGGCCACGCCGCCGCGCACCGCGTCGCGCAGCGGCTTGACGACGAGACCCTGCGAGACGATGCGCTGGCGGGTCCGGAACACGCGCTCGACGAGGCGGGTCTCCGCCGGCTCCGCCTCCGGGCCGACCGACCCGACCACGCGGGGGCGCGCGCCGCGCACGTCGTAGAACGCGGCGCGCGCGACGTCGGGGCTCCCGGCGAGGACGTCGAGCACGGGGCGGCCGAACGTCGCCAGGTCGGTGAACGTCGTCGGGAGCGCGCCCTGGAGCTCCCCGAGCATCGCGAGGCGGCGTTGGTTGACGACCGCCAGGGTCGTCTCCGTCGAGATGTCGAGCACGCCCGCGATGCGGCCGTCGTCGTCCCGCAGCGGGCTGTAGGAGAAGGTGAAGAACGTCTCCTCGTCGTAGCCGGAGCGGTTCATCACGAGGTGCAGGTCCCGGTCCGACGACGCACGCCCGGTGCGCAGGACCTCGTCGAACAGCGGCCCGACCTCGTCCCAGATCTCCGCCCACACCACCGCCGCCGGGGCGCCGAGCGCGCCCGCGTGCTTGGCCGTGCCCAGCATCTCCTCGTAGCCGTCGTTGTAGATCAGCGTGAGGTCCGGCCCCCAGACCAGCATGACGGGGAACTGCGTCGAGAAGCACAGGCGGACGGCGTGGCGCAGCGCCTCGGGCCACTCGTCGGGCGGGCCCAGCGGTGTCCGCTCCCACGCGACCTCGCGCGCCTGCCGACCCACGGCGCACTGCGCCGTGGCGTCGACGAACCACTCGGCATCCATCCGCGCATCGTAGGCGAACGGCGGTCGCCCGCCCCCTGGACGGCGTCCGCCCGTGCGGGCGGGCGGCCGGTCTCGCGCGGCGGGTCCGCCCGTCGGCCGACGCCGCAGGTCGGCTAGGGTGTGCCCGGCCCGACGGCGGCCACCGGACCGCGGGCCGCTCGCCCGCGCCGGCCGGCAGGACCGAGACCGACAGGGGCGTGGACGTGCAGCGCAACCTCGTCCACGTGTTCGACGTGACGGGCGCGGACCCGGCGCTGCTCGACGACGACCCGACCGTCCGCCGCTGCCTCGACGCGATCGTCCGCGAGGCCGGGATGACGCCGCTCGGGGAGGTGTCCCACCGCTTCGAGCCGCAGGGCACCAGCGTCGTGCTGCTGCTCGCGGAGTCGCACCTCGCCGTGCACACCTGGCCCGAGGACGGCACGGCCTACGTGACCCTCACGACGTGCCGCGCCCCGGCGTCGGCCACGTTCACGGACGACGTGCGCGCGCTCCTCGCCGCGGAGCTCGGGGCCGCCGACGTCGCCGTGCGGAGCCTCGTGTGAGCAGGACGCCCCGCCCGCGGCTCGCGATGCGCGTCGGCGAGGACCTCGTCGGCGCCCCGCCGCAGCGCGCGACGCCGCGCGCCGTCGCCGTGCTCTCGACCGTGCACGGCGGCTCCACGTTCACGTGGGAGGAGTGGCAGCTCCTCGCCCACGACGGCTCCGACGTGTGGGTCGAGTACGACCACGACACGCGCGACGTGACGCTCCTGCACCCGACCGAGCCGTGGCCGCCCGTCGTCGACCTCGCGGGCCTGCAGACCGGCCGGACCCTCGGGCTGACGCTCGAGGGACGCCAGCACACGCTCACGGTGCGCGAGCACGGGACGGGGCGCGTCGAGCACGTCGAGGGGCAGTTCGCCGAGCCGTTCGCCGTCGGGCAGGAGGTCGAGTACGTCGACCTCTCGGCCCACGGGACGATCGTCTCGATCGAGCGCACGACCGGACCGCTCGGCCCCGTCACCTCCGTCTACCACGGGCGCCGTCTCGACAGCGCCGAGCAGAAGCGCCTGTTCGGGCGTCGCGTCGCGCCCCGCACGGTCCCCGGCGGGCGGTTCGTCGCCTTCGCGGTCGCGGCGGTCGTGCTGCTCGGTCTCGGGTCGTGCGCCGCCCGCGCCGCCTCGGGCAGCGCGTCGTGCACGCCCCGGTCCGTCGTCACGACGTCGCCCACCACGGGCCAGGTCGCCACGACCGACGACGGCACGTGCGTGCGCCGCACCGTCTACGGCGGGGGCGGCGGAGGGCTCGGCAAGTGACGCGACCCGTGCCCGCCCGTCCCGGCCCCGAACCCCTGCACCCGTCCGCCCGTCCCACGACCCGAACCCGGGAGACCCCGTGATCTCAGCCGCCGCCCCGCTGGCGTTCCTCTGGTCCTTCTTCTCGACCGTCCTCTACTCGGTGCTCGGCATCGTGCTGCTGCTCGTCACGCTCGTGGTCGCGAACAAGGTGTTCCGGCTCAACCTGCACCGCGAGCTCGTCGACGAGCACAACGTCGCGTTCGGCGTGATGATCGCGGGCCTCGCGGTGGCGATCGGCCTCATCATCGCGGGGACGATCAGCTCCTGACCGTGCTCGACCAGCAGGAGGTCCCGCCCGGCGGCCCGCCGGGGGCGGACGCGGCCGCGGACCGCGACGCGCCCGCCGGGCGCTCGGGAGCGCGCCACCTCGACCGACCGACCGTGTTCGCCGCCGCGCTGCTCGTCGCCGTCGGCGGGCTCGTCTACGAGCTCATCCTCGGGACGGCAGCGTCGTACCTGTTCGGCGACTCGGTCGTCGCGTTCTCCGTCGCGACGGGGCTCACGCTGTTCGGCATGGGCCTCGGCTCGCTCCTCGCGCCGCGTCTGCAGCGCACCGCGGGGCTGAGCTTCGTGCGCAACGAGCTCGTGCTCTCGCTCCTC
This sequence comes from Cellulosimicrobium sp. MI9406, assembly GCF_040595865.1. Lineage (NCBI taxonomy): Bacteria > Bacillati > Actinomycetota > Actinomycetes > Micrococcales > Promicromonosporaceae > Cellulosimicrobium > Cellulosimicrobium sp. MI9406. The sequence goes on from NZ_JALIZI010000005.1 coordinate 111,750, forward strand.
GGCGGGACGTCGGTGCTCGCGCTGTTCTGGGCGTACGCGGCGACGGAGCTCGCGTGGGTCGTGTTCGTCGTGCTGTCGCTCGCGATCGGGACGGCGATCGGCGTCGAGATCCCGCTCCTCGTGGCGGTGCTCAAGGAGCGGGGGAGCGAAGGCTCCGTCTCGCTGCTGTCGAAGGTGCTCGCGCTCGACTACTTCGGCGCGCTCGCCGCCTCGCTGCTGTTCCCCTTCCTGCTGCTCCCCTACCTCGGCCTCGTGCGCACCGCGTTCGCGGTCGCGGTGCTCAACGTCGCCGTCGCGGGGTTCATGCTCGCGCGCATGGGCCACCCGCCGCGGTGGTCGGTGCTCGCGGGCGTCACGCTCGTCGTGCTCCTCGCCGGTTTCGCGGCGTCGTCGTGGCTCGAGGCGCGCATCAGCGCGGGGATGTACCAGGACCCGGTCGTCGCGCAGGAGCGCAGCGCCTACCAGCAGGTCGTCGTCACCGAGTACCAGGGTGACACGCGGCTCTACCTCGACAACCAGCTCCAGTTCTCCTCGGTCGACGAGGCGCGCTACCACGAGACGCTCGCGCACGCGGCGATGACGTCCGTCGCGGCGCCCGCGTCCGTCGCGATCCTCGGCGGCGGCGACGGCCTCCTCGCGCGCGAGGTCCTGCGCTACGGCTCGGTCCAGGAGGTCACGCTCGTCGACCTCGACCCCGCCGTCACCGACCTCGCGCGCGAGAACCGGCTCCTCACCGCCGTGAACGAGCACGCGCTCGACGACCCCCGCGTCACGGTCGTCAACGCCGACGCGTTCCGCTGGGTCGAGGACACGCCGCAGACGTTCGACGTCGTGCTCGTCGACCTCGTCGACCCCTCGTCCGAGCGTGTCGCCAAGCTCTACTCGCAGGAGTTCTACGGCATGGTCGCCGCGCACCTGCGGCCCGGCGGCGCGTTCGCGACGCAGGCGACGTCGTCGTACTTCACGCCCGACGCGTTCTGGCAGGTGGTCTCGACCGTCCGCGCCGCGGCGCCCGGGCGCACCGTCGTGCCGCTCACCGTCAACGTGCCCTCCTTCGGGGAGTGGGGCTTCGCGCTCTCGCTCCCGGGCGGACCGGCCGACGTCGTGCCCGGCCCCTTCGCGCGCACGCCCCTCCCGGACGGGCTGCGCTTCCACGACGCCGCGTCCCTCGCGGCGACCACGCGCCTCCCGGCCGACAACCCGCCGCGGGACCTGCCGCCGTCGACCCTGCTGTCCCCGACGGTCCAGCGCACGTACCAGGAGGACATGCGCGCCTGGCGCTACTGATGCGGCGGCGCCGACGGGACGACGTCGGTCGTCAGAGCACGGACGGGAGCTGGTCGCGCGAGGTGATGCCCAGCTTCCGGAAGATCCGGTAGACGTGGTTGTCGACGGTGCGGTCGCTGAGCACGAGCTCGCGCGCGACGTCCTTGTTGCTCAGCCCGCGCGCGACGAGCCGGGCGACCTCGCGCTCGCGCGGGCTCAGGGAGTCCACGGGCGCGACCGGCGGCACGAGCAGGTCCAGCTCCTCGCCCGCGGTCGCCACGAGGGCGCGGAGCCGGTGCGCCTCGTCGGTGGCGAGGGCCGTGCGACCGTCGTCGCGCAGCAGCCGGACGGCGGCCGCGTGGGCCTGGGTGCCGTGCAGCACGAGGCCGCGGGCGCGCAGGTCGTCGGCGGCCGCGAGGAGCGCCTCGGGCGAGCGGTCGGCGGCGGCGGCGACGTAGCGGCCGAGGGCGGGCAGGAGCGTGCCCTGCGCGGCGGCCGCGTGCTCCGCGACCCGCCGGGCGCGACGCGCGTCGGGCCAGAGGGTCACGAGCCAGGCCGCGTCGAAGAGTGCGGCGAGCAGGTACCCGCGGCGGTCCATCGCCTCGACGAGATCCCACGCCGCGCGCGTCGCGGCCTCGGGCCCGGCCTGGCCGGTCGCGAGCGCGAGCTCCGCGGCGAGCGGGTGCGGCCGGGCGAGCGGCGTGGACGCCGCGAGGAGCTGCAGCGCGTCGAGCTGGTGCGCGAGCGAGCGCGCGCTCGTGACGTTTCCCTCCCGGAGCGAGAGCTCGGCGCCGAGGCAGCGCAGTCCCGCGCGGGTGCTCGGGCGCAGGGGCGCGTGCGCGCCGGCGGCGAAGACGCTCGTCAGGTGCTCGCGCAGCGACGTGAACCGGCCCTGGAGGTACAGGCCGAGCGCGACGACGTGGCCGTGCGGCTCGATCTGGGACGCCGCGAACCGGTCGCGCGCCTGGTCCAGCAGCCGACGCGACCGCTCGACGGCCGCCTCCACTTCGCCCGAGCAGAGGAGCGCGAGGGACCGCCACGAGGGCGCGTCCTGACGGTCCGCCGACTGCGGCACGACGACACGGTCGAGCTCGACGCCCGCGTCGTCGACCCGCCCCCGGGCGAGCAGGACCTCGCCGCGGACCAGCCGCACCACGTTGTCGGGCCCGACGAGCAGCGCCTCTCCGGGCGGGACCGTCACGTCCGCACGCGCCGGAGGGCGGTCGAGGGGCGGCGGGAGCTCCGCGGACGGTCCCGTGCCCTCGACGTCGCCCACGGCGAGCAGGACGTGCTGGGCGACGGCCTCCCGGACGGCGTCCTCGACGTCGTCGTGCGCGGTCGTCGTCGGCTCGAGCAGGGCGAGGGCCGCGTCGCGCTCGTGGAGCACGACCGCGCGGTAGACGGCCTCCCACGCGGCGAGAAAGCTCCCGCGACCGGTCTCCGCGGGCGCGAGGTCGTGCGCCCGCGCGAGGACCTGCTCGATCGCGTCCGGCGGAGCCTCGTCGTTGGCGAGGTCGTCGAGGTAGCGCACGGTGTTCCGCGTCGTCGGGGTGCGCTCCCAGGCGTCGCGGCGCGCGAGGAGCTGGGCGGCGGTGTGCCGGCGCAGGGCGCGGCCGAGGATCGCCGCGGACTCGCGCGACGCGGCCCAGCCGGTCGGGACGGCGGTGTCGACGGTGCGCGCGAGGGGGTCCCACTCGTCCGCCCGGCCGCTGCCGAGCGCGTCGGCGACCTGCTCCGCCGCGCGCAGCGCCCGCGCGCCCCCGGTCTGGCGCAGGAGCTCCCCGACGAGCGGCGGGTAGAGCGTCACCGTCGTGCGACCTTCGGCCTCGACGAAGCGGACCAGGCCGTGGTCGTCGAGCGCGACGAGCACGGGCCAGGGCAGGAACCGGTGCACCGTCCCGAGCTCCGCGGCGCCGGTCGCCGCGAGCGCCCAGACGCCGTCCACCTCCTCGGGCGACAGCCCGCTGACCAGGCGGCCGACGTCGCCGGCGAGCGCCGAGGTCACGAGGTCCCGGCGCGCGACCCAGGTCCCGGACTCCTCGACGAGGCGGCCGGCGCGCCGGGCCTCGGTGGCGACGGACCGGACCAGGCCGGGCAGGCCGCCGGACAGGCCGTACAGGCGACCGGCGACACCGGCGTCGAGGTCGCCGCCGAGCAGCGCGCTCGCGGTGGCGTGCATCTCCTCGAAGGCGAGGGGCGGCATCGGCAGCGCGGTCGCGGGTCGGCCGCCGAGCACGGTCTCGACCGGGGCCGCGGGGTAGGGCGGGCGCTGGCTCAGCACGACGGTGGCGTCCTGGCGGGCGGAGACCGCCCCGAGGACCGCGGCGGAGGTGTCGTCGAGCGCGTCGGCGTCGTCCGCGAGGAGGACCGCCGGCCCGGTGCCGAGCGCCCGCTCGACGGCGTCGACCGCGCGCCCGAGCGACACGGGCTGGCCGGGGGCGGCGTCGAGCACCCCGGCGAGGACGAGCGACTCGAGCGGACGCGGGGCGCCGGGGCCGACGCCCACGAGGGACAGGACGTGCCGGTCGTCGTCGAGGACGGCGGCCCGGACGCGCGCGAGGAGCGTGGACCGGCCGGAGCCCGGGAGCCCGGAGACCACGACCGACGTGCCCTCGCGCACCGCGCCGAGCACGGTGTCGACGAGGGACGCGCGTGGCCCCGGGGCGCTCATGGGGCGGTCAGGCGCGTGTCCGCTGCCGTTGTGCGCGGGCCTGCGCGTCGCGGTAGACCCGCAGCCGCTCGACCTGGAGCTCGCCGAGCGTGGGGGCGTCCACCTCGTCGGCGAACGCCTCGGAGAGCTGGCGGAGGATGTCGGTCTCGAGGGCGTCGAGCTCCTCGAGCCGACGGCGGTCTCCCGGGCTCAGCAGGGGCCACGTCTCGGTGTAGGTCGGTGCGTGCTCGCTCACCTGCCCATGGTCGGCTCTCCGGCGCGGTCTCGCAGGTCGACGGCGGCCGTCAGACGGCGGGGCGGGTCACCGCGGCGAGCGCGTCGAGCGCACTCAACGGGTCGTCGGGCCGGGCCGGGTCGGCGCTGGTGGCGACGAGGACGACGCTCGACACCCCGCCCGCGCCGAGCTCGGCGAGCCGCGCGCGGAAGGCCTCGGGCGACCCGACGACGGCGAGCGCGTCGACCCACGCGTCGGGCATCGCGGCGGCGAAGTCGTCGGGGGTGGCGCTCGCGTCGCGCAGGGCGCGGAACGCGTCGGCGAAGGGCAACGGGTCGATCTGGGCGGACCAGTCGGCCTCGCCGAGGACGGCGAGGTAGGGGCGGACGATCTCGCGGGCCGTCGCGACGTCGTCGTGCACGGCGCCGACGGAGAACGCGACGACGCGGTGCGCGGGCGGGGCCGCGTCCCCGGCGCTCGCGCGCCCGGCGTCGATCGCGGCGCGCGCGACGGCGAGGTACTCGGGGGTCACGGGCATGTCGAGGATGGTCCCGTCCGCGACGCGGCCCGAGACCTCGAGCGACCGCGGGCCGCGCACCCCGGCGAGCACGGGCGGCGGCGAGGCGGGCGGGGCGTGGAGGGCGACGTCGTCGACGGACACGTAGCGGCCCGCGCCGCTGACGCGCTCGCCGTGCAGCAGGGCGCGCACGGTCGCGGTGGTCTCCTCGAGCATCGCGAGCGGGCTCGCGGGCCACACGCCGATCTGCCGCATCCACGCCGGCATGCCGTGCCCGAGGCCGAGGTGCAGGCGGCCGGGGTGCAGGGCGGCGAGCGTGCCGGCCTCCATCGCGGCGGTCGACGGCGCACGCGTGGCGGCGGGCAGGATCCCGATGCCGACGGTGAGGCGCTGGGTCGCGGCGAGGACCGTCGCGGCCTGCGCGATCCCGCCGTGGAAGGTGAGGTCCTCGACGACCCACAGCTCGTCGAGGCCGACCTCCTCCGCGCGGCGCGCGAACGGCACGATGAGGTCGGCGGGGAGCTCGCGCGGGAGGATCACGCCGAGCGCGGGGGTCGTCGTCGAGGTCGCCATGCGGCGACCGTACCGTGATAGCGCTCCCACCCGTGACGACGTGCGGCTCTCCGGGACAAAAGTCCTGGCCGGGAGCGCCCCGGCCCGCCTACGGTCGGGCCATGACCGCGCTCGACGACGCCGCTCTCGCCGCCCTCGACACGCACCTGCGCTCCGCCGCGGACGCCGACGACTTCTCCGGCGTCGTGCGGGTCGAACGCCACGGCGAGGTGCTGCTCGAACGCGCCTACGGCGTCGCGTCGCGCCGCTGGGGCGTCCCGGTCCGCACGAGCACGCGGTTCGACGTCGCGTCCGTCACCAAGCTCTTCACCGCCGTCGCGGTGCTCCAGCTCGTGGGCGACGGCCGGCTCGGGCTCGACGACCGCGTCCACGACCACGTGGACCTTGCGGGCACGACCATCCCGCGCGAGGTGACGATCCGGCACCTGCTGACCCACACGTCGGGCATCGCGGACGACGCCGACGAGGAGGCGGGGGAGTCGTACGAGGAGCTGTGGGTCGACCGGCCGAGCTACTCCGTGACGCGCACGGCAGACTTCCTGCCCGGGTTCGTCCACAAGGAGCCGAACTTCGCGCCCGGCGAGGGGTGTCGCTACTGCAACGTCGGCTACGTCCTCGCCGGCCTCGCGCTGGAGTCCGTCACCGGGACGACGTACCGCGACCACGTCCGCGAGCACGTGTTCGCGCGCGCGGGCATGGACCGCTCCGGGTTCTTCCGCATGGACGAGGCCGAGCCGGACGTCGCGGAGGGCTGGGAGCCCGTGCACGAGGGCCCGGACGACGACGGCCCCGTCACCGGGTGGCGGCAGAACGTCTACTCCTACCCGCCCGTCGGCTCGCCCGACGGCGGCGCGCACGTCACGGCGCGCGACCTCGCCCGGTTCTGGGCGGCGGTGCGCGACGGCGAGCTCCTGCCGCCCGACCTCACGCGCGCGTTCCTCACCCCGCAGGTGCTGCACCACGAGGGCGGGACGGGCGCGACGGACGGGGCCGAGCCCGCACCGAGCGTGCACTACGGCTTCGGGCTCGAGCTCGAGCTGCTCGCGGACGGGTCGGTGCGCTCGGCGTACAAGGACGGCATCAACACGGGCGCGAGCGCGATCCTGCGCCACTACCCGGACCCGGTGGGCCCTGCGGACGGCCCGGACGCGCTCCCGCCGGCCGGGGCGCCGGGCGTGACGGTCGTCGTGCTGTCGAACAGCGAGGCGGGCGCCTGGGACCCGATCCGCCGCCTCGACGAGCTCGTCCGCGGCTGAGCGGGCCGGTCCCCTGCACGTCCCGCGCCTCCGCACGAGACCTCCACACCCTTCCGGCCGCATCGGCGCTCGCGCCACCGACCGCTCGCCTAGGCTCGTGTCCCATGCCCTCCGGACTCTCCGCCGCCCTGACGGCCGCCGTGCCCGCCGCCACGACGGCGGAGCCCGCTCTCGACGGCGTCGCCGGCTGGGCGGTCAACCTCATGGAGACGCTGGGCCCGGTCGGGGCCGCGATCGCCATCGCCCTCGAGAACCTGTTCCCGCCGCTGCCGAGCGAGATCATCCTGCCGCTCGCGGGCTTCACGGCGAGCCAGGGGAGCTTCGGGCTCGTCGAGGCGATCCTGTGGACGACGGCGGGGTCCGTCGTCGGCGCCCTCGCGCTCTACACGGTCGGGGCGATCATCGGGCGCGAGCGCACGCGGTGGATCGCGGAGCGCCTGCCGCTCGTCAAGGTCGAGGACGTCGACCGCACCGAGCAGTTCTTCCTCCGGCACGGCAGCGCGACGGTCTTCTTCGGCCGCTTCATCCCCATCTTCCGCAGCCTCATCTCGATCCCCGCCGGGGTCGAGCGCATGCCCCTGTGGAAGTTCACCGCGCTCACCACCGCCGGCAGCGCCGTGTGGAACACGATCTTCGTCTACGCCGGGTACGCGCTCGGCGAGCAGTGGCACGTCGTCGAGGAGTACGCGGGCGTCCTGCAGAAGGTCGTCATCGCGGTCGTCGCGGCGGCGGTCGTGTGGTTCGTCGTGACGCGCGTCTGGCGCTGGGTGCACGACGACGAGCGGCCCGCCCACGCGCGCGGCCGTCGGGACGCGGCGCCCGCGCGCGACGAGGCCTGACCACCGCGACCACGCGCGACGGCGCCTGACCGCCTCGCCCGGACGTCCGGAGCCGTAGGCCCGCCCGCGCGGTGCGCGCCGCGGTGGCGGATGATCGGAACGTGCCCGCCCCGACCGAACGGCCCAGCGTGCCCGTGCGCGCGGCCCGCGTCGCGCCCGCCGCGGGCGACGGCCTCGGGGTCGCGTCGTGATCCTCTCGCTGCTCGCCGCCGTGGCCGCGAGCCTCCTGTACGCGGTGAGCACGATCATGCAGGCCGTCGCGACGCGCCGGGCCCACGGCCTCGCGGCCGTGGCCCAGCCGCTCGTCGTCGGCGGGCTCGTGGTCGACGGCGTCGGCTGGCTCCTCTCCCTCCTCGCCCTGGACCACCTGCCGCTCTTCGTGGTGCAGGCGGTCGTCGCGGCGTCGCTCGTCGCCGTCGTGCTGCTCGCCCGCCTCGTGCTCGGCGCGACGCTGCGTCGCACGGACGTCGTGTCGATCGGCGTCGTCGTCGCGGGGCTCGTGGTGCTGGCGCTCGCGGCGGGGGAGCAGCCCGCGACGCACCCGCCGGCCGGGTTCACGACCTGGGTCAACGTCGCCGGGGTGGCCGTGGCGGTCGGCACCGCCGCCGCGTACCGGCGCGGGCACCCCGTGCTGCTCGCCGTCCTGGGCGGCCTCGGCTACTCGGTCGCCGCCGTCGCGGCGCGCGGCGCGCACGCGTCCGGGGACCTGCTCGACACCGTGCTCCAGCCGCTCGCCCTCGCGATCGTGCTCGGCGGCGTCGCGGGCGCGCTCGCCTACCTGCGCGCCCTGGAGCGGGGCGCCGTGGGGACGGTCGCCGCGACGGTCTCCGTGATCGAGGTGCTCGCCCCGGGGATCGTCGGCCTCGCCGTGCTCGGCGACGTCGTGCGGTCGGGCTGGGCGGTGCCCGCCGTCGTGGCGACGCTGGCCGCCGTCGGGGGGTGCGTCGTGCTCGCGACGAGCCCGGCGAACGCCGCGGCCGAGGAGGGCGCGCCCGCGGCGACGGAGCCCGAGCCCGCCTAGGGTGGGCCGGGTCGGCCGACCGGGGCAGGCCCGGCGACCGGTGCCGGGCAGACGCTCGGCCCGCACCGAGGAGGGGCACGATGCGCACACCGTTGGACGTCCTCACGCTCGACGAGCTGCGCCGTCGGACGTCGGTGAAGTGGCGCACCTTCGCCCCCGACGTGCTGCCGCTGTTCGTCGCCGAGATGGACGTCGCGCCGTGCGACGCGGTCGTCGACGCCGTGACGGCCGCCCTGCGCTCGGGCGACACCGGGTACGACGTCGGCACCGCGTACGGCGAGGCGTACGCGCGCTTCGCCCGGCGCCGCTGGGGCTGGACGCTCGACGCGGCGACGTCGCGCACGCTGCCCGACGTCATGGTCGCGATCGTCGAGGTGCTGCGCGTCCTCACGTCCCCGGGCGACGCGGTCGTCGTCAACCCGCCCGTGTACCCGCCGTTCTACGGCTTCACCGCGAACGAGGGGCGCCGCGTCGTCGACGCGCCGCTGGGCACCGACGGGCGACTCGACATCGACAGCCTGGAGCGGGCGTTCGCCGACGCGACCGGTGCCGCCGCGAACGGTGACGGCCCGGGGAGCGGGCGCCGCGCGGTCTGGCTGGTGTGCAACCCGCAGAACCCGACGGGGACCGCGCACACGCGCGCGGAGCTGGCGGACGGCCTGGCGCTCGCCGCGCGGTACGGGGTGCGCGTCGTGGCGGACGAGATCCACGCGCCCCTCACGCGGCCCGGGCTCGGCGGGCGCCCCGCGACGACCCACACGCCGCTCCTCACCGTCCCCGGGGCGGACTCCGCCGTCGCGATCGTCTCCGCGTCGAAGGCGTGGAACCTGCCGGGCCTCAAGGCGGCGGCGGCCGTCGCCGGCCCGGACGCCGCCGACGACCTGCGGCGCATCCCCGAGGAGGCGAGCCACGGCGTCCAGCACGTGTCCGTGCTCGCGCACGTCGCGGCCCTCGACCACGGCGAGGGGTGGCTCGACGACGTCCTCGCGGGCGTCGAGCGCAACGCGTGGCTCCTCGCCGACCTGCTCGCGGAGCACCTGCCCGCGGTGCGCTACCGGCCCGGCGAGGCGACGTACCTCGCGTGGCTCGACGCGCGCGGGCTGCCCGGCCCGGCGGGCGCGGACCCCCGGTCGTGGTTCCTCGACCGCGCGCGCGTCGCGCTGGAGGACGGGCGCCGGTTCGGCCCCGGCGGGCACGGGCACGTGCGCCTCAACCTCGCGACGGGCGTCGACGTGCTCACCGAGGCGGTCGAGCGCATGGGCGCGTCGGTGCGGGACGCCTGAACGTCGCTCGACCACGACCGACGAGTTCTCGGTCCTCGGCCGGTCAGACCCCCCGACCACGACCGCACGACCCACCGGAGCACCCGATGCCGTTCGAGCCCGTCCTCCTCGACCACACGTTCACCGCGCCCGTCGGCGTCGACGTCAAGGGCGACACGTGGCCCTGCGTGGAAGTGCCCGGGGCGCGCGAGCTCTTCGGGTCGCTGCGCGCGGTCCGCGTGGACGCGACCGTCGACGACGTCGCGCTGCGCAACGTGGGGCTCATGCCGACCGGGTCGGGCGGGCTGATGCTGTCGCTCAACGCGGGCGTGCGCAAGCGACTCGGCAAGGACGTCGGTGACACGGTCGTGGTGCGGCTGGAGCGCCGCCTGAGCTGAGGCGCGCCGCCGCGCCCGCCCTGTCCGGGCATGGGCAGTTGTCCCCATCGCGGCGGCCGACCCGGCCGCGTACCGTCGGCGTGCGACCGTCGAGGACGAAGGCGTCGACGCGTGCGCGTGAGGGGACGCGCAGGGGCGGGAGGGGACGGCATGAGCGGGATGTGGGGCGCCGACGTCCGTGCGCTGCGCGCGCTCGCGTCCGGCCTGCGCTCCGGCGCCGACGCGCTGCGGACCCATCGCGCGCAGGTGGCGGCCGTCGTCGAGGCCGCGACCCGGTGGGACGGGCCCGACGCCGCGCAGTTCCGCAGCGAGTGGGCCAGCACGCTCGGGCCCTCGCTCACCGGCACCGCGAGCCTCCTCGACGCCGCCGCCGACCGCCTCGCCACGGACGCCGACCAGCAGGAGTCCGCGAGCGCCGACGGCGGCGCCCTCGCGGGCCCGGGCGGCGCACCCACGTCCGGCCCGGGCGGGCCCCAGCAGACCGTCCCCACGCCGACGCCGGGCGAGTACGCCGCGATGGACGCGGGCGAGCGCGCCGCGTGGCTCGAGAACGCGACGGACGCGCAGGTCGCGGCGCTCTACGACCAGATGGTGCGCCTCGGCGTCGACCCCGACTCCCCGGGGTTCGCGGAGCTCGCCGTCACGCACTGGACGCGCGTCGCGGCGGGCGAGGCGGGGTTCGACTTCGCCGACTGGGACCCGTCCGCGGGGGCGTCGGCCAACCGGGAGATCATCGAGAGCGTCTACACGTACTACGGCGAGCTCTACCTGGACAACCCGTGGATGCAGTGGGCCGGCATGGCCGCGATGATCGGGCCGTCGTTCGCTGCCGGGTTCTTCGACCTCGACATGATGCGGCAGCTCGCGCAGGGCGTCGCGAGCGGCGCCCGGGCGCTGCCGCCCGGCGTCGACCGGGCGGCGCTCGAGGCGATCGCGACGATGTCGGACGCCGAGCTCGGCTTCTACGAGAACCAGTTCCTGTCGATGCAGCGCGAGATCTTCGTGGACCAGGCCGTCATGCACGAGGCGTACCTGAACGGCGGCATGCAGGAGATGGAGCGGCTGCTCGAGGCCGGCGTCATCGACGGCGCCGCGTACCAGGCGTGGGCGGACGTCGAGGCCGGCCGGGCGGGCGACGCGCAGGCGCTCGCGGACGGCAACACCGCGCTGCTGTGGCGCGAGCAGAACCAGATCATCGCCGACGACTGGCAGACCATGCGCGACCACCCGGTCACGGGCGAGGCGTTCACGTACCTCATGACGCTCGTCGGCGAGCCGTCGATCCCCGGCGCGGGCACGTACGCGCAGCACGACCCCTTCACGGTGAGCGTCGAGACGCCCGGCCCGGAGAACCTCGGGATCCCGTTCACGGGCGTCACGTTCGACAACCCCGTGCAGGGCACGGTGACGGTCCAGACGCCGCTGCCGGGCGGCAACATCGCCGACCAGGCGACCCGCTGGGAGTACATCGCGAACGACACGCTGCCCGCCTACCAGCAGCTCGTCACGCAGCACCCGGACCAGGCGGCGCAGATCATCGGCACCGACGTGTCCGACCGGATCGCCGACTACCGGCTCACGAACCCCGCCCGCATCGGACGCATCCTTGACAGACTGACCGAGTGGGACGTGGACGTGGACCAGTGAGCCGGGGGTTCCGTCGCGCGCACGGGACGGCGCCGAGGGCCGGCGTCGCCGCGGTCCTGCTCGCGGGGGCGCTCGCCGGGTCTCTCGTGCTGACGGGGTGCACGGTGACGTTCGGCGACCCGGACGACGCGGCCACCGGACCGGGCGGGACGACCGCCCCGGGCGGCCCGACGGCGTCGGGCGGGGCGGTCGTCGAGGGCGGCGGGGGCGCGACGGGCACGACGACGATCGACGACATCGAGAGGGGCGAGACCGTGCGCTGGGACGTGAGCAGGCCGATCACCGCGGAGTCCGTCGGGCTGGGCGAGTCGATGGCCGTCGTGCAGGTGCCGGACGGCGCGGCCGAGGTCGAGCTGACGCTCCCCGACGGCACGTGGACCACGGCGGCCGAGGAGCTGACGATCCAGCCCCGGCGCGGGTACGTGAGCGCGATCAACGTGTTCCGCACGCTCTCCGGCGGGCAGGCCGTGCACGACCAGCTCGTGGCCGACGCGCAGGTGCTGGGTTTTCCGCGGTCGCAGGTCGACCGGTGGCTCGACGAGCTGCCCGCGTCGCTCGACGCGTCGCGCGCGGGCGGGACGCGCGCCCGCACGGGCATCAACGGGTCGAACGGCGACGTCGAGACGTCCGTGCAGATCAGCCACGAGCCCGGGCCGGGGGGCGACGCGTCGGTGCGCCTCTGGTACGTGATCAGCCCGGTCACGCCGGACTGACGCGCGCCACGGCGGCGCCCGTCACGGGCAGGCCGACGCGCCCCCGCCGCCCTGCTCGGCGACCTGGAAGTAGATCGGGTTCTGCCAGTCGGCGCCCTCCCCGCGCACGCGCGGCAGGTCGGCGCAGGTCCAGCCCTGCTGCGGGGTGAACTGGGCCCCGGCGACGACGTGGGCGCCGCTCCACCGCCACGAGGTCTCCTGGCCGGTCGCGACCCGGAGGTCGACGTCGAAGGACACCGACCGCGTGCCCGCGGGCACCGTGAAGGCCACGTAGTAGTTGCGGACCTGGCTCCCCGGCTCGCCCCACGTCTCGAACGAGATCGAGCGGACCGTGCAGCCAGAGAGGACGGTGCGTCCCTCGCCGCGCGCGACGCACGTGCCGGCCGCCGTCGTCTGCCACCGGCCGGCGGAGACGGGCGCGGCGGCCCGGGCCTGGTCCGTCCACGCGGCCGTCGTGGGCTCGACGGCCGCGTGCGCGACGCCCCACCACGACGCCGTCACGAGCGTCAGGACCGCCAGGAGCAGGCTCAGCGTGCGGAGCCCGGCCTTCTGACCGGCCCGCTGACCGGCCGTCCCGCCGGCCCTCCGGCCGGTCCGGGTGCCGGTCACCGGTGGACCGGCACGCGTCGCGGTGCGGGCGGGACGAGCAGGGTGAGGCCGAGCAGGCCGAGCAGGCCGACGAGGAGGGGGACCGCCACGGCGGGGGTCGTCAGACGCACGATCGCGGTGCCCCAGCCGGCGAGCTGGACCGCGGGCTTCCAGACGTCGCCCGAGGCGGTGTAGTCCAGGGCGTCCGCGTAGGCGTTGTTGTCGCCCTTCATGCTGACCGTGTACTGGTCGTCGCCCGTCTGCTCGACGGCCTCGACGCGGTGGGTCACCAGGTCGCCGGTCAGCTCGCTGGGCAGGCTCACCACGTCGCCGACGGCCAGGTCGGCCGCCGGGACCGGCCGGGCGACCAGGAGGTCGCCCGTCATGATCCCCGGCTCCATCGAGCCGGAGATCACGACGAGGGGCTTGATGAGGCCGGCCGCGGTCGCGCCCCACACCGCCCCGCACACCAGCCCGAAGGCGGCGAGGACCCACAGGACGAGGACGGCCCCGCGCCGCAGTACCTGCATCGGTGGTTCTCCTCCTCCTGCGTCCGGCGTCGGGTCAGGCCGTCGCGGTGGCGGAGACCGTGACGATGAGCGTCCCGGAGGCCCCCTGGTTCGACGGCGCCCAGTCGCTCGGTGCCGTGACGGTGAGCCGGAACTGGTCGCTGGACGTGCCGCCGGCGGCGTCGAGCGTCGTGGCGAGGCCGGAGACGGAGGCGGAGGGGTTCGTGGTGAACGTCGAGCCCGAGGCGAACCGGACGCTGGACGTCAGCGCGGCCTTCACCGAGCTCTCGTTGCGCACCCACAGGTCGATCGTGCGCGTCTGGCCGGGCAGGAGGTTCGCGAGCGCGTCCGACGGCACGACGAGCTCGATCGCGTCCGGGTCGGCCGAGTCCTTCCAGGTCGTCCCGTCCAGCGACCCCTGGAGGTCGAAGGTCGCGGCCGTCGCGGGCGCCGCGAAGAACGCGTTGTCGGTCCAGGCGGCGCTGGTGAGCGCCGCCCCGATGCCGCCGACGGCGAGTGCCGCCAGCCCGAAGGCGGCGAAGGCGCGGCGCTTGTCGCGGCGCGGGGCGGGGGTCGTCTCGGGGGTGTGGAGAGTCATGACTCGAAAAGTACGGAGTCCTCCTCAACGCTGGCGCACCTGTTCCTCAGGAAAAGCGCAGGATCGTCCGGGGATCGCGGCGCGCACCCGCGCGCACCCCAGCCCACCTGCGCGGACACCGTGCGGCCGTGCGGGAAAAGGGAAGCGCGCCGCGGCTCCGCGGGACGGGGAGGAGGAGCGGGAGGTGAAGAAGCGGCGGACGAACCGGGCCGGTCCGACCGTCGGTGCCGGCGGCGTCGGTGCCGTCGGGTAGCGTCCGTCTCGTCCTGAACGGCACGGAGCAGGGGAGCACAACGAGTGAGCAGCGTCGCGCACGGCCACGGTCGGTCCGGCACGCACGGCCGGTGGCGCGGGAGGGCCGCCCGCTGGACGACGGCCGCGGCGCTCGTCCCCGTCCTCGCCCTGCCCCTCGCGGCGTGCACGCCCGACCGCCCGGAGGCGTCCGACGCCGCGAACGCGCTCGCCGACGCCCTCCAGGCCGGCGACGTGAGCGCGCTGGAGTTCCGCAACGGCGCCGCGAAGGACGTCCAGGGCCACCTGGAGGCGGTGCTCGAGCCGCTCGCGCCGTACGAGCGCACGGTCGAGGTGGAGTCGGTGGACGTCGACGAGGAGGGCGACGACGCGGGCGACCGCGCGACGGCGACGCTCGCCTACCGCTGGGAGGTGGCGGGCGACCAGGCCTGGGAGTACACCACCACGGCGGAGCTCACGTTCGCGGAGCCGGGCGAGGGCGAGGACGGCCCGGGCGCCTGGGACGTCGTGTGGGAGCCCGACGTCCTCGTCCCCGAGCTCGGCCAGGGCGGCCGGCTCGCGGTGAGCCGCGTGCCGGCGGTCCGTGCGGGCATCCTCGGCGCCGACGGCGTCCCCATCGTCGAGGACCGTCCCGTCTACCGGATCGGCGTCGACAAGACGCGCGTGGGCTCCGCCCAGTGGGACGGCGCGGCGCGGGCGCTCGCGGGCGTCGTCGGGCTGGACCCGGAGGAGTACGCGCAGCGCGTCGCGGGCGCCGGGGAGAAGGCGTTCGTCGAGGCCATCACCGTCCGCGCGGAGGACACCGCGGGCGTCGACGTCGACGCGGCGCGCGGCATCGAGGGCGTCGCGGTCATCGACGACGCGATCCCCCTCGCCCCGACGCGCGAGTTCGCGCGTCCCCTGCTCGGGCGCGTGGGCGAGGCGACGGCGGAGATCGTCGAGGAGTCGGAGGGCGCGGTCGCCGCGGGCGACCAGGTCGGCATCTCCGGTCTCCAGCGGCAGTACGACGAGCAGCTCCGCGGCGTGCCGGGCCTGTCGATCGAGGTCGTGCCGGGCGAGGCGGACGCGGACGCGGAGCCGACGGAGGTGTTCTCGGTCGAGCCGGTGGACGGCGTGCCGCTGAGCACGACGCTGCGCCCGGACATGCAGGTCGCCGCCGAGGCGCTGCTCGCCGGGCAGGGGCCGAGCGCGATCGTCGCGATCCAGCCCTCGACGGGCTCCGTGCTCGCGGCGGCGAGCTCGACCGCGGGCGAGGGGCTCTCGACCGCCACGACGGGCCAGTACGCGCCGGGCTCGACGTTCAAGGTCGCGACGACGCTCGCGATGCTGCGCGCGGGCCTCACCCCGGACACGACCGTCTCCTGCCCGCCCACGCTGACCGTCGAGGGCCGCGAGTTCCAGAACGTGCCCGGCTACCCGACGGCGGCGCTCGGCGACGTGCCGCTGCGCACGGCGTTCGCGAACTCGTGCAACACGGCGATGATCGGGCAGCGGGAGGCCGTGTCGCAGCAGGCGCTGCACGACGCCGCCGCCTCGCTCGGGCTGGGCGTCGAGTCCGAGCTCGGCGCGCCCGCGTTCTTCGGCGACGTCCCGACCGACTCGCAGGGCACCGAGCACGCCGCGTCGATGATCGGGCAGGGCAAGGTCCAGGCGTCGCCCCTCGCGATGGCGACGGTCGCCGCGAGCGTCGCCGCCGGGCGCACGGTGGCGCCGGTCCTCGTCCACCCGGACGTGCAGACCGTCGCCGAGGAGCAGCCGGCCTCGACCCTCACCGAGCAGGAGGCGGCGACGCTGCGCGAGCTCATGCGCGGCGTCGTCACGGACGGCTCGGCGTCGATCCTCCAGGACCTCCCGGGCGAGCCCGGGGCGAAGACGGGCACGGCGCAGTACGGCGACGGCAGCCAGTCCCACGCGTGGATGATCGCGACGCAGGGCGACCTCGCGGTCGCCGTGTTCGTCGAGACGGGCGAGGGCGGCGCCGTCACGGCGGGGCCGCTCATGCACGCGTTCCTCGACGCGCCGAACGCCTGACGCCCGGCCGCTCCGCGGCGGCCGGAATAGGTCCGGCCGCCGGACGGTTGTCCACGAGCGGGTATGATCGGTTGCCGCGGGCGTCCGTATGCCCGCGTCCAGCGAGAACCCACCGTTCCGGGAGAACCTCCGTGTTCGTCAGCGTGCCTGCCTGGCAGCTCACCCAGCGCCGCGACGTCGACCTCCGTCGAGTCGCCAGCGCGCTGTGTCGCTGACCCCCCGTCGCCGCTGACGCCTCCCCGCCTCCGCACACCCGTCAGGACCCCGGGTCGCCTCGCGACCTGAGCCGCTGACGCGCGTGGCGCGCCCCCGTCAGGCCGCTGGCCACCTCCGTGCCTGCGTCCCTGCCCGGGCCGCGCTGCTGCCGGCGCCCCGCGACGACGTCCCGAGCCCCTCTCCCGAGAGCGGGCGCTCGTGCGCCCGCGTCACCCCGAAAGGTCCTCCGTGTCCTCGACCCCCTCGACGGCCTCCTCGCAGGCCGACCCGCAGGCGAAGCAGGCTCCGGCCGCTGCGCCCGCGAAGAAGAAGCGCCGGTTCCCCTCGTTCAGCGTGCAGATCCTGCTCGGCCTCGCGGTCGGCGTCGGGCTCGGTGCCCTCGCCCTCGCCATGGGCCCGCAGGACGCCGCGGGCGACGTCCCCAACGGCCTCACCACGACGCTCGACACGGTCGGCTCGTCGTTCGTGACGCTGCTCAAGGCGGTCGTGCCGCCGCTGATCTTCACCGCGATCGTCGCGTCGATCGCGAACCTGCGGACCGTCACCAACGCCGCGCGCCTCGCCGGTCAGACGCTGCTGTGGTTCGCCATCACCGCCGCGATCTCGGTAGCCGTGGGCATCGGCCTGGGCCTGCTGTTCCAGCCGGGCAACCGCGCGTCGGTCTCGCTCGACGCCGCCTCCGAGCCGGGCCGCACCGGCACGTGGCTCGACTTCCTCAACGGTCTCATCCCGGGCAACGTCCTGGGTCTCGGCGCCTCGACGAGCCTCGAGACCGGTGACGACGGCGCGCTCACCGGAGCAGCGTCGACGTCCGTCAGCTTCAACGTGCTGCAGATCCTCGTCGTCGCGCTCGTCATCGGCATCGCGGCGCTGAAGTCGGGCAAGAAGGCGGACCCGTTCCTCGCGTTCAACCGCTCCGCGCTCGCGATCGTGCAGAAGGTGCTGTGGTGGATCATTCGCCTCGCGCCGATCGGCACCGCCGGCCTCATCGGCTACGCCATCGCGGCGTACGGCTGGACGTCGCTCGCGTCGCTCGCGTGGTTCGCCGTCGCGATCTACGTCGGCCTCGCGGTCGTGCTGTTCGTCGTCTACCCGATCCTGCTGCGCACCAACGGCCTGAAGATCTCGAGCTACTTCCGCGGCGCGTGGCCCGCGATCCAGCTCGCGTTCGTCTCGCGCTCCTCGATCGGCACGCTGCCCGTGACGCAGCGCGTCACCGAGCGCAACCTCGGCGTGCCGAGCGAGTACGCGTCGTTCGCCGTGCCGCTGGCCGCGACCACCAAGATGGACGGTTGCGCCTCGATCTACCCGGCCATCTCGGCGATCTTCGTCGCGCAGATCTTCGGCATCGACCTGTCGATCACCGACTACCTGCTCATCGCGTTCGTGTCCGTCGTCGGCTCCGCCGCGACCGCGGGCCTCACCGGCGCGATCGTCATGCTGACCCTCACGCTCTCGACCGTGGGCCTGCCGCTCGCGGGCGTGGGCCTGCTGCTCGCGATCGACCCGATCCTCGACATGGGCCGCACCGCGGTGAACGTCGCGGGCCAGGCGCTCGTGCCCACGATCGTGGCGAAGCGCGAGGGCATCCTCGACCTCGAGCAGTACGAGGCCGCGACGGCCGAGGACCTCTTCGTGGACGAGGACGACGACGCGTCGTCCGAGACGACCACGGAGTCCCCGGCGCCGGCCGAGGCCGCGGAGGCCACGCCGTCGGGCACCAAGGAGCGCGTGGGCGCCTCCGCCTGAGGCCGACCAGGCGATTCCTCGCCGTCGAGCACGACGTTGCTGCCGTTGTCCGTGGGATGGCGGCAGCAACGTCGTTCTCGGCGTCAGGGCTGAGGGCGCCCCTCGCGCAGGACGGCGAGGCGCGAGCGGTACTCCTGCTCGTCGATCTCGCCGCGCGCGTAGCGCTCGCCGAGGATCGCGACCGGGTCAGGGCCCGTAGCGCGCCAGCCGCCCGGGCCCCCGCCGCGCCGGGCGCGGCGGGCGAGCAGGAAGACCACGGACGCGAAGAGCAGGAACCACAGCAGGGGGAACACGAACCACCACGGCCCGGGCCCCCAGCCGGCGTGCCCCCACGACGCGACGGCGTCCGTGGGGAGCGCGCCGGCCGCCCCGGTGAGTGCGGTGAGCATGACGACCTCCGGTGTCGGTGCGCCTCGCCGGTCCCGGCGAGGGCGGCCGTCCGCCGGCCGCACCCCCAGGCTCGCGCCCGCCCGACGCCGCGTCGTCGCCCGGGCGTGCCGACCTCGCTCGTCCCCGGGTGCCGCCCGCGATGGTCGGGGCTCAGCCCGCCCAGCCCGGACGGACGACGCCCGACTCGTACGCCGCGACGACGAGCTGCGCCCGGTCTCGCGCGCCCAGCTTCGCCATGACCCGCGAGACGTGGGTCTTCACGGTCGACTCCGACAGGAAGAGCGACCCGGCGATCTCCTCGTTCGACAGCCCGCCCGCGACCTCGACGAGCACCTCGTGCTCGCGCGGCGTGAGCTCCTCGACACCACGCACCGGCCCGACGGCGCGCGTCGCGTCCGCGACCCGCGACAGCAGCCGCCGGGTCACGGTGGGCGAGAGCAGCGCGTCGCCGCGCGCCGCGACGCGCACCGCCCGGACGAGGTCGACCGGCTCGGTGTCCTTGACGAGGAAGCCGCTCGCGCCGCCGCGGATCGCGTCGGTCACGTACTCGTCGAGCTCGAACGTCGTGACGACCACGACGTGCACGTGCGACGCCGCCCGGTCCGCGACGATCCGCCGCGTCGCCTCCAGGCCGTCGAGACCGGGCATGCGGATGTCCATGAGCACGACGTCGGGCAGGTGCTCGAGCGCGAGGCGGACGGCGTCGTCGCCGGTCGCGGCCTCCGCGACGACGCGCATGTCGTCCTCGGAGTCGATGAGCGCGCGGAAGCCACCCCGCACGAGAGCCTGGTCGTCGGCCAGCACGACGTCGATCACGGTGCCTCCTCGCGCTGCGGCGGTGCGTCGTCGGCCGCGTCGGACCGTCCGGGGGTGCCCGGTCCGGGCGGGGAGCCCGGCCAGGGAAAGACTGCCCGCACGCGGAAGCCACGTCCAGAGGGGGACGGCGCCGGGCCGGCGGCGAGCGAGCCGCCGACGCTCTCGACGCGCTCGCGCATGCCCCGCAGGCCATAGCCCGGCTCCGGCTCGGCGCCCGGGGCAGCGCCGTCGTCGGTCACGGTCACGGTCACCGCGCCGTGCGGCGCGGGACGCACCGCGACCCGCACGTCCGCCCGCGTGGCCCCGTGCGCGTGCCGGCGCACGTTGGTCAGCGACTCCTGCACCACGCGGTAGACGACGCCTGCGAGCCGGTCGGGCAGTCCCGCCGCGGCCGGGTCGACGTCGAGCGTGACCGCGAGGCCGCCGCCCTCCGCCTGCCGCACGAGCCGGGGGAGCGCCGCGAGGTCCCACGTCGGGGCGAGGGGCGCGCCGTCGTCGCCCGCGTCGCCGCGCACGACGCCCAGCACCGCGCGCACCTCGTCGAGCGCCTCCGTGCTCGCGGCGCGGATCGCGGTCAGCGCACCGCGGGCCTGCTCGGGGTCGCGGTCGAGCAGGTGCAGGCCGACGCCCGCCTGGACGGTGATCGCGGACAGCGAGTGCGCGAGCACGTCGTGGACCTCGCGGGCGATCCGCAGGCGCTCGTCGGCGACGGCGGTCCGCTCCCGCTCGGCGCGCGCCAGGCGCTCGGCCTCGCGAGCCGCGGCGAGACGCGCGGACCGGTCGCGGACCGTCCCGGCGACGAGCAGCACGACGACGGTCCACGCCGTCCCGCCGAGCAGCGTCGCCGGGGGCGGCGCGTCCGGGCGGAGCGCCGCCGCCGCGACCACCGCGCCCGCCAGCAGCACCGCCCCGCCCCACGCGACCCGGCGCGCGCGCACCGCGGGTCCGCTGAGCAGCACCCCCACGAGCACGCCGACGGGACCGGCGAGCACCGGGCCCCACGCGTACCCGGCGACGAGGAACGTGCCCGCGGCACCCACGGACACGACGACGGCGACGACCGGCCACCGCACGAGGAGCACGAGGGCGAGCGGGGGCACGAGGAGGAGCGCGAGCGCCGCGGCGTCGAGCGGCCGGGCACCGGGCTGGCCGTGCGTCGCGCCCACGGAACCGACGACCGTGACCACCGCGAGCACCACGGCGAGGAACGCCCGGGGGCGGCGGCGGTCGAGCGGGCCCATGCGTCGCACGCTACGCCGCGTGCGGCCGGGCCGCGTCCGACCGGGGTACCGGGCGACGTCGTCCCGGGGTGCCGGGTCGCGTGGCCCCGGGGTGCCGCGTGGCGGCGGGCGGAGGCGCGGGCGTCAGGCGCCGTCGTGCACCGCGTCGAGCACGACCGGGTCGGCGCACCCGCGCGCGAAGCCGGCGATGCGCCGGTCGACGTCGCGCTGGAGCACCCACGACCCGACACGCTCGGCGACCGGGGCGAGCCAGCGCGGCCGGCAGCGGAAGCTGTAGCGCCACGTCGCGCGCGTGCCGCCGCCCGGGTCGGGCGCGAAGCGCCAGCCGCCTGCGAGGTTCTCGAAGAACCACGACCCGCGGACCATGCGCATGCCGACGTTGGTCGGCGGGTTGTACGAGACGTACTCGCTCACCATGGACAGCCCGCTGCGGTGCCGGGTGAAGGTCTGCACGCCCTTCGCGGGCGCGGTCGCGCCGTCGAGGAAGTGCTGGTGGTGGATGAAGGGGTCCCAGCGCAGGCGGACGGCGCCCGTCGTCTGCGAGACGGCGAACGCCGTCGCGGGGTCGACGGGGACCACGAGCGAGGACTCGACGACGGGCATGGTCGGATGCTCCCACGCCGGGCGGCGCCTCGCCGCCCGCCTCAGGTCGCGACGAGCCCGGCACCGGCGCGCCCCCGTGCTCGAGCGGCCCGGACGCGAGGACGGCCCGCCCCTCGACGAGGGACGGGCCGTCCGGACCGCGGCGCGTGGCGTCAGGACGCGAACGCGTACCCGGCCTCGACGCACTGGGCGCGGAACGCGTCGAGCGACTCCTGGAGCTTCGACGTGCTGACCGTCTCGCCCTGGACGGCTGCCTCGAAGGGAGCCTTGATCCCGTTGAGGTTCTCCTGGAGCTCCGGGTCGGCGAAGTTCTGCACCGCGGCGATGCGCTCGCGCGTCGTGTAGATCGCGGCGGCGGCGTCCTCGTCGTCCGGCGTGGCGAGCAGCGGCGTCGTCTCGGTGACGAGGCGCTCGGCGGAGTACTCGCCGCCGTAGAAGGTGCTGCACGTCGTGGTGACGGCGACGACGGTCGGCGTGACCTCGGGGGCCGCCTCGGTCGTGGTCTCGGTCGCGGGGGTGGTCGCCGCGTCGTCGCTCGCCGGGTCGGTCGGCGAGGCGCAGGACGCCAGCAGGAGGGCACAGGAGAGCGCCGCGGTGGCGGCAAGAAGCTTACGCATGCTAACGATTCCACACTCTGGCGCACGCGGGGCGCAAGAAGATTGAGCGGGCGCCGGGGCGGGAGCCGCGGAATCTCGCGGCTCATGCGGCGAGCTTGTGCTCAGCGTCACAAAGGAGCGCGTCGCGTCACACGACGTCGAGGACGACCTTCCCGCGCACGTGCCCCTCGGCGACGAGGCGCAGCGCCTCCGCGGCCTCGGCGAGCGGGAACCGGGCCGAGATCTCCGCCCGGAGCCGCCCGTCCTCCGCGAGCGCGAGCACCTCGTCGAGGGCGCCCTTCGCGTCGACCTTGTCGGCGATCCCGGCGGCGCGCGAGGCGTCCGTCCCGACGACGGTCACGGCGCTCGGCGCGTCGTCGGCGTCGGCGGGGGAGAGGTGCTCGCCCAGCAGCGCGACGGTCGCGGCCACGGTCTCCTCCGTACCGACGAGGTCGACGACGACGCTCACCTCGTCGAGCCCGTCGGGCAGCGCGCGGACCGCGTCGACGAGCCCCGGGCCGTACGCGACGGGCGTCGCACCGAGGTCGCGCACGTAGTCGTGGTTCGCGGGCGAGGCCGTCCCGACGACGCGGGCACCGAGCGCGGTCGCGATCTGCACCGCCGCGGACCCGACGCCCCCGCTCGCGCCGTGCACGAGCACGACGTCGCCCTCGCCCGTGTCGGCCTGGACGAGCGCGGAGAACGCGGTCGCCGCCGCGACGGGCAGGACCGCGGCCTGGTCGAACGGGACGGACGACGGCTTGCGCCGCACGTGGTCGGCGCGGACGAGCGAGAGCTCGCGCTGCGCCCCCGTGCCGTGCCACACGACCTCGTCGCCCGGGGCGAGGTCCGGGACGTCGGGCCCGACGGCGTCGACCACCCCGGCCGCCTCGAACCCCAGCACGCCGGGGACGCGGCCACCGAACGCGCCGGCGAGCCGCTTGAGGTCCGCGGGGTTGACGCCGACGACGCGGTTCGCGACGCGCACCTGGCCGGGGCCGGGAGCGCCGACCTCCTCGTCGTCGACCCGCAGGCCCTCGGGCCCGCCGAACTCCTCGAAGACGACGACCGTGCTCATGCCGACCCCCGTGGTCTCGCCGTCGGTCGCCCACCGCGAGGGCGAGTCCGCGCGGTGGCCCCGGGGTGGCCGGGCGGTTCCACTCTTCCATCGCGGACCGCCGCTGTCATGCGGCGGACGTGGGCAGGAGTACCCGTCCGGGACGGTTTCACCCCGTCCCGAGCGTTGGGGAGGGTGATGACGACACCACCCGAGGACCCCGGCCACCCGCTCGACCCGCGGCCCGCGCGCGAGCGGCTGCTCGCCGTGCGCGCGGAGGCGTCGGAGCGCCTGCGGGCGCTGCGCGCCGACGTCGCGGGCATCGTCGAGGCGTCGCGCGACTCCAACGCGGACGACGAGCACGACCCCGACGGCGCGACGATCGCGTTCGAGCGCGCCCAGGTGGACGCGCTCGCGCGGGACGCGGCCGCGCGGGTCGAGGAGGTCGACGCCGCCCTCGCGCGCCTGGACGCGGGGACCTACGGCGTCTGCGCGGGGTGCGGGCAGCAGATCGCCGCCGGGCGCCTCGAGGCGCGCCCGACGGCGCGGACCTGCGTCGCGTGCGCGGCCGCGGTGCACTGAGCGACCGGGCCCGCCGCGACCGGGCCCGCCGCGGCCGGGCCCGCTGCGGCCGGGCCGACCGCGGCCGGGTCAGAGCTGGCCGTGGCCCTTCTTCGACGGGACGCCGGCGATGAGGCCGCCGTCCACGACGAACTCCGAGCCCGTCGAGTACGACGCCTCGTCGCTCGCGAGGAAGACGATCATGCGCGAGACCTCCTCGGGCGCCGCGGGGCGGCCGAGCGGGATGAGGAGGTCGTCCGGGTTGAGCGACGCGGTCATGGGCGTCGAGATGAACCCGGGGTGCACCGAGTTGACGCGCACGCCGTACGGGCCGAGGTCGAGCGCGACGGACTTCGTCAGCCCGCGGACGCCGAACTTCGACGCGACGTAGCCGTGCAGGCCCGCGCTCCCGCGCATGCCCTCGACCGACGAGATGTTGATGATCGACCCCGCGCCGGCCTTCGCCATGATCGGCGACACCGCCCGGATCCCGAGGAACGTGCCGGTGAGGTTGATGTCGATGATCCGGCGCCAGGCGGCGACGTCGAACTCCGTGATGGGACCGCCGTTGGCGATGCCCGCGTTGTTGACGAGCACGTCGACGCGCCCGAACGCGTCGAGCGTGGCCGCGACGGCGGCCGCCCACTCGTCCTCGCTCGTCACGTCGAGGTGCACGTAGCGGGCGTCGGGGCCGAGCTCGCGCGCGAGCGCCTCGCCCTTCGCGTCGTCGAGGTCCGCGACCACGACCTTCGCGCCCTCGGCGACCAGTGCGCGCGCGTTCGTGACGCCCATGCCGCCGGTGCCGCCGGTGACGATCGCGACCTTGTTCTGCACCCTTCCGGGAGTGCTGCCCATGGCGGGGCTCCTTTCCTTGCGGGGGCACGGCGGCGTCGGCCCGCCTCGTGAGCGGGGGCGTCGTCGCGCGGGTGGTGCGCACCTGCCCGCCGGGGACCGCGGTCGACCGGCGGAGGGGACGGCTCGTCAGGGCGACGGCGTGGTCCACCAGGCGGGCAGGGCGTCTCGGGCGACCCGCGGGAAGAGCCCGGGGTCACGGGGAGGGGGCGTGGCGAGCCACACCTCGAGCGCGCCGACCGTGCCGAAGCCGACGTACGTCGCGAAGGCGCGCGCCGCGACGTCGGCCGTCGCGGTGGTCGTGGCTCCGGCCGACGGCTCGGCCGGGAGTCCCGCCGGGGTGCCGGCCGGGGCCGACGGCAGGAGGCCGGGGTGGGCGTGCAGGTGCTCGACGAGCGTGCCGGTGACGTGGCTGGCGAGCAGCCGGAACAGCGGCGCGCTGAGGCCGCCCTCCAGCGCGCGCTCGTAGACGGGGAGGTGGGCCTCGACGTGCACGACGAGCGCACGGCTCCAGTGGTCGACGACCTCGCGGGAGCGGGCGGCGACGTCGTCGGCCGTCTCGGCGGCCCGGACGTCGGCGAAGAACCGGTCGCGGATCGCGTCGAGCTCGGCGCCGAGCACGCGCGCGAGGAGCTCGGACGGGCTCGACGCGTGGTCGTAGAACGTCACGCGGTTGATCCCCGCGCGGGCCGCGACGGCGGACACCGTGAGCCGGGTGACGTCCTGCTCCGCGGCGAGCGCGAGGATCGCGGTCCGCAGGGCCGCGGCGGTGCGGGCGGTGCGCTTGTCCACGGCCACCTCCTCCGCGTCGTGCCGTGCGCTGCGTCGTCCTCGACGTTACGCCGAGGCAATCACTTAAGCAACAGGTGTTGCCTATCTCACCCGCCCAGAGGCGGTCCCGGGATCACGGTCGTACCGTCGAGAGTGCGGCCGCAGGTCCGCGGCCACACCAACCCGAGGGGGCGGACATGGTCACGAACACGCGCCGGGCCGAGAGGCACACCGGAGAACCCGACGTCGTCGAGCTCAACCCGATCTTCGCCAGACCGGGGGAGGCGACGGCCCTGCCCAAGTTCCGGTTCCCGGAGGACGAGTCCCTCCAGGAGACGGCGTACCAGATCGTCCACGACGAGGCGATGCTCGACGGGAACGCGCGGCTCAACCTCGCGACGTTCGTCGGCACGTGGATGGACGAGCACGCTGCGCGGCTGTACCTCGAGGCCGCCGACAAGAACATGATCGACAAGGACGAGTACCCGCAGACGGCGGCCGTCGAGACGCGATGCTGGACGATGCTCGCCGACCTGTGGCACGCGCCAGACCCGGAGCACACCATCGGGACGTCGACCATCGGCTCGTCCGAGGCGTGCATGCTCGGCGGTCTCGCCCTCAAGCGGCGCTGGCAGCACGCGCGCCGTGCCGCCGGCAAGCCGACCGACCGCCCGAACCTCGTGCTCTCGAGCGCGGTCCAGGTGTGCTGGGAGAAGTTCTGCAACTACTTCGAGGTCGAGGCGCGCTACGTCCCGATCTCCGAGGCCCACAAGGTCCTCGACGGCCACGACCTCGAGACGTACGTGGACGAGAACACGATCGGCGTCGTCGCCATCATGGGCGTGACCTACACCGGCATGTACGAGCCGGTCGCCGAGATCGCGGCGGCCCTCGACCGGATCCAGGAGTCCACCGGCCTGGACGTGCCCATCCACGTCGACGGCGCGTCGGGCGCGATGATCGCCCCGTTCCTCCAGCCCGACCTCGAGTGGGACTTCCGCGTCCCCCGCGTCGCGTCGATCAACACCTCCGGCCACAAGTACGGCCTGGTCTACCCGGGCCTCGGGTGGGTCGTCTGGCGCGACACGGAGTCGCTGCCGGAGGACCTCGTGTTCCGCGTGAGCTACCTCGGCGGGGACATGCCGACGTTCGCCCTCAACTTCTCGCGCCCCGGCGCGCAGGTGCTCCTCCAGTACTACCTCTTCCTGCGGCTCGGGCGCACCGGTTACGAGGCCGTGCAGCGCACGTCGCGCGACGTCGCGCTCTACCTGTCGGGCGAGATCGCGAAGATGCCCGCGTTCGAGCTGTGGAACGACGGCTCGGACATCCCCGTGTTCGCGTGGCGCCTGCGCGAGGGCCACACGAAGAACTGGGACCTCTACCACCTGTCGGAGCGGCTGCGCACCAAGGGCTGGCTCGTGCCCGCGTACCCCATGCCCGACGACCTCACGGATCTCACCGTCCAGCGCGTCGTCGTGCGCAACGGCTTCAGCCACGACCTGGCGTCCGCGTTCCTCGCGGACCTGCGCGACGAGGTCGCGCTCCTCGACGCCCTCACCGGCCCCATGCCGACCGAGGGCCAGCGCTCCAACTTCCACCACTGACCCGGACGACCGCGGGAAGGACGGACCATGGCACAGGGGGCAGCACAGGATCCGCCCGGAGGCTCGGGACCGCACGTCCGGGCCGACGGCACGCACGCGCCGACGGCAGCGCACGTCAAGGCGCACCCGTACGGGTCGCCCGGCTCCCGGCAGCCGCCGGGCCACGCGGGGCCCGCCATCGGGGCGCCCGCCGCGGGCGCGACGACGTTCATGTCGGTCGTGCAGCTCGCGATGCTCACCGTGGTGGTGGTCGCGTCGCTGCGCTCGCTGCCGGCGATGGCGTCGTACGGGCTCGGCTCGGTGACGCTCTTCATCGTCCCGGCGATCCTCTTCCTCGTCCCGACGGCGCTCGTCGCGGCCGAGCTCGCGACCGGCTGGAAGGGCGGCGTCTTCACCTGGGTGCGCGAGGCGTTCGGCGAGCGGGCCGGGTTCGTCGCGATCTGGCTCCAGTGGATCCAGAACGTCGTCTGGTACCCCACGCAGATCGCGTTCATCGCGGCGAGCCTGTCGTTCGTCGTGGGCGACCCGGGCCTCACGCAGAACGGCCTCTACACGGCCGTCGTGATCCTCGTCCTGTACTGGGGGTCGACGCTCATCACGCTCGCCGGCGGCAACCTGTTCGCCAAGGTCGGCTCGTGGAGCGGCGTCTTCGGCACGATCCTGCCCGCCGTCCTGCTCATCGTGCTCGGCGCGGTCTGGCTCGGCACCGGCGAGCGCTCGGAGACGACGCTCGAGGCGTCCGCCGTCATCCCGCCGTGGACCGGGATCGCGTCGATCGTGCTCATCGTCTCGAACGTGCTCGCGTACGCGGGCATGGAGGTCAACGCGGTGCACGCGAACGACCTGCGCAACCCCGGTCGGGGCTTCCCGCGCTCGATCGCCATCGCGACCGTGCTCATCCTCGTGGTCTTCATCCTCCCGACGCTCGCGATCTCCGTGGCCGTGCCGAAGTCGACGCTCGGCGTGACCGACGGCATCAACCTCGCGTTCAAGGCGTTCTTCGACCACTGGGGCATGAGCTGGGGCACCCCGGTCATCTCGCTCCTCATCGCCCTCGGGGCGTTCGCGTCGGTCGTCACGTGGATCGCCGGGCCGTCGCGCGGCCTGCTCGCCGCGGCCCGGACCGGCCTGCTGCCGCCCGCGCTCCAGCGTCGCAACAAGGCCGGGGTCCAGGTCGGGATCCTCGCGGTGCAGGGCGGGATCGTCACGCTGCTCGCGCTGCTGTTCGTGCTCGTGCCGAACGGCAACACCGCGTTCATCGCGCTCGTGGACATGGCGGCGG
The DNA here is from genome assembly GCF_040595865.1 of Cellulosimicrobium sp. MI9406. Classification (NCBI taxonomy): domain Bacteria; kingdom Bacillati; phylum Actinomycetota; class Actinomycetes; order Micrococcales; family Promicromonosporaceae; genus Cellulosimicrobium; species Cellulosimicrobium sp. MI9406. The sequence continues at coordinate 139,843 of NZ_JALIZI010000005.1, forward strand.
CGCTGTACCTCGTCATGTACATGCTCATGTTCGCCGCGGCGATCCGGCTGCGGCGCACCAAGCCCGACGTGGTCCGGACCTACCGCACGCCCGCGATGCGGTTCGTCGCGGGGCTCGGGTTCGTCGCGTGCGCGGCCGCGTTCGTGCTCGCGTTCGTCCGGCCGTCCGGCTTCAGCGGCCTCTCCGAGACCGCCTACCCGATCGTGGTCGCCGGGGTCGTCGTCGTGCTCGGCGGCCCGCCGCTCCTCTTCTACGCGCTGCGGCGCCCCACGTGGGACCGTCGTACCGCGGCGGAGCGGCAGACCGCCGACGACGTCCTCGTCAACCCGCCGACGCAGCCCGCGCCGGCGCCCGCCCGCGCACCGCGCGACCCGGAGGAGACCACGTGACGGGTACCAGCACCGTCGGGCGCGAGACGCCCACCCCGGACGGCGGACGGCGCGCTCCAGCGCCGCCCGCCGTCGCGTCGCCCTGGGCGGAGACGGTCGCGCGCTGGGGCGGCCGGATCCTCGAGGTCTACGCGGTGTGGCTCCTCGTCGCGCTGATCCTCCGTCCCGTCGCGCACCACGCCGAGCGCCCGGTCGCCGAGGTCCTGTCGGTCACGAACGTGCCGTCGTACCCGTCGCTCTTCTCCGCGGTCGTGGTCGGGCTCGTCGCGAGCGGCTTCCTGCGCCGTCGCCGCGCCGCGCTGTGGTTCGTGGTCCTCGTCTGGCAGCTCCCGTCCGCGCTCGTCATGCTGCTCGCGATCGTGCTCGACCGGATCGACCCGGCGGCCGGCGTGCTCGACGACGTGCACTGGACGGCGTACGCGGGCGGGCTCGTCGGGCTCGTGCTCGTCGTGGTGCTCGTCGCCGCGCGCCACGCGTTCCCCGCCCGCATCGCCCGGGGTGCGTGGTGGACGGCGGCGCTCGTCCTCGTGCTCGGTCTCGCCGTCGCGACCGGCGTCGTGTGGGCGCTGCTCCAGGTCGTGCCGTCGAGCCTCGACGACCAGTCGGCGCGGCTCGGGTGGGCCCTGAGCGTCTCGGTCGGGCTGTCGCCGCACGAGGAGCCGTTCGCCATCGACGGCGGCGCGCCGGGCTGGCTCGCGCTCGTCGGCGGCCTGCTCGCGGGCGCCGCGCTGCTGCTCGCGGTGCTCGTGTTCCTGCGGACCGGCCCGCGCGACGCCGCACGCACCCCGGACGAGGAGCTCGCCGTGCGCCGTCTGCTCCTGGAGCACCCGAGCGACGACTCGCTCGAGTACTTCGCGACGCGCGACGACCGCGACGCGATCTTCTCCGGCGACGGCCGCGCCGCCGTGTCGTACCGCGTGGTGAGCGGCGTGCTGCTCGCCGCGGGCGACCCGCTCGGGGACCCGGCGTCGTGGCCCGACGCGATCGAGCGCACGCTCGCGTACGCGCGGCGCCACGGGTGGGCGCCCGGCGTGCTCTCGGCGAGCGAGAAGGGCGCGCGGGCCTACCGCGACGCCGGGCTCGCGGTCCTCACGATGGGTGACGAGGCGATCGTCGAGACGCGGTCCTTCGACCTCGCGTCGCCGTCGATGCGGCCCGTGCGGCACGCCGTCGCGCGGCCCCAGCGCGAGGGGTACACCGTGCGCCTGCGGCGGCAGCGCGAGATCCCGGCGGACGAGCTCGCGGCGCTCGCGCAGGCCGCCGACGCGTGGCGGCACGGCGAGGACGAGCGCGGCTTCTCGATGGCCCTGGAACGCCTCGGCAGCCCGCGCGACCCGCGCGTGCTCGTCGTCACCGCGCACGACCGCGACGGCGCGCCGCGCGGCCTGCTCACGTTCGTCCCGTGGGGCCGCAAGGGGGTCTCGCTCGACTACATGCGCCGGTCTCCCGACGCGGTGCCGGGCGTCACGGAGCTCATGATCTCGACGCTCGCGAGCGAGGGCGCGGGCATGGCGATCGACCGGGTCTCGCTCAACTTCGCGATGTTCCGCGGCCTGATCGAGCAGGGCGAGTCGGTCGCGGCGAGCCCCTTCCAGCGCTTCCTGCGCCGCCTCGTCCTCACGGCGTCGCGCTGGTGGCAGCTCGACCAGCTGTACCGCTCGAACCAGAAGTACGAGCCGCGCTGGCGCACGCGCTACCTCTGCTACGCCGCCCCCGCCCAGCTCACGTCCGTCTCGCTCGCGGCGGGGCAGGCCGAGGGCTTCGTGCCGCAGTGGCCCGGCGCGCGCGGCGGCACCGGGAGCCAGCAGGTCGCGACGGCCGACGCCGCCCTCGGCGCGGCCGTGCGCGAGCAGGAGGACGCGCTGCTCGCGCTCGACGTCCCGACCCGGCGGCTCACCGACCAGGAGCGCGCCCGCCGTGCCAAGCTCGACGTGCTCGCGGCGGCCGGCATGCCCGCGTACCCCGTGGCCGTGCCGCGCACGCACCGGCTCGCCGACGTCGACGACCTGCTGCTCGGGCACGAGGTGTCCGTCTCGGGGCGCGTCGTGCGGCTCCGGGACCTCGGGGGCGTCGTCTTCGCCGTCCTGCGCGAGGAGAACCACGAGCGCCAGGTGATGCTCACCGCCGACGGCGCCGCCGACCTCGCGCTCTGGCGCCGCGTCGTCGACCTCGCGGACCAGGTGAGCGTCACGGGGACCGTCGCGCGCAGCCGGACGGGGGAGCTGTCCGTGCACGCGGGGTCGTGGGTCATGGCGTCGAAGTCGCTCAAGGCGCCGCCGGACAAGTTCCGCGGGCTCGCCGACCCGGAGACGCGCATGCGCCTGCGCCACGTCGACCTCGCGCTCGACACGCGGTCGTCCGTGACGCTCCGCGGTCGCTCCGCCGCCGTGCACTCGCTGCGCTCGTCGCTCGTCGAGCGCGGCTTCATCGAGGTCGAGACGCCGATCCTGCAGCGCGTGCACGGGGGCGCGAACGCGCGGCCGTTCCGCACGCACATCAACGCGTACGACATGGACCTGTACCTGCGCATCGCCCCGGAGCTGTTCCTCAAGCAGCTCGCGATCGGTGGCATCGAGCGCGTCTTCGAGCTGGGCCGCAACTTCCGCAACGAGGGCGCCGACGCGACGCACAACCCCGAGTTCACGTCGCTCGAGGCGTACCAGGCGTTCGGCGACTACACGACGATGCGGCACCTCACGCGCGAGCTCGTCGTCGCGGCCGCGGTCGCGGTGCACGGCGACGCCGTGTCGCGCCGGCCCGACGGCAGCGAGGTCCGGCTCGACGGCGAGTGGCCCGTCGTCACCGTGCACGACGCCGTCTCGCGCGCCGTCGGCGCCGAGGTCACCCCGGACACCCCCGACGCGGAGCTGCACGCCCTGTGCGCCCGGCTCGGCATCGAGGTCGGCGAGGACGAGACGCACGGCGCGGTGGTCAACGAGATGTACGACCGCCTCGTCGAGGGCCAGACGGTCGAGCCGACGTTCTACACCGACTTCCCGGTCGAGACGTCGCCGCTCACCCGTGTGCACCGCCGCGACCCGCGCCTCGCGGAGCGCTGGGACCTCGTCGCGTTCGGCGCGGAGCTCGGCACCGCGTACTCGGAGCTCATCGACCCGATCGACCAGCGCGAGCGGTTCACGCAGCAGTCGCTCCTCGCGGCGGCGGGCGACCCGGAGGCCATGGAGATCGACGAGGACTTCCTCTCGGCGCTCGAGTTCGCGATGCCGCCCACCGGCGGGCTCGGCCTCGGTGTCGACCGCATCTACATGACGATCATCGGGGCGTCGATCCGCGAGACGCTCGCCTTCCCGTTCGTGAAGCCGCAGCGCCGGTCCTGACCGTGGCGACCGGCCTCCCCGTCCCCGACACCGACCCGGCCCTGCCCGCGGCCGTGCTGCGCGAGCTGCAGCCCGCCGAGACGTACCTGACGAGCTACCCGGTCGCCGTCGTGCTGACGGTGCTCGGGGCGGGAGCGGTGGCGTGGGCCGTGGTGCGCGCACGGCGCGGCGCCCGGGCGCGGCGCGCGCGGCGGGCCCGGGGCGAGGACCCGCGCCGACCGTGGCGTTCGCGCGTCGCGACGGCGTCCCTCGCGGCGCTCGGCGCGCTGTCCCTCGTGCTGGGCCTGGCGGTCGGCGCCAACGCCTACTCCGGCTACGTCCCGACGTGGGGGGCCGTCCGGGTGCAGCTCGTCGCGCTGGGTCTGGCCGACCTGTCGGCCGACGCGCCGGGCGGCGCGCACCGGGGCCAGGTGCGGACGCTCGCGATCCCGGGGACGGCCGCCGAGCAGATCGCGGACGAGGACGCCTGGGTGTACCTCCCGCCGGGGTTCGACCCCGAGGGCTCGACCCGCTACCCGGTCGTGTACCTGATCCACGGGTCGCCCGACGACCCGAGCAGCTGGTTCGCCGCCGGGCGGGTGCCGCGCACGATGGACGTGCTCATCCGGCGCGGGCTCGTCGACCCGATGATCGTCGTCGCCCCCACGGTGAACGGCACCGGGCCGGGCGGGCTCGACACCGAGTGCCTCGACTCGACGACGGGTGGCGAGCAGGTCGAGACGTACCTGACGACGACCGTCGTCGACACCGTCGACGCGACGTACCCGACGCTCGCGGACCGCGAGCACCGCGTCCTCGGCGGCATGTCGTCGGGCGGGTTCTGCGCGCTCAACGTGGGTCTGCGGAACCTCGACCTGTTCGGGGCGACCCTCGCGATCGAGCCCTACGGGAACCCGGGCCCCGGGCCGGAACGGACGATGCTCTCGACGCAGGCGGAGATCGACGCGAACACCCCGACGACCTACCTGCCCACGATGACGTTCACGCACCCGATGCCCGTCTTCCTCGACTCCGGGCAGGACGCGCCGCGGGAGGCGCTCACCACGGTGCGGCGGATGGCGCAGGACCTCGAGGACCAGGGGCAGGCCGTCGAGCTCCGCGAGGAGCCCGGTCAGACGCACACGTGGGCCATGGCCGCGACCGCGCTCCCGTACGGGCTCGTGTTCGCGCAGCGGCAGATGGCGGGCGGCGGCTGACGCCGCGTCACTCGTCGGTGAGGAACTGCCCGCCGATGCCCGCCTGGGTCTCGAGCAGGTCGCCGGTGTCGCCGAGCACGACCCAGTTCGGCCCGGCGAGCGCGGCCTCGCCCTCCTCGGTGGGCTGACGCGGCAGGAGCGCGAGGAACTCGTCCTCGGCGATCCCGTCGGCGAACACGGCGAGGAGCGTCGTGTCGTCGCACGCGCCCAGCTCGACGTCCTCGCTGTCCGTGCTCTCGGTCGTGAACGACAGGCACGTGAGGCCGGCGGACGTGGCGGCGCGGTGGAGCGCGTCGAGCGAGTCGTACTCGACGTCCTTGTCGCCCGGGCCGGGGCCGGAGCAGGCGGCGAGCGCCCCGACGAGGACGACGAGACCGACGACCGGGCCGGTCGCGGCGCTGCGAGGGCGGGGAGCGGGTCGGGTAGGCATGTTCCGATGGTCCGCCGCCGCGCGGGTTCGCGCCACGGGAACCTCGCCCGTCATCCCGGCGGGCCGGGATCGCCTCGGTCGGGTGCGGCGTCCGCGGACTGCCAGGTGAAGGGCGCGAACGTCGACGAGTCGTCCCGCCAGGCCGCTGTGCGGGCGCGGTACAGGAGCAGCGGGAGGGCCACGAAGACGAGGGCGAGCGCGACGAGCAGCACGACGTACGTCGTCGGGCTGCCGACCGCGACCTGGCCGGGCGGGGCGAAGCTCGTGACGAGCGCGAGCAGCGACGCGACGAACCCGAGCCCGCCGACCGCCCAGACCCCGACGCGGCCCCCCGGCACCCGGTAGGGGCGCGGCCGGTCGGGCTGCGTGCGGCGCAGCGCGACGACCGCGGCGAACATCAGGAGGTAGGCGACGAGGTAGAGGATCACGGTGAGCTGGCTGAGGAGCTGGTACGCGGACTGCACGGACGGCATGACGACGAACAGCACCGACAGCACGGTCACGACCAGCGCCTGGACCAGGAGGATGTTCGTCGCCATGCCGCGGTCGTTCGTCCGGTGGAACCACCGCGGGAGGAACCCCGCTCGCGCGACGGCGTGCAGGCCCGTGGCGGGCCCGGCGACCCACGTCGTGACGCCGGCGAGGACGCCGACGGCGAGCATCGCCGCGACGACCGGCCCGGCCCAGCCGATCCCCGCCCAGGCGAGCAGGTGGTCGAACGCCTGGAGCAGGCTCGTCGTGAGGCTGATGTCCTGCTGCGGCACGACGACCGCGATCGTCAGCGTGCCGAGGGTCAGCACGACGACGGCCACGAGCGCGGCGACGAGGATCGCGAGCGGGTAGGTGCGCTCCGGCCGCCGGATCGAGCGCACGTGGACCGCGTTGACCTCGATGCCCGCGTAGAAGAGGAAGATCCCGGCGGCGAGCACGATGTTGTCGAGACGCGTGAGGTCCGGGACGAACGCGCCCCAGGAGAGCGTGGTCCGGGACGGCTCGCCGCCGAGGAGGTAGGCGGCGCCGAGCCCGACGAGCAGCGCGGCGGGGACGAGCGTCCCGACGATCCCGCCCCAGCGCGCGGTGCGGGCGAACGCGGACGCGCCGCGCAGGGCGATGAGCGTCGCGGCCCAGAACACGACGAGCACGATCGCGAGGACGAAGAGCCGGTCGTCGGCGACCCGTTCGTCGAACCGCGCGTCGGGCCCGGTGTAGGCGAGCGTGACGGCGGCGAACGTGAGGACGGTCGGGAACCAGATGCAGCCCTCGACGAACACCATCGCGATCGCGAGGAAGCCCCACCTGCTCCCGAACGCCTCGCCGACCCAGCGGAACATGCCGCCCTCCTCGGGCCACGTGGACGCGAGCTCGGCCGCGACGACGGCGACGGGTGCGAGGAAGCAGACGGCGGCGAGCAGGTAGTAGAACGCGGAGGAGAGCCCGTACTCCGCCTCGGCGGGCAGGCCGCGCAGGCTGACCACCGCGGCGACGTTGAGCATGACCAGCGACGTGGCCGTGATGGTCGCCGCGGCGGGCCGGGCGGGGTGCTGCGAGGTGGCGGTCCGGGCCATGGCGTCCCCCTCGGCGGGCGCGACGGCCCTCGGGGGAACGCTAGCGACGCCGCGCGCGACCGGCGAGCGGGGCCGGCGTCAGGCCCGGAAGCGCTCGCCGCGCTCGACGACTCGGCCCGCGCCGCGCCCGTCGGCCGCCGTCGCGTCCCACGTGTAGACCTCGGTGCCGGTGATGAGCACGTGCTCCGCGCGCGACGTCACGTCGAGCGGGTCGCCCGACCACACGACGACGTCCCCGTCGAGGCCGGGCGCGAGCGCGCCGACGCGGTCGTCGAGACCGAGGAAGGCCGCGGGGTTCACGGTGAGGGCGCGCAGCGCGGTGTCGCGGTCGAGGCCCTCCTTGACCGCGAGCGACGCCTGGTGCACGAGGAAGTTGATCGGCACGACGGGGTGGTCGGTCGTGATGGCGACGCGCACGCCCGCGCGGGCGAGCGCCCCGAGGTTCGCGATGTCGCGGTTGCGCAGCTCGATCTTCGAGCGCGACGTGAACAGCGGGCCGAAGATCACCGGCACGTCGCGCTCGGCGAGGACGTCCGCGACGGCCGCGCCGTCGGTGCCGTGGTTGACGACGAGCCGGTAGCCGAACTCGTCCGCGAGGCGCAGCGCGGTCGCGATGTCGTCGGCGCGGTGCGTGTGCTGGTCCCAGTACAGCTCGCCCGCGAGGACGCGCGCGAGGGTCTCCTTCGCGAGGTCGCGGTCGAACGGCTCGCCCTTCGCCTCGGCCGCGTCGCGCCGCGCGGCGTAGTTCTGCGCGTCGACGAACGCGGCACGGATGACCTTCGCGACGCCGAGGCGCGTCGAGGGCGTCTTCTTCTGGTCCCCGTACACGCGCTTGGGGTTCTCGCCGAGCGCCGACTTCACGGAGACCGCCTCGCGGATCACCTGCTCGTCGACGGTGCGGCCGCCCCACGTCTTGATCGCGACGGTCTGCCCGCCGATGGGGTTGCCCGAGCCCGGCTTCACGACGGCGCTCGTCACGCCGCCGACCAGCGCGTCGCGGAAGCCCTCGTCCTCGACGTTGATCGCGTCGATCGCGCGCAGCGCCGCGCCGTTCGGGTCGGTCATCTCGTTCGTGTCGTTGCCGGCCCAGCCCTCGGCCTCCTCCATGACGCCCATGTGGGCGTGCGCCTCGACGAAGCCGGGCAGCACCCAGCGGCCGCGCGCGTCGAGGGTCGGGACGCCGTCGGGCACGACGACGTCCGCGCCGACCGCGGTGATGACCCCGTCCTCGACGAGGACGGTCCCGTTCTCGATCGGGTCGGACGCGACGGGCACGACGTAGCCGTTCACGACGGCGACGCTGCGGCGCGCGGTGCGAGGGGCGGTGCGGGAGGGGGTGGAGGAGGTCGTCATGCCCCCATCATCGCCCGGGGCGACCGTCCGCCACACGCCATGGTGTAGCGTGAGGACTGCGCCCAGGTCGCGAGCAGGGTCTCGCGACGATCTTCGGTCCTCGGCATCGAAGCACGACCGTGGGCGCCGGGCAGCAGACGCTGCCGACGACGATCTCCGCCCCAGAAGCGCGCGGAGCGAGAGCAGAGAAACACATCACTTCTTCCACCATCCTCGACCGCCCGGCGACCGCTCCTGCGGCCGCGGGCACGCCCGGACCAGACCTCGTGCTGCGCCGCGCCGACGACGACCTGTGGGTCGCGACGGCCGACGGCGAGTACGCCGGGATGGTCACCCGACGCCCGGACGGCTTCCACGTCCACGACCGCTTCACGCGGCCCGTGACCGTCGTCGCCGCCCTGGAGCACGCGCGGCGCCATCTGAGCGCCCCGCCCGGTCGCCCGGCGGGCTCCCGCCGCGACCACACCCCGAACCGCCGGCGCCCTGCAGGGCGCGGTACCCGGACCCGCGCACGTGGGCCGGTCGTCTCGACGAAGGAAAACACCATGGCTACAGGCACCGTGAAGTGGTTCAACTCGGAGAAGGGCTTCGGCTTCATCGCCCCCTCCGACGGCACCGCGGACGTGTTCGCCCACTACAGCGAGATCCAGTCGAGCGGCTACCGCTCGCTCGAGGAGAACCAGAGCGTCTCCTTCGACGTCACGCAGGGCCCCAAGGGCCCGCAGGCGACGAACATCCAGGCACTCTGATCCCGCTCCCGCCCGGCGCCTCGCGCCGGCGGGGGTGACGATCTCCACCGGAGGGCCGCGCCTCGTGCGCGGCCCTTCGGCGTGCCCGGACCTCGACGCGCGCGGCGGTGCCCGACGGCGGTCGTGCCCCGGCCGCGGGGACTAGGCTCTCGACCGGAGCCACACCGCGCGCGAAGGAGCCCGCATGCACGTCGTCGTCGGACTGTTCCGGCTGTTCCTCGTCGTCCTCGCCCTCGTCGGGACGCGCGCGATCTGGCGCGACGGGGACATCGAGGGCCTCGTCTACTTCACGAACCAGACGGGCTTCCTCATCGCGGTCGTCTTCGCCTGGGCGGGCGTCGCGTCCCTCCTGCGCCGCCCGCAGCCGCCGGGGTGGCTGAAGGGCGGGGTGACGCTGTTCGCCGCGATCACGGGCCTCGTGTCGTGGCTCGTGCTCGCGCCCGAGGACCTGGGCGCGCCCGCCGTCTTCCTCGGGCTCACCGACGGCCAGATCGAGCACGAGGTCCTCCCGCTCGCCGTGGTCGCCGACTTCCTCCTGCTCGACGCGCACCGGCGCCTGCGCGGCCTCGACGCCGCGCGCTGGCTCCTGTACCCGCTCGCGTACTTCGCGTTCACGACGATCCGCGGGTTCGTCAGCCCCGGCAGCGAGTACCCGTACGGGTTCGTCGACCTCGACGCGCTCGGCTGGACCGGGCTGCTCGTCAACGTCGTGCTCTACGGGGCGGGGTTCCTCGTGCTCGGGCTCGTGATCGTCGGGCTCGACCGGCTCCTGCCGACCGGCCCCGCGATCGGCCGGTACGCGGAGCGTCGGCCCGCCCCGGCCCCCGCGTCGCAGCGGTCCCGGGCCGAGGGCGTGGACACCTCGCGCTAGGGTGGCCGTCGTGCCCTCCCCGGTCGTCGGTCCGCTGCGCGTCGCCCGCGCCGCGCTCGTGGCGACCCTCGTGCTCGCGCTGACGGCGCTCGCGCACCGCGTCGCCGGGGGCGCTCTCCCGGACCCGCTGGTCCTCGCGGCGCTCGCCGCGTTCACGCTCGCCGGCACGACGGCGGCCGCCCGCCTGCGCTTCACGCCCGCCCGGCTCGTCGTGCTCCTCGGGGGCGCGCAGCTCGCGCTCCACCAGGCGCTCACCGTCCTGACCCCGGAGTCGTGCCACGCCGTCGGCGGGGGAGCCGGGCACGCCGCGCACCTCGTGGCGTCGTCGGGCGCGGTCGTGTGCGCGGTGCCGTCGGCCGACGGCGCGGCGTCCCCGCTGCACCCGGAGCACCTCGCGGCGTCGGGCGCGTGGATGGTCGCCGCCCACGCCGCCGCGACGGTCGTGCTCGCCCTCGTGCTGGCGCACGGCGAGCGGGCGCTCGAGCGGTTCCTCACGTGGGTGACCCCGCGCGGCGCGCTCCCGCTCCCGGCCCGTGCGGCGGTCCCCGGTCGCCGCGGCGCCGTGCCCGCGCGCCCGGTGCGCGTCGTCGACGTGTGGCGGTCGCTCCGGGCGCCGACGCGCGGACCGCCGCGGGCGCACGGTCCGTCGGGAGCACTGCTGCGCCCCCTCGCCGCGTCCTGACGCGGCCCCCGACGAGGCCGACCCGGCGACGGCCGGGCCCCCGGGCACCACCGTGCGGCCACCGGCCGCGCCTCGGACGGAAGAACCTCATGACCCTCTCCCTGCGCCGACCGCTGTCGGCCCTGCCCACCCTGCTCGCCCTCCTCGCCGCCGCGGCCCTGACGCTCGGCCTCACCGCGACCGTCACGACACTCACGGCCGGCCCGGCGTCCGCGCACGACCGGCTCCTCACCTCCGACCCGGCCGACGGCGCACAGCTCGAGGCCCCGCCCGCGGCGATCACGCTGACGTTCAACACCGAGCCGCTCCCCGTCGAGCCGCAGGTCGTCGTCTCCGACTCGGCCGGCACGGTCGTCACGCAGGGTGCGCCGACGATCGACGGCAGCACCGCGACCTTCGCGCTCGACCCGGCCGTCGCGCTCGGCGGCGACACGTACACCGTCGCGTGGCGCGTCGTCTCGTCCGACGGGCACCCGATCGAGGGCACGTTCGCGTTCGCCGTCGCGGCCCAGCCGGAGGCGCCCGCGACCGACGACCCCGCGACGGACACGGCGACGCCGGAGGAGACCGCGACCGAGGAGCCGACGACCGGCACCACGACCGAGCCCTCCGCGACCACGACGACCGACGCCGCCGAGACCGCGGACGACGGCACCTCGTCGCTGCTGCCGGTGCTCGTGGGGCTCGGCGCGCTCGTCGTCGCCGCGGCGGTCGTCGTCGTGGTCGTGCTGCGCCGTCGGGGCCCCGGCCCGGACGCCGGCACCGACGACGGCGCCCCGCACGACCCGCAGGGCTGACCGTGCCGGCGCACGCCGCCCTCTCCCGCGCGGAGAGGGCGGCGCCGGCCCCTGCCGCCGGAGCCCCTTCTCCCGCTAGGGTGCGTCCGTGACGTCGCCCGGAGCAGGGGTGCTCCGCGGCGTGCGGGTGCTGCTGCTCGCCGCCGCGGTCGTCGGGCTGTCCGTCGTCGCGCACGGCCTCGCCGGGGGCACCGACCCCGGGGCGGTCCCGCTCGGGGTCCTCGCGGTCCTCACCGCCGTCGCCGTGCGACCCCTCACCCGGCGCGAGGTCGGGCTGCCGCGGCTGCTCGGCCTGCTCGGCGCGGGCCAGCTCGTGCTGCACGTCGTCTTCGACCGCTGCGCGGCGCTGTCCCCGGCCGACGCCGCCGCGCACGCGCACTCCTCCTCGCCGCTCGCGATGCTCGGCGCGCACGCCGTCGCGACGCTCGCCGTCGCGCTCGTGCTGCGGTACGGCGACGCCGTGCTGTGGCGCCTGTGGACGTGGCTCGCGGGACGCCGGGTGCCCGGCCGCCCGCGGCCCGTCGTCGTCCTCGCGGCACCTCCCGCCGTCGGCGCGCTGCCGACGGTGCGCGACCTGCTCGTGCGCGGCGCCGCGCCCGGGCGCGGGCCGCCCCTTCCCGCCTGACCTCTCCCGGACGCCCCCGCGGACGCCGTCGCCCGACGACGTCCGCGGCGTCCCGCTCCCGCGCGCCCGCGCGACCGCTCACCCGCCGCCGGCCGGCTCCGCCGACCCGTGGCGCGGCGCGCCGTCGTGCCCGCCGGAGCAGCGTCCCCTCTCCCCGCACCTCTCCCCGAAAGGCACCACCATGCGAAAGACCCTGCGCGCCGTCGGCGCCGCCGCACTGACCACCGGGCTCGTCGTGACCGGCGCGGCCGCCGCGTCCGCCCACGTGACCGTCACGCCCGACACGACCGAGGCGGGCTCCTACGCGCTCCTGACGTTCGGCGTCCCGCACGGGTGCGGCGACTCCCCGACGACGAAGGTCTCCGTCCAGGTCCCCGAGCAGGTCGTCACCGTCACCCCCACGGTCAACCCCGGCTGGGACGTCGAGAAGGTCATGGAGGACCTCGCCGAGCCCGTCGACGACGGGCACGGCGGCCAGTACACCGAGCGCGTCGCGGAGGTCGTGTACACCGCCAAGGCGCCGCTGCCCGACGGCTACCGCGACGCGTTCGTGCTGTCGCTCAAGCTGCCCGACGCGGCGGGCGAGACGCTCGTCTTCCCGACCGTCCAGGAGTGCGCCGAGGGCGAGAGCGCCTGGGTGCAGGTCCCGGCCGACGGCGAGGACGGCGAGGAGCTCGACCTGCCCGCCCCGCTGTTCGAGCTGACGGCCGCGTCCGGCGGCGACGCGCACGGCACCCAGGACGCCGCGGCGGACGCGACCGCCGAGCCGGCCGCCGCGGACGGCCAGGCGGCGGAGGCTGCCGCGAGCACGTCGAGCGGCCCGGCCCCCGCGGTCACGTGGACGGCGCTCGTCCTCGCGGCGGCCGGCCTCGTGCTGGGGCTGCTCGGGTTCGTGCGCTCGCGCCCGCGGGCCTGACCGGTGGGCCGCCCCCTGGCGCTGCGCCGGGCGGTGGCCGTCGTCGTCGGTGCCGCGGCCGCGGTCCTGCTCGCGATCCTCGCGAGCGGCCCGGCCGCGGCCCACGCCGTCCTCGTGGGCACCGACCCGCAGGACGGCACCGTCCTCGACGCGCCGCCCGACGCGCTGACCCTCACCTTCAACGAGCCCGTCCAGGTCGTGCCCGGCGGCACGACGGTCCTCGCGGCCGACGGCACCCCCGTCGACGTGGACGTCGCCGCGGTCGACGACGCGCTCGTCGTCACCCCCGGCACGACACTCGGCGACGGCACCTACGTCGTCAGCTGGCGCGTCGTGTCGCTCGACACCCACCCCGTGGCGGGGGCGTTCACGTTCTCGGTCGGCGCGCCGAGCACGACCGCGGTCGAGGCGCGCGTGGCCGAGCCGACGGCGGCGCTCGTCGCGGTCCGGGCGATCGACCAGGCCGCCGTCTACGCCGGGACGTTCCTCGTGGCGGGGCTCGTCGTGTTCGAGCTCCTCGTGCTGCACGTCTCGCCCGGCGCGGCCCTCGTGCTGCGGCGCCGGCTCCACCGCGTCCGGCGCGGGGCGCTCGGCGTCGCGGCCCTCGGGACCGTGCTCGCGGTCCCGCTCACGCCCGCCTGGCAGGCGGGCGGCGGGCTGGGCGCGCTCGCGGACCCGGCGACGTGGTCCGCGGGCCTCGCCTCCGACACCACCGTCGCGGGCGCGCTCGGGCTCGCGGGGCTCGTCGTCGCGACGCTGCTCGCGCCCCGGGCCGCGCGCGAGACCCGGGCCGCGTGGCCCGCGGGCACGGTGCTCGGCGCCGCCGCGCTCGCGCTGGGGTCGCTCGTGCTCGTGGGCCACACGCGGACCTTCGGGCCGCCGTGGCTCGTCGTCACGGCGGACGCGCTGCACGTCGCGGCGGGGGCGGTGTGGCTCGGTGGCGTCGTCGGGCTCGCGCTCGTGCTCGCGCCGTCCGCCCACGTGGACGCCCGCCGCGCGGGCGTGACCGTGGCGCGGTTCTCCGCGCTCGGCGCGTGGGTCGTCCTCGCGCTCGCGGTCACCGGGACCGTCCTCGGGTGGCGCATCCTCGGCACCCTCGACGCGCTCGTCTCGACGACGTACGGCCGGACGCTGCTCGTCAAGGTCGGTGTCGCGCTCGTGCTCGTCGGCATCGCGGCGTGGAACCGGTACCGGCTCGTCCCCGAGGTCGCCAGGCCGGGAGGCGCCGGCGCGGCGGGCGGCACGACCGCGACGACGGCGCGCCGTCGGCTCGGCCGGACCGTCGCGGTCGAGGCCGCGCTGCTCGTGCTCGTGCTCGCCGCGACGGGCGTGCTCGTCTCGCGCAGCCCGGTCGTCCCGGCGGCGCCGTCCGCGCAGGACGCCGCGACCTCCGGCGTCGAGGTGGTCGAGGAGCTCGGGAACGGCACGCTCCGCGCGCGCGTCACACCGGGGCGCGTGGGCGTCAACGCGCTCGAGATCGAGCTGCTCGACGCCGACGGGGCGCCGTTCGAGCCCGTCGCGGTGCCGGAGCTGGCGACGACGCTCGCCGACCCGGCGCTGGGCCCGTTCTCGCGCCCGCTCACGCGCACCGGGCCGGGCGCGTACGAGGCGACGCTCGACCTGCCGATGCCCGGCTCCTGGACGCTCGAGGTGAGAGTGCGGACGTCCAAGTACGAGAACCCGATCGTCCGCATCCCCGTGGAGGTGACCTCATGACCCCCGACCGACGGCCGCTCGGGCCGCACCGCGGCGCGCGCGCCCTCCTCGCCCTGGCCGCCGCCGGGGCGCTCGCCCTGCTCACGGCCGCCCCCGCGGCCGCGCACGTGCTCATCGAGACGGTCGAGCCGCGCGGCGACGGCACGTCGCGGCTCACGTTCACGTTCGACCACGGGTGCGACGGCGAGCCCACCGACGCCCTGCGCGTCACCCTGCCTGCGGGCGTCGAGGCGCTGGAGGCGGGCCAGCCGGCCGCCTGGACCGCCGAGGTGACGGAGGACGCCGTCGCGTGGGCCGGCGAGCCCGTGCCCGACGGCGAGCGCGCGGCCTTCACGCTCGACGTCCGCGTGACGGGCGAACCCGGGCAGGCGTTCGTCTTCCCGGCGGTGCAGGAGTGCCCGTCCGGGGCGTCGTACGCGTGGACGGGCACCGACCCGGCGGGCGCCCGTCCGGCACCCACGTTCGTCGCGACGGCGGCCTCCCTCGCCCCCGCGCCCGTCGCGGCGGGCGCTTCCCCGACGCCGACCGGCCCGCTCGTCGGGGCGGTCGTGCTCGGGGCGGGCGTCGTCGGCGTCGCGGGAGGGGCGTGGTCCCGCCGGCGCGCGCGGGGGTGACGCCCGCAGCCGTCGCGTGTCCCGCGCTCAGGGGCCCGCGACGGTGAAGCCGACGCTCACGGTCGGCCCGAACCCGGCGGTGTCCGACCACGGCTCGACGAACCGGATCCCGAACGTGTGCGGCCCGGGGGCGAGGCCGCGCACCTGGCGCACCGCGGGCTCGTCGCCGAGCTCGTGGAGGTTGCCGGTCGAGCGCCCGTCGACGAACGCCTCGACGACCAGGCCCGCGGTACCCGCGAAGGTCACGAGGACGGAGAAGCGCGGGTCCTCCCACGGCGCGGTCTCGCGCGCGCCGAGGACCGTCTCGCCGGGGCCCGGCGACAGCACGCGCGGGAGGTCGAACACGTAGGGGCCGAGCGGCGCGGCGGCCGCGGAGACGACGCCGTCGACCTCCTGGACGACGTCGAGCACGTGCTCCCCGGTGGCACCGAGCCCGGTCGGGACGAGCGCCCAGCGGCCGTCGTCGGCGGCGGTCGTCGTGCCGACGACCGTTCCCGTCGCGTCGAGCGCCCGCACGCGCGCCCCGGGCTCCCCGGTGCCGCGCAGGGCGGGGTAGACGGTGAGCGTCCCGGCCGGGGGCGCCTCGTCGACGACGGGTGCCGGAGGCGCCGGTTCCTCGGGCCCGGGCTCTTCGGGCGCGGGTTGCTCCGAACCGGGCTGCTCGGGCTCCGGCGGGGCCGGCGCGGCCGGCTCGACCGACGGCGGGGCCGGCTCGGGCGCGGTCTCGCCGGCTCCGGGCGCGTCCTGCCCGTCCGGACGGGAGGCGGGTGGGGCGTCGAGGCCCGCGGCGGGCGGCTCGGGGCGGTCGCCCGCCCCGGCGGGGGCGTCCGGCTCGGTCGCGACCGGCACGTCGTCCGCGCCGTTCTCCGCGGGGTCGCCGTCCGGCAGGACGGGGAGCGGCGCGGCGAGACCGGGAGCGGACGACTGCTGCCCGGCCGCGGCGGCGGGCGGGTCGGCAGCGGACCACGGCCGCGCCACGGCCAGCACGCCGACGACGGCCGCCACGACCACCGCGGCGAGCGCGCCGACCAGGACACCGGGGACCGCGGCTCCCGCGCCGGACGTCGCCCCGGCGCCCCCGGCCCCGGTCGTGCCGGTCGCCGGGCCCGTCGTGGTGCCGGTCGCCGGGACCGTCGCCGTGGCGGGCGCGGAGGTCGTCGTCGCGAGGGCGCCGGTCGCGGCGTCGACCGCGGCCGGGACGCCGAGGACGAGCGGCAGGAGGACGATGCGCAGGCGCGAGGCGACGTCGTCGACCTCCTCCGCGAGGATCGAGCACGACAGGCACCCGGTGAGGTGCTCCTCGACGCGGTCCTGCGCCGCGCGCGACAGCGACCCGCGCGCGCGGTCGCCCAGGCGCTCGACCGTCCAACGGCACTCGGGGGCCACCGCGTCGCTGCTCACGTGGGCCTGGAGCCACTCGCGGCGCAGGCCCTCGCGGGCGCGGTAGGAGAGCGCGGCGGTCGCGGCCGCCGAGAGCCCGAGCAGCGGCGCCGCCTCGCGCGGCTCCATCCCCTCGACCTCGGTGTACCAGAGCACGGCCTGCCACCGCTCCGGCAGGCGGCGGAACGCGCGGACCGTCACCGAGCGCTCGAGGACCTCGGTCGACAGGTCGCGCGGGTCGACGACCTCGGGCACGTCCTCGACGGGCGTCGGGTCCGGCGTGCGGGCCCAGCTCGCCGCGACGCTGCGCAGCGTCGTGTAGAGGTAGGGCCGGAACGGGCCGGTCGGCCCGTGGCCGGACTGCAGCGCGCCGAGCACACGCAGGTACGCCTCCTGGACGAGGTCGTCCGGGTCGTACGTCGCCGTGAGGCGGCGGGCCGCCGAGCGCCCGGCAGCCGCGTGCCGTTCCCAGAGCACGGCGAACGCCTCCGCGCGGCCCGCGCGCACCTCGTCGGCGAGCTGCTCGTCGCCGAGCTCCGTCAGGTCCTGCGTGTGCACGCCGCTCCCGTCCCGGCCGCCTCCGTCCGGCGGCCCTCAGGGAGGAAGACGCTCCAGGGCCGCGATCATGACGCGGGTCGGGGTGTGACGTGCGCGCGCGGTCGAGCAGCCCGCGTCGTACTGTGATCCACATCACTGGCAACGCGCGTCACGAACGGGCGCCCCGGTGCTCTTGCACTGGTGGGGGACGTCGCCACGACGGGTCACGTGGCGACACACCTGGACCGGTGGCGGTCCGCGACGAGAGCTTCGCTGGGGGGAGCTCTCGCGGCGGATCGCCACCGGTTCTCCCGTCTCCGGGAGGTTCCGTCCCTCCGGCCCGCCCTCGCGTCCCGGCGGCAGCGGCCCCGACCTCAGACGGCGTCCGTGCGCGCGCCGAGCCAGGGCGCGAGGACGTCGGTGCGCCCCAGCCAGCGCAGCCCGCCGTCGGCCAGCTCGTCCGGCGTCGCGAGCACGTCGCGGAACGCGTCGAGGACCCGCTCGCGCGAGTCCTCGCCCGGCTCGACCTCCGGCGGCGTCGCGCCGACGACCACCACGCGCGTGTGCGGCTCGACGGGCCGCCCCTCGGCGGTGGTCGCGTCGTCCCACGTGCCGAGCGTGCCGATGCAGAGCTGGCCGCCCGCGCCGTCCCACGCGCACAGCGAGTCGGGGCGGTTCGCGACGTGGAACACCCCGCGTGACCGGACCCGCCCCGTGCCCAGGTCCTCGATGCGGCGCAGCAGCCGCTCGGGGTCGAAGGGGCGGGCCGAGCGCAGCTCGACCGTCCAGCTCCGGTCGCCCGCGCGGCGCGCGCGGCGGGGGAGCGGGCCTCGCACGCCGAGCGGGTGCGCCCGGCGCTCGCCGGCCACCGGGTCGTGCGTGCGTCCCGCGAGGTCGGCGGCGGCGAGCGCGTGGAGCCCGTCGACCCGGCGGGTCCCGACGCCGCGCAGCCGGTCGACGAGCCCCGCCCCGGTCGCGGCGGCGACAGGATCGCCGGTCGTCACGACGAGGTCGGCGTGCTCGAGCTGCGCGGCGAGCACCTCCCCGACGGCCCGCTGGTCGTCCTCCGTGAGCCCCACCCCGCGCTCGGTGACGAGCTCGTCGTCGAGCAGGTCGTGCTCGAGCGTGTCGACGTCCGCGACGGCGAGCACGGTCGCGAGGCGCAGCCGATCGAGCTCGGCGCCGGGGGTGGTCTGCGCGGCGAGCGCGCGGACGACGGGCAGCGACTCGGCCGCCACGGGGAGCGCGAGCACGACGTGGTCCCAGCGCCCGTCCTCCGCGAGCCGCCGCAGCGTCGGGACGGCGTCCTCCCGGACCGCGCACGACAGGCACGCGTGCTCGAGCGGCACGACCTCGTCCTCGACGACGCCGCTCGCGTCGACGACGACCCGGCGCAGCGCGCCCTCGGCGGCGCGGATGTCGTGGCGGAGCGCGACGACGCGCGGTGCCCCGACGACGAGCCCGAACACCGCGCTGTCGCGCAGCACGGGGTCGATCGTCGCGAGGACGCTGAGGGCGACGCGGGTGTCGTCGGGCGCCGGGTGCGGCGAGGGGTGCGACGAGAAGGGCATGAAGCGCTCCGATCCGTGGTCTGGGGCGTCCCGGGAGGCTCGGCGGCCGGCTCGGGAACAACCTGCTCCTGAGAACTGTTCTCGACAGCGGGTCAGCATAGCGTCTTGACGGGAATGATTCTCACTATCTAGTGTCGTCCCCGTCGCCCCGACCGACCCCGAGAGGAACCGCCATGTCCGCCGTCTGCCAGGTGCTCGGCACCGCTCCCGGGTTCGGCCACGCGATCTCGCACTCCCACGTGCGGACCAAGCGTCGCTTCGACCCGAACATCCAGAAGAAGCGCTACTGGGTGCCGTCGCTGGGTCGCCACGTGACCCTGCGCGTCAGCGCCCGGGGCATCAAGACCATCGACCGCCAGGGGATCGACGCCGTCGTGGCGCGGATCCTCGCCCGAGGGGAGAAGCTCTGATGGCTACCCGCACCGACCTCCGTCCCGTGATCAAGCTCCGGTCCACCGCGGGCACCGGGTTCACCTACGTGACCCGCAAGAACCGCCGCAACGACCCCGACCGGATGGTCCTGCGCAAGTTCGACCCCGTCGTTCGCCGCCACGTCGACTTCCGCGAGGAGCGCTGATGGCGAAGCGGTCGAAGATCGCGCGCAACGAGCAGCGGGCGGCCGTCGTCGCCCGCTACGCCGAGCGTCGCGCCGAGCTGAAGCGAGTCGTCGCGTCGCCGTCCTCGTCCTTCGAGGAGAAGGCGGACGCGGTGCGCGAGCTCCAGCGCCAGCCCCGCGACGCGAGCGCCACGCGCACGCGGAACCGCGACGTCGTCGACGGCCGCCCGCGCGGCTACCTGAGGAAGTTCGGACTCTCGCGCGTCCGCCTGCGCCAGCAGGCGCACCGCGGCGAGCTGCCCGGAGTCACGAAGTCGAGCTGGTGACCGCCGCCCCGAGCGGCGGACGGCCCCGGCTCAGCAAGGAGACCACCATGAAGAAGGACATCCACCCCGTCTACGGGCCCGTCGTCTACCGCGACAAGTCCGCCGACTTCTCGTTCCTGACCCGCTCGACCCTCGCGGGCGACCACCCGCAGGGCCCGGGCGTCCCGCGCGAGACCGTGACCTGGACGGACGGGAACACCTACCCCGTCGTCGACGTCGAGATCTCGAGCGCGAGCCACCCGTTCTACACGGGGACGCAGCGCGTCGTGGACACGGCCGGCCGCGTCGAGAAGTTCCGCCAGCGCTACGGCGCCCGCGGCGGCGCGCAGGGCGGGGGCGCGCGATGAAGGTCCGCGCCTCCCTCCGCTCGCTCAAGGACAAGCCCGGGGCGAAGGTCGTGCGCCGGCACGGCAAGACCTTCGTCCTCAACAAGGCCAACCCGCGCTGGAAGGCCCGTCAGGGCTGACCCGCGCACCACCACCACCGGAGAGGAGCGGCCGCCCGGGTGTCCGGGCGGCCGACCACGCATGCACCACACCGCACCCGACCCGACCGACGCCGCTGCCGATCCCGCCCGGGTGACGGCCCCTCCCGGCGCCCGTGCCCGACGCCGACCGCTCGCCCTCGCGCTCGGCCTCGCCCTCCCGCTCACGCTCGTCGCGGCGTGCGCGCAGGGCGCGGGCTCCGAGGGCGAGCAGGGCGACGCGGCGGAGCACGCGCCGTCGGCCACGTCCGACGTGAGCGAGGCCGCGGCGCTCACCCCGCGCCTCGCGATCACCTACGACGGCGGCGTCCAGGTCCTCGACGCGACGACGCTCGAGGTCGTCGACGACCTCGAGCTCGACGGCTTCAACCGCCTCAACCCTGCGGGCGACGGGCGGCACCTGCTCGTCTCGACGTCCGGCGGGTTCCAGGTGCTCGACGCCGGCACCTGGGCCGAGCCGCACGGCGACCACGCCCACTACTACACGGCCGACCCGGTCCTCACGGACGTGACGTACGCGGCCGAGAAGCCGGGCCACGTCGTCGTGCACGACGGCCGCACCGCGCTGTTCGACGACGGCACGGGCGACATCACCGTGCTCGACTCGGCCACCGTGGCCGACCCGCACGGCATCGACGACGCGCGCACCCTGACCACCCCCGCGGCGCACCACGGCGTCGCGGTCGAGCTGTCCGACGGCTCGCTCGTCGTCTCCGAGGGCACCGAGGACGCGCGCACCGGCGTCCGGCTCCTCGACGCCGCGGGCGACGAGGTCGCGGCGAACGACCAGTGCCCCGGCGTGCACGGGGAGGCCGTCGCCGCGGGCGAGGCCGTCGTCATCGGCTGCGAGGACGGCGTGCTCGTCGTCGCGGGCGGCGCGATCACCAAGGTCGCCGCCCCGGACGCCTACGGGCGCATCGGCAACCAGGCGGGCAGCGAGGCGTCGCCCGTCGTGCTCGGCGACTACAAGTCCGACCCCGACGCGGAGCTCGAGCGGCCCACGCGCGTCTCCCTCGTGGACACGCGCGACGCGAGCCTGCGCCTCGTCGACCTCCCCGCGAGCTACACCTTCCGCTCGCTCGGGCGGGGCGACGCGGGCGAGGCGCTCGTGCTCGGCACCGACGGGTCGCTGCACGTCATCGACCCGGAGTCGGGCACGGTCGTGCGGTCCGTCCCCGTCGTCGACGCGTGGGAGGAGCCCGAGGAGTGGCAGGAGCCGCGGCCGGCGCTGTTCGTCCAGGACGGCATCGCCTACGTCACGGACCCGGCCGGTCGCGCGATCCACGCGGTCGACTACGTGGGCGGCGAGGTGTGGAAGAGCGCGGAGCTCGACGTCGTCCCGAACGAGCTCAACGGGGTCACCGGCAAGCCGGCCACCACGGGGGGCCACGAGGCCGACGAGCACGCCCACGAGGACGGCGAGCACGGTCACGACGAGCCCGCGCACGACGAGCACGAGGGCCACGACCACGAGCACGAGGACGGCTGAGCGAGGACACGCGACGACGAGAGCCGCGAGAAGTCGCGCGAAACTCCGCGTGTTCCCTAGTGTTGTCCCCGGTGCACGGCCCCGCGGCTGGCACACTGAGACCGTGACGACGGGTGGTGACCACCGCGCGTCGTGAACCGAAGAAGGGATTCGCATGTCGCTCAACAAGTCCGAGCTCGTCTCGGCCATCGCCAGCAAGGCCGACCTGTCGAAGGCGGACGCCGAGAAGGCTCTCAACGCCTTCCAGGAGGTGCTCATCGAGTCGCTGGGCAAGGGCGAGGCCGTCAAGGTCACGGGCCTCCTGTCCGTCGAGCGCGTCGAGCGTGCCGCCCGCACGGGCCGCAACCCCCGTACGGGCGAGGAGATCTCGATCCCGGCCGGTTACGGCGTGAAGATCAGCGCCGGCAGCCTGCTCAAGAAGGCCGTCGCCAAGTGACGTCCCGCTGACCGGCCGTCGCCGGCCCGGTCAGCAGCACGAAGGCCCGGACCCCCGTGAGGGGATCCGGGCCTTCGTGCGTGCGGGGGGCGGGTCAGGCGTGCACGACGTTCGCGAGGATGCCGTGCTGCGTGAGGCGCGTGCCGATCGCCTGGTCGACCTCGCCGAACGCCTTGTTCGAGCGCGCGACGCCGACGGCGCCGGCCATCGCGCCGTGCCCGGTCGGGCGGTCGATGCGCGCGACGAGCTGGTCGCCGTGGACCATGAAGTCGACCGTGAAGACGAGGTGCTGGGCCTTGCCGGCGAACGCGCCGAGCCAGAACGTCTTCTGCTTGCTGCCGCGCTCGGCGGCCCACTGGCCCGTGGGGCGCGTGGTCACCGTGAAGCCCTGCTCCTGGAGCGCGGCGTGCAGGTGCTGCTTGGCGACCTCCGGGTCACCGGAGAGGAAGTAGTCGACCGTGGCCATGAGGGCTCCTCGTGCGTCGTGGTGGTGGGTGCGGCGGTCGCGCCGGGTCGTGGCAGGGCGCGCGGCCCCGGGGATGCTACCGCCGGGCCGGACCGACGCCCCGACCTGTCTTGAGAATCGTTCTCACGAACCGGTAGGCTGGGCGCTCGCCCACCGGAAGGACCCCTCATGGCCGTGCCCAAGCGCAAGCTCTCCCGCTCGAACACCCGCGCCCGTCGCTCGCAGTGGAAGGCGCAGGTGCCCGAGCTCGTGACCGTCGTCGTCGACGGCCGCGAGGTCACCCTCCCGCGCCGCCTCGTCGCGGGCGTGCGCCGCGGCCACGTGACGCTCCCCGAGTGAGCCGGCGGGGGCCCCGGACGGCCCGGCCCGCGCGATCGGTGCCCGACGGCGCGTGCCGCCGGGCGTCGTCGGGCCGCCGTGGCAGCATCCTCGCGTGAGCGCACCGACTCCTCCCGAGACGCCCGGGCGCGGCGAGCGCCGCACGCGGTCGCGGCGGGTGCCCGACGTCCTGGCGCGGGGCACCGCGCGCAACCCGGCGCACGCGCACGCCCACGCGCACGGCCCGGCCGCGCCCGCGACCCGGCGCGTGCGGGTCACGCTCGCCGCGCTCCTGGTGCCCGCGCTGCTCGTCACGCTCGCCGGGCTCGTCGCGCTGTGGCCCGCCGCGGCGGACGTGCCCGCACGCATCCCCGTCGCCGCGGAGGGCAGCACCGTCCTGCGCGCGACCGTCACCGGGCCGGTCGACGAGGCGACGAGCGAGGTGCCCGCCCGGCTCGACGCGGGCTCCCGCGCGGGCGGCGAGGACGTGGGCGGCGACGCGATCACCGTCAACGCGCCGCCCGAGTACGTCGCCTACGGGTTCGACGAGGGCGACCGCCTGCGCGTCCTGTACATCGCCGAGGCCGCGGGCGCGGGCGGCACGCCCTACGTCTTCATGGACTTCGAGCGCGGGCTGCCCATCGGCGTCCTCGCGGTCGCGTACGCCGTCGTGGTGCTCGCCGTCGCGCGGTGGCGCGGCCTCGCGGCGCTCGCGGGGCTCGCGGGCGCGTTCGTCGTCATCACGTCGTTCACGCTGCCCGCGCTCCTCACCGGGCAGGACGCGCTGGGCGTCGCGCTCGTGACGTCGTCGCTCGTGATGTTCGTCGTGCTGTACGTCGCGCACGGGTTCACCGCGCGGACGTCGACGGCGCTGCTCGGCACCCTCGTCGGCCTGGTGCTCACGGCCGTGCTGGGCTGGTGGGGATCCGGGGCGGCCAACATCACGGGCCTCACGTCGGAGGAGTCCCTGTGGATCCCGCAGTACGCGCCCGAGCTCTCGATCCGCGGGGTCGTGCTGTGCGGGATCGTGCTCGCCGGCATGGGCGTGCTCAACGACGTGACGATCACGCAGGCGTCCGCGGTGTGGGAGCTGCGCGCCGTCGCGCCGCTCGCGACCCGGCGCGAGCTGTACGCGCGCGCGATGCGCATCGGGCGCGACCACATCGCCTCGACCGTCTACACGATCGCGTTCGCGTACGTCGGCGCCGCGCTGCCGCTCCTCATGGCGGTCTACCTCTCCGACCAGAACCTCGCGACCAGCCTCACGTCGGGCGAGATCGCGGAGGAGGTCGTGCGCACGCTCGTCGGCTCGATCGGGCTCGTCCTCGCGATCCCCATCACCACGGGCATCGCGGCGCTCACCGTGCCCGGCGCCGGCTCGGCGCGGTCGGTCCCCGTGGGTAGGGTCGAGGTTCCCGCGACCTGACGGCGGGGCGCCCGCCCGCGTGGGCACGACGACCGGGGCGACCCGGTGGCACGACGAGAGGACGACGGTGACGGAGACGACGGACGGCCTGAGCGGCCGGGACGGCCGGGACGTGGCGGTGCTCGGGCCGGGCGGGGTCGGCGGGCTGGTCGGCGCGCTGCTCGTCCGGTCGGGCGCCCGGGTGACGTTCCTCGCGGGCGAGGCCACGGCGGCCACCCTCACGGAGCGCGGCCTGCACGTGCGCAGCCGCCAGGTGGGCGACCTCCACGTCCCGGCGCACGCGGCCACGCGCCTCGACGCCCCGGTCGACGTCGTCGTGGTGGCGGTCAAGCAGACCGCGCTCGACGACGCGCTCGACCGCGTGCCGCCGGAGGTGCTCGGCGACGGGGTGGTCGTCCCGATGCTCAACGGCCTCGACCACCTCGACGCGCTGCGCGCGCGGTACGGCACCGCGCGCGTGCTCCCCGCGACGGTCCGCGTCGAGTCCACGCGCGTCGCGCCGGGCGAGATCGAGCACACGAGCGCGTTCGTCGAGGTCGACGCCGCGCCGGGCGGGGTGGACCCGGAGCGGGTCGAGGCGGTGCGCGCGCTCCTGGAGGGTGCGGGCATCCCCACCACCGTGCACGACGACGAGACGGCGCTGATGTGGGCGAAGCTCGGCTTCCTCGCGCCGTTCGCGCTGCTCACGACGGCGCACCGCGCCCCGATCGGAGAGGTGCGGACCACGCACCGGGCCGAGCTCGAGGCGCTCGTCCGCGAGGTCGCCGCCGTCGCGGCGGCGAGCGGCGCGCCGTCGGACCCGGACCGGACCCTGACGTTCTACGACCGCTTCGGGGCCGACGCGAAGTCCTCGATGCTGCGCGACGCCGAGGCGGGCCGCCCGCTCGAGACCGACGCGATCGGCGGCGCGATCGTGCGCGCCGCCGACCGTGCGGGGGTCGACGCGCCCCTGACGCGCGCGCTCGTCGAGCGACTCCGGGGCTGAGCGCGGCCGTCGTGAGGTCTCCCGGCGCGCGGGCTCATCCCGCGGCCGGGCCGGGCGCCGCGACGGCGTGCTCGGCGGCGCGGCTCACGTCCTCCCAGGCCGCCCACGTGTCCTGACGCTGTCGCGAGATCCCCTGGGCGAGGTCGTAGACCATGCTGCCGAGCAGGAGGCGCAGCGGCGGGTCCTCGCTGTCGACGAGCGTGAGCACCGCGTCGGCGGCGAGCCGCGGGTCGCTGTCGACCGAGCCGTCCGCCCACTGCTTCTCGAGCTCCGCGCGCAGGGGCGCGTAGGCGTCGAGCGCGGTCGTCGTCGTCATGCTCGTGTACAGGTCCGTCCAGTACCCGCCCGGCTGCACGACGGTGACCGAGACCCCGAAGGGCGCCGCCTCCAGGGCGAGCGCCTCGCTCATCCCCTCGAGCGCGAACTTGCTCGCGCTGTACAGGCCCGTGCTCGGGAAGCCGGCGAGCGCGGCGATGCTCGACATCTGGAGCACGTGGCCCGAGCCCTGGCGCCGCAGGTGCGGCAGCGCCGCCTGGCTGACCCAGAGCGCCCCGAAGAAGTTCACCTCGAGCTGCGCGCGCGCCTGCGCCTCGGTGAACTCCTCGACCATGCCCATCGACATCGTCCCGGCGTTGTTCACGACGACGTCGAGCCGGCCGAGGTGCTCGACGGCGGTGTCGACCGCGGCCACCACCGCGTCGCGGTCGGTGACGTCGAGGGGGAGCGCGAGCACACGGTCGTGGTGCTCCGGGGCGAAGGCGTCCCGGGACGCGGTGCGCGCGGCGGCCACGACGCGGTCGCCGCGCTCTAGCGCCGCGACGGCGATCGCGTGCCCGATGCCGCGGCTCGCGCCGGTGACGAACCAGGTCCGGGCCGGCGGGGAGGTGTGTCGCATGACGGTTCCCTTCGAGAATGAGACGAGACGGTCCGTCTCGTTGGCTCGACCGTAGAGGGCTGCATGACCGTCGTCAAGACGAAACGGTCCGTCTCGCCGGGGTAGTCTACCGCCATGGCCGCACCCGATCCCTCGCGCCGCAGCGAGTCCTCCCGCCGCGCCGTCCTCGCCGCCGCGCTCGACCTCCTCCAGGAGATCCCGTACCCGCAGCTGAGCATCGAGGGCATCGCGGCCCGCGCCCGCGTGGGGAAGCAGACGATCTACCGGTGGTGGCCGTCGAAGGCCGCGATCGTCCTCGACGCGTTCCTCACGCTCAGCGAGGGCGAGGACGGGGGAGCGCCGGTCCTGCCCGACACCGGAGACCTCGTCGCCGACCTGCGGCACGTGCTGCACGCGACCGTCGCCGAGCTGGAGGACCCGCGTCTCGCCGCGCCCATGCGCGCGCTCGCCACGGAGGCGGCGCACGACCCGGCGCTCGCAGACCTCTACCGCGAGCGCCTCGACGAGCCGCTCCGCGAGGCCAAGCGGCAGCGGCTCCGCAGCGCGCAGGAGTCCGGGGAGCTGGCCCCCGACGTCGACCTCGACGTCGCCGTCGACCTCGTCTGGGGCCCGGTGCTCAACCGCTGGCTCCAGCGGACGGGCCCGCTCACCGTCGAGTACGTCGACCGCGTCCTCGACACGGCGATGGGCGGGCTGCGCCCGCGCTGACCGGCGCCTCTTCCTCGACCACGGTCGAGCTCTTCACCGGACCGCCACGCGACCCCCTGTGGACGCGTCCCCAGGCGCCTCACAGGTTCGCCAGGATGTCCGTCATGAGAGAGCCGTGGGTCGACGTCGCGCTGGCGCGGCTCCCCGAGACGCGTTCCTGCCCCGCGTGCGCCGCGCCGTTGCGGTCGGCGCGGTGCGACCGGTGCCTGCTCGACCTCGTCGGGCCGCTCGCGTTCGAGGTGGCGGCGGCGTCGACCGACGCGGCCGACGCGCTCCGGCGGCGCCAGACCGCCCTCGACACGCTCCGCGCCGCTCAGCCCGAGGCGGCCGCGTGGGCCGCGCGTGCCGCCGTCGCGGCCCCGCCCGGCACGTTCCCTGGCACCCTGCGCGGTGGCCGGCCCGGCGCAGCAGCGGGCGGTGGGTGGGGGACCCCGGCGGGCCCCCCGCCGATGCGCCCGCTCGACACGGCCGGGCGCGGGGCGGCGGGGCCTCGCTCGTCGACCCTGTCGCCCGTGGCCGGACCGGATGGGCCGACGCGTCCCGGAACGCCCGGCCCGGTCGTGCCGGTGCCGGTGCCGGTGCCGGTGCCTGTGCCTGTGCCGGGGCCCGCGGGCCCGCGCGCCGGTGGCGTCGGTCCGGATATGGCCACCGCGCGGTCCGTCGGCCTCCAGCCCGTGCTCGCCGGGGCGGGCGCCGGGCTGCTCGCCGTGGCCGCCGTCGTCTTCGTGTTCTTCACGTTCGCCGACGACCTGGCCCTGCGCGCCCTCGTCACCGGGGTCGTCACCGCGCTCACGGTCGGCGCCGCGGTGCTCCTGCGGTCGCGCGGCCTGCGGTCGTCCGCGGAGGCCGTCGCGGCGCTGGCCGTGGTGCTCGCGCTGGTCGACGTCGAGCTCGCGCTCAGCGCGTGGGCGCTCGACCCGGTGGGTGCCGCCGCGGCGCGCGCGACGCTGCTCGCCGTCGTGCTCGTCGGCCTCGGCGTCGTGGGCGAGCGGGCGCGCGTCCGGGCCTGGGTGACGGGCGCCGTCGTGCTCGGTCCTCTCGTGCCGCTGGTCGCGGCGCCCGCGGCGCAGGCGTCGTGGGGCTCGGCGGTCGCGCTCCTCGTGACGGCGTGCCTGACGGCGGTCGCCGGCCCCGTCGCCGCGGCGGCGGGCGCGCGCGTGGGCGGCACCCTCGGCGCGGAGCGCGGGTTCCTGGGCGTCGTGCGCACGGTCGCCGTGCTCCTCGCGGTCCTCGTCGGGCTGACCGTCCCCGCGCCGCCCGGGCTGCCCGGGGGAGCGGGTGCGGCGCTCGTCGCGCTCGGGGCGGCGCTCGTCGCGACGCTGCTCCGGGTCACCACGGGCGAGCGGCGCTGGTACGCGGTCGGCGGCGCCGCGGCGGTGCTCGCCGGCGCGCTGCTCGGCACGGGCGACGGCGTCGGCTTCGTGGGTCTCGCGCCCGGGCTCGGCGCGCTCGCGTGGGCAGTCGTGCTGGTGCTCACCGGCCGCCGCGTGTCGGCGGGGGTGCTCCGGGCACCCGTCCCCGCGGTCGGACGCTCGGACGCGCTCCTCGGGGGCGCCGTCGTCGTGCTCGTCATGGCGGGCCCGGCCCTCGCGCTCGCCGGCCTGCGGGCCGCCGAGGTGCTCGTGACCCCGACCGCGGGGACGAGCACCGCGCTCGACGACGCGCCGCTGGGCGTCGGCATCCTGTCCGCCGGGCTGGCGGGCGAGGGCACGGCGCCCGGGACCGTCGGCGCGACGCTGCTCGACGGCACGCTCGTCGGTCTCCTCTCCGTGCTGGTCGTCCTGCTCGTCGCGGCCCGGCTCCCGCTGCGCACGCCGCGGACCGCGCCGCCCCTCCTCGGCGGGGCGTCGCGGCTCGGGACGGCGCCGCTCGTCGTGACGGGGCGCGCGCTCGCGCCCTGGGCGGCGCTCGCGCTCGTCCTCACCCTGGCGCTCGACCCGCGGCTCGCGGGCGTCTCGTCGCTCGTCCTGCTCGCGCTGCTCGCCGCGGTGCTGCTCGTCGCGACGGCGCGGCCGGCCCCGGCCGCCGCGCCCGCCGGGACCGACCGCTCGGCGGCGGCCGTCGCGGGCGCCCCGTCTCCCGGGGCCGTCGTGCGCGCCGTCCGGCGCGGGCTGGGACGCGCCCTGCGCCCCGTCGGGCGCCTCGTGCCCGGCGCGCGCACCGCCGTCCGCCACGGTCTGCTGCCCGTCGGCCGGTCCGAGCGGCGGGCCGCGCACGCCGCCGCCGTCGCGGGCACCGTCCTCGCGCTCGTCCTCCTCGTCGCCGGGTCCTGGGTCGCGCGCCCGACGGCGACCGCCGGGGCCGTCGTCGTCGGCCTGCTCCTCCTCGCGGCGCGCGCCGCCGCGCCGCGGTCCCTGCACGCGCCCCTCGTCGGGGTCGCGTACGGGTACGCGCTGCTCGTGCTCGGGGTGACGCTCGCGTGGAGCGGCGCCGGGACGGTCGTCGTGCTGTGCGGGGTCTCCGGCGTCGCCTCGCTCGCGGCGCTCGCGGTGACGCTCGCCCCGCGCGTCGACCGGCACTCGTGGTGGGCGGTCCTCGGCGTGACGGCCGTGCCGTTCGGGCTCGGCGTGCTCACCGTCGTCGACGAGCGCAGCACCTGGTCCGTCGCGGCGTGCCTCGCGATGCTCGCGCTCGAGGTCGTCCTGGTCGGCTCCCGGCGCCCCGGCTCGGTGACGGCGCTGCGCGTCCTCGCCGCGGCCCTCGTGCTCCCGACGGCGGCCGTCGCCGTGGTGAGCGCGGGCGCGCTCGTGCTCCCGGGCAGCGGCTCGCCCGTCGTCCTGCCCGTCGTCGCCGTCCTCGTCGCGGCGGCCCTCGCGGGGGCCCGGCCGCTCGCGGCACGGCTCGACCTCGGTGCGGGCCGCGTCGCCGTCGAGGCGAGCGCGGCCGTGACGGGGGCCATCGCTGTCGGGCTCGCGTACGGGCGCCCCGCCGCGGGCCCGACGATCGCCGTCGCCGTGCTGCTCCTGCTCGCCGTCGGCGCAGGGCTCGCCGCGCGCGACCGCGACCGGCGGGGGGAGTGGTGGCTCGCCGCCGTCCTCGGCACCGCGGCGCTCTGGACGGCGCTCGCGGCCGCCGAGGTCGGGCTCGTCGAGGCGTACACCGCGCCGCCCGCGCTCGCCGCCGTCGCCGTCGGCGCGCTCCTCGCCCGCCGTGCGCGGCGCGGGTGGGAGCTCGCGGGCGCGGGTCTCGTGCTGCTCGTCGTGCCGTCGGTGCTCGTCCTGGGCGCGGCCCCGGGCGCGGGCGACGTCCGCGCGTCGCTGCTCGTCGTCGCGGGTGCGGTGTCCGTCGCCGGTGCGGTGCTGCTCCGGCAGGGCACGACGGCGGGCGGCGTCGCCCCGGCCGCGACGACCCGCAGCGCGTGGCGGCGTGCCGGTGCGCTCCGGCTCGCCGGAGCCGCGGTGCTCGCCGCGGTCGCCGGGACGGTGGAGTCGCTGCACGTCGCGCACGTGCCCGGCGGTGGCGCGCTGTTCGTCCTCGGGTTCGCGTGGGCGGTCGCGGCGGGCGGCGTGGCGGTCGGCGCGGGGCTCGTCGCGGCGCGCTCGGCCTCGGGGCGGGGTGCCGCGGCGACGCGGCGCTGGGCCGTCGCGCCCGCCTTGGGGCTCGTGGTGGTCGGCGCCGTCGCGAACGTGCGGCCCGTGTGGGGCGTCATCGCGACGGTCTGGCTCGTCGAGGTCGCGCTCCTCGCGGTGCTCGTGGTGGGGGTGCGCCGCGCCGTGCGCGGGCGGCTCGACCTCCCGCCCGCCTGGTTCCTGTGGCTGCTCGCCCTCGTCGCCGCGATCGGTGCGTGGTCGCCGCGCGAGCTGCGCGTCGAGGTCTTCTCCCTGCCCCTCGGCGCCGGGCTCCTCGTCGCGGGCTACCTCGCGCTCGCGGCGGGCGCCGCGGGCACGACGGGCACGGCGGGAACCGCGGGCACGGCGGGCACGGCCCCGGGCGGACCGAGCGGTCTCCCGGCCGCGCCCGCGCGCACGCCCCGGCCCCTCGGCGGCTGGCCCGTCGGCGTCGTCGGGTCGTGGCGTGCGCTCGCGCCCGGGCTCCTCGCGCTCGTCGGGCCGTCGGTGCTCGCGACGTACACCGACGCGCGCACGTGGCGCGCGATGCTCGTCGTCGCGCTCGCGCTCGCGGCGGTCCTCGTCGGGACGCGCAAGCACCTCGCGGCGCCGTTCCTGCTGGGCGTCGCCGTGCTGCCGGTCGAGATCCTCGTCGTGTTCGTCTCGCAGCTCGGCACGCGCATCTCCGCCGGGCCGTGGATGCTCACGCTCGCCGCGGCGGGCGGCCTGCTGCTCATCATCGCGACGTACTACGAGCGGCGGATCGCCGCGTACGACGGCGCCGCCGCGTACGTCCGGGACCTGCGCTGACCGAAATCCCTACCGGGTGGCCCGTTTCTCCGCCGGGTGGCCCATAATGTTCGGGATCCGCCGCACGACGGCGGGCTCATCGGCAACGTAGGCGGGGGCGAGGCCGCGACGGCACACGGAGGTGTCCGGTCGTCGGGCCACGCCCCGGGGGCGCAGTCCCTGGAGAACGGCATCGTGATCAGGATCGGCATCGTGGAGGACGACCCCGCGAGCAGCGCGCTGCTCGTGGAGTACCTGCGACGCTACGAGCAGGAGCACGGCGAGCAGTTCGCCGTCGCGCTCTTCGCCGACGGCGAGCAGGTGGTCACCGGGTACCGGCCGGACTTCGACATCCTGCTGCTCGACGTCGAGATGCCGAACCTCGACGGCTTCAGCGCCGCCCGCCGCATCCGCCAGGTCGACGCGGACGTCGTCCTGATCTTCATCACCAACATGACCCAGCACGCGATCAAGGGGTACGAGGTCGACGCGCTGAGCTACATGCTCAAGCCGCTGCGGTACTTCGCGTTCTCCCAGGAGCTCAAGCGGTCCGTGGCCCGGCTCCGACGGCGGTCGGCCGACTACCTGCTGCTCGCGGTCGACGGCGGCCTGGCCCGCGTCGCGACGGACGACATCGTCTTCCTCGAGAGCGCGAAGCACCGCACCACCGTGCACACGGTGGACGGGAGGCACTCCGTCGTCGGGCCGCTCAAGGCGCTCGAGGCCCAGCTGGAGGGCCGGGACTTCTTCCGGAGCAACAGCGGCTACCTCGTGAACCTGCGGCACGTGCTCGCGGTCCAGGGCAGCAGCGTGCTCCTGGTCGGCGGGCACGACCTGCTCATCAGCCGGGCGCGGAAGAAGGCGTTCCTCGCGGCCCTCACCGACTACCTCGGGGCGCGACGGGCATGAGCGCCGCGACCGACCTCATGGCGACCCTGCCCGACATCCCGCGCGCGCTGACCGGCCTCGCGGAGTGGCTCGCGTGCCTGGTCTACGTTCTCCTGCGCCGACCCCGCCTGCCGCGGGCCCGGCTCGTGGCGCTCGCCGTCGCCGCCCTCGCCGCGCAGGTCGGGGTGCAGGCGCTCGCCGACCTGCTCCCGCGTCAGCTGTGGACCGTCGGGATGGCCGCCGCGGTCGCGTGCATGTACGGGTTCATCGTCGCGGCGGCGCGCGTCTCGGCGCGCGACGCGGGGTACTTCGCGGCGCGCGCGCTCGTGCTCGCCGAGCTCGTGGCGGCGCTGCACTGGCAGGTCCACTGCTTCTTCTTCCTGCCCGACGGCCGACCCGGCACGGCCTGGCAGGTCGCGTTCTTCGTCCTCGTGTACGCGGTGGGGTACGGGGTCGCGTACGTCGTCGAGTCCCGCCACTTCCGCCCCGACCAGGAGCTCGACGTCACGGTCGGCGAGCTCGCGTCGGCGGTCGCGATCGCGCTCGTCACGTTCTTCATGAGCAACATCAGCTTCCTCAACGCGAACACGCCGTTCAGCGGACGCCTCGGGCTCGAGATCTTCTACATCCGCACGCTCGTCGACCTGTGCGGGTTCGTCGCCCTCTACGCCCAGCAGGGCCAACGGCTCCAGCACCAGGCGCGGTCCGAGGTGCGCGCCATCGACGAGATGCTGCGGCGGCAGCACGAGCAGTACCTGCAGTCGAAGCGGAACATGCAGATCGTCCACCGCAAGTACCACGACCTCAAGCACCAGATCGGGGTGATCCGCGCCGAGGCGGACCCGGGCCGGCGCGCGTCCTACCTCGACCACCTGGAGGCCAGCATCTCCGGCCACGCCCGGCAGGCCGACACCGGCAACGGCGTGCTCGACGTGATCCTCACGACCAAGAGCCAGGAGTGCGCGGAGCGGGACATCGACCTCACGTGCGTGGTCGACGGCGCCCTGCTCGACTTCATGTCCGCGATGGACGTCGCCGCGGTGTTCGGCAACGCCCTGGACAACGCGATCGACGGCGTCATGGCCGTCCCCGACCCGGAGCGGCGGATCATCAAGGTCGCGGTCTACGCGCGCGACCGCTTCGTGCTGCTCACGGTCGAGAACTACTTCTCCGGCGAGCTCCGCACCGAGGGCGGGGACATCGTCACCCGGCGCGCCGACCGCACCCGGCACGGGTACGGGCTCAAGTCCATCCGGTACACCGCGGAGAAGTACGGCGGGTCGATGACGGTGAACACCGAGGACCACTGGTTCCTCCTGCGCGTACTGCTGCCCATGCCGGAGGACCGCCCGCCCACGGGCTCGCCCCGGCAGGCGGCGTCGGCCACGCACCCGGCGTAGACCCGCGCCCCGCGGCCACGGACCCCGGCCGGGGTCACGGGCCGTCGCACGGCCACGGCCGTCGCCCCGGAGGCCGCCGGACGGCCCGTCCGGGCGGGACCTGGGACCCGCCCACCGTGACCCCGCCGTGACCTCGACGACCGTTCGTAGACGCAAAGCGACGGTTCGTGCACCCGGCCGCCCCCGCCGTCCGCCGCGTCCATAGCGTGACGGCGCGGCTCAGGGACCACGACGTCCCGGGCCTCGACGGGTTCGCAGAGCTCGCTGCGCCACGCACGCGCCTCCGGGTGGGTCGCCGGGGTGGGTGCGGAGCGGGTGGGCGCGGAGACGACAAGGGAAGGTCGATGAAGACAACGACAACGGCGGGACACCGCGACAACCGGGCGGGCCGCGTCAAGGGAGCGGCGGCGCTCGCGAGCCTCGCGCTCGTGGCCGCGGCGGGATGCACGGCGGGCACCACGGACGACGAGAGCGCGGCGGACGCGTTCACGACCCGGGAGGTCACGGACGGGACCACGTCCTTCGTGGTCGTCGACAACCCGGGCGACGGGCCCACGCTCTCCTACGGCAAGGACAGCGCGGTCGAGCTCCTCACCGAGGAGGTCGACGGCCAGGAGCTCGCGTTCAAGGACATGAACGCGAACGGGACGCTCGACACGTGGGAGGACTGGCGCGAGCCGGCCGAGGAGCGCGCGGCGGCCCTCGCCGAGGAGCTCACGATCGAGCAGATCGCGGGACTCATGCTCTTCAGCTCGCACGAGCGGTCGCAGGCCGACGGCCTCACGGACGCCCAGAAGGAGTACCTGACGGACTCCCACCTGCGCAACGTCCTGCACGCGGGCCCGAGCGACGTCGAGGCGACCGTCACGTGGGCCAACGAGATGCAGGCCTACGCCGAGTCGCTCGCGACCGCGGACGAGCCCTACGTCCCGGTGAACTTCGCCTCCGACCCGCGCTCGACCGCGGGCTCCGGCGGCTACAACGCCGAGGGCGCCGACATCTCGCGGTGGCCGTCGAACCTCGGCCTCGCCGCGACGTTCGACGTCGAGCACATGGACAACTTCGCCGAGATGTCCTCCGCGGAGTACCGCGCGCTGGGGATCACGACGGCCCTCAGCCCGCAGATCGACCTCGCGACCGAGCCGCGGTGGCTGCGCGTCGGCGGCACGTTCGGCGAGGACGTCGAGCAGAACACGGAGCTGGCCGCCGCCTACGTGGACGGCTACCAGAGCACGACCGGCCAGGACGGCTGGGGCCCCGAGTCCGTCAACGCGATGATCAAGCACTGGGCGGGCGACGGTCCCGGCGAGGGCGGCCGCGAGGCCCACACCGACGCCGGCAAGTACGGCGTCTACCCGGGCGGCAACTTCGACGCGCACACCGAGGCGTTCCTCGGGTCGCTCGACTCCGCGGCCGTCATGTCGGCGTACTCGATCGCGCTCGACGGCGAGGGCGAGCCGCTGTTCGGCGAGCGCGTCGGCACGGCGTACGACGACACGCGCATGAACCTGCTCCGCGAGGAGAACGGCTACCAGGGCGTCGTCGTCACCGACTGGGGCGTCACGACCGGGATGAACGACGAGGGCGCGGTCATCGCGACCGGCTGGGGCGCCGAGGACCTCACCAAGGAGCAGCGCCACTACGAGATCCTCAAGACCGGGCACGACATGTTCGGCGGCAACAACGACGTCGCGCCGGTCCTCGCGGCCCACGAGATGTGGCAGGCCGACTTCGAGGCCGGCACGAACGACGTCGACGCCGACACGCGGTTCCGCGAGTCCGGCGCGCGCATCCTCACGATGTTCTTCAACCCGGGCCTGTACGAGAACGCGTACCTGGACCTCGACGAGTCCACGTCGATCCTGGCGAGCGACGACAAGGTCGACGCGGGCTACGCGGCGCAGCTCGACTCCGTGGTCCTGCTGAAGAACGACGGCGAGACGGTCACCGCCGCGGACGCCGAGGCGTGGAAGGACAAGACCGTCTACATCCCGCGCAGCTTCAACACCGGCTTCGCGAGCTCGTTCGGTCCGGGCGAGTACACCGAGGGCGCCGGGATCGACCTCGAGGTGGCCGAGCAGTACTTCGGCACCGTGCTCACCGACGAGGCCGTCACGGACGCCGACGACAAGGTCACGAGCTACACCGCTCCCGACCTGTCGGACGTCGACCTCGTGCTCGTGGGCATGGACAGCCCGGACAACGGCGGCACGTTCTCGAACATCGGGCACGACCTCGAGAACGACACCTGGTACCCGCTGTCGCTGCAGTACCGCCCGTACACCGCGGACGGCCCGAACGTGCGCCAGACCTCGATCTCCGGCGACCTGCTCCCGGACGGCACGCGCCAGAACCGCTCGTACTTCGGGAACACGTCGAAGATCGCGAACGAGTCGGACCTCGACGCGTTCGAGCGCGCCGTGGCGGCCGTCGCGGCGACCGGCAAGGACATCCCGGTCGTCACCGTCCTCAAGGCGACCAACCCGGTCGTCCCGGCCGAGTTCGAGGCCGCGTCCGACGCGATCGTCGTCGGCTTCGGCACGAGCGACCAGGCGCTCCTCGAGGTCGTGCTCGGCCTCCACGAGCCCCAGGGCCGCCTGCCCGTCCAGCTCCCGAAGGACATGGACACGGTCGAGGCGCAGCAGGAGGACGTCGCGAAGGACATGACGCCCTACACCGACGCCGCGGGCAACGCGTACGACTACGGCTTCGGGCTGAGCTACGGCGGGCCGATCACGGACTGACGGACCGCACGGGCGGGCGGTCGCACGAGCGGCCGCCCGCCCGGGGCGGACGGCGCCCGTCCGGCGCCGTCCGACCCCGACAAGGCCGCGGGGTGGGCCCGCGGCACGAACGAACCAAGGAGCAGGAAGTGAAGCGGAACAAGGCGCTGACCACGGGGATCGGGCTGCTCGTCGCCGTCACGGGGGCCTTCGGGCTGACGGCGTGCGGGAGCGGCGACGACTCCGCCGCCGGGCCGTCGTCGTCCGAGAGCCAGGCGACCGACGTCGACGTGGCGACCGACCTCGAGAACGCGCGCACGGCGGTCGCCGATGCGCTCGCGGAGGACGACAGCTGGGCGCAGATCATGCTCGCCAGCGACGTCAAGGAGCCGACGGTCAAGTACGGCCTCCTCGTGGTGCCGTTCGTCCCCTCCGACGCCGCCTCGCGCGTCCAGGGCACGGTCGACATCAAGGACGGGAAGTACACGATCGAGGCCGACTCCGCCGAGACCGGCGAGACGTGGCAGATCGACCAGGACGGCACCATCACCCCGGCCGGGGAGTAGCCGCACCGCTCCCCGCCGTCCGCCTCCCCGCCCGCCTCGCCGGGCGGACGGCGAGGCGGACGGCGGGGGCACCGGACGGCACGGGTCGAGCACGGACGACCGTCCGTGCCGCAGAAACGACCGATCGTGCAGCCGCGGCGGGCGGCGCCGTACCCCGCTCCTAGCCTGAGGAACGGGCCGCACTCGAGGAGGAATGCAGTGAACGCCAGGGCGAAGAACGCCGACGGTGCCAGGACACCGATGTCGAACAAGAAGTTCCTGTGGATCTGGGTCCCCGTGCTCGCGACGGTGACCGTGCTCGTCGTCGTCGCGAACGTCGCGCTCAACGTCGCGGGCGGCTGGGTCGCGTCCCAGCTCGGGTCCGGCACCTACACGTTCACCAACTCCGAGGAGTCCTCGGGCTGGGACACCGCGTACTACACGGCCGAGCACGACAGCCAGGAGTCCGTCGACGAGGCCGCGAAGGCCCTCGTCGAGGAGATCGCGGCCGGCGGCATCGTCCTCGCGAAGAACGAGGCCGGCGCGCTGCCCCTCACGCCCGACGCCCGCGTGACCATGCTGGGCCGCGCGTCCGCGGACCCGGTGTTCGGCGGCTCGGGCTCCGGCTCGGTCGACACGAACTCTGCCGTGACCGTCCGCGGGGGCCTCGAGAACGCGGGCCTCACGGTCAACGACGAGGTCTACGCCTCGATCGAGGCGTTCGCGGCGGAGAACCCGCGCGGCCACATCGAGATGGACAACCCCGACGCGTCGAGCTACACCGTCGGCGAGCTGCCCGTCAGCGACTACGAGGCCCGGTCCGGGACGTTCGCCGGGTTCGGCGACGCCGCGATCGTCACGATCGGCCGCCCCGGCGGCGAGGGCGGCGACCTCACGCGCGACATGACCGGCTGGGACGACCACGCCGAGCCCGGTCAGCACCAGCTCGAGCTGAACAAGGACGAGAAGGACCTGATCGCGCTCGCGAAGTCGAGCTTCGAGACGGTCGTCGTGGTCGTCAACGCGTCCACGACCCTGGAGCTCGGCGAGCTGCAGGCCGACCCGGAGGTCGACGCGATCCTCCTCGCGGGCTCGCCCGGCGCCACCGGCTTCAACGCCCTGGGGTCGGTCCTCACGGGCGAGGTCAACCCGTCCGGCCGCACGGTCGACGTGTGGGCCGCCGACTTCACGGCCGACCCGACGTTCGCCAACTTCGGGAGCTTCTTCTACTCGAACGTCGAGGCGTCCTACCCCGTCTCGGCGGTCGAGAAGGCGACGTCCAACGCGACCGTCACGAGCAACGCGCCGTTCGTGAACTACAGCGAGGGCATCTACGTCGGGTACCGCTACTACGAGACCGCTGCGGCCGAGGGCTTCATCGACTACGACGACGCGGTGGTCTACCCGTTCGGCTACGGCCTGAGCTACACCGACTTCGCGTGGGCGGTCACGGGCACCGAGGCGGGCGACGTCGACGGGACCGTCGCGGTCACGGTCGAGGTGACGAACACGGGCACCGTCGCCGGCCGTGACGTCGTCGAGCTCTACTACTCCGCGCCGTACACGCCCGGCGGGATCGAGAAGTCCGAGGTCGTCCTCGGCGACTTCGCCAAGACCGGGACGATCGCGCCGGGCGCGAGCGAGACGGTGACCCTCGAGCTCGCCGTCGAGGACATGGCGTCCTACGACCACCTGGGCGCGAAGGCGTACGTCCTGGAGGCGGGCGACTACACGCTCAGCCTGCGCACCGACTCCCACACCGTCGCGGCGGGCACCGAGCCGATCACCTACCCGGTCGCGTCCGACGTCGTGTACACGGGCGAGGAGCACCGCGCGTCGGACCTCGCCGAGGTGACCAACCGGTTCGACGACGTCTCCGCACGCTTCAGCGCCGACGGCGCGGACGGCACGGTCGTCCCGATGTCCCGCGCCGACTTCGCGGGCACGTTCCCGCAGGCCCCGACGGCCGAGCAGTCGGTCGCGGACGAGGCCACCCAGGAGGGCTTCGCCGCCTGGGACCACGAGGCCGAGGCCGCCGCGTTCGACGGCGAGATGCCGGCGACCGGCGAGCGCTCCGACCTGACGCTCGTCGACCTGCGCGGCCTGCCGAAGGACGACCCGCGGTGGGAGGAGCTGCTCGACTCCCTGACGGTCGGCGACATGACGGACATGCTCCTCAACGGCGCGTACCAGACGGCCGCGATCGCCTCGATCGCCAAGCCGCAGACGGTCGAGCCGGACGGCCCGGCGGGCTTCTCGTCCTTCATCAACTCGTCGATCAACGGCGTCGCCTACCCGTCCGAGGTGCTCATCGCGCAGACGTGGGACGTCGACCTCGGCACCGCGATGGGCACGATGATCGGCGAGGAGGCCCTGCAGAAGGGGCTCAACGGCTG
The DNA here is from genome assembly GCF_040595865.1 of Cellulosimicrobium sp. MI9406. Classification (NCBI taxonomy): domain Bacteria; kingdom Bacillati; phylum Actinomycetota; class Actinomycetes; order Micrococcales; family Promicromonosporaceae; genus Cellulosimicrobium; species Cellulosimicrobium sp. MI9406. Next base: position 178,950 of record NZ_JALIZI010000005.1, read on the forward strand.
GTACGCGCCCGCGGTGAACCTGCACCGCTCGCCGTTCGGCGGCCGCAACTTCGAGTACTACTCGGAGGACCCGCTCCTCTCGGGCCGCATGGCCGCCGCCGTGTCGAACGGCGCGGCGAGCAAGGGCGTCTACACGATGCTCAAGCACTTCGCGCTCAACGAGCAGGAGACGAACCGCGTCGACAACGGCCCGGCGACCTGGGCGACCGAGCAGACGATCCGCGAGATCTACCTCAAGCCGTTCGAGCTCGCGATCAAGGACGTCTCCCTGGACGTCCGCTACATCGCGGACGACGAGGGCACGATCGAGGAGACGACGGTCGGGGCGCTCGGCATCATGAGCTCGTTCAACCGCATCGGCGCGACGTGGACGGGCGGCTCGAAGCCGCTCATGACGGACGTGCTGCGCGGGGAGTGGGGCTTCGAGGGCTTCGCGATCACGGACTTCAACCTGTACCCGTACATGAACCCCAACGAGGGTCTCGACGGGGGCACGGACCTGACGCTCACCTTCCAGCCGTCGAAGTCGTTCGGCGACACGACGTCCGCGAAGGCCGTCACCGACATCCGGAACGCGACCCACAACATCCTGTTCACGGTGGCCAACTCGAACGCCATGAACGGGCTCGCCCCCGGCGCGACGGTCACGTACACGCCGCCCACCTGGGTCTACGTCCAGATCGGCGTGTCGGTCCTCCTCGGGCTGCTCGTCCTGGTCGGCGCCTTCCTCGTGGTCCGGCGCGTCCGCCGGCACCGGTCGGCGGCCGAGGAGGTCGCCGCACCCGCCTCCGAGCCGGCGGTCCCCGCCGCCCGGTAGCCGGTGACCACGGGCCTCCCGGGCGGGCGACCGCCCGGGAGACCTGGCACCCGGCGCCGTCGGGCCGGCGGCGCCCACCACCGCCGGCCCGACGCCGGGGCCCGGACCGCCGTCCGGCACCGGGCCCCCGCCCCGCACGTCCGACCAGCCGCCGTCCGCGGCGCACCGCCGACGGCCGGCCCCGGCCTGCCCGGGACCGCCCCGACGCACCCCGCACGACCCCACGACCACGCAAGGAGAGCACCGTGCAGCTCCACGGCGAGACCACCGCCGCGGCCGGCGAGACGGCCGCGGCCCCGGGGACGACGACCGCCGTCGTCCCGACCGCGAGCCTGACGCTCCTGGAGAAGGCGGCCCTGCTGACGGGGAAGACCGTGTGGGAGACGCACGACCTCCCGCGGCTCGGCGTCCGCTCCCTCTGGCTGGCCGACGGCCCGCACGGCGTCCGCAAGCAGCTCGGCGCCGCCGACCACCTCGGCATCGCGGCCTCGCAGGAGGCCACGTGCTTCCCGACGGCGGCCGCCGTGGCGAACACGTGGGACGTCGAGCTGGCCGAGCGCGTGGGCTCCGCGCTCGGCGCCGAGGCCGCGGCGCAGGACGTGGACGTGCTGCTCGGCCCGGGCCTCAACATCAAGCGGTCGCCGCTCGGCGGGCGCAACTTCGAGTACTTCTCCGAGGACCCGCTGCTCGCGGGCCGGATGGCCGCCGGCTACGTGCGCGGGATCCAGTCCCACGGCGTCGCCGCGTGCCCCAAGCACTTCGCGGTGAACTCCCAGGAGCTGCGCCGCATGGTCTCGGACTCCGTGGTCGACGAGCGCACGCTCCGGGAGGTCTACCTCTCGGCGTTCGGGATCGTCGTCGCGGAGGCCCGGCCCCGGACGGTCATGTCGTCGTACAACCTCGTCAACGGCGTCTACGCCCACGAGGACCCGTTCCTCCTCACCCAGGTCCTGCGCCGGGAGTGGGGGTTCGACGGCGCCGTCGTCTCCGACTGGGGCGGCTCGAACGACGTCGTCGCCGCCGCGGCGGCCGGTGGCACCCTCGAGATGCCGGCGGCCGGCCTGGGCTCGGCGCGCCGGCTCGTCGACGCCGTGCGGTCGGGCCGCCTCGACGCGGCCGACCTCGACGCGCGCGCCGAGGAGGTGCTGCGGCTCGTCGCCGCGGCCCGCGAGCCGGGCACCGCCCCGGCCGTCGACGCCGACGCCCACCACGCGCTCGCCCGCGAGGTCGCGGCGCGCTCGGCGGTGCTGCTCAAGAACGAGGACGCGATCCTGCCGCTCGCGGCGGGGACCAGGGTCGCGGTCGTCGGCGACTTCGCGCGCACCCCGCGCTACCAGGGCTCCGGGTCGTCCGCGGTCAACCCGACGCGCCTCGACAGCGTGCTCGACGTGATCGACGGCTCGGGGCTCGAGCTGACGACGTTCGCCCCCGGCTTCCGTCGGGACGGCACGCCCGACGCCGCGCTGCGCGAGGAGGCGGTCGCGGCCGCGCAGGGCGCGGACGCGGTGCTGCTGTTCCTCGGCCTCGACGAGATCGCCGAGTCGGAGGGTCTGGACCGCACGACGCTCGCGCTGCACCCGGCGCAGGTCGAGGTGCTCGAGGCCGTGGCCGCGGTCAACCCCGCGACCGTCGTGGTCCTCGCGGGCGGGGGCGCGATCTCCACCCCGTGGCTCGGCGCGGCTCGTGCGCTCGTGCACGGCTACCTCGGGGGGCAGGCCGGCGCCGGGGGCGTCCTCGACGTGCTCACCGGCGCCGTCAACCCGTCGGGGCGGCTCGCCGAGACGCTGCCCGTGCGGCTCGCGGACACCCCGACCGCCGCGTCGTTCCCCGCCACCGGGCGCACCGCCGTCTACCGCGAGGGCCTGTACGTCGGCTACCGCTACTACACGAGCGCGGACGTCCCGGTCGCGTTCCCCTTCGGGTTCGGGCTGTCGTACACGACGTTCTCGCACTCCGACCTCGTGGTCGACGCGGACGCGGGAGCCGTCGGCGTGACGGTCACGGTCACCAACACCGGGCCCGTCGCGGGGGCGGACGTCGTGCAGGTCTACGTGCGTCGGGAGACGCCGGGCGTCCACCGCCCGGACCGCGCGCTCGCGGGGTTCGCGCGCGTCGAGCTCGACCCGGGCGAGTCGCGCACGGTCACCGTGCCCCTCGGGGACGCGGCGTTCCGGCACTGGGACGTGGCGACCGGGGCGTGGCAGGTCGAGCAGGGTGCCTGGTCGGTGCTCGTCGGCTCCCACGTCGACGACCTCCCGCTGCGCGCGACGGTCGAGCTCGACGGCACGGTGCCTCCGCGCACCGAGGACGACCTGCCCGAGCCGTACCGCACCGGACGCGTCCACGACGTGTCGGACGCGCAGTTCGCGGCGCTCCTCGGCCGGCCGGTCCCGACCGCGGCGTGGTCCGGGGTGCTCGGCGTGAACGACCCGCTCTCGCGCCTCGCCGACGCGCGCTCGCCCCTGGCCCGGCTCGCGTTCCGCGTCCTGTCCTGGCGGCGCGACGCGGCCGACCGCAAGGGTGCGCCGGACCTCAACGTCCTGTTCCTGCTCAACATGCCGTTCCGGGCCATCGGGAAGATGACCGGCGGCATGGTCGACGACGCCATGGTCGACGGCATCGTCCGCATCGTCAACGGCCACTTCTTCCGCGGCACCGGCGCCGTCGTGCGCGGGTTCGTCCGCAACCGCCGTGCCGACCGTCGTACCGCCCGCACGCTGCGCGGCGACGCCTGACCCGCTCGAAAGGGAACACCCATGCTCACCCGCCTCCGCGACGCCTGGCGCCGGTTCTCCGAGAAGCGACCGGGGACCGCGCAGTTCGTCGTGTTCCTCGTGCTGAGCAACGGCATCACCGTGCTGCAGCTCGCGCTCATGCCCCTCATCAAGTGGGTCTTCGGCATGACCGCCCTGGTCGACGTCGCGTTCCAGGTCTGGCCGGTCGGGACGAACCCGGACGGGTCGACGTTCTACGTCTTCGACTACGCCGCCGGTCCGCTCCCGGGCGGTGGCGGGGGGCTGGCATACTTCCTCGCCGTGCAGATCACCTTGCTGGTGGCGCAGGTGATCAACTTCTTCGCGCAGCGCACCATCACGTTCAAGTCCAACTCGTCGGTCGCGAAGGCCGCGCTCTGGTACACCATCGCGTACGTCGTCATCTCGATCGCGGCGGCCGCCGCGCAGGGCCTGTACAAGACGCCGATCTACGAGCTGTTCATCGACACGTGGGGCCTGGGCGGCGCCGGCGAGACTCTCGCGGACTTCACGACGATGATCATCAACGCCGCGATCTCGTTCTGGGTGTTCTTCCCGATCTTCAAGGTCATCTTCAAGCAGGTGCCCGAGACGCCGGCCGCGCCGGAGGCGGAGCACGCCGGAGAGGTGCGTGCGTCGTGACCCCGCTCCTGACCGTCGTGGTGCCGGCGTACAACGCCGAGCCGTACCTGGCGCGCGCCCTCGACTCGCTCGTCGGGTTCGGTCCCGAGGTGGAGGTGCTCGTCGTCGACGACGGCTCCACCGACGGGACGGCGGCGCTCGCCCAGGGCTACGCGGACCGGTACCCGGGCGAGGTGCACGTGCTGCGCAAGGCCAACGGCGGGCACGGGTCGGCGATCAACACCGGCCTCGACCACGCGCGCGGGGAGTACCTCAAGGTCGTGGACGCCGACGACTGGGTGGACCGCGCCGCGCTCGCCCAGGTGCTCACGACGCTGCGCGGGTTCGTGCGCCGGTTCGTGGACGCCGGCACCCCCGGCGGGGAGCCCGTCGACCTGCTGGTGAGCAACTTCGTGTACGAGAAGGTCGGCAAGCGCGTGAAGACGGCCGTCCGGTACCGCGGCGCGCTGCCGCGCGGACGCGTGCTCACGTGGTCGCAGACCCGCCGCTTCGCCAAGCGCCAGTACATGATGATGCACGCCCTCATGTACCGGACCCAGGTGCTGCGCGACGCGGGCCTGCGGCTCCCCGAGCACACGTTCTACGTGGACAACCTGTACGCGCTGGTGCCGCTCGCGCACGTGCGCACGCTGTACTACCTCGACGTCGACCTCTACCGGTACTTCATCGGCCGCGAGGACCAGTCCGTGCACGAGGCCGTCATGCTCAAGCGGCTCGACCAGCAGCTCCGCGTCAACTGGCTCATGCTCGAGCACGTCTCCCGGACCCCGGTGACCGACCGGCGCCTGCGTCGCTACCTGCTGCACTACGTGGAGATCATCTGCGCGGTGTCGTCGATCCTGCTCGTGCGCGCGGGGACGCCCGCGTGCCTCGTGGAGAAGGAGCGGCTCTGGTCGCGCCTGCGCGCCCAGGACCCCCAGCTCTACCACCAGGTGCGCTGGTCGGGCCTCGGGCAGATCGCCAACCTCCCCGGTCCGGCGGGACGGCGCGTGACCGTCCTGGCCTACCGGGTCGCGCAGCGCGCGATCGGCTTCAGCTGACCGTCCCCGTCAGCGCGGGCCGCGGCGCTGCTTCTCGATGAGCGGCCGCAGCCGGTAGGGGATGAGCTCGCCCATCGACAGCGAGGTCTCCGTGCGCTCGACGCCGTCGATCGCGAGGATCGCGGCGTCGATGCGGAAGAGGTGGTCCGTGTCGCGGCACGCGACGGTGACGCGCAGGTCCGCGGTGCCGCTGCGCCCGAACGCCTGCACGACCTCGGGGATGCGCGCGAGGTCGTCGACGATGCGCGCGAGCTCCTTCTGCCGGAGCTGCACCTCGACGAACGCCGTGAGGGGGTGTCCCAGCACGTGCGGGTCGATGCGCCGGTCGAGGTCGAGGAACGCGCCCTCGGCCTCGAGGCGGGCGAGCCGCGCGGCGACCGTGTTGCGGGAGAGCTGCAGCCGGTCGGCGAGCGCGACGATCGTGGCCCGCGGGTCGTCGGCGAGCGCGAGCAGGAGGTCGAGGTCGACAGCGTCGGCGCTGTGCATGGTGCTCACCCTAACCGAGTGACAGCGGTCACAGTGCACGGTGCGGCAGGCGTCGGTGGAGCCATGTGCGTGACGCGGGTTACGTTCCCCCTACCTCGGTCCTCGACGGAGAGGACCGGCTCCCCGAGGTGAGGTGGCGACGATGCCCAGCGAACCTGCGGTGCGGACCGGACCGACGGCGGCGACCCCGCCGAAGGCGTACGACGGTCACCGGGCGGCAACCCCGCGCGACGCACGAGCAGACCGGAAGAACGTGGTGCGCGACGTGCGCAAGGACGCGCCGCGGCAGGACCCGCCCGACCCGAGCCCCGGGTCGACGCCGACCCTGCGCGTGCTCGACGAGGACGGCACCCGCCACCGCGACCCGGACCTGGACCGGTGGCTCGCGGACCTCGACCCGACGGCGCCCGACGACGCCGCGCGCGCGTCGGCCCGGTCGGCGCTGCTGCGGCTCCACGAGGACATGGTCGTGGCGCGTCGCATCGACGCGGAGGCCACGGCGCTCCAGCGGCAGGGCGAGCTCGCGCTCTGGCCGCCGCTCCTCGGCCAGGAGGCGGCGCAGGTCGGCTCGGCACGCGCGCTGCGCGACGACGACTTCGTCTTCTCCTCCTACCGCGAGCACGCCGTCGCGCGGGTGCGCGGCGCGGCGCTCGTCGACCTCGTGCGCGTGTGGCGCGGCGTCGCCGTCTCCGGCTGGGACCCGTACGCGATCGGCATGGCGTCGCCGCAGGTCATCATCGGCGCCCAGGCGCTGCACGCGACGGGCTGGGCGATGGGCGTGCAGAACGACGTCGACGCCGGCCGCGTCGACGCCGCCGCCGGGCTGCCGGTCGGGGTGTCGTACTTCGGCGACGGTGCGATGAGCCAGGGCGACGTGAACGAGGCGTTCGTCTTCGCGTCCACGTACCGCTCGCCCGTGGTGTTCTTCTGCCAGAACAACCAGTGGGCCATCTCCGAGCCGGTCGCGCTCCAGTCGCGCGTCCCGCTCGCGGAGCGCGCCCGCGGGTTCGGCCTGCCGGGCGTGCGCGTCGACGGCAACGACGTCCTCGCCGTGCTCGCCGTGACCCGCGCCGCCCTCGACCGCGCCCGGCACGACGGCGGTCCCACGTTGATCGAGGCCGTCACCTACCGCATGGGCCCGCACACCACGGCCGACGACCCGAAGCGCTACCGCGACGCGGCCGAGGTGGAGGAGTGGACGCGCCGCGACCCGATCGCGCGCTTCGAGGCGTACCTGCGCGCCGTCGGGGTGCTCGACGACGCGGGCGCGGCGCACGTGCAGGACGTCGCCGACGCGGCGGCCGCCGAGCTGCGCGCCGGGTGCGTCGCGCTCACCGACCCGCCGCCGCTCTCGCTCTTCGACCACGTCTACGCGGAGCCGCACCACGCGCTGGACCGCGAGCGCGCGGAGTACGCGCACTACCTCGCCAGCTTCGACGGGGAGGAGGCGCGATGACGACCCTCACGCTCGCGAAGGCGCTCGGCGCCGGGCTGCACCGCGCGATGACCGACGACGACCGCGTGGTCGTCATGGGCGAGGACGTCGGCCGCCTGGGCGGCGTCTACCGCGTGACGGACGGGCTCCAGGCGGAGTTCGGACCGCGGCGCGTGCTCGACACCCCGCTCGCGGAGTCCGGGATCATCGGGACGGCCGTCGGGCTCGCGTACCGCGGGTACCGGCCGGTGTGCGAGATCCAGTTCGACGGCTTCGTGTTCGTCGCGTTCGACCAGATCCTGTCCCAGCTCGCGAAGATGCACGCCCGCACCGGCGGGAAGGTGCGCCTGCCGATCACGATCCGCATCCCCGTGGGCGGCGGCATCGGCGCGGCCGAGCACCACTCGGAGTCGCCCGAGGCGCTGTTCGCGCACACGGCCGGGCTGCGCGTCGTGTCGGTCGCGAACCCCCAGGACGCGTACACCGTGCTCCGCCAGGCCGTCGCGTGCGACGACCCGGTGATCTTCTTCGAGCCCAAGCGGCGCTACCACCTCAAGGGCGAGGTCGACCTCGACCCCGTCGACCCGCCGCCCATGGACCGGGCCCGCGTCGTGCGCGAGGGCCACGACGTCACGCTCGTCACGTGGGGCGGCCTCGTCGGGACCGCGCTCGACGCCGCCGTCGCCGCGTCGGACGACGGCGTCTCCGTCGAGGTGGTCGACCTGCGCTCGCTGTCGCCGATCGACCACGACACCGTCGCGGCGTCGGTCCGCAAGACCGGGCGGGTCGTCGTCACGCACGAGGCCCCGCGCCAGGCCGGGCTCGGCGCGGAGATCGCCGCGACCGTGACGGACCGCTGCTTCGAGTACCTCGAGGCCCCGCCCGTGCGGGTCACGGGCCACGGCATGCCGTACCCGCCCGCGAAGCTCGAGGGTCACTACCTGCCCGACCTCGACCGCATCCTCGACGGCGTCGACCGCGTGCTGGGGCGCGTCGAGCCGTTCGTGCCGTCGTCCGGGCGTCCCGTCGCGGAGGTGGCCCGATGACGGCGCTGCGCGAGTTCCGCCTCCCCGACCTGGGCGAAGGGCTCACCGAGTCCGACATCGTCAGCTGGCACGTCCACGCGGGCGACCGCGTCGAGCTCAATCAGGTCATCGCGGAGGTCGAGACCGCGAAGGCCCTCGTCGACCTCCCGTCCCCGTACGCGGGCGTCGTCGCGTCCCTCCACGCCGAGGAGGGCCAGACCGTGAGCGTCGGCGAGCCGCTGGTCACCTTCGAGGTCGACGACGGCGCGGCCCCCGTGTCCGGCGGCGGTGCCGCCCCGGTGACGGACGGCGCCGCGGCGCCCGGGTCCGCCGAGGGCGCGGTGGGTGCGTCCGTCCGCGGGCCGGAGCGCGCGTCCGCCGGAGTCCCGGCCCGGGTGCCCGACGCCGTCCCCGCCCTGGTCGGGGCGTTCGCCGGGGCGGTCGGCGGGGTGGGAAACGCTCCGACGGGAGGCCTGTCCGACGGCCCGGCCCGCTCCTCGGGCGGTGACCCGGCCGTCGACCCGGCCACCGCCCTGGCCGACCCCGCCGACGCGCCCGAGCCGAACCTCGTCGGCTACGGGGCCCGACCCGACCGGGTCGGGCGGCCCGCGCGTCGACCCCGGCGGGCGGTGACTGAAACCCAGGTTTCACCGCCCGACGTCGCCGAGGCGCCCCGCCGCACCACCGGGACCGGCGAGCGGCCCCGGTCGACGCCGCCGGTGCGCGCGCTCGCGAAGAAGCTCGGCGTGCGGATCGACCGCGTCGAGGGCTCCGGCCGCGACGGGCTCATCACGCGCGAGGACGTCCTCGCGGCGGTGAGCTGCCATCGCGACGTCGCCCGCCGACCGCGCGACGAGCACCACGCGCACCCCGCGACGTCCGCCGGCCCGGGGGCATCGAGCGGCGAGAAGCGAGAAGTGGCCCCTCCGGACCGCGGCCGCGGGGCCACTTCTCCCCTCTCGGCGCCGGGCGCGGTGACGGGCGTGGCCGCCGACCGCGCGGCCGGCCTCGAGGCGGAGGTCGTGCCCGTGCGGGGCGTGCGCAAGCACACCGCGGCGGCGATGGTGGCGAGCGCGTTCACGGCGCCCCACGCGACGGTGCTCCTCACGGTGGACGTGACGCGGAGCGTCGAGCTCCTGGAACGGCTGCGCACCCACCGCCTCGCGCGCGGCGCGCGGATCACCGTGCTGGCGCTCGCGGCCCGAGCGCTGTGCCTCGTGCTGCCGCGCCACCCCGCGCTCAACAGCGCGTGGCGCGACCTCCCCGACGGCTCGGCGGAGATCGTGCGGCACCGACGGGTGCATCTGGGGATCGCGGTCGCGACCGACCGGGGGCTCGTCGTGCCGCACGTGCCCGACGCGCAGGCGCTCGACCTGCCCGACCTCGCCGTCGCGCTGACCGACCTCACGACCACCGCGCGCGACGGCCGCACGACGCCCGAGCGCCTGACCGGCGGGACGATCTCGATCACCAACGTCGGGGTGTTCGGCGTCGACGCGGGCACCCCGATCCTCGTCCCCGGCGAGGCGGCGATCCTCGGCCTGGGGGCGGTGCGGCGTCGGCCCTGGGAGCACGACGGCGAGGTCGCGCTGCGCGACGTCGTCACGCTCAGCCTGTCGTTCGACCACCGCGTGGTCGACGGCGAGCAGGGCGCGCGCTTCCTCGCCGACCTGGGCGCGCTGCTGGAGGACCCGGCGCTCGCGCTCCTCGCCGGGAGCCGGCAGGAGGTGGTCGCGTGACCGTCCTGATGAGCGCCGTCGAGCCCGGGTCGGACGCGGCGCGCGCGAACGACGCCGCGCAGCGCGGGCTCGCGCAGGAGCTGCGCGAGCGCACGGCGGACGTCGCGCGCGGCGGCCCGGCGTCGGCGCGCGACCGGCACGTGGCGCGCGGCAAGCTGCTCCCGCGCGACCGCGTCGACCGGCTGCTCGACGAGGGCAGCCCGTTCCTGGAGATCGCACCGCTCGCCGGGTACGGCGTGGACGACGGCGCGTGGCCGGCGGCGGGCGTCGTCGCCGGGATCGGGGTGGTCAGCGGGCGGCAGGTCATGGTCGTGTGCAACGACGCGACCGTGAAGGGCGGCACGTACCACCCGCTCACGGTGAAGAAGCACCTGCGGGCGCAGGAGATCGCGCTGGAGAACCGGCTGCCGTGCGTCTACCTCGTCGACTCGGGCGGTGCCTTCCTGCCCCGGCAGGCCGAGGTGTTCCCGGACCGCGACCACTTCGGCCGCATCTTCTACCACCAGGCGCGTCTCTCGGCGGCGGGGATCCCGCAGATCTCCGCGGTGCTCGGGTCGTGCACGGCGGGCGGCGCCTACGTGCCCGCGATGAGCGACGAGACGGTCATCGTGCGCGGGCAGGGCACGATCTTCCTCGGCGGGCCGCCGCTCGTGAAGGCGGCGATCGGCGAGGTCGTCACGGCCGAGGAGCTCGGCGGCGGCGAGCTGCACGCGCGTCGCAGCGGCGTCGTCGACCACCTCGCCGACGACGACGAGGACGCGCTCGACACCGTGCGGCGCATCGTCGCGACGCTCCCGCCCGACCCGGAGCCCGCGTGGGACGTGGCGCCCAGCGAGCCTCCCCGCGTGGCGGGTGCCGCCGTACAGGACCCGGGGGAGGATCTGTACGCCGCCGTCCCGGCCGACGTCCAGGCTCCCTACGACCCCCGCGAGGTCATCGCCCGGCTCGTCGACGGGAGCCGGTTCGACGAGTTCAAGCGCGAGTACGGCGACACGCTCGTCACGGGCTTCGCGCGGATCCACGGGCACCCCGTGGGGATCCTCGCGAACCAGGGCGTGCTGTTCTCGGCGTCCGCGCTCAAGGGGGCGCACTTCGTCGAGCTGTGCGACCAGCGCGGCATCCCGCTGCTGTTCCTGCAGAACATCTCCGGCTTCATGGTCGGCACGGACGCCGAGGCGGGCGGGATCGCGAAGGACGGCGCGAAGATGGTCACGGCCGTCGCGACGACGCGCGTCCCGAAGCTCACGGTGATCGTCGGCGGGTCGTTCGGGGCGGGGAACTACTCGATGTGCGGGCGCGCGTACTCGCCACGCTTCCTGTGGTCGTGGCCCGCGAGCCGCATCTCCGTGATGGGCGGCCCGCAGGCCGCGTCCGTGCTGTCGACCGTCAAGCGCGACCAGCTCGCGGCGCGCGGCGAGACGTGGGACCCCGACGAGGAGGCCGCGTTCTCCGCCGGCATCCGGGCCGACTACGACGAGCACGGCAGCCCCTACTACGCGACCGCGCGGCTGTGGGACGACGGCGTGATCGACCCCGCCGACACGCGCCGCGTGCTCGGCCTCGCCCTCGGCGTGTGCGCGCGCACGCCCCTCGCCGAGACCTGGACCGGTGACCGGTTCGGCCTCTTCCGGATGTGAGCCGATGACCTCCCGCACCTTCCTCGACGCGACCGCCCACCCGTCCGGCGGGACTGGCTTCCGCACGGTCCTCGTCGCGAACCGCGGCGAGATCGCGTGCCGCGTGATCGGCACGCTGCGCCGCCTCGGCGTGCGGTCCGTCGCCGTCTTCTCCGACGCCGACGCCGACGCTCGCCACGTGCGCGAGGCGGACGTCGCGGTCCGGCTCGGGCCCGCGCCCGCGACGCAGAGCTACCTCGACGTCGACGCCGTCGTCGCCGCGGCGGTCGCGACCGGGTCCGAGGCGGTCCACCCCGGCTACGGCTTCCTCTCGGAGAACCCGGCGCTCGCCCGGGCGTGCGAGCGCGCGGGGATCGCGTTCGTCGGGCCGGGCGTCGACGCGCTCGAGGCGATGGCCGACAAGCTCGCCGCGAAGAGCATCGTCGGCGCGCGGGGCGTGCCCGTCGTGCCGGGGGCGGGCGAGCCCGGGATGTCCGACGATGACCTTCTCGCCGCCGCGGGCACCGTCGGGTTCCCGCTGCTCGTCAAGCCGTCCGCCGGGGGCGGGGGCAAGGGCATGGTCGTCGTGCGCGCCGAGGCCGACCTGCCGGGCGCGCTCGCGTCGGCGCGTCGGGTCGCGGCGTCGTCGTTCGGCGACGACACGCTCCTGCTCGAACGGCTCGTCGAGGCGCCGCGCCACATCGAGGTGCAGGTGCTCGCGGACACGCACGGGACCGTGGTCCACCTCGGCGAGCGCGAGTGCTCTCTCCAGCGCCGCCACCAGAAGGTCGTCGAGGAGGCGCCGTCGCCGCTCCTCACCGCGGAGCAGCGCGCCCGCATGGGCGAGGCCGCGTGCGAGGTCGCGCGGTCGGTCGGGTACGTCGGCGCCGGGACGGTCGAGTTCCTCGTCCCCGCCGCGAGCCCGGACGAGTTCTTCTTCATCGAGATGAACACGCGCCTCCAGGTGGAGCACCCCGTGACCGAGATGGTCACCGGCCTCGACCTCGTCGCGCTCCAGCTGCGCGTCGCGGCGGGCGAGCCGCTGGGCCTGGCGCAGAGCGACGTCGTGCTCCGCGGCCACGCCGTCGAGGCGCGCCTCTACGCCGAGTCGCCCGACCGCGGCTTCCTCCCGGCGACCGGGTCGGTGCTGGTCTACGACGACGGTGGCGTCCCGTCCGGGCCCGGCGCCTCGCCGCTGCGCCTCGACTCCGGGATCTCCGCCGCTGCCGTGGTGGGTGGGCACTACGACCCGATGCTCGCGAAGGCCGTCGCCTGGGGCGAGACGCGCGACGAGGCCGTGGAGCGCCTCGACGGCCTGCTCGCGCGGACGGTCGTGCTGGGTGTCGAGACGAACACGGCGTTCCTGCGGTCTCTCCTCGCGGACGACGACGTCCGTGCCGGTCGGCTCGACACCGGCCTGATCGACCGGCTGGTGGCGTCGGGGTCGGGGTCTGTGGTCGGGTCCGGCGAGGGGCCGGGGGGTGCGCGCGCCGTCTACCCTCCGCGCCCTCGTTCCTCGGGCGCTCCCGCCAGGCCCGACCACGACGGCGCGCACACCCCCCGCCCCCTCGCCTCGGAGGTCGGCTCGCCGGCCGGGCGCGATGGTGCGGACGCTCGTCGGTCCCTCGTCGCCGCAGCCCTGTTCCTCGTCGAGCAGGCGGTTGTGGCTCGTCCGGGGGGCGGGACGGGCCATAACCGCCTGCTCGACGCCGGGATGGCTGCCGACGGCGATCCCTGGCGCGTGGGGGACGGGTGGCGGCTCAACGGGGACGCGGCGGCGCGGCGGGTCCTGCTCGTCGATGCCGGCGGGGGCGCGCACGAGGTGCGGGTGACCGGGGTGGTGGGGGACGCCGTCGTGCACGTGCCGGCAGCCGACGACGGCGCGTGGCCCGGCTCGACGACGCACGCGGTCCGGGCGTCGCTCGCCCGCGACCCCGGGGTCGACGGCGCGTGGTGGCTCACCCTGGACGGTGTCCGGGAGCGCGTGCGGCTCGCCCTCGACGCACCCCCCGCCGGCGGCGAGCCCGCGACGGTGTGGGTGTGGCGCGACGGGCGGACCGTCGCCCTGGCCGCCCCGGACCGGGAGCAGCGCGCGGCTCGGGCGCGGGCCGACCGCCGTCGGGCACGGGGTGACGCGCCCGGCGCGACCGACCCCGAGGTGCGCGCCGCGATGCCCGGCACGGTCGTGACGGCCGCCGCGGACGGCGAGCCCGTCACCGCCGGGGACGTCCTCGTCACCGTCGAGGCCATGAAGATGGAGCACCCGCTCCTCGCCCCGCACGACGGCGTCGCGGACGTGCGCGTGCGACCCGGCGACCTCGTGCGCCGGGACCAGGTGGTCGCCGTCGTCCACCCTCACGACTCCGGTGCGGCACAACCCGCCGCCCCGGTCCCGCAACCCGACACCCAGGGAGCATCATGATCGAGGCCGACGTCCTGCTCGACGACGAGCAGCGGAAGCTCAGCCAGGTGGTGCGCGACTTCGCGGACAGCGTCGTCGCCCCCGCCGCCTACCGCTACGACACGGAACGCCGCCTGCCGATGGAGATCATCGCGCAGATGGGGGAGCTCGGGCTGTTCGGGCTGCCGTTCCCGCGCGACGTCGGCGGCCAGGGCCAGGACTACGTGTCGCTGTGCCTCGCCGTCGAGGCGCTCGCGCGCGTCGACCAGTCGATCGCGGTGACGCTCGAGGCCGGGGTCGGGCTCGGGATCGTCCCGCTCTACCGGCACGGCTCGCGCGAGCAGCAGGAGCGGTGGCTGCCCGACCTGCTCGCCGGGCGGGCGCTCGCGGCGTTCGGGCTCACCGAGGCCGGTGCCGGGTCCGACGCGGGCGGCACCCGCACGACCGCGCGGCTCGACGGCGACGAGTGGGTGATCGACGGGTCCAAGCAGTTCATCACCAACTCGGGGACGCCCATCACGAGCCTTGTGACGATCACCGCCGTCACGGGCGAGACGGTCGGCCCGGAGGGCGAGCTGCGCAAGGAGCTGTCAAGCATCATCGTCCCGGCGGGGACGCCCGGGCTCGAGGTCGGGCCGTCGTACGACAAGGTCGGCTGGCACACCTCGGACACGCACCCCCTCACGCTGACCGACGTCCGCGTGCCCGCCGGGAACCTGCTCGGCGAGCGCGGCCGTGGGTACGCGAACTTCCTCCGCGCGCTCGACGAGGGCCGCATCGCGTTCGCCGCCCTCGCGACCGGCGCCGCGCAGGGCTGCCTCGAGGAGGCGCTGCGGTACGCGCGCGAGCGCGTCGTCTTCGGTCGGTCGATCGGGGAGAACCAGCACGTCGCGTTCACGCTCGCCCGCATGCAGGCGCGCGTCCACACCGCGCGCCTCGCGTGGCTCGACGCCGCGCAGAAGCTCGTGCGCGGCAAGCCGTTCAAGGCGGAGGCGTCGGTCGCGAAGCTCGTCGGTGGCGAGGCCGCGATGGCGAACGCGCGCGACGCCTCGCAGATCTTCGGCGGCTACGGGTTCCTCAACGAGAACCCCGTCGCGCGGCACTACCGCGACGCGAAGGTGCTCGAGGTCGGCGAGGGCACGACCGAGGTGCAGCTCATGGTCATCGCGAGGAGCCTGGGACTGGAGGGCTAGCGGGGGACCGACGCCGACCACGACGTTGCTGTCGTTCTCACGGTCATCCCGACAGCAACCTCGTGGTCGGCGGCCGGCGACGTCAGGGACGAGGGGAGGAGCAGCATGCGCGAGGTGGTCCAGCGGGGCCTGTACTACGACGAGCTCGAGACCGGGGTGGTGTACCGCCACCGGCCCGGCCGCACGCTCACGGAGGCGGACGACGTCGTCTTCTCCACGCTCACGATGAACCACCAGGCGCTGCACCTCGACGCCGCGTGGGCCGCGACCCAGCCGTTCGGGCAGCGGCTCGTCAACTCGATGATGACGCTGTCGACGCTCGTCGGGCTGTCCGTCGGGCAGGTCACGCAGGGCACGATCGTCGCGAACCTCGGGTTCCGCGAGGTCGAGTTCCCCCAGCCGCTGTTCCACGGCGACACCCTCTACGCCGAGACGGAGGTCGTCGAGAAGCGGCTCTCCGCGTCGCGGCCGGGGCAGGGCGTCGTGACCCTCGAGCACCGCGGCCTCAACCAGGACGGCGTGCTCGTCGCGCGCGCCGTCCGCACCGCGCTCTTCTGGACGCGCGCCGCCCACAAGGCGGCGTCCGCGGCGGTGCCCGACGACGCCCGGTCCCCCGGGGCGTCCACCGGACCCGGGGCTGCGGGCACGGTGGGTACCGATCCCGGCGACACCCCCGGGCCCGGCGCCGGGCACGACGACGGCCCCGGGCTCGGCGAGCACGCGGCGGGGGTGCACGAGCCCGTGCTCGAGCGCGGCGACGAGGAGAGCGCGTGGTGACCGGCGGCGTCGGGCACCGCGCCGCCTCCCCGCCAGGGTTCGGGCTCGGGCCCGCGCTGCTGTTCTGCCCCGCCGACCGGCCCGACCGCTTCGCCAAGGCCGCGGACCGCGCGGACGCCGTGATCCTCGACCTCGAGGACGCCGTCGCCCCGCACGCCAAGGACGCCGCGCGGCGTGCCGTCGTCGAGGCGTCCGCGACGCTCGACCCGGGGCGCACCGTCGTGCGCGTGAACCCCGTCGGGACGCCCGAGCACGCGCTCGACGTGGCGGCGCTCGCGGACACGCGGCTGCGCACGGTGATGGTCGCGAAGTCGGGCCCGGAGCTGCTCGGCTCGCTCGGAGCGCTCGCGACCACCCTCCCGGGCGTCCGGGTCCTCGCGCTGTGCGAAACGGCGGCCGGCGTCCTCGCGGCGCCGGAGCTCGCCCGCAGGCCCGAGGTCGTCGCGCTGATGTGGGGCGCGGAGGACCTCGTCGCCTCCCTCGGGGGGACGTCGAGCCGCCGCCCCGACGGCACGTACCGCGACGTCGCGCGGCACGCCCGCGCCGCGGTGCTGCTCGCGGCGGGTGCGGCGGGGAAGGCCGCGGTCGACGCGGTGCACCTCGACGTGGGCGACCTCGACGGGCTGCGTGCCGAGGCCGAGGACGCCGCCGCGTCGGGGTTCGCCGCGACGGCGTGCATCCACCCGAGCCACGTCCCCGTGATCCGCGCCGCCTACGCACCGACCGCCGAGCAGGTGGCGGACGCCCGCGCGCTGCTCGACGCCGCGGCCGTGAACCCGGGCGGCGCGGGCGCCGTCTTCACGTTCGAGGGCCGCATGGTCGACGAGCCGGTCCTCCGGCACGCACGGGCGGTCCTCGACCGGGTGGTTCTCGACCGGGCGCCGTCGGACGGATGAGCGCGGGGATCTCGCGCTCGCGGGCCCGGCCGACGGCGCCTCGTCGCGGCTGACCGGACAAATACCCCGCTCCGCCCGTTCCGCTTGCGGGCTCGGGCATCGTATGGTCACTCGCGTGAACGTCTACGTCGTCCTGTCCCGCAGTCGTACGGTCCTGTCCCGGACGATCGCGCTGGCGACGCGCGACGAGTTCACGCACTCCTCCCTGGCGCTCGACCAGGGGCTCGACCTCATGTTCAGCTTCGGCCGACGCCGGGCGGGCAACCCGTTCGTCGGCTGCTTCCGGCGCGAGCGGTTCGACGACGGCCTGTACCGCGGCATGGACGTCGTGCCGGGGGTCGTGCTCGCGGTGCCCGTGACCCCCGAGCAGCACGAGGCGATCCGCGTCCGGATCACCGAGTTCCTGCTCGACTCGCACGCGTTCTCGTACAACGTGCGCGGCCTCGTCGGCGCGCGGTTCGGCCGCGGGCACGAGGCCGAGGACCGGTTCTTCTGCTCGGAGTTCGTCTACCACGTGCTGCACGGCGCGGGCGTGTGCGACCTCGGGGTCGAGCGCTGGCAGGTGCGGCCCCAGACGCTGCTCGACCTGCCAGGCCGCGTCGTCTTCCGCGGGGACCTCAAGGACTACGTCGCCGCGCACCGGACGCTCGAGACGCTGCCGTCGCTGACGTTCGCCCCCGCCCGGGAACGCGTGCCCGGCTGATCGCCGACGCGCGCTCCACGGGCCCCGCGCCGTCCCCGTCGCCCGCGGCCCCTCAGCCCGCGCGGAGCGCCGCCACGATGTCCTCGACCCGTTGCTTGGCGTCCCCGAAGAGCATCCCGGTGTTCTCGCGGAAGAACAGCGGGTTCTGCACCCCGGCGTAGCCCGCCGCCATGGACCGCTTGAAGACGACGACCTGCTCCGCCTCCCACACGTGCAGCACGGGCATCCCCGCGATGGGCGAGCCCGGGTCGTCGAGCGCGGCCGGGTTCACGGTGTCGTTCGCCCCGATGACGAGCACGACGTCCGTCCCCGCCAGGTCGTCGTTGATCTCGTCCATCTCGAGCACGATGTCGTACGGGACGCGCGCCTCCGCGAGCAGCACGTTCATGTGCCCGGGGAGCCGGCCCGCGACGGGGTGGACGCCGAAGCGGACCTGCGCGCCGCCGTCGCGCAGGAGCTGCACGAGGTCGGCGACGGGGTACTGCGCCTTGGCGACCGCCATGCCGTAGCCCGGGGTGATGACGACGCTCCGCGCGTCGCGCAGGAGGGCCGCGACGTCGTCGGCGCTCACCTCGCGGTGCTCGCCCTGCGGGCCCTCGCCGCCCGCGGGGGCCGCACCCTCCTCGGCCCCGAAGCCGCCGAGGATGACGGACACGAACGACCGGTTCATGGCCCGGCACATGATGTAGCTGAGGATCGCACCGGAGGACCCGACGAGCGCGCCTGTGACGATGAGCAGGTCGTTGCCCAGCATGAAGCCGGCCGCGGCGGCGGCCCAGCCGGAGTACGAGTTGAGCATCGAGACGACGACGGGCATGTCGCCGCCCCCGATCGACGCGACGAGGTGCCAGCCCAGCGCGAGCGACACGACGGTGAGCAGCAGCAGCGGCCACACGGACGGCGCGACGACGAACCACGCGACGAGCCCGAGGCTCGCCACGAGCGCCCCGAGGTTGAGCAGGTTCCGGCCGGGGAGCTGGAGCGGCGCCGACCGCGTGCGGCCGGACAGCTTGAGGAACGCGACGACGGAGCCGGTGAACGTCACGGCGCCCACGAGCACGCCGAGCGAGACCTCGACGAGGTGCGCGACGTCGTCGTGCCCCGCGGCCTGCGCGGTGAGGTAGGAGTTGAAGCCGACGAGCACGGCCGCGGCCCCGACGAAGCTGTGCAGGATCGCGATGAGCTCGGGCATCTGCGTCATCTCGACGCGGCGGGCCCGCCACGTCCCGACGGCGGCGCCCACGAGGAGCACGACCGCGACGAGCAGCGCGGTGACGAGGACCGGGCGGGCGCTCGTGCCGAGCGCGAGGACGATCGTCGCGGCCAGGGCGAGGACCATGCCGACCATGCCGAGGACGTTGCCGCGGCGCGCGGACTCCTGCTTCGACAGGCCCGCGAGGCTCAGCACGAACAGGACGGCCGCGAGGACGTAGACGGCCTGGGCGACGGACGTGGCGGTCATCGGGCCACCCCCTGCGCGCGGGCGGGGACGTCCTTGCGGAACATGCCGATCATGCGGTTCGCGACGAGGAAGCCACCGAACACGTTGATGCTCGCGAGCGTCGCCGCGACGAGCGCGAGCGTCGTGACGACCCAGTCGTCGGAGCCGAGCTGCAGGAGCGCGCCGACGAGGATGATGCCGGAGATCGCGTTCGTCTGGGCCATGAGCGGCGTGTGCAGGGAGTGCGTGACGTTCGAGATGACGTAGTACCCGACGATCACCGCGAGCGTGAACACCGTGACGTGCCCGACGAGCGACGGCGGCGCGAACGACAGCGCGAGCGTGACGAGCACCGCGGCGAGCGCGGCGCCGACGGTCCGACGGCGGCGGCGCAGGCTCGCGGCGGCGGCGGCCTCCGCGGCGGCCCGCTCGCGGTCCGCGGCCTCCTGGGCGGGGTCCGGCGGTGGTGACGCGGCGGGGGACGGCGCCGCGCTCACCGCGACGGGCGGCGGCGGCCAGAGGACCTCGCCGGCGCGCGCGACGGTCATGCCGCGCTGGACCGGGTCGTCGAGGTCGAGCACGGGCACGCCGTCCGTGCCGGGCGTGAGCAGCTCGAGCAGGTGCACGACGTTCGTCCCCAGGAGCTGCGACGTGTGCTGCGGGAGCCGGCCCGCGAGGTCGGTCCAGCCGACAACCACGACGCCGTTCTCGGTGACGACACGCTCGCCCGGCACGGTGAGCGCGCAGTTGCCGCCGCCCGAGGCCGCGAGGTCCACGACGACGCTCCCGGGACGCATCCCGGCGACCGCCTCGGCCGTGAGGGTGCGCGGCGCCCGGCCGCGCACGAGCGCCGTCGTGACGACGACGTCCGCGTCGGCCGCCTCGCGCGCGTAGACGGCGAGGGCCGCCGCCTCCTGCTCGGGCGTGAGCGGCTTCGCGTAGCCGTCGGCCGACATGCCCTGCTGCGCCGCGGGCTCGCGCACGGCGGTGCCGCCCATGGACTCGATCTGCTCGGCCGCCTCCGACCGGACGTCGAACGCGCGGACCTGCGCGCCGAGGCTCGCGGCCGCGCCGACCGCGGCGAGCCCCGCGACCCCACCGCCGATGACGAAGACCTTCGCGGGCGGCGTCTTGCCCGCGGCGGTGACCTGCCCCGCGAACATGCCGCCGTACTCGGCCGCGGCCTCGACGACGGCGCGGTAGCCCGCGACGTTCGACAGCGTGCTCAGGACGTCGAGGGCCTGGGCACGCGAGATGCGGGGCACGGCGTCGAGCGCGAGCGCGGTCACGCCGTGGTCGGCGAGGCGCCGCACGAGGTCGGGGTCGTTCGCAGGACCGAGCATCGCGACGAGGGTCGCGCCCGGGCGCAGGAGCGCCACCTGCGCGTCGGTGGGCGCGTTCACGGCGGTGACGACGTCGGCCCCCCACGCCGTCGCGGCGTCGACCACCGCGGCGCCCGCGGCCTCGTACGCGGCGTTGGAGAACGTGGCCCCCGCGCCCGCGTCGTGCTCGACGACCACCTCGTACCCGAGCGCCCGCAGGCGCTCGACCGTGCGCGGGGTGGCGGCGACCAGCCGCTCCCCGTCCCTCACCTCGCGGGGGACACCGATCCTCACGTGCGGGCTCCTCACCTCGTCGGGCGTCGTCGGCACGCGCGCGACCGGTGGGGACGGCGGGTGCGCGGCGAGCCTATCGGGGGCCGCCCGCGCCGTCCCGGGTCGAACGTCCCCGGGGCCGCGGTGTCGGCCCGCGCGGTGCGCGGACCGCGCCGGAGCCGGGAGCGGCGGCTAGAGGTCGCCCTTCTTCTGCAGGAAGCGCATGGCGAACCAGCCGATGGGGATGCGCGCCCAGTACGTCGCGACGCGGAAGAGGAGGGTGGCCGACGTGGCGAGCGCGACCGGGACGCCGGCCGCGGTGAGCCCCGCGGTCAGCGCGAGCTCGATGGTGCCCAGGCCGCCCGGCGTCGGGACGGCGGCACCGGCCGCGTTGCCGACCAGGTAGATCACGGCGACGTCGACGAGGTCCAGCTCCTGCCCGAACGCCGCGAGCGCGGCGTCGAAGGCCAGCACGTAGCCGAGCGTCATGACGATGTTCCCCGCAAGGCCGACGGCGAGGCGCCCCGGCTGGCCGAGCATCTCCGAGAGTCGCGGCCACACCTGCTGGACGGTCGGCCGGAGCTTGGCGAGCGCCCACGTCCGCACCGCGGGCACGAGGAGCGTCGCGAGCACGGCGAGCGCGACGCCGCCGATGGCGAGCAGCACCGTCGTCGAGGGGAGCTGGACGAGGCCACCCTCGCCGGTGAAGACCGACAGCACCACGAGGATGAGGATCGTCACGACGAACTGCGACACCTGCACGAGCGCGACGGTGGCGACGGCCATCGGCGTCGAGATGCCGCGCTTCGTGAGCAGCCGGAGGTTGAGCGCCGCCGGGCCGATCCCCGCGGGCGCGGCGAGCGCGACGTAGGAGCCGGCCGCCTGGGTCAGGTTGACGCGCCAGAACGGCAGGCGCTTCGGCGAGAACGCCGTGAGCGTCATCGCGGCGCCGACCCACGTGAGGATGCCGAGCACGAACGACAGGACGGCCCACCACGGGTTCGCCTCGGTGACGGCCTCGGCGATCTGCTCGAAGTTGAACGACGTGACGAGCGCGGTCACCGCGGCGATCACGAGCGCGATCGTCAGCACCGTGCGGGCGCCGAACCGCGTGATCCGCTGCGGCTCGACGTCCGCCTCGGGCAGCCGCTCCACGAGGGCCGCGCGCAGCTCCTTGAGGAGCTCCTTGTCCTGCCGGATCTCCTCGCGCGTGCTCGGCGGCAGGGCGACCGACTGGAGCAGCGGGCCGATGGCGGCGATGTCGTCGTCGGGCAGCACGCTCACCGCCGACTCGACCGCGCGCTGCGCCCCGACGCGCAGCGCGAGCAGCGCGACCATCTGGGCGAGGTCCATGCGGCGCGCGAGCTCGGACGACGCGATGTCGCCCTGCTCCCACCCGGTGAGCCACACCTCCGGGGCGCCCGTCGCCGGCTCGTGCGAGACGAGCACGACGTCGGAGGTCAGGGCACGGTGCGCGATCCCCGCGGAGTGGGCGAGGCGGAGCTGGCGCCACGCCTCGTTGAGCACCGAGCCGGTGACGTCCTCGACGGGGAGGTCGCGCAGCGACACGGCGCCCGTCGCGTGCTCCTGGACCAGCACCATGGAGTCGGCGGACTCGGCGACGCCCAGGAGCCGCGGCGTGCGGACGCCGGCCGCCCGGGCCGCGTAGGACAGGAGGGCCGTGCGCTCCGCGGCGGCGCGCAGCGAGATCGCGGCGCGACCCTCGCTGCCGCGCAGGCGCAGCGACCGCCAGAAGCGGGTGAGGAAGCCGACGACCTGGCGGTCGCCGTCGAGCACGACGACGTCGCGGCGCACGTCGTCCTCCGCGAGCATCGCGTAGACGCGGTTGTCGCCCGCGCGCGTCAGCGCGATCGCGGCCGGGTCGGACGGGGCGTCCTGCGGCTCGGGGGCGGCGTCCGTGCCCTGCGGGACCTCGCTCTCGTCGGCGTGCGCGGCCCCGAGGTGGTGCGCCGCGAGGGCGGCGTCGGCGGTGAGGACGGTCCCGCCGTCGTCGCCCGCGCCGGGCGCGCGCAGCACGCCGACGTGCACCTCGGCCGTGATCCGGCCCTCGGCGTCGACCTCCGTGATCGGGTCGTCCGCCGCCTCGGCGAGCTCGTCGTCGTCGGTGACGTCGCGCACGCGGACGAGCGCCACGGGTGAGAAGCCCGCGCGCCGGACCCCGGCCACGAGGTCGGGCCCGTAGGCGCGCTCGCTGCGGACTCCGGAGACGTACCGCACGGCCAGCCCGGCGATGCGCCCGAGCAGCAGCGTGATGATGATGCCCGGCAGCGAGACCTGGCCGGTGATGAGCACGACGCCGATCGCGACGAACAGCAGGTTCCACGACCACTTGACGGTGCGTCGCCGGGTGCGGGTGCCCGCGGCCGTGAGGAGGCCGGCGATCGCGGCGACGTACAGGTAGTCGGGGATGGTGAGCTGCCACGACCCGTCGATGAACGCGGAGAGCCCGCGGATCAGGTCGTCGGAGCCCCACGTGCGCAGCGCGAGCACGACCAGCACCCCGAGGAGCAGGCCGAGCGCCGCGGCGACGATGGACTCGACGACCTGCCGCCCCAGCCGGCGCAGACCGAGCTCGACCAGCACCGCGAGCGGCACGAAGAGCGTGATGAGCCCTTCGAGCACGGTGACCGGGAGGAAGAGCACGCGGGCGAGCACGTCCGAGAAGTTCTGCACGTCCTCCGCGACGCCCTCGGTCGTGCCGTGCGCATACACCGACATGAGCATGACGACCGCGACGCCCACCGCGCACAGCACGAGGTTGACGAAGTCGATCGGGTGCCGGACCCGCTGCTCGGCGGTGTCGACGACCCGGACGGTGCCCTCGTCGTCGGCGTCGCGCGGGGCGAGCAGCGCCTCGAGCGCGCCGGTCTGGGGACGGGCGTCACGCCGGCCCGACGCGGCGAGCGACCCGACCTCGACGACCGCGCCCACGTGGGGCGTGTCGCCCGTCGTCGGCTCGGGCGCGGGGGAGGACATGCCTGCGAGTCTAGGTCCGGGGGTCCCGGCAGGCGCGGTATTTGGCCGATTCCTCCGGGTGATTCGCCCGGTTCGACCGGTTGTCCGATGCACCTGGGGGGTTGTTCGACGGGCGGGTGTGAGGAAGGCCTCCCTAGCATGGGGGTGCGAGCACCCCTGGGGAGGTCGGCATGGCACGTGGCACGACGACGCAGCGCGACGAGGCCGGAGACGCCGCACCCGCGACGCCGGACGAGAGCGGGCAGGAGCGCAACCCCTTCCGCCGGGTGTGGTGGCTCCCCGTCGTCCGGGGCACGCTCCTCGTCGTCCTGGGCCTGCTCCTCATGATCGAGCCGCTCGAGCAGCTGGGGACCCTCCGGGTCGTGCTGGGGGCGTTCCTCGTGGCCGACGGCGTGCTGGTCGCCGTCCAGGGGTTCGTGCACCGCAAGCAGGTCGGGTCGGCGTGGTGGCTCGCGCAGGCCGGGGTCAACGTCGTGTTCGGCGTCGTGGTGGCGCTGTGGCCGGACCTCGGCGCGACGGCGCTGTACTACGTCCTCGCCGTCTGGGTGCTCGTCCTCGGCATCACGACGATCGCCGGGGCGGCGGCGCTCGTGCGCAACCGCGACCTCGGCTGGGCGTGGATGCTCGCCGTCGGGATCGTGTCGGTGCTCTTCGGGATCCTCCTCGTCACGCGCCCGCTCGACGCGTTCGACGTGCTGCGCCTCGTCACGGTGGTGTTCGCCCTGTACGCGTTCGTGTCGGGGGCGATCCACGTGGTGTCCGGCTTCGCGGTCCGGGCGGTCGCACGCGAGCTCGCCGACCTGCGCGCGCAGGCGGTCGCGGCCGGTGTCGTCGTGACGGGCGGGTCGGTGCTGGGCGCCGCCGCGGTGCACCCGGGCGTCGCCCCGCCGTCGGCCGTGGGCGGCGCGCCCGCCGCGACTCCGGCGGCCGACCCGGCGGCTCGCGCACCCGACGCGTCCCCGACGAGCGACCACCCCGGCCCGGCCGACCCCGCTCCGGTGGAGACCGCCCCGGTCGAGCCTGCTCCGGACGGCCCGGCAGCGGGTGGTCCCGGGGCGGCAGGGCCGGAGGGCCACGCGGGCTCCTGAGGGCCGTGCGGCAGTCGTCCGCCAGGGCCGGACGCCCCGAAAGGGGCGGGACTTTACACCCACGACGCGACCGCTGTGAGTGTGTCTCACGTCACGACCGTTGCCCGGGGCGCAGGGTTACGACCGGGTAACAACGCTGGCGTTCTGTCCGGGTTTCTGTCGATCCTGACACCTGTGCGACACGGCACTGTGCTAGAAATCACGGCACTCCGCCGACAGGTCGGGGTCCTGGTGCGTGCAAGGTCGCGCCACCGGTGTCTCGCACCCCGAGAAACCCGAGAAAGAGGTAGACACATGACAGCGGTGTCCAGGAAGCGGCTCCTCGCCGCGGCCGCCGGCATCACGGCGGTGACGCTGACCCTGACCGCGTGCGGCGGTGGCTCGAGCGACGGCGAGGGCGACGGGGACGGCGGCGGTTCGGCGAGCGGCTCGCTCGTCATCGGCACCACCGACAAGGTCACGGTGCTCGACCCGGCCGGCTCGTACGACAACGGCTCGTTCGCCGTGATGAACCAGGTCTTCCCGTTCCTCATGAACACCCCGTACGGCAGCCCCGACGTCGAGCCCGACATCGCGGAGTCGGCCGAGTTCACCTCGCCGACCGAGTACACGGTCAAGCTCAAGCCGGGCCTCAAGTGGGCCAACGGCAACGACCTCACGTCGTCCGACGTGAAGTTCTCGTTCGACCGCCAGGTCGCGATCAACGACGAGAACGGGCCTGCGTCGCTGCTCTACAACCTCGACAGCGTCGAGGCGCCCGACGACACGACCGTCGTCTTCCACCTGAAGAGCGAGAACGACCAGCTCTTCCCGCAGATCCTGTCCAGCCCGGCGGGCCCGATCGTCGACGAGGACGTCTTCGCGGCCGACGCGCTCACCTCGGACCAGGACATCGTCGACGGCAAGGCGTTCGCCGGCCAGTACACGATCACGGGCTACAAGTTCAACGAGCTCGTCTCCTACGAGGCGTACGACGGCTACGAGGGCCTCCTCGGCCCGGCGAAGACCGACAAGGTCGCGGTGAAGTACTTCGCCGAGGCGTCGAACATGAAGCTCGAGATCCAGCAGGGCAAGATCGACGTCGCGTGGCGCAGCCTGTCCGCGACGGACATCGAGGACCTGCGCGGCAACGACGACGTCAAGGTCGTGGACGGCCCCGGCGGCGAGATCCGCTACATCACGTTCAACTTCGACACCCAGCCGTTCGGTGCGAAGACGCCGGAGGCCGACCCGGCCAAGGCGCTGGCCGTGCGCCAGGCCGCCGCGTCGCTCATCGACCGCGACGAGCTCTCGGACCAGGTCTACAAGGGCACCTACACCCCGCTGTACTCCTACGTGCCCGCGGGGCTGACCGGCGCCGCCGAGCCGCTCAAGGAGATGTACGGCGACGGCGCGGGCAAGCCCGACGCCGCGAAGGCGCAGCAGCTCCTGGCCGACGCGGGCGTCGAGACGCCCGTGACGCTCAACCTGCAGTACTCGAACGACCACTACGGCCCGTCGTCGGCCGACGAGTACGCGCTCATCAAGGACCAGCTCGAGAAGGACGGCCTCTTCACGGTCAACCTGCAGACCACCGAGTGGGTCACGTACGCCAAGGAGCGCACGTCCGACGTCTACCCGGCCTACCAGCTCGGCTGGTTCCCGGACTACTCCGACGCGGACAACTACCTCACGCCGTTCTTCCTCACGGAGAACTTCCTGGTGAACCACTACGCCAACCAGGAGGTCAACGACCTCATCCTCCAGCAGGCGGCGACGCCCGACGCCGACGAGCGCACCGCGCTCATCGAGGAGATCCAGAGCAAGGTCGCGGCGGACCTGTCCACGCTCCCGTACCTCCAGGGCGCGCAGGTCGCGGTCGTCGGGACGGACGTGGAGGGGGCCGAGGACACGCTGGACCCGTCCTTCAAGTTCCGCTACGCGGCGCTGTCCAAGGGCTGACCGGCAGCTGCCCCAGCCGCCCGGCCCTCCCCGCGCGACCCGCGGGGAGGGCCGGGCACCGCTCGTCCGGACCGGCGACCACGCCGACGCCCGGGCACCTGAGGAAGAGACGACATGACGACCACCACCACCGACGTGCCCGTCGGCGAGGACGCGCCCCGCGACCCCGGCGGCACGGGGCGGGTGCGCACCCCACGCACGACCCGCCGTCGCGGCGGCGGGCTCGGGAGCTACATCCTGGTCCGCGCGCTGCTCATCATCCCGACGGTCTTCATCCTCGTGACCACGGTCTTCGTGGTCATGCGGGCCACGGGCGACCCGATCACCGCCGCGCTCGGCGGACGGCTCACGCCGGACCAGCTCGCCGAGCGCATCCACGAGGCCGGGTACGACCGCCCGGTGGTCGTGCAGTACCTCGAGTACCTCGGCGGCATCGTGCGCGGCGACTTCGGCACGACGATCAGCGACAACCGTCCCGTCACCGAGGTGCTCGCGACGTACGGCACCGCGACGCTCGAGCTCGCGGTCTACGCCCTGCTCGTCGCGTTCGTCGTCGGCATCCCGCTGGGCATGCTCGCGGGCTACCTGCGCGACCGCGTGCCCGACGCGATCCTGCGCGTCTCCGCGATCCTCGCCTACGCGACGCCCGTGTTCTTCGCCGGCCTCATGCTCAAGCTCGTCTTCTCGGTGTGGCTCGGCTGGCTGCCCGTGTCCGGGCGCGCGTCCACCGACGCGGAGATCGAGCTGCAGTTCCTCGACGACCCGACCGGCTTCTACCTGATCGACGCGATCCGGACGGGCGACCCGGCGATCGTCGGCGACGTGCTCCAGCACGCCGTGCTCCCGGCGCTCGCGCTCGGGCTGCTCACGGCGGGCGTGTTCCTGCGGCTCGTGCGCACCAACGTCATCGGGACGCTCTCGACCGACTACGTGGTCGCGGCGCGGTCGCGCGGCGTGCGCGAGTCCCGGCTCGTGCGCGCGCACGCGTGGCGCCCCGCGCTCATCCCCATCATCACCGTCATCGGGCTCCAGGTCGCGATGCTCCTCGCGGGCGCCGTGCTCACCGAGACGACGTTCGAGTGGAAGGGGCTCGGCTTCCAGCTCGCCGAGTATCTCCAGGCGCGCGACTTCGTCGCCGTGCAGGGGATCGTCGTGCTCATGGCCGTGATCGTCGCGGTCACGAACTTCCTCGTCGACATCATCGCGGCGCTCATCGACCCGAGGGTGAGGTACTGACATGGTCGCGGAGACCGTCGTCCCGGCCGGTCCGGGCACCGGGGGCCCCGTCCCCGTCGTCGTCCCCGAGCGCGGGCGCGTCGCGTGGTGGAAGCGCCTGCCCGTCGTCCACCAGCTCCGGCAGAGCGTCGGGCTGCAGCGCGGCATGCTCGTCACGGGCCTCGTCATCACGGGCCTCTTCCTGCTCACCGCCGCGCTCGCGCCCGTGCTCGCCCCCTACGGGTACAGCCAGCTCCGCACCGCGGACGGGCCGTTCGGCGCGCAGCAGCCGCCGTCGGCCGAGCACCTGCTCGGCACGACCGTCGGCGGCTACGACGTCCTGTCGCGCGTCATCTGGGGCGCGCAGACGGCGCTCCTCGTCATCGTCGTGGCGATCCTCGCCTCGATCGTCGTCGGGGTGCTGCTCGGGCTCGTCTCCGGGTACTTCGGCGGCTGGGCCGACCGCCTGCTCGTCGTGGTCTGCGACGCGATCTACGCGTTCCCGTCCCTGCTCCTCGCGATCCTCATGGCGATCGTCATCTCCGGCGGCCAGTCGAGCATGTGGGGCGGCATCCTCGCCGCGGCCTTCTCGATCACCGTGGTGTTCGTGCCGCAGTACTTCCGCGTCACGCGCGCGGAGGTCGTGCGGATCAAGGGCGAGGCGTTCGTCGACTCGGCGCGCGTGCTCGGCACGCCGCACCGGCGCATCATGGTGCGCCACGTCCTGCGGAACTCGACCCGCACGCTGCCGCTCATCGTCACGCTCAACGCGTCCGAGGCGATCCTCACGCTCGCCGGGCTCGGGTTCCTCGGGTTCGGCATCGA
The DNA here is from genome assembly GCF_040595865.1 of Cellulosimicrobium sp. MI9406. NCBI lineage: Bacteria > Bacillati > Actinomycetota > Actinomycetes > Micrococcales > Promicromonosporaceae > Cellulosimicrobium > Cellulosimicrobium sp. MI9406. The sequence continues at coordinate 207,575 of NZ_JALIZI010000005.1, forward strand.
GCCGACGGCGGCCGCCGAGTGGGGCTACGACCTCAACAAGGCCGTGTCCGACGTGACGAGCGGCATCTGGTGGACCGCGCTCTTCCCGGGCCTCGCGATCGTGCTCGTGGTGCTCGGCATCACGCTCGTCGGCGAGAGCCTCAACGACCTCGCCGACCCGCGGCTGCGCTCCCGCCGCGCGTCCGCCGAGGTGTCGGGCGACGTCGCGGAGACGTCGGTCGTGCCGGGCGGCACGCTCACCGCCGGCCCCGGCGGCCTCGACGCGATCGAGGGCGCGGGCTCGCGCTCCGACGAGCTCGCCGCCGTCCCCGGGCAGCGCGACCCCGACGCCGTCGGGCTCGACGGGCGGCCCGGCGGCACGCCGGACGACGGCCCTCCGACAGGTCCGGCGGCAGGCCCCGCGGCCGGTCCTGCGCCTGCTCCGGCGGACGCACCCCACGACGAGACGGAGGACCGGCGATGAGCGCCGTGACCGAGACGACCCGCCGCGAGAGCGGTGACGCCGCACGCCCCGTCGTGACGATCCGCGACCTCGCGGTGTCGTTCGCGACCGACGCCGGGGCGGTGCGCGCCGTCGACGGCGTCGACCTGGAGGTCGCGCCCGGGGAGGTGCTGGCCGTCGTCGGCGAGTCGGGCTCCGGCAAGACGGTGACCGCGAAGACGATCCTCGGCCTGCTGCCGTCGACCGCGACGGCGCGCGGCGCCGTCGTGCTGACGAACAAGGCCGGGACGGCCGACCACGACGTCGTGACGCTGGGCGGGGAGCGGCTGCGCCAGGTCCGCGGGACCGACGTCGCGATGGTCTTCCAGGAGCCTTCTGCCGCGCTCAACCCCGTGTACACGGTGGGCTGGCAGATCGTCGAGGGCATCCGCGCGCACACGAAGGTGACGCGGCGCGAGGCGCGCCGGCGCGCGGTCGACGTGCTGCGGCGCGTCGGCATCCCCGACCCGGAGACGCGCGTCGACCACTACCCGCACCAGTTCTCCGGCGGGCAGAAGCAGCGCATCGTCATCGCCATGGCCCTCGTGCTCGACCCGGGGCTCATCGTCGCCGACGAGCCCACGACCGCGCTCGACGTGACCGTCCAGGCCGAGATCCTCGACCTCCTGCGCCGGTGCCGCGACGAGTTCGGCACGGCCATCGTGCTCATCACGCACAACATGGGCGTCGTCGCGGACCTCGCCGACCGGGTCGCGGTCATGTACCAGGGGAAGGTCGTCGAGCAGGCGCCCGCGCGCGAGCTCTTCGCCGCCCCGCAGGCCGCGTACACGCGCGCGCTGCTCGACTCCGTGCCGCGCGTCGGCGAGGGGACCGCGAGGGCCGAGGCCCGCGCGTCGGCCCGCGACGCCGGGTGGGCGGACGCGGAGCCCGTGGTGGCCGCGCAGGGACTGACCGTCACCTACCCGGGCCGCCTGCGCCGTCCCGGCTTCACCGCGGTCGACGACGTCTCGCTCACCATCCGGCCCGGCGAGGTGCTCGGCCTCGTGGGCGAGTCCGGCTCCGGCAAGACGACGTTCGCGCGCGCCGTCGCCGGCCTCACCCGGGTGACGGGCGGGTCGCTGCGCGTGCTCGGCGTCGAGATGAACGGCGTGAGGGAGCGCGAGCTGCGCCCCGTGCGGCCGCGCATCGGGTTCGTGTTCCAGGACCCCGCGACGAGCTTCAACCCGCTGCTCACGATCGCGGACTGCGTCGCGGAGCCGCTCGTCGTGCACGGGCGCGCGGAGTCGCCCCAGGCGGCGCGCGGGCGGGTCGACGAGCTCCTGGAGGCCGTGCAGCTCCCGCGGTCGTACGGCGACCGGTTCCCGCACGAGCTCTCCGGCGGGCAGCGCCAGCGCGCGTCGCTCGCCCGGGCCCTCGCGCTCGACCCGGAGCTGCTCGTGGCCGACGAGCCGACGTCGGCGCTCGACGTCTCCGTGCAGGCGCGCGTGCTGGAGCTGTTCGCCGAGCTCCAGCGCGAGCTCGGCTTCGCGAGCCTGTTCGTGTCGCACGACCTCGCCGTCGTGGACCTGCTCTCCGACCGCATCGCGGTGCTCTACCGCGGGCGGCTGGTCGAGGAGGGCACGGGCGCCGAGGTGCTGGGCAGCCCGCGCGAGGAGTACACGCAGCGTCTCCTCGCGTCCCTGCCCGTGCCCGACCCGGTGCTCCAGGCGGAGCGCCGCGAGCAGCTCCGCGCCCTCCGCGGCGCCTGACGCCCCGGCCCGTCGGGGGAGAACCCTGGTCTGTCGAGGGAGAGCCGTGGTCCGCCGAGGTAGAGCCGTGGTCTGGCTCTCCCTCGGCGGGCGGGCGTCACGCGAGGCCCAGGGACTGCTTCCACTCCAGGGGCAGGAGCGCGTACCCGACGAACGCGACGACGTCGAGCAGGGTGTGCGCGATCACGAGCGGCATGACGCGGTGCCGGCCCCAGCGGGACGTGTAGAACCACGAGAACACGACGCCCATGACGACGTTCCCGAGGAACGGTCCGAACCCCTGGTACAGGTGGTAGGACCCGCGCAGGAGCGAGCTCCACACGACGAACTTCACGCGGCCCCACCCGAGGTCGCGCGTGCGCTCGAACAGGTAACCGACCGCGATGACCTCCTCGAGCAGGCCGTTCTGCAGCGCGGCGAGGATGAGCACGGGCACCGTCCACCACGCGGCGTTGAGCGCCGACGCCTGGACCTCGACCGTGATGCCGAGGACACGCCCGAGCGCGTAGAACCCCAGGCCGGGGATCCCGATGGCCGCGGCGAGGGCGAACCCCCAGCCGACGTCGCGCAGGGGCCGGGCGCCGTCGAGCCCGATGGCACGGACGGCGGAGCGGCCGCGCGCGCTGAGCAGGTAGAGCGCGAGCGCGACGGGCAGCACGGCGAAGAAGATCCCGACGAGCTGGTAGGTGAGGTCGAGGTACGGGCGGGCCGACCGGCTCACGTTGAGGCTCGCGGACTGCTCGCCGAGCGGGGTCCCGGCGGTGAGCCGCGCGACGATGTTGATGATCGCGTAGACCGCGGACTTGCCGAGGCTGAGCCCGAGCACGATCCAGATCTCCGCGCCGATACGACGGCGCGTGGCGCGGTCCGGGCGCGCGGGAGCGCCGTCGGCGGTGCCGGGCACGACGGCGGCCGTCGGGCCGGGCACGGGCGCGGCGGGGGAGCCGGGAGCGGTCAAGTCGGGCACCGTCCGGTTATAGCACCGGTCACCGGAACCCACCTCGGTGCCTCCTGGACGGAACCTGTCCGCCGACCACGGTCGGAGCGCCCCGCGAGCACGCGATCCGCGACCGGATCGGGGCGAGAGCGGTCGCGGACCCCGTGCTCGGCGGGTGGGGGGCTATTGGCGGGGTGGGCGGCCCGGGCGGCGGGGTGGGCGGACGTCGCGGGGGAGGCGGCCGGCGTCGTCGAGCGCTCGGCGCAGGAGCATCTCGATCTGCGCGTTGACGCTGCGCAGGTCGTCGCCGGCCCAGCGGGCGAGGGCGTCGTGCACGGCGGGGTCGAGGCGCAGGAGGACCGACTTGCGCTGTGGCCGCTGCGCTGTGCCCGTGCCCGACGACGCCTGCTCGCCCGGCGAGGGTGCGTCGCCCTCCGGCGTGGCCGGCTCCCCCGCGGGCACGCCGCGGCCCGACGACGGCTGGTCGCCGTCGTCGGGCGCGTCGCGCTTCTCGGGCGGCGTGGGCCCGACGGGCGTCACTGGTACAGGGACCCCGTGTTGACGACGGGCGTCACGCGGCTGTCGCCGCAGAGCACCACGAGGAGGTTGGAGACCATCGTCGCGCGGCGCTCGTCGTCGAGCGTGACGATGTCCTCGGCCTCGAGGCGGGACAGGGCGTCCTCGACCATGGACACCGCCCCCTCGACGATGCGCGAGCGTGCCGCGATGATCGCCCCGGCCTGCTGGCGCTGGAGCATCGCCTGCGCGATCTCGGGCGCGTACGCGAGGTTGGAGATGCGCGCCTCGATGACCTCGACGCCCGCCACGACGACGCGCTCCGCGACCTCCGCCGCGATCTCGGCCGAGACGACCTCCGTCGCGCCGCGCAGCGACTCCTCGCCGGCCTCGGCGTCGTCGTAGGGGTGGGACATCGCGACGTGGCGCAGCGCGGACTCGGCCTGGACCACGACGAAGTCGTCGTAGTCCTCGACCGCGAACGACGCCTTGGCGGTGTCGGCGACCTGCCACACGACGATCGCGGCGATGTTGATGGGGTTGCCGTCGGCGTCGTTGACCTTGAGCTCGCTCGTCTCGAAGTTCCGGACGCGCACGGACACGCGGCGGCGGGTGCTGAGCGGCACCGTCGCGACGAGACCCGTGGTGCGGACGGTGCCCAGGTAGCGGCCGAAGAACTGGACGACGACCGTCTCGCCGGGGTTGATGACGGCGACGCCGGTCGGGACGAGCACGCCCGCGAGGAACGCGAGGACGCCGAGCGTGATGAGCACGGCGGGGTTGCCGGCCTCCGCCGCGGCGGCCACGACGAGCCCCGTGCCGCCGAGGAGCAGGACGATGCTCAGCGCGATGACGGCGGCCGCGCCGCCCGCGCCGAGGGACCAGGCGGGACGCTCGGTGACGTCGACGCGCGTGCCGTCGTGGCCGACGGGGCGGCCGGTCGGTTCGCCGCCGACGGACTCCTGCGGGGGTGCTGCGCTCTCGGTCACGGTGGTCGTCCTCTCCTGCGGCGGCGCCGCGTCGTGTATAGCAAAGTGATATCACATTTCGGAGGAGCGCCGCCATCCGTCCCGCGGGTCTTGCGCGACGGCGCCCGCGTGTGGGAACCTACAAACAGGTTTGCAGAGCAAAGTAGTTTCCGGAACGTCCCGCACCACCGAGAGGCCGCCATGACGACCAACCACGGCGACACCGTCCACGACGGAGCCGTCGGCGAGCCCGACGAGCCGTCCCTCGGCGCCGCCGAGACGCTCCGCCTCATCCGCGAGCAGCAGGAGCGCGCGCGCCAGGCGACTGAGCCCGACTCCCGGCTGCTGTTCCTCGCGTGGGGCGTCGCGTGGCTCGTCGGCTACCTGTGCCTGTGGACGAGCGCGGTCCGGGTCGCGGACGGGACCGCGACGGTCCGCGTCACGAGCGGCGCCGGCCAGGTCATGGGCGCCCAGCCCGAGCCGTGGGCCTTCTGGGTCTTCTTCAGCCTCATCGCGGCCGCCGTCGCGTTCACGATCGTCCACAGCGTCACGCGCACCGCCGGGACGCGCGGCGTGAGCGCCCGCACCGGGGCGATGTACGGGTGGTCGTGGATGCTCGGGTTCGTCTGCTTCGGCCTGGTGCTCGGCGGGCTGGCCCGCGCCGGGGCGTCCGAGGAGGTCATGGCGCTCGCGAGCAACGCGTTCGCGTGCGTCGTCGTCGGCCTCCTCTACCTCGGCGGCGCCGCCGCGTTCGGTGACCGCGGGCTGTTCGTCCTCGGGGTGTGGATCCTCCTCACCGCGGCCGTCGCGACGTTCGCCGGGCTGCCGCTCACCTACCTCGTCATGGCGCTCGCGGGCGGTGGCGGCTTCCTCGTCATGGCCGGGATCGAGCAGGTCGTGCGCGTCCGCCGACGGCGGCGCGCGTCCCGCCCCGTGCCCGCCCGGCCGGCGAAGGGTGCGGCCGATGCCTGAGACCGAGCTCGACCCCGTCATCCACGCGCCCGCGCGGCTGCGCGTGGTCGCGACGCTCGCCACCCTCCCGACGGGCGACGAGCTGTCCTTCCCCAAGCTCCAGAAGCTCCTCGACATGACCGCGGGCAACCTCTCGACGCACCTGCGCAAGCTCGAGGACGCCGGCTACGTGACCGTCACCAAGACGCACGAGGGCCGCACGCCCGCCACCTACCTGTCCCTCACCGCCCGCGGTCGCGTCGCCTTCGAGGACTACACGACCGCCCTCGACGCCCTCCTGAAGGGAGCCCGACCATGAGCGACGAGCGCACCGAGCGCGCCCCGCGCACCGGCCCGGTCCGGACCGCCCGAGCCGAGCCCGCGCCGTCGGGCACGGACCGCACCCCGCCCGTGGTCGCCGTCGACCGCGTGACGCGTCGCTTCGGCGCGGTCGTCGCGCTCGACGACGTCTCCCTCACCGTCGGGGGTGGTGAGCTCGTCGGGCTGCTCGGCCCGAACGGCGCCGGGAAGTCGACGCTGCTGTCCCTGGTCAGCGGGCAGCGACGGCCCGACTCCGGGACGGTGCGGCTCCTCGGGGGCGACCCGCGCGACGCGCGCAGCCGCGTCGGCCTCGGCCTCACGCCGCAGGAGACGGGCCTGCCCGCGACGCTCAAGGTGCGGGAGGTCGTGGACTTCGTCGGCGGCCACTACCCCGACCCGGTCCCGACGGCGGAGCTGCTCGAGCAGTTCGGCCTCACCGAGCTCGCGGGCCGCCAGACGGGCGCGATGTCCGGCGGGCAGAAGCGCCGCCTCGCCGTCGCGCTCTCGCTCGTGGGCCGCCCGCGCGTCGTGCTGCTCGACGAGCCGACGACGGGCCTCGACGTCGGCGCGCGGCAGGCGCTGTGGGACGCGATCCGCGCGTACCACGCGGGCGGCGGGACGGTGCTGCTCACGAGCCACTACCTCGAGGAGGTGCAGGCGCTCGCGCAGCGCGTCGTCGTCATCGACCAGGGCGTCGTGAAGGCCGACGACTCGCTCGACGCGATCCTGCGGCGCGTGTCCCTGCGGCGCGTCGTCGTCGGGTCGGCCGTCGACCTGCGCGACCGTCCGGGCGTCGTGCGGGCCGACCGCCTCGGCGACGGCCGCCAGGAGCTGTACACGCCCGACGCCGACGCGCTCGTGCGCGAGCTCGTCACCTCGGGCGTCGACTTCCACGACCTCGAGATCCGGGGGGCGAGCCTCGAGGAGGCGTTCGAGCAGATGGTCGCGCGCGGCGCGGCCCCGACGACGGAGGCACGGGCCCGATGACCACCACGACCACCACCCCGCGGACGGCGACGCTGCCCGGGCCGCTGCGCCTCACGTGGCTGCACCTCAAGTACCAGTTCCTCGAGACCGTGCGCGTCCCCGTCGCGGTGCTCGGCAACCTGCTGTTCCCGGCGCTCGCGATGTTCTTCTTCGTCGTGCCGCAGAAGGCCGTGGCCCAGGACCCGGTGGCGGCGACCATGGCCGTCGCGTCGCTCGGTCTGTTCGCGATCTGCTCGGCGAGCCTGTTCACGTACGGGCTCGGCGTCGCGGAGGACCGGCAGCTGCCGTTCGACCCGTTCGTCCGCACGCTGCCCGCGGGGCCCGCGCCGCGCATGGCGGCGCGCGTGCTCAACGGCGGGATCTTCTCGTTGTTCGGCCTCGTGCCGCTCATCCTCATCGGCTGGCTGTTCACCGACGCGAGCGTCACCGCGACCCAGCTGCTCGCGGGCGTCGGGACGGTGCTGCTCGTGTCCGTGCCGTTCGTGCTGCTCGGCATGGCGATCGGCTACTCGCTGTCGGCCAAGGCGGCGCTCCCGGTCGTGCAGGTGATCCTCTTCCCGCTCGCGTTCGCGGGCGGCCTGTTCCTGCCCCCGTTCCTCTTCCCCGACTGGCTCGACGCGATCTCGAAGGCCACCCCGACCCGCGCGGGCCGCGACCTGCTCGTCCAGGCCCTCACGGGCGAGCCGGCGTACGGCGCCGCGTGGTTCGTGCTCCTCGGCTGGACGGTGCTGTTCGCCGTCCTCGCGGTCGGCGCCTACCGCCGCGACGAGGGCCGCCGCTTCCGCTGACCCTGGGACTCCGTCCACCCCTCCCGCCGAGCACGGGATCAGCGACCGGATCCGAGCGATTCCGGTCGCGGATCCCGTGCTCGCCGGGCGATCCCGTCGACGAGTGTCAGGCAGCGCGGCGGAGGCGGAGGGAGTTGCCGACGACGAGCACCGAGCTCGCGGCCATCGCCGCGCCCGCGATCATCGGGTTGAGCAGGCCGGCCGCGGCGAGCGGGATCGCCGCCACGTTGTAGGCGAAGGCCCAGAAGAGGTTCTGCTGGATGACGCGCAGAGTGCGGCGCGACAGCCGGATCGCGGTCGCCGCGCTGCGCAGGTCGCCGCGGACGAGCGTGAGGTCGCTCGCCTCGATCGCGACGTCGGTGCCGGTCCCCATCGCGAGCCCGAGGTCGGCCGTCGCGAGCGCGGCGGCGTCGTTGACGCCGTCCCCGACCATCGCGACGACGCGGCCCTCGCGCTGGAGCCGGGCCACGACGTCGACCTTCTCGTCGGGGAGGACGCGCGCGACGACGTCCGTCTCCGCGATGCCGACGGCGCGCGCCGCCTCGAGGGCCGCGCCCTCGCCGTCGCCCGTGAGCAGGTACGGCCGCAGGCCGAGCTCCCGGAGCTCGCGCACGGCCTCGGCCGACGTGGGCTTCACCGGGTCGCGCAGCACGAGCACCGCGCGCGCCCGGCCGTCCCACGCGACGACGACGGCGCTCGCCCCCGACGCCTCGGCCGCCGCGAACGCGTCGTCGAGGGCCGGCTCCGGGGTCACGCCCTCGCGCGCGAGCCACGCGGGCTGCCCGACGAGCACTCGGCGCGCGGTGAGCCCCGCCCCGTCGGCGCCCAGCGAGAGACCCGAGTGCGCGGTCCGGACGACGGCCTCGACCCCGCCGCCCGGGGCGCTGCGGAAGTCGAACGCCTGCAGCGAGCCCACCGCGACGCCGTCGGCCCCGACCCGGGGACCGTCGTCCGACGCCGGGGCGCCCGCGGGCAGGTCGCGCGCGGCCGTGGTGATCGCGCGCGCGATCGGGTGCTCGCTGAGGGCCTCGACCGCGCCCGCGTGGCGCAGGGCGTCGCGCGCGTCCGCAGCCGCGGGGTCGTCGGCCACGAGCCTGTCGAGCGGCGCGCGGCCCGACGGCGTGACGACCGCCTCGAGCGCCATCGCGCCCTGGGTGACCGTGCCCGTCTTGTCGAGCACCACCGTGTCGACGCGGCGCGTCGACTCGAGGATCTCCGGGCCCTTGATGAGGACGCCGAGCTGCGCGCCCCGGCCCGTGCCGACGAGCAGGGCCGTCGGCGTCGCGAGCCCCAGCGCGCACGGGCACGCGATGATGAGGACCGCGACCGCGGCGGTGAACGCGAGCTGCGTCCCGGCGCCCGCGAGGAGCCACGCGGCCAGGGTCCCCACCGCGAGCACGAGCACGACCGGCACGAACACCGCGGAGATACGGTCCGCGAGCCGCTGCACCGGCGCCTTGCCCGTCTGGGCCTGCGTGACGAGGCGGCCGATCTGCGCGAGCGTCGTCTCCTCGCCCACGCGCGTCGCCCGCACCAGCAGCGCGCCCGCCGCGTTCACCGTCGCGCCGGTCACGGCGTCGCCGGGTCCGACGTCGACCGGCACCGGCTCGCCCGTGAGCAGCGACGTGTCGACGGCGCTCGACCCCTCCAGCACGACGCCGTCCGTCGCGACCTTGTCGCCCGGCCGCACGAGGAACACGTCGCCCACCGCGAGGTCGGCGACGGGCACGCGCTCGGTGACGCGCGCGCCGTCGGGCCCGGTGCGCGGGGTGCCGTCGGGGGCGAGCAGCACGCGCTCCGCGTCCTTCGCGCCCAGCGCGAGCAGCGACCGCAGCGCGTCGCCCGCGCGCCGCTTCGAGCGGTGCTCGGCGTACCGGCCCGCGAGCAGGAACGTCGTGACGACGGCCGCGACCTCGAAGTAGAGCTCGGGCGCGGCGCCCGCGTGGCCGCGCGACGGGACGAGCGTCGGCTCCATGCGCATCCCGAGCGCGCCGGCGCCGCCCAGCAGCAGCGCCCACAGCGACCAGAGCGTCGCGGCGACCACGCCGAGCGACACGAGCGTGTCCATCGTCGACGCGCCGTGCCGGGCCGCGCGGAACGCCGCCGCGTGGAACGGCCACGCGGCCCACGTGACGACGGGCAGCGAGAGCGCCGCGACGACCCACTGCCAGCCGGTGAACTGCAGCGCCGGGACCATCGACAGCGCGACGACCGGCACGGTGAGCACCGCCGCGACGCGCAGGCGCTGCGCCAGCACGGCGCCGCGGTCGGTCGGGACGGCGCCGTCGTCGGGTGCGGCGGTGGCGCGGTCAGGCCCGACGGCGCGGTCGGGCTCGATGGCGGGGGCCGGCTCGGTGGCGGGGTCGGCGGAGGTGCGCGGGCCCGCCTCCGGGTCCTCCGGCCGCACCGCCGCCTCGGCGGTCGCTACGGCGGTCGTCTCGCCCTGATCCGCCGGGGGAGTGCCCCGGTCGGCCGTGGCGGCTGCGCGGCGGGTCGTGACGCGGGCCGTGTAGCCGGCCTTCTCGACGGCTTCGACGAGGTCGGCGTCGGTGACGTCGGCCGCGAGGACGACGTGCGCGGTCTCCAGCGGGAGGTTGACCGTCGCGGTGACGCCCTCGACGCGGTTGAGGCGCTTCTCGACGCGCGCGACGCACGACGCGCACGTCATGCCGCCGATCGCGAGGTCGACCTCGGCGACGGGCCGGGCCTCCGCGGCTCCGCCGGGTGCGGCGGTCGGCGTGGGCGCGGGCTGTGCGGTCATCGGTGGGGCTCCTCGACGGGGTGCGGGGCGAGGTCGCCGCGGTGGTCCGGCGTGGTGGCCGTCGCGGCGTGCGCGGCGCTGCTCGTGCGCGCGGGGGGTCGGGGGTCGCGGTGGCGACCGGGACCCGGGGTGCCCGACGACGGTCGCGGCCTCGTGCGGTCGAGGCGCGTCCCGCCGTCGGGCACCGGGGAGGTGCGGACCGGGGACGGTCAGGCGCGGGGCGGGACCTGAAGGTCGTACGTCTTCGTCGCGGGGGCGGCGTCGGCGGCGGGCTCGGTGCCGCAGCCGCACGCGCAGTCGTGCGCCTCCTGCTTGTCGGCCGCCTGCTCGGCGTACTGGGCGGCGAGCGCGTCCTGCTGGACCTCGACCGACGCGACCTCGTACCCGGCCTCGTCGACGGCCTCGCGCAGCGCGGCCTCGTCGAGCGGGTCGTCGGAGAAGACCGTGACCTCGGACGTGCTGCCGACGCGGAGCTCGACGCTCACGTTCTCGACGCCGGCGACGGCCTCGAGGTCCTTCGTGACGTGGGCGACGCAGTTGCCGCAGGTCATGCCGGTGACGCCCAGGGTCGTGACGGTGCTCATGGTGCTCCTCGGGTGGTGGGGTGGTCAGCTGCGGACGAGGCGGGCGATGGCGTCGGCGGCCTCCTTGACCTTGGCCGCGCCCTCCGCCTCCGACTGGCGGGCCGCGTCCACGACGCAGTGGCCCAGGTGGTCCTCGACGAGGCCGATGCTCACGGCCTGGAGCGCCTTGGTGACGGCGGAGACCTGCGTGAGGATGTCGATGCAGTAGACGTCCTCGTCGATCATGCGGGCGATGCCGCGCACCTGGCCCTCGATGCGGCGCATGCGCTTGAGGTACGCCTCCTTGTCGGACGCGTAGCCGTGCGGACCGGTGTGGACCGCCTGCTCCTGCTCGACGGCCGTCGCCTCGGTCGTGTCGGTCATGCTCTCCTCCTCGTCCAGGACGCGATAGCGCGCCCGCCGCGCGGGTGGTGCGGCGGTGATACCCCGTCAGGGTACGCCCCATCATACCCCCGTGAGGTATCCGCGGGGAGGCTCGGCGAACGCCTCCTGGGCCGTGACACGTGTCATGCCCGTGGGGTGAGGACTCCACCCCGTCCGGTGACGGGCCGCACTGCCGCAGGCGCCGTACCGGCGCGAGGCTGGAGGCACCACCAACGAGAGGCGCACCATGACCGACATCGTCACCGGGCTCCAGGACCTCACGCAGGGCCTGCCGCCCTTCCTGCGCTGGGTCGGGGTCCTGCTCGCCGGCGCGATCCCCTACGTCGAGGCCGAGGGCGCGGCGGTCCTCGGGGTCGTGGCGGGCGTCAACCCGTTCGTCGCCATCCCGGTCGCGATCGTCGGCAACGCGATCGCGCTCGCCCTGGTCGTCTGGGTCATCGGTGCCGCGCGCAGCGGGATCACGCGCGGACGGACCGTCGAGACCACGCCCAAGCGCCAGCGGATGCGGCAGGTGTTCGACCGCTACGGCGTGCCCGGCGTCAGCCTCCTCGGGCCGCTGCTCCTGCCGAGCCACGTCACCGCCGCGGCGATGGTCGGGTTCGGGGCTCCGCGCGCCCGCGTCTTCGCGTGGGGAGTCGTGGCGGTCGCCGCCTGGGCGCTCGTGCTGGGCGTCGTCGTGCACCTCGGGGTGAGCGCCGCCGTCGGCTGACGGCCGATCACGACGCCGTCACGACGGGATCACGATTCGTCGCCCGCCGCGCGGTGCCCCGGGTGCGCACCTACCCTCCCAAGCATGGGCACGGGAGCCGGAGCACGACGCGCGCTGCGCGTGGCGGTGGTGTCGGTCGCGCTCGCGGGGACGGGCGTCGTCGCGGCACCGCCCGCGGGCGCGTGCGCGTGCGGCGGCCTCGTCGACGGGCCCGCGTACGACACGGCGGTCTCCCACGAGACCGCGGTCCTCCAGTGGGACGGGACCACCGAGACGATGCTCGTCGAGCTCTCCACGCTGTCGAACGCGCCCGAGGTCGGCCTGCTGCTGCCCACGCCCGCACCGGCGGAGGTCGCGCTCGCCGACCCGCAGGTGTTCCGCGAGCTCGACGAGCTCACCCAGCCGCGCGCCGTCGTCTCCGACACCCGGTGGTGGCCCGAGCTCGGCTTCGGGAGCGGGGCGGACGCCGTGGCGGGCGCGGGCGTCACGGTGCTCGAGGAGGTCCGCCTTGGGCCGCTCGACGTCACGACGCTCGGCGCGAGCGACGCCGGCGCGCTCGACGCCTGGCTCACCGAGCGCGGGTTCCAGCTCCCCGAGACGATCCGGACGGCCCTCGCCCCCTACGTCGGCGAGGGCTGGTCGTTCGTCGCGGCCCGGCTCGCGCCCGAGGAGGCGGCCGCGTTCGACGGCACGCTCCAGCCGCTCCGGGTCACGTTCCCGAGCGGCTCGCTCGTCTACCCCATGCGCATGTCCGCCGTCGCGGAGGACACCCAGAGCACGCGCACGTACGTCCTGGCCGACCACCGCGTCGACCGCGTCGACCCGACCGCCGAGGCGCAGGAGCCGACCGTGCGCTTCGCCGGACGGCTCGACCCGGCGGACGTCACGTCGCAGGAGCTCGCCGCGCTGCTCGCCGCCGGCGGCTTCGTCACGGCCCACGAGCAGGTGTTCACCGCGCCGGCGACGCAGATCGTCTCCGACTTCTCCTTCGCCCCCGCCGCCGCGGACGTCGCCTTCACCCCGACGTACGCCGTGGTCGCCGAGAAGCGGATCGGGCCGTTCTTCGCCGGGCCCGTCCTCGCGTTCGCCGGCGTGCTCGCGCTCGCGGCGCTCGTCGTCTGGCGAGGCCGACGACGGCGCGCGCCCTCGCCGGCCCTCGCGCCGCACCCCGCGCGCGCCTGAGCGGCACGACCCGGCCCGCTGCCCGGGTCACCCCGGACGGGCGAGACGCGCGGTTCGCCGCGACACGCGGCACCGCCGGGTGTTCCATGGAGGCGAAGCGGGAGGCGCCCGGGCCCAGGCCGTCGGGAGCCGGCCCGTCACCTCGGCAGGGGAGTGACCATGACGATCCAGGACCCGATCCTCACCGCCTTCTCGCGCACCGCGAAGCAGGTCTGGTACTGGCCGGTGATCCGCGGCGTGCTCGCCATCCTCTTCGGCATCATCGCGCTCGCGTGGCCGGACAAGACGGCGGCCGTCGTCATCTGGGTGATCGGCATCTTCGCCGTCGTCGACGGCATCGTCGAGATCGTCGAGGGCGTCCGGCGCCGCGGCACGGGCAGCGGCACCGCGCTCCTCGTGACGATGGGCGTCCTGAGCCTCGCGGTCGGCGTCGTGCTGCTCGTGTGGCCGGGCAAGACCGCGATCGTGCTCACCTGGATCGTCGGGTTCTGGGCCGTGGTCTACGGCCTGTTCCAGACGGTCGCGAGCCTCGACCTGCGCAAGGTGCCCGGGAGCGGGTGGGGCTGGGGCGTCGTCGCCGGCCTGCTCGGCATCGTCTTCGGTCTGCTCGTGCTGTTCAACGTCAACGCCGGCCTGGTGTCGATCGTGTGGCTGCTCGCGCTCTTCGCGATCGTCTGGGGCGTCATGCTCATCGCGTTCGGCGTCCAGATCCGCTCGCTCGGCCGACAGGCCGGACGCGCGGCAGCACCCGGCACGTACTGACCCCCGCCGACCACGGGGTTGCTGTCGTTCTGAGCGTCAGGACGACAGCAACCCCGTGCTCGGCGGGTGGGATGCTCCGGCCGGACGCGTCAGGCGGGGCGGGCCTCCGCGGCCGCGCGGGCGGCGGCGGGGAACGCGTCGAGGATGCGGGCGACGGCGGTGTCGTCGTGGGCGGCCGAGACGAACCACGCCTCGAACACTGACGGCGGCAGGCTGACCCCGGCGTCGAGCATCGCGTGGAAGAACGCGCGGTACCGGAACGTCTCCTGCGCCTGGGCCTGCGCGTAGTCGCGAACCCCTGAGGTCGCGGCGAGCTCGCCGAACATCACGGAGAACAGGGAGCCCGCGCGCTGCACGCGGTGCGGCACGCCCGCGGCGTCGAGCGCGGAGCTCACCGCCGCCGACAGCACGCCCGCGACCTCGTCCACGCGCGCGTACACCGTCTCGTCGGCGAGCCGCAGCGTCGCGAGGCCCGCCGCGACCGCGACGGGGTTCCCCGAGAGCGTGCCCGCCTGGTAGACGGGGCCGAGCGGTGCGAGCTGGTCCATGACGCTCGCCGGTCCGCCGACCGCGGCGACGGGCATCCCGCCGCCCACGACCTTGCCGAAGGTGAACAGGTCGGGCGTGTAGCCGTCCGTGCCCTGGCCGCGCAGCACCGCGTTCTCGAGGCCCCACCAGCCGCTCGGCCCGACGCGGAAGCCCGTGAGCACCTCGTCGAGGATCAGCAGCGCGCCGTGCGCCGCCGTGATGCGGCGCAGGCCCTCGTTGAAGCCCTCCGCGGGCGGGACGACGCCCATGTTCGCGGGCGACGCCTCGGTGATGACGGCCGCGATCTCGGATCCGCGCTCCGCGAACGCCGCCTCGACGGCCGCGAGGTCGTTGTACGGGAGCACGAGCGTCTCGGCCGCCGTCGCCTCGGTGACCCCGGCCGAGCCGGGCAGGGCGAGCGTCGCGACGCCGGACCCCGCCTCGGCGAGCAGCGCGTCCACGTGCCCGTGGTAGCAGCCGGCGAACTTCACGACGACGTCGCGCCCGGTCACGCCGCGCGCGAGGCGGATCGCGGTCATCGTGGCCTCCGTGCCCGTGGACACGAGGCGCACGCGCTCCGCGGCGGGCACCCGACGGCGGATCTCCTCCCCGAGCTCGACCTCGCCGAGCGTCGGCGCGCCGAACGACAGCCCGCGGGCCGCCGCCTCCTGGACCGCGGCGACGACGTCGGGGTGCGCGTGCCCGAGCAGGGCCGGGCCCCACGAGCACACGAGGTCGACGTACTCGCGGCCCGCGACGTCGGTCACGTACGGGCCGCGCGCCGAGGCGAGGAACCGCGGGTCGCCGCCCACGGACCCGTAGGCGCGCACGGGCGAGCTGACGCCGCCCGGGAGCACGCCCTGCGCGCGCACGAACGCGGCGTGGTTGTCCGCCCCGCCCGCGCCCGGCGCGCCGAACAGCGCCGCGTCCTGCGCCTGCACGGCCTCCGCCGTCCCGAAACCGCCCGTGTCCGTCATGCCCGCGTCCTTCCGTCGTTCTCGTCCAGCCAGCCCGCGAGCTCCGTCGCCCAGTAGGTGAGGATCACGTCCGCGCCGGCGCGCTTGATGCCGAGCACCGACTCCGTGACGGCGGCGCGCCGGTCGATCCAGCCGTTCGCCGCGGCCGCCTCGATCATCGCGTACTCGCCCGACACCTGGTACGCCGCGACGGGCACCGCCGACATCTCCGCGACCGCCGCAAGCACGTCGAGGTATGACCCGGCGGGCTTCACCATGACCATGTCCGCGCCCTCGGCGAGGTCGAGGTCGGCCTCGCGCAGGCCCTCCCGGGCGTTGCCCGCGTCCATCTGGTAGGTGCGGCGGTCGCCCTGGAGCGCCGAGTCCACGGCCTCGCGGAACGGCCCGTAGAACGCGCTCGCGTACTTCGCGGAGTACGCGAGGATGCCGACGTCGTCGAACCCGGCGGCGTCGAGCGCCTCGCGGATCACGGCGACCTGGCCGTCCATCATGCCCGACGGCGCGACGACGTCCGCGCCCGCCCGCGCCTGCGCGACGGCCATCGAGGCGTAGCGGTCGAGCGTCTCGTCGTTGTCGACGACGACGCCCCCGTCCCGGCCCTCGGCCAGCACGCCGCAGTGCCCGTGGTCGGTGAACTCGTCGAGGCACGTGTCCGCCATGACGACGGGCCCGCCGCCCGGGTGCTCGCGCGCCGCCTCGACCGCGATCCGGATGCCGCGCTGCAGGATCCCGTCCTCGGCGTCCGCCTGCGTGCCGGTCGCGTCGCGCTCGGCCGGGATGCCGAAGAGCATGACGCCGCCGACTCCGGCGCGCGCGGCGTCGCGCACGGCGTCCGCGAGCGTCGCCTCGGTGTGCTGCACGACGCCCGGCATCGACGAGATGGGGCGCGGGGCGTCGAGGCCCTCCTTGACGAACAGGGGGAGCACGAGGTCGGACGCGTGCACGCGCGTCTCGCTGACGAGCCGACGCACGCGCGGGCTCGTGCGCAGGCGGCGCGGCCGGTGGTGCCCGACGGGGAGCTGGTGGGTCACGAGGGGTCTCCTTCAGAGGTCGGGTCGACGCCGGTCGTGCCGGCGGCCGGGGGAGCGGCCGGGTCGTCGGGCTCGGCGGTCGTGCGGGTGGAGGGACCGGTGGTGGCGAGCGCGCCGACGAGCGCGGCGGCCAGCGCGGCGTCGGTCGGGCGCTTCGCGACGGCATCGAGCCGCAGCCCGACGTCGCGCGCGGCCCGGGCGGTCGGGTCGCCGATCGCGACGCCCACGACGTCGTCGCGCGGGCCGAGCTGCCGCGCGACCTCGCGCGCGACGCTCCCCGAGGTGAGCACGACGGCGTCCACCGCGCCCGCGCGCCACGCCGCGACGACGTCCGG
Organism: Cellulosimicrobium sp. MI9406; assembly: GCF_040595865.1. Lineage (NCBI taxonomy): Bacteria > Bacillati > Actinomycetota > Actinomycetes > Micrococcales > Promicromonosporaceae > Cellulosimicrobium > Cellulosimicrobium sp. MI9406. Next base: position 224,486 of record NZ_JALIZI010000005.1, read on the forward strand.
CGCGAGCGTGTGCGTGACGGTGCGGTAGACGGTGACGACGTGCGGGACGTACCCGAGGTCGTGCAGGCCGTCGTGCATCGTCGGCGCGGCGAGGTCCCCCTGCGGCAGCAGGACCACACCTCTACCTCGCGAGGTAGAGCCCTGGTCCCCCGAGGTAGAGCCCTGGTTCCCCGAGGTAGAGCCGCGGTCCGCCGAGGTAGAGGCCTGGTCCGACAGGGGGAGGGCGGCGAACGCGGCGACGAGGCCGCGGGCGGAGTTCTCGTCGGGCTCGAGCTCGACGGTGACGCCGACCGCCTCCAGGGCGCGGCGCGTCGCGGGCCCGACGGCGGCCCAGCGGGCCCGGCGCGCGGCGTCGCCGAGGTCGACGCCCTGGCGGGCGGCGCTCGCGACGAGCTCGTCGATCGCGTTGACGCTCGTCACGACGACCCACGCGAAGTCGCCGTGGAGCAGGCGGGCGAGGGCGCCGTCGACGGGCGCCGTGTCCTCGACGGGCGCGCGCTCGATCGCCGGGCTGACGAGGACGTGGGCGCCCGCGTCGCGGAGCGTCGCCGCGAGGCCCGCGGCGCGCTCGGGCGCGCGCGGGACCAGGACGGTCCGACCGGCGAGCGCGTCGGCCCGGCGGGCTGCGTCCAGGTCGTCCACGGGATCCCCAGCGTCCACGGGGTTCCCAGCGTCCACCGGGTCCGCAGGGTCCACCGCGTCCGCCCTGCCGCGCGCCGGGAGCGAGGGCACCACGGGCGCGGGTCCCCGCGACGGGTCGCGCAGCGGTCCGGGGCTCATTCCGCCGCGCCGCGGTAGCCGCCGTCGCGGAGCTGCTCGCGGGCAGCCTCCACGGCGCGGTCGGTCGCCGGGGCCTCGACGGCGGGGGCGTCGAGGACAGGGGTGCCCGCCCCGGTCTCGCGCAGCGGCGCGAGGCGCGCGGCGCCGTCGGCGAGGAGCGCGTCGGCGACGCGGGCACCCAGCCCGCGCGCGACGTCGTCCCGGGCGGTCGCGGCGGCGGCGAGCGACCCGGTGCTCGGGGGGAGCGCGGCGCGCGCGGAGTGCGTGAGCTGCTCGGCGCCGTCGACCCGCGCGACGACGGCCGTCAGCGCCACGTCGCCGTCCTCCACGACGGCGTGCGCGCCGACGGGGGCCGCGCACCCGGCCTCGAGCCGGCCGAGGAGCGCGCGCTCGGCGAGCACGGCGAGCCGCGTGGGCTCGTGGTCGAGGTCGTGCAGGGCGCGGGCGAGGACGGGGTCGTCGAGGGAAGACGTGCGTACCTCGACGGCGAGCGCGCCCTGCCCGGCGGCGGGCGCCATGATCGCGGTGTCGATCACCTCGGACACGGCCTCGAGCCGGCCGAGGCGGGCGAGCCCCGCGTACGCGAGCACGACGGCGTCGAGGTCCGCCTCCTCGCCGAGCGCCCGGGCGAGGCGCGTGTCGACGTTGCCGCGGATGTCGACGACGTCGAGGTCGGGGCGGACGGACCGGAGCTGCGCGGCGCGCCGCGGCGACCCGGTGCCGACGCGCGCGCCGCGCCGGAGCGTCGTGATGGTCAGGCCGCCGCGCGCGCACAGGACGTCGCGCGGGTTCTCGCGCTCGGGCGTGACGACGGTGAGCCCCGGTGCGGGCTCGGTCGGGAGGTCCTTGAGGGAGTGCACCGCGACGTCGCACCGGCCGTCGAGCAGCGCCTCGCGGAGCGCGGTCACGAAGACGCCCGTGCCGCCCATCTGGGCGAGCGAGCCGGTGAGCACGTCGCCGTCGGTGCGGATGCGCACGATCTCGACCTCGCGGCCGGTCAGCTCTTCGAGGCGGCGGGCGACGTGGCCGGTCTGGGTCGTCGCGAGGGCGCTGCCGCGCGTGCCCACGCGGAGGGGCGTCGTACCTGCAGGACTCACGGAACCAGTCTCTCCCCACTTCGGCATTCCACGAAAATGTGCACGTCACAGCGCGGGAATGATGCGGGGAGTGACGTGGTCCTGACGGCCGGTCAGGAAGTTGCGGACAATGTGTCAGGTCATTTCGCGGGGAATTCTCGGGACTATTCCGGCGCGCAATCCGGTGAGGATTCCCTCACCCCGCGGCCGCGAGGCCGCGGGCGCATTCCTGTGCGTGGCCGACGATCGACGCGAGCCCCGTCCCGGCGATCCAGCCGCCGGTCACGGCCAGCCCGGGCACGGCGTCGACGCGCGCGACGAACGCCGCGACCTCGCGCCGGAACGCGGGCGTGGGCGGGGGCAGCGCGCCGTTCCACCGCGTGACGACGTGGCCGAGGACGCGCCCGTGCAGGTCGACGCCGAAGAGTCGCGACGCGTCCACGACGACGCGGTCGAGGTCCGGCTCCGTCGTCGCGCCGATGCGCCCGTAGCTCAGGCGCACCACGTGGTGCCCCGGCCCGGCGGCGGCGCGGACGCGGTCGCGCAGCCAGGGCCACTTGGCGGTCGAGTGCGTGAGCGCCTTGGCCTCGACGTCCGACGGCGGCGCCGCGCGTCCGGCGTCGCGGTGCGGCGGGGCGACGAGCAGGCCGGTCCCGCGCGGGGCGTCGTCGAGCTCGGGCGCGCGCAGCAGGAGCGTCACGAGCCGCACGTCCGCGCCGGGCTCCGGGTCCGGCAGGAGGTCGGCCGCCGTCCCGACGAGCGGGCCGAGCGCGTCGACGAGCGCCGGGGTCGTCACGACGAGGCGCGGCGCGGCGAGGTCGACCGGACCGCTCGGGGTCTCGGCGCGCACGAGCCAGGTCCCGGGGCCGCCGTCCGGGGCCGCGGCGCGCGAGATCCCCGTGACCTCGTGGCGCAGCCGGACGTCGGTTCCCGCGACGAGCCCCTCGACGAGCCGGTGCATCCCGCCGTCGATGCCGCGCACGGCCGACCCGGCGGGGGCGAGGGCGCGCATCGACGCGACGGCGCGCGCGAGCGACCCCTCGCGCTCGAACGCCTCGCGCAGCCCGGGCGCGACCGCCGCGACGTCCAGCCGGTCGAGCGGGGCGGAGTGCACGCCGGAGGCGACCGGCGCGACGAGCCGCTCGGTCACGCGCGCCCCCATGCGGGACCGCGCGAACGTCTCGAGCGTCCGCAGGTCGGTGAACCGGCGGGGCAGCACCCGGTCGAGGCTCGCGCGCAGCGACCCGCCGAGGCCGACGGCGCGGCGCACGTCGCGCGACCACGGGTCCGCGGGGATGCCGAGGACGCCCGCGCGCGGCAGGGGGTAGGCGTGCCCGGCGGCGTAGCCCCACGCGCCCGCGCCCGACGGCTCGACGACGTCCAGCCCCAGCTCGTGCACGAGGTCGCCGACGGCCGTGCCGCGGGCCGCGAACGACTCGGCCCCGAGGTCGACGCGCACGCCGTCGAGGCCGGGCAGGTCGCCGCCTCGGACGGGCCCGCCGGGCGCCTCGGCGGCGTCCAGCACGACGACGCGCAGCCCCTGCGCGCGCAGCGTCCGCGCGGCGGTGAGCCCGGCGACGCCCGCGCCGACGACGACCGCGTCCGCGGTCTCGACCCCTTCCGGTGCGGCGGGTGCGGACGGACGGGGAGTCGTCGGCTCGGCGCTCACCGTCGGGTCGCCTCCTCGGTGGCGGCGTCGGGAGCGTCGTCCGCGAGCGCGTGGACGAGCGCGACGACGCGCGTCAGCACGTCGGGGTCGGTGTCCGGCGGGACGCCGTGGCCGAGGTTGACCACGTGCCCCGGGGCCGTGCGCCCGCGGCGCACGACGTCCCGGACGTGCGCCTCGAGCACGTCCCACGGCGCGGCGAGCAGCGCGGGGTCGATGTTGCCCTGCACCGGCACGGGGGCGTGGCCCTCGGCGAGGAGCCGGGCGGCGTCGTCGAGCGGCGTGCGGTAGTCGACGCCCACCGCGACGTCCTGCACCCCGGCCGCGGTCACGGCGTCGCGCATGGCGGGGAGCAGGTGCCCCGTGCCCGTGCCGAAGTGGACGACGGGCACGCCGAGGTCCGCGACGTGGGTGAGCGCGCGCGTGCTCGCCGGGGCGGCGCCGGCCGCGTAGTCCGCGAGCGAGAGCGAGCCGGCCCACGAGTCGAAGAGCTGCGCCGCGCTCGCGCCCGCCTCGACCTGCGTCCGCAGGAACGTGCCGGTGAGGTCGGCCGCCCAGTCGACGAGGCGCTGCCACGTCTCCGGGTCGCCGCGCAGCAGGGCGCGCGCCGCGAGGTGGTCGCGCGACGGCCGACCCTCCACGAGGTAGGCAGCGAGGGTGAACGGCGCCCCGGCGAACCCGATGAGGGGCGTCGTGCCCAGCGCGTCGACGGTCAGCGCGACGGCCTCGCGGATCGGGGCGAGCGCGTCCTCGGTGAGCTCGCTCTCCACGAGCCGGGCGACGTCGTCGGGCGTGCGGTACGCCTGGCCCATGACGGGGCCGACGCCCGGCGTGATCTCCACCTCGACGCCCGCGAGCCGCAGCGGGACCACGATGTCCGAGAAGAAGATGCCCGCGTCCACGCGGTGCCGGCGCACCGGCTGGAGCGTGATCTCGGACGCGAGGTCGGGGCGCAGGCACGAGTCGAGCATGCTCACGCCCTCGCGCGCGGCGCGGTACTCCGGCAGCGAGCGGCCGGCCTGGCGCATGAACCACACGGGTGTGATTTCCGGGCGCTTTCCGGTCGTGCCCGCGCGCAGGGCCTGCACGAGCGGGGAACGGTCCGTGCGGCCGTCGGTCAGGGGATGGCCCGGGGAAAGGGCGACAGGAATCACAGCTACCGATTCTGCCTCTCTCCCGGGGGAATGATTAAATCGGAGGCACTGTGGCTCTTCTCTCCCTCACGGCCAGCCACCACGAGCTGGACCTCGACGCCCTGGAACGACTCTCCACCGGGGCCCACTCGATCGGCGGCTCCGCGGTCGCGGCGTGCGACGTGATCACCGGTGCGGTCGTCCTCGCGACGTGCAACCGGTTCGAGCTGTACCTCGACGTGGACGCCCCCCTCGACGGCACCGGTGTGCAGCACGCGACCGAGCACGTCGCACGCATGGTCGCCGAGGCGTCGGGCGTGGAGGTGGCCGAGGCGCTCGCGTCGTTCCGCACGCGCGCCGGGACCGAGGTCGCCGAGCACCTGTTCGCCGTCGCGTCGGGCCTGGACTCGATGGTCGTGGGGGAGCGCGAGATCGCCGGCCAGGTGAAGCGGGCGCTCGAGACCGCGCACGCCGACGGCGTGACGTCCTCGACGCTCGAGCTCCTCTTCCAGACGGCGTCGCGCACGTCCAAGAAGGTCAGCACGCAGACGACGCTCGGCGGGGCCGGTCGCTCCGTCGTCGCGCTCGGGCTCGACCTCGCCGCCGCCGAGCTGCCGCCGTGGCCGCAGGTCCGGGCCGTCCTCATCGGCACCGGGTCGTACGCGGGCGCGAGCCTCGCCGCGCTGCGGGCGCTCGGGTGCGACGACGTGCGGGTCTACTCGCAGTCCGGCCGCGCCGAGGAGTTCGCCGCCGCGCGCGGTGTGGAGGCCGTGACGGACCTCGTCGCGGCGCTCGAGGACGCGGACCTCGTGGTGTCGTGCAGCGGCGCGCGCGGTCGGGCGCTCGCCGCAGACGCCGCGCGCCCGGGCTCCGAGCGGCGCGAGCAGGCGATCGAGCACGTGCTTGACGCCGCCGCCGTGGTACGGGCGCGCGAGCGGGCCGCGGTGCGGGCGGGCGACGAGCCCGTCGCGCGCCCGACGGTCGTGCTCGACCTCGCGCTGCACCGCGACGTCGACCCGCGCGTGGCCGACGTCGAGGGCGTGCTCCTGTACGACCTCGCGACGCTCGCGGCGCACTCGCCGTCGATCGCGTCCGAGCTCGTGACGCAGGCCCGCACGATCGTCGACGAGGCGACGCGGGCGTTCGAGGAGACGCGCCTCGGGCGAGCGGCGGACACGGCGGTCGTCGCCCTGCTGGCCGACGCCGAGCGGCGCGTCGCGCTCGAGGTGGCCGACGTCGTCGCGCTGCGCGAGGCGGACGGCGACCCGGTGGAGCCGGACGAGGCCGACGAGATCGCGCGCGGCGTGCGGCGCCGCGTGCACGCCGACCTGCACCGCGCGATCGTCGCGGCCCGCGCGGAGGCCGTCGCCGCGGCGCAGGCCGAGGAGCGCGCGGTCGTCGCGGACGCCCAGGCGCTCGTCCACGTGGCCGCCGGCGCGCGCTGACCCCGGTCCGCTCGGACGGACCCGCTGCCCTGGGCATCCGATTGACAGCGCAGTCATAGCCGGGAGAGGGTGGCCGACGGACGCCCGTCGTCGACCAGGAGCACCGTCGCCCCGCCACGAGCGGCCCGGGCGGCACCTGACCGAACGGCCCCGGGGCGCCCCGGGCGACGACGCCCGGTCGCACGTCGAAGAGGACATGGCATGAGACGACCACGACTCGCCCTGCTCGCCGCGGGGCTCGCGCTCGCCGTCGCGCCGGGCACCCTGCTGCCCGCCGCCGCGGGCGCCGCCCCCGCCGACGAGGGCACCGTCACCGCCGCCGCGGGCGACGACCTCACGCTCGAGGTCAACCCGTTCGTCGGCACCGAGAGCGAGGGCAACGCCTACCCCGGCGCGACCGTGCCGTTCGGCATGGTCCAGCTCAGCCCGGACAACACGAACTCCTACGCCTCGACGTCGTACAGCACGAACGCCGGGCGCGTGTGGGGCTTCAGCCACCGGCACGTGAACAGCGCGGGCTGCCCCGCGGCGGGCGAGCTGCTCGTCACGCCGGACACGAGCGCGACCCCGCGCACGGCGCGCTCCTTCATCGCCATCAAGGACCAGAAGAGCACCGAGCGCGCGTCGGCCGGGTTCTACGAGGTGACGCTCGCGAACGACGTGCACGCCGAGCTCACCGCGACCACGCGCGTCGGCGCGCACCGCTACACGTTCCCCGCCTCGACGACGTCGCACCTGTCGTTCAACGTGGGCCAGACCCTGCGCGACGCCGGCGCGAGCTCCGTGACGTGGGTCGACGACCGCACGCTCGAGGGCTGGGTCGACAACGGCGGCTTCTGCGGCGGCACGCCGGACAAGCAGCGGTACTTCTTCAGCGCGACGTTCGACCGCCCGGTCGCGTCGAGCGGCACGTGGGGGACCGACGCGCTCTACGTCGCGGGCTCCACGACGAGCGAGGTCGCGGGCGGCAACAACGGCGCCGTCGCGGTGTTCGACACCACGACCGACCGCGACGTCGAGGTGAGCGTGGGCGTGTCGTTCGTGAGCGTCGACGGCGCGCGCGCCAACCGCGAGGCCGAGGCCACCGACGAGGGCGGGCAGGTCGCGTTCGACACCGTGCGCGAGGAGGCCCGCGACGCGTGGAACGCCGAGCTGAGCCGTGCCGCGATCGACGCGTCGCCCGACCAGCGCCGCATCTTCTACACCCAGCTCTACAAGACGCTGCTCTCGCCGACGATCGGCAGCGACGTCGACGGGCAGTACCGCGGTATGGACCTCGAGGTCCACCAGGCCGACGGCTGGGACTACTACCAGAACTTCTCGCTCTGGGACACGTACCGCACGCAGGCGACGCTGCACGCGCTCCTGCTGCCCGAGCGCGCCCAGGACATCGTGCGCTCGATGTACCAGCACCGCGTCGAGGGCGGCTGGCTGCCGCGCTGGTCCCTCGGCGCGCTGGAGACCAACATCATGGCGGGCGACCCCGTCACGCCGTGGCTCGCGGAGAACTTCGCGCTCGGCACCGTCCCCGACGACGTCGCGGACGAGCTGTGGGACTACCTCGTCGAGAACGCCACGACGACCCCGCCGGACGACGTCGCGTCCGTCGGGCGGCGCAGCACCGAGTTCTACGCCGAGCACGGCCACGTGCCGTTCTACCCCGAGAACGAGGGCGGCCTCGGCGGCCAGTTCGAGGAGTACCGCCACGGCGGCTCGGCGACGCTCGAGCTCGCGCTCGCCGACGCGAGCCTCGGCGCCGCGGCCGAGCGCACGGGCCGCGAGGGCGGCCAGGCGTTCCTCGACAAGGGTCGCAACTGGCGCAACCTCTGGAACCCGGACGTCGAGCTCTCCGGCGGCTTCCAGGGCATGGTCAACGCGAAGCGCCCGACGGGCGAGTTCGTCACGCTGCCCGAGCTGACGGACGTCACGCGCTCCGGCTTCCACGAGGGCGTGCCGTGGCAGTACCAGTGGATGGTGCCGCAGGACGTCACGGGCCTCCAGGAGGTCATGGGCAGCGAGGACGGCTTCGTCGAGCGTCTCGACTACTACTTCGACCAGCCGGCGCTCGCCGCGAACCCCGGCGTCTCGCCGAGCACGTGGGCCAAGGGCGGCAGCTCGTACTACACGACCATCCGCTACAACCCGGGCAACGAGCCGACGATCATGAACGCGTGGCTCTACGGCTACGTGGGCCAGCCGTGGAAGACGAACGACGTCCTCGCCGCCAACCTCAACCGCTTCCCGGACACCCCGGGCGGCGGCGTCGGGAACGACGACCTCGGCACGCTCGCCGCCTGGTACGTCATGGCGTCGCTCGGGTTCGAGCCCGTCATGCCGGGCTCGGGGATCCTCGCGCTCAACGCGCCGAAGGTGCAGGCCGCGACGCTCACGACCGACGCCGGGGCGACGCTGCGCATCGACGCGGCGGGCGCGAACGAGAAGCTCCCGAGCTACGTCGCCGGCCTGGAGGTCGACGGCGTCGCGCACACCGCCGCGTGGCTGGACGTCGCGGCGCTGCAGGACGGCGGCACGCTCGACTTCGACCTGTCCGACACGAGCGAGGGCCTCACGTGGGGCACCGGCGCTGCCGACCGCATCCCGTCGGTCTCCGCCGTCGCCCCGCCCGCACCGGTCGAGGTCGAGGCGAGCGCGCGCTGCCTCGGTGGCCGGGCGTTCGTCGCGGTCCGCGCGACCAGCACGGCCGACGCGCCGGTGGACGTGACTCTCACGACGCCGTTCGGCGAGCGGACGGTCCGGCACGTGCAGCCGGGCAAGAGCGCCTACCAGTCGTTCACGACGCGCGCGACGTCCGTCGAGGCCGGGACGGCGACCGTCACGGTCGTCGCCGCGGACGGCACGACGACGACGGCCGACGCGGCGTACGAGGCGCTGGCCTGCGGCTGACCGCCACGTCGCCACGGGTGCGCGTCGCGCACCGGACGAGGGCCGTCGTCGGGCAGCACGCCCGACGGCGGCCCTCGCCGCGCCGCTAGGCTCGCCGCGTGAGCACCACCACGCGCCTGGGCGTCCTCGACATCGGCTCGAACACCGTGCACCTCGCCGTCGTCGACGCCGCGTACGCGGCGCGTCCCGTGCAGGCCGCGGGGGCGCGCACGGTCGTGCGCATCATGCGCTACCTCCGGCCCGACGGGTCGCTCTCCCCGGAGGGCGTCGCGGCGATGCTCGCCGCCGTCGACGACGCGATGGCGCTCGCGCGCGAGTCGGCCGTCGACGAGATGCTGCCCATGGCGACGTCGGCGCTGCGAGACGCGACCAACGGGCCCGAGGTGCTCGCCGCGATCGGCGAGCGCGTCGGGCAGCCGGTCCACGTGCTCTCCGGCGAGGACGAGTCGCGCCTGACGTTCCTCGCCGCGCGCCGCTGGCACGGCTGGGCCGCGGGCCGGCTGCTCGTCCTCGACATCGGCGGCGGGTCGCTCGAGATCGCGTCGGGCGTCGACGAGGAGCCCGATCTCGCCGTGTCCCTCCCGCTCGGCGCGGGGCGCATGACCATGGCCTTCCTGCCCGACGACCCGCCCGCACCCGAGCACGTCGAGGCGCTGCGGGAGCACGTGCGCACGACGCTCGCGCCCGCCGTCGCGCGGTTCGCCCGGCTCCCGCGCCCGGACCACGTCGTCGCGACGTCCAAGACCTTTCGCTCGCTCGCGCGGCTCGCGGGCATGCAGACCGAGGCGGTCGGTCCTGACGACCGGTGGCGGATGCGCCGCGCGCAGCTCGCGGACTGGGTGCCGCGGCTCGCGCGCATCACGGCCGAGGGCCGCACCGCGCTGCCGGGCATCACGCCGGAGCGCACGTTCCAGATCGTCGCGGGCGGGGTGGTCGCGGTCGAGACGATGCGCGCGCTCGGCGTGGACGAGGTCGAGATCTGCCCGTGGGCGCTGCGCGAGGGCGCGATCCTGCGCCGCCTCGACCACGCCTGACGCCCGGAGAGCAGCTCAGCCGTCGGCTCCGGGCGCGTCGTGCGGACTCGCCCACCGCGGCGCGTCCGTGCCCCACGGCCTGGCCGGGGCCGGGTAGTCGTCGACGGGCTCGCCCGCGAGGCGGTCGAGCGCGGGCCGGGTCGTCGTCGCCGCGACGTCCCGGCCGTCGAGGCGCACCCGGTGCCCGACGACGCACCGCGCCCCCGGCGTCCGCGGCGGCCCGTGCGCGGGGTCGCGCCCGGGGGCGACGAGCAGCGCGTGCGCGGTGCGGGCGAGCGCGCCGTCGACGTCGCGCCCGCGGCCGTCGGCCGCGCGGTCGGCGAGAGCGTCCACGACGGCCGCGGCCAGGAGGTAGCCCGTCGCGTGGTCGAGCGCCTGGGCGGGCAGGGCGCCGGGCGCGGCAGTCGAGGCGTCGCCCACGGTCCCGTCCCGGGTGCCCTCCACGAGCGCGATCCCGCTGGCCGCCTGCACGATCGAGTCGAAGCCGCGCCGCGGCGCCCACGGGCCGTCGTCGCCCCACGCGCTGACGCGCGCGTGCACCGCGCCGCCCGGCAGGCGCAGGCCGAACGCCCCGACCGCGCCCGGGCGGTAGCCCGTCACGAGGACGTCGGCGGCGTCGAGCAGCTCCTGGGCCCGGGCCCGGCCGCCGGGGGTCGCGAGGTCGAGCAGCGCGGACCGCTTGCCCTGCCCCGTGTCGAGGTGCTGGACCTCGATCTCGGGCAGGCCCGGCGGGTCGACGCGCAGGACGTCCGCGCCGAGCAGCGCGAGCGTCCGGGTCGCGACGGGCCCGGCGATGACGCGGGTGAGATCCAGGACCCGGAGGCCGGCGAGCGGCCGGGGCCCGACGGCGAGCGGGCGCGGGGGAGCGGCGTCGTCGCGCACCGCGGTCCGCACGCCAGGGCCCGACGCCGCGGCCCGGCCCGGCGCGGACGCGCGCCACTCGTCCGCGGAGCGCACGCGCACGGCGATCGCGCCGACCGAGGCCGCGAGGTCCTCGACCTCCTGCGCCGACCGCGCGGCGAGCGCCGTCGCGACGTCGTCCCGGGACGGGGGGTCCGCGACCGTGGCGGGCAGGTCGAGGAGCGCGAGCAGCCGCGCGCGGTGGTGCGGGTAGTTCGCGTGCGTGCGGACCCAGCCGTCCGCCGTGCGGAAGAAGCCGGACAGCGGCGCGAACCCGTCCACCGGAGCGCCGTCGACCCGCAGCAGCCGGTCGCTCGCGAACGCCGCCGCGACGCGCTCGGTGTCCGGGCCCGGTCCGGGGTCGAACCCGCCCGCCCGCGCCGCGGCGTCGCGCACGGCCGCGACCGACGCGAGCGCGAGGCCGAGCACGGGCAGCGTCGCAGCGAGGAGATCGTCGTCCGCGCGTCCCGTCCCGACGGTCATGGCACGACGTTACGCCCCGCGCCGTCCAGCCTTCGGCGCTGTTGGACGGTCGTCCATCTGGCGGTCCCCGCGGACTGGCCTTACCGTTCCTGAGGCGTGTCAACCCGACACGCCGGGTATGTCTGATTTCTTTTCAGGGGGCAGGGGATGGTTCGGAACGCGAGGCGCTGGTCGGGCGTGGCGAGCGTGGCGATGGCGACGGCGCTCGCCACGGGGCTCGGCGGCCTGCTCGTCGCCCCGAGCGCGAGCGCGGCGGCCGCCGTCGTGGCACCGCTGGGGGCGCGCACCTACTCGGTCTCCTCCTACTACGGCCCGCGCTGCATGCCGGTCGCCAGCGCGTCGACCTGGCACCTCGGGCAGGACCTCGGCGCGACCTCCGGCACGCGGATCAACGCGATCGCCGACGGCACCGTCCTGCGCGCGGGCAGCGTCAGCGGGTTCGGGCAGTGGGTCGTCCTGCGGCACACCATCGGCGGGAAGACGGTCTCGAGCGTCTACGGGCACGTCATCGACGGCGACAAGTACGTCAAGGCCGGGCAGACGGTCAAGGCCGGGCAGCGCATCGCCGACGTCGGCTCCACCGGCATCTCCACCTCGCCGCACCTGCACCTGGAGGTCTGGAACGGCACCTACGGGTCGGGCGCGTCGCACACCGACCCGCTCGCCTACCTCAAGGGCAAGGGCGTCGACCTCGGGCGCGACGCGACACGCGTGGCCGCCCGGTCGACCGCGACGTCCTGCACCTACTACACGAAAGCCGCCGTGGACGTGCGCGCCGGGGCGGGCACCGGCGCCGTCGTCGCCCGGGTCGCGCGCGGGGCGACCGTCGTCGGCAAGCCCGGGGACGAGAGCGGCACGTGGCGTCGGGTCACGTCGGGGCGGACGACGGGCTGGGTCCCGGCCGCGAGCATCGGGCCGACGAAGCCCGCGCCGGTCAGCACGCCCCCGGTGACGAAGCCGCCGGCACCCCAGCCGGCGCCGAAGCCGTCGGCGCCCCAGCCGGCGACGCGGTACGTCACGGCCGCGTCGCTCAACCTGCGGGCGTCGGCGACGACGTCCTCGGCCGTGGTCGCACGCCTCCCGAAGGGCACGAAGCTCGCGGTCGCGTCGACCTCGGGCGGCTGGCTCAAGGTCACCGCGAACGGACGGACCGGCTGGGTCTCCGCCCAGTACACCTCGACGAGCGCACCGGCGGCGCCCGCGAAGCCCGCCCCGGCACCGCCCCAGGCCGCGACGTCGTACGTCACCGCGTCGAGCCTCAACCTGCGGGCGTCGGCGTCGACCTCGTCCAAGGTCGTCGCACGGCTCGCGCGCGGCTCCGCGGTGACGCACGCGGGCACCGCCTCGAAGGGGTGGCTCAAGGTGACCGCCGGAGGCCGGACGGGCTTCGTCTCGACCGCGTACCTCTCGGCGCAAAAGCCCCGCTGAGGCGACCCGGCGCCGCGCCCCTCCGGGCGGCGCGGCGTCAGCCCCCCGGCGTCACCGTTCCGGGGAACCGGGCGGCGGAGCGGTCCGTGACCGAGCCGTCGCCCGCGGCGTTGATCTCGCTGATCATCATGACGAGGTCCAGGTCGGAGTCGGCCGCTCGGGCCAGGCTCGTGGCGAGCTGGTACGGGTCCGAGAGCGGCTTCATGTCGTAGTCGGTGACGACGGCCCGCGTCTGCATGCCGAGGGCGTCGTTCTCGACGGCGGTCCGCACGCTGTCGGCGAGGCGGTTCATCTGCGACTCGGTGAGCGTCATCGTCACCTGCTGGCCGGGCGACACCTCGCCGGACGGCGAGAAGCCGGAGAAGTCGCGCGTGTTGAAGTACTGCGACGACATGTCGTCGGCCGTGACGTCGAACGAGTACGTGCGCGCCGACAGGTCCTCCGTGCCGGAGGCGTCGAACGACTGCGACAGGCGGAAGTCGCCCCGGTCGCCGTACGTCGCGGTCATGAGCTGCTCGGTGCTGCCGTCGGGGTAGGTCGTCGCGACGAGCGACCCGGTGTTCTGGCCGATCTGCCACTCGGCCCCGCCGACGGGCGTATCGAAGCCGACGGTCGACGTCGAGTCGTAGTTGACGCGCTCGATGGTCGTCGTGCCGGAGATCCCGGTCGACGGGTCCCCGGGGATCTCGCCGGTGACGAGGTAGGTGTCGTAGGCGGCCTGGCCCTCGGGCGTCGACAGGTCGAACTCGGCGCTGCGCAGGGACGCGCCGTCGAGCGACGTCGTGTTGCCGAGCATGACCTTGACCGCGTCGAAGTCGAGGCCGAGGCCCGCGTGGTTCGCGATCGCCTCCGTCGGGCCCGCGGTGACACGGACCGTGTCGTCGCCCGTGCGCTCGATGAGGCTGCTCACGCCCTCGGAGTCCTTGACGGACGACTCCAGCGCGATGTGCCGGAACGCGGCGTCGAGCTCGGTCTTGGCGTAGCTCCCGCCGTCCATCGTCACGGACGAGCCGACCGGCATGCTCCGCGGGTCGAACGGGTTGACGGACCCGGGGTCGACGTCGGTGCCGTCGGGCATCTTCAGGGTGTACTCGGACGTGACGCCGGTCGTGTACCCGCCGCTGACGCCCGTGCCGCCCTTCGAGACGCCGCCCTCGACCCCGATCGAGACGTCCGACTTCGAGGTGTAGGTGGTGAAGCCGTCCTCCGACTTCTCCCCGACCGTGTACTCGGCGCCGCCGTTGACGCCGAACGAGACCTTCGAGCCGTCGGTCGTCTTGAACCAGTCGGCGAGCGACCCGCTGCCGGAGTACGTCGTCTCGCCGCTGTCCGGGTCGTGGGAGACGCCGAAGCCGACCTTCGACTCCGTGCCCTCCGTCGCGGGGCTCCCGAGGCCGCCGTTGTCGGAGCCGCCGCTCTGGCTGCCCTTCACCGAGACCGTCGGGCCGCCGGGGCCGTCGCCGCTCTCGCCCGAGCCGCCGTCGCCCGACCCTCCGGAGCCCGAGCCGCCGGACCCCGACCCGGACCCGCCCGACCCGCCGGCACCCCCGCCGGCGCCACCGCCCGTGCCGTCGGAGCTGGCGCTCTCCTGCTGGTCGGCGTTCGTGCGCACCTTGTCGGCCGCGTCGCGCAGCGTCGCCGCGGCCGCGGCGAGCGCGGGGCCGAGCTCGGAGGTCCAGCGGCCGCGCAGCTCGTCGCCGTCGGGCCCGGCCCAGCGGGCCCCGCTGACGGTGGACTGGAGGCCGCCGCGCGTCGTCTCGAGCGACTCCGACGCCGTCGTCAGGCTCTGCGCGAGCCTGCGCAGCTCGCCGATGTCGGCACCGTAGAACCCCATGGTCGTCCCTCTGTCGCGGCGGATCGTGCTTCCGGAGCGTACGTGGACGGGCGCCCCCGCGTCTCGGGGTGCCCATGGGGCGAGGTCCCCATGCCGCGTCCGAGCGGCCTGCCTGCGGGCGCGCGGTCAGGCCGAGAGCACGTCCGCGAGGCGTTCGAGGACGATGCGGCCGGCGGGCGGGACGCGGTCCGCGTCCGCCGGCGTGAGCCACGCGAGCTCGGCGATCTCGGCGTTCGGTGCCGGCTCGGGGGACCCGGGCAGCGGCTCGGCGTACAGGCAGTGCATCCGCACGACGCGCCCGCCCAGCCCGTGCCCCGGGGCCTCGGCGACGAACGCGGGCCGGACCGTCCCCGGGTCCAGGCGCACGCCGAGCTCCTCGTGGATCTCGCGCACCAGCGCCTCGGTGTCCGTCTCGCCGGGCTCGACCTTGCCGCCCGGCATGAAGAAGCGGTCCTTCCCGGTCGTCCGCACCGCGAGCAGGCGTCCGTCGCGGACGTTCACCCACCCGACGGTGCGCAGGGGCGGGAGGTCGGACGGCGGGGCCGACGCTCCGGCGGTCGAGGGGTCGGCGGGGCGCAGGTCGGGCGTGCTCACGCGTCCTACTGTGCCACCCGGCACCCACGGCGGGGCGGCCGCGGAACCCCGACGGCGCGTGGCGCACCCAGCGAACCACGCGCCGTCGGGCCTGCCCCTCGCGCGGCCCCAGTTCCGGCGAAGGGCGATCGTGCCGGGCCGAGGCCCGGCACGACGATCGTCACACCGACCAGCGGACCCTGCTCGGTGCGGACTCGTTCCAGACGCGGTCGAGCGCGGTCACGGCGTACGTATACCGGCGCCCGCGGACGGCGGTCGGGTCGAGGAAGTCCTGGACCACCCGGCCCTCGGCGCGCTGCGTCGCGACGAGGTGCGCCGGGTTCTCGGTGTCCACGTGCTGCACCCACCCGTCGGCACGGTAGATCGCGAACGACGTCGCCGCGAACCGGCGGCCGCCGGCGTCGGTCCAGTGCACGCGGACGCCGTCGTCGCGCCAGCCGGCCCACGCGAGCACGGGGATGCGGACCTTCGTGCCCGGGAGGTGCGGCATGGCCGGGACGAGCGCCGGGTACCGGTAGTGGTCGTCGCGCACGCGCGTCATCGATCCCTGCGGGTCGGCCGGGACGTGCTTGGCCGAGAAGTAGACGTTGCCGTGCACCGGGTGCTCCTGCTCCTGGCAGAACGTCAGGTGGTTCGACAGCTCGGCCGGGTCCGTGAAGACGCCCGACGTCACCTTGTACAGCGCCTCGCCGATGTACAGGTGCGTGCCGGACTGCGCGGCGACGTCGGCCCACCACGGGACGAGCTTCGCGTAGTCCGCGACGGCGAGCCCCAGCTGCCAGTAGATCTGCGGGTTGATGTAGTCGAGCCAGCCCTCGAGGACCCACTTGCGCGTGTCGGCGAACTGCATGTCGTACGACTGCGAGCCGCCCGTCTGCGAGCCGCGCGGGTCCGTCGAGGCGTTGCGCCAGATGCCGAACGGGCTGATGCCGAACTTGACCCACGGCTTCGCCTGCTTGATGCGCTGCGAGATGGACTGCACGAACGTGTCCACGTTGTGGCGCCGCCAGTCCTCGACCCGGTCGAAGCCGGCGCCGTGGGTCGCGAAGGTCGCGGCGTCCGGGATCGTCTCGCCCGCGACGGCGTACGGGTAGAAGTAGTCGTCGAAGTGCACGCCGTCGATGTCGTAGTTCTCGACGCTGTGCAGGATCGCGTTCTTGATGTGCTCCTGCGCCGCGGGCAGGCCCGGGTCGAAGTAGAGCTTGCCCCCGTAGGCCCACACCCACTCCGGGTGCTGCCGCGCGGGGTGCTCGGGGACGAGCCGCCCCGGGTCGGCCTGCATCGACACGCGGTACGGGTTGTACCAGGCGTGGATCTCGAGGTTGCGCCGGTGGCACTCCTCGACGACGAACGCGAGGGGGTCGTAGCCGGGGTCCTGGCCCTGCACACCCGTGAGGTACTGCGACCACGGCTCGTAGGGGCTGGGCCAGAACGCGTCGGCCGTCGGCCGGACCTGGACGAACACGGCGTTGAGGCGGAAGTCGCGCGCGACGTCGAGCCAGCCGAGGAGCTCGGCCTTCTGCTGCTCCGCCGAGAGCCCGGACGCCGACGGCCAGTCGATGTTCACGACGCTCGAGATCCACATCGCGCGCAGCTCGCGCTTGCGGGGTGCCGGGGCCGCAGTCGGTGCGGCGTGGGTCGCGCCGGGCGTGGTGAGCGCGGCGGCCGGGGTGAGCGAGCCGACCGTCACGGTGAGCGTGCTCGCCGCGACGCCCGCCGTGGCGAGGGTGAGGAACTGTCGTCGTCCGACGCCGGGCGGGGCCGGGGCGGGGGACGTGGGGGAGCCGTCGAGCGTCATTGCTGATCCTCCGGGTCGTCGAGTATGTGGCAGATAGTTTCACAGAACGTCGTGTCTGTGAAGGTTTGCGCCACGCGTTCCCGGCGGTGGCGCCGCGCGTGGTGGGTCGTCGGCGCTCCGCGCCCGGCGCGGTGCGGGGTGCGAGGTGGAGCTCTCCCGGCCCGTGCCCCGCGGGCCGCGACGCGCCGTGCGGGGCGGGTCCTGCGCATACCTTCGCGGCGAGAGTATGGTCGCCGCCATGGCATCGAAACCGCTCCAGGAACCCGCGTTCCTCGTGCTGTCCGCGCTCGCCGCCGGGCCGCTGCACGGGTACGGCATCGCGCAGGACGTCGAGTCCAGCTCCGACGGGCGCGTCACCCTGCGCGCCGGCACGCTCTACGGCGCGATCGACCGGCTCGTCGCCGCCGGGCTCGTCGAGGTCGACCACGAGGAGGTCGTCGACTCGCGCCTGCGCCGGTACTACCGGCTCACCAGCGAGGGCGGGTCGCGCCTCGCCGCCGAGGCCGAGCGCGCCGAGGCGCAGGCGCGCCGCGCGCTCGAACGTCTCGGTGCCCGACGCCGCACGGCCGCCCCGCCGGGCGACCGCACCGCGGCCCGGCCCGCGCGGGGGATCGGCGGGGGAGTCGTCGACGGCGGGGCGGTGCCGGCATGAGCGGCCACGACGGCCACCCCGAGCCGGACGCCGTCGGCTCGGTGCTCGTCGCGCCGGTCCTCGTGCGGGACTACCGGCGGCTGCTGCGCCTGTTCCCGTACACCTACCGGCGGGCGCACGAGGCCGAGATGCTCGGGCACCTGGTCGACAGCGCGCGGCCCGGGCAGTCGCGCCCGACGCGGGCCGAGCGGTGGGACCTGCTGCGCGCCGCCGCGCGCGAGTGGCTGCTCGCACCGCTGGGCCCGACGGAGCGCCAGCGCGCCTCCGCCTCGGTGGTCGTGCTGGTCGTGCTGACCGCCGTGCTCGCGGTCCCCGCGGCGTACGACCTCGTGCGCGCCGTCCAGGCGGTGACGGACGACGCGGCGCGAGAGGCGCTCGGGTCGCTCTCTTCACCGGTGCTGATGGTGACCGTGGCGGCACTGGTCGCGGCGCCCCTCGCGCCGGCCTGGCTGGCGTGGCTCTCCGCGCTCGTCGCCGTCGCCGTGGGAGCACGGCGAACAGGGCTCGTGCTCGCCGCGCTCGCCGCGGTGGCGGGAGTCGTGGCCATCGGGGCCCTCGTCTCGGCGGAACGGGCGTTCGTCGCGTTCCAGGCGGTCGGCTGGGTCGTCGTCCTCGTGGCCTTCCTCTTGACCCTCGTCGCGCGGGCACGGCAGGAGGCGCCCGTCTTCGGCGCGCGAGCGGGAGCGGTGGCGTTCTGGATGACGGCGGCCGCACTCGCGCTCTCGGCACGGGGCGATGCGTCGGCGGTCTCGCAGGAGCACGTCTGGGTGGCGCCGAACTCCTTCTTCTCGGCCAACGCCGTCGTGGTGCTCTGGTTGAGCACCGTGGCGCTGCTCGTGCTCGTCCGCCCGGTCCGGCAGGCCGCTCCCGTCCTCGGCGGCGCGCTCCTGGCCATGGCCCTGAGCCGGTCGGACGTCTTCTGGTCCGGCGCGCTCGACACGACGGCCGTGAACCTCGGCAACGTCCTGGGGGTGGTCGGGATCTCGGTGGCGCTGACCCTCGCGACCCGCTGGGTCGTCAACCGTCTCGACGAGCTCGCTGCCGCCCGCGCCGCGCACCGCGCGTTCCTGGCGGCGGCGGCCGACGGCACGGCGGCTGCCGCGTGACCGGGGTGGCGGCATCGCCCGCGGACCCGCTCCTGCCGGTGGCGCCGGTCCTCGTGCGGGACTACCGGCGGCTGCTGCGTCTCTTTCCGTACACCTACCGTCGGGCGCACGAGGCCGAGATGCTCGGGCACCTGGTCGACGGCGCGCGGCCCGGGCAGTCGCGCCCGACGCGGGCCGAGCGGTGGGACCTGCTGCGCGCCGCCGCGCGCGAGTGGCTGCTCGCGCCGCTGGGCTCGTCCCCGCGGCAGCGGCGCGCGGCGACGGGGCTCCTGCTCGTGGTCCTGCCCGCCGTGCTCGTGGTCATGGCCGCGCGCGTCCTCGCGTTCGCCGCGGCGATCGTCGGGGCCGTGCTCGGCCCGAGCGGGCACGCACCGCTCCTGACGACCGTCCCGGCGGCATCGATGTGGACCCTCTGGCTCGCGGCGGTGGCCCTCACGCTCGCTGGAGCGCAGCGCGTCGGCCTCGCTGCTGCGGTGCTCGCCGCCGTCGCCGGGATGGGCGGGCTCGCGGTCTCGCTCGGCGCGGGGAGCAGCTATGCGGCGTACCTCGACGCGCCGTGGGTCGCGGCGGTGTCCGTCTACGCGGGCGTGCTCGCCGCACGTCGGGCGTGCCGGGTCGGGCCCGAGCCGTGGACGGTCCGGGCCGCGACCCTCGGGGCGATGGCTCTGGCCCTCGGCGGGTTCGCCGCGGCGACCGCTCCCGACGCTGCGAGATTCGGGGCGCCGTGGTGGTCGGGGGTCGCGCTGAGCCCGTGGACGCCTCCCGCGCTGGCTGCGCCGGTCGTCCTGCTCCTCGGAGTCGCGCTGCTGTGGCGCCGGACGCGGCCGGCGGTCCCGGCGCTCGGCGGCCTCGCCCTCGCAGGCGTGCTGAGCCGCTCGGCCTTCTTCTGGTCGGGGACCGTGAGCGTCCAGACCGCGGACCTCGGCAACGTGCTCGGCCTGCTCGCGCTCGCGGCCGCCGCGACGATCGTCCTGACCTGGGTCGTCAACCGCCTCGACGAGCTCGCCGAGGTGCGCGCAGCGCACCGCGCCCGGCTCGCCGCCGCGGGTGGGATGCCGGGCCGGGGCGGGTCCCACCCGGGCGAGCCGACCGCCGTCTGACACGGGCGCCGTCGACCACGACGGTGCGTGCGGACGAGAACGGGGTCGGCGACCGAGATCCCCAGGATTCGGTCGCCGACCCCGTGCTCGGCACCGGCCGGTCAGTCCAGGTAGGTCTCGACGAGGCGGGAGGCTAGGCCCGTGTACGTCGCGGGAGTGAGGTCCGCGAGGCGCTGCGCGACGTCGTCGGGCAGGCCGAGGCCCGCGACGAACTCGCGGAGCCGCGCCGCGTCGACGCGCTGGCCGCGCGTGAGGTCCTTGAGGCGCTCGTACGGGTTCTCCATGCCGGGGACGCCCGCGACCGACGCCGCGCGCATGGCCGACTGGATGGGCTCGCCGAGCACCTCCCAGTTCTCGTCGAGGTCCGCCGCCATGAGGTCGGCGTTCGCGGCGAGGGCCTTCAGGCCGCGGCGCACGTTGTCGATCGCGAGGAGCGAGTGGCCGAACGCGGGGCCGACGTTGCGCTGCGTCGTCGAGTCCGTGAGGTCGCGCTGGAGGCGCGACGTCACGAGCGTCGCACCGAGCGTGTCGAGCAGCGCGGACGAGATCTCGAGGTTCGCCTCGGCGTTCTCGAACCGGATCGGGTTGACCTTGTGCGGCATGGTCGACGACCCGGTCGCGCCCGGCACGGGGATCTGCGTGAAGAACCCGAGCGAGATGTACGTCCACACGTCGGTCGCGAGGTTGTGGAGGATCCGGTTGAACCGCGCGACGTCCGCGTACAGCTCGGCCTGCCAGTCGTGCGACTCGATCTGCGTCGTCAGCGGGTTCCACGTGAGACCGAGGCCCTCGACGAAGTGCTTCGAGACCGACGGCCAGTCCACGCCCGGGACGGCGACGGTGTGCGCGCCGTACGTGCCCGTCGCGCCGTTGAGCTTGCCCAGGTACTCAGCCGCACCGACGCGACGGAGCTGGCGGCGCAGCCGGTGCGCGAGGACGGCGAGCTCCTTGCCGAGCGTCGTCGGCGTCGCGGGCTGGCCGTGCGTGCGCGAGAGCATCGGCACGTCCGCGTGCTCGCGCGCCATGTCCGCGAGCTGGTCGGCGAGGGCCGTCGCGGCGGGCAGCCACACGTGCTCGACGGCGCCGCGCACCATGAGCGCGTAGGACAGGTTGTTGACGTCCTCGCTCGTGCACGCGAAGTGCACGAGCTCCCCGACGCCCGGCAGCACCGTGTCGGGGCCCAGCGCGTCGGGAGCCGCGGCGAGGCGGCGCTTGACGAAGTACTCGACCGCCTTGACGTCGTGCACCGTCTCGCGCTCGATCGCGGCGAGCTCGGCGATCTCGTCGCCACCGAACGTCGCGGGGATGCGGCGCAGGTAGGCGACCTCGGCGTCGGAGAGCTGGGGCGCGCCGGGCACGACCGGGCGGACCGCGTTCTCGTCGACCGCCTGGACGCCGTTGCACAGCGTGATGAGCCACTCGACCTCGACGTGGATGCGCTCGCGGTTGAGCGCGGCCTCGCTGAGGTGGTCGACGAGCGGGGCGACCGCGGCGCGGTAGCGGCCGTCGAGCGGGCCGAGCGCGATCGGCGGGGTCACCTCGGCGAGGCTCACGCGGGCAGGGGCGGCTGCGGCAGGGTTCTCGGGCACGCCCCTGATTCTCCCACGCGTGCCCGACGGCGGTCGGTGCCGCCCGCAGTCCGGGCAACGGAGCCGTCGCGCGGCCCGTGGCCGTCCCCAGCGTCCGGGCGCGAGGGTCCGGTCCACAGCCGGGTGACCTGCCGCACCGTCGGCCGACGGGGCTCCGTACGGTCGCCGCCATGCCGACCCCGCCACCACCGCCGTGCCTCGCCGCACCCTTCGGGATCACCCGAGCCCGCGACCAGGTCCGCACGGCGACCGACGACGCCGCGCGCGCCGGCGCCGCCCTGGAGACCCCCGACCTCCCGTGGGCCGGGCAGGCGCGGCACGCGTACGACGACGCGACGGCGGAGGGTCGGGCAGCCCTGCTCCGGCTCGACGAGACGCTCGGGACGTGCCTCGTGCGGCTGGACGCGCTCACCGTGCTCGCGGAGGCGGACGTCACGAGCATGCGGGCGGGGCTGGCCGCGGGGCTCGCCGCGGGAGGCGGCTCGTGAGCGGGTCGCCGCCCGGCCCGTCCGTCGTGATCCGTGGCGGGACGGAGCCGACGGTCGTCGAGACGGCGGGGGTCGTCGCGCAGGCCGCGGTGCTCGCGGCCCGGGCGGACCTCCTGACCGGAGCGGCGGGGGCGCTGCGGGACGCGCAGCACGCGGTGGAGGTCACGACGGCCACGCCGACGGCGTTCGCCGGGCGGCTCGTCCCGGCCGAGCCGCTCGGGGCGGCCGCGGGCGCGAACCTGACGACGACGCCGTTCTGGTCGGCGGAGGTCCGGGCCGCGCGCGCGGCCTTCCTCGACGACCTCGACGCGGCGGCCCTGCTCGCCGGGCAGGAGGAGCAGCGGCTGCGCGGGCTCGCCGAGCGGCTGCACCAGGCGGTCCGGGTGTACGACGACGCGGACGCCGCGGCCGCCGCCGGGTGGTCCGACACCGCGCTGGTCGTGGCGGGACGGCACTACGGGCTGGCGGGGGCGGGCGCCGCCGGGCTCGGGATGATCGTCGCGCAAGGCCTCGCCGGGCTCGCGCAGTCGCTGCTGCACGGAGGGCCCGCTCTCGGTCGGCTCGTCACGACGGGCGAGGCGCTGCACCCCGCGACCGTCCGCGCGCTGGGTCGCACGATCGGCATGCTCGACCCGGACCGCCCCTGGTACGCCGTACCGACGGTCGGGAACGCGGCGGCGGTGCTGCGGGCGTCCGTCCAGCCGCTGCGCGACCGGTTCCTGCCCGACCCGGAGGTGCGGCGGATCGACGCGGCGCCCTACGACCTGCCGACCCCCACGGACACGCGGTCAGCCGTCGGCGCCGTGGCGGCGCTCGGGAGCACGGACTCGGTGCTGAGCGTCCAGCGCATCGTCAAGGACGGCGGGACACCCACGTGGGTCGTCGCGATCCCGGGCACCCAGCCCGGCAACCTCCGGACGGTGTGGAACATGACGTCCAACTACGACCTCATGTCCGACGACGAGTCCCAGCGCGCGCGGGCGGACAGCGTGCGGGCGGTGCTCGACGCGATGGGCCAGTCGGGCATCGGGCCCGAGGACGACGTCGTGCTCGTCGGGCACAGCCAGGGCGGCATGGTCGCGGCCACCATCGCGGCGGCGACGGTCGGGACCTACCAGGTGCGCCACGTCGTGACCGCCGGGTCACCGGTCGGGGGGCACGGCCTCCCGCCCGGCGTGCGCGCCACGCACCTCGAGACCAGCGGGGAGGGGGTCTCCGGCCTCGACGGGAAGCCGAACCCGGCGACGCCCGAACGCGTGACGGTGACCGGTACCGTCTCCGCGCCCGGCGGCGGGCCGCCGCTCGACGTGCCGCACTCCGTCGGCTACCACCAGGACGTGCTCGACGCCGCGGTCGAGGTGGGCGACCGCGGCCTCGAGGAGCACCTCGCCGACGTGGAGCACTGGCTCGACGGCGAGGCGGAGGACCCGCTCGTCTACGAGGCGCGTCTCGTCCCGGACCCCGAGACGACGTTCTGCGTCGGTGAGCTCGCGGTGCCGAGGCCGCCGTGGCCCCCGTGGCCGGCTCCGGACGGCGTCGTGACGGCGCCGGGCCCGTCCCTCGGCACGCTCGGCGGCACGGGCACGCCCGGGGGCGCCGGGACGGGTGGTGGCGAGGAGGATGCGCGGTGACGGCCCGGTGCCGTCTCCCGGCGGGCCGGTCGGGAGGGCGGGCGGCGGCGCGCGCGGTGGAGCGCTCGGGTCAGCGGTCCTGGGCCTTCGGCACGACGGCCGAGACGAGGAAGTTGATCACGGCGATGATGAGGGCCGCGAGCAGCGCCCACCAGAACCCGCCGATGATGCGGATGCCCCAGTCCGTCTGCTCGGTGATCCACGCGGTGAGCATGAGCATGAGCGCGTTGACGACGAGCGAGAACAGCCCCAGCGTGAGGATGTAGAGCGGGATCGAGAGGACCTGCACGATCGGCTTGATCACCGCGTTCACGAGCGAGTAGAGCAGCGCCACGACGAGGACGATCACGACCTTGCCGCCGGCCGTGTCGGAGCCGACGATCTGGAAGTGCTCGTCCATGAACAGGCTCGTGAGCCAGATCGCGAGACCGGTGATGAGGACGCGGACGACGAAGCTCATACCCGGCATCCTGCCATCCGGGCGGTCGTGCGGCACGGGCGCCGCGCGTGGCGCGCCGTCGTCCGCCACGGACCGCGGTGCACGGGTGGCATGATCGAGGACCGTGGCCCACGAACCCCGCGTCCCCCTGCGTCCTGCCGTCGCCGCCCTGCCGGCCTACGTCCCGGGGGCGCGCGTCGCCCCGGGTGCGGCGGCGTTCAAGCTCTCCTCGAACGAGAACCCGTACCCGCCCCTGCCCTCGGTCGTGGCGGCGATCGCCGACGCCGCGGCGGACGCGAACCGCTACCCGGACATGTACGCGACCGAGCTCACCGAGGCGCTCGCGGCGGACCTCGGGGTGGGGGCCGACGAGGTCGTCGTGGGCAACGGCTCGGTCGCGGTGCTCGCGCACGTCCTCCAGGCGGTCGTCGAGCCGGGCGACGAGGTCGTCTACCCGTGGCGCTCGTTCGAGGCGTACCCCATCGCGGTCGCGGTCGCGGGCGGCACGTCGGTGCGGGTCCCGCTCCTGACGGGGGAGCACCGTGGGCGCCTCGACCTGCCCGCGATGGCCGCGGCGGTCACCGAGCGCACGCGCGTCGTCATGGTGTGCACGCCCAACAACCCGACCGGTCCGGCCGTGCACCGCGACGAGCTCGAGACGTTCCTCGCGGCGGTGCCGTCGGACGTGCTCGTGGTGCTCGACGAGGCGTACCTCGAGTTCGTGCGCGACCCGGAGGCCCCCGACGGTCTCGCGGTGTACGCGCAGCACCCGAACGTCGTGCTGCTGCGCACGTTCTCCAAGGCGTACGGGCTCGCGGGCCTGCGCGTCGGGTACGCCGTCGCGCGTCCGCGCCTGGCGGCGGGCATCCGTGCCGTCTCCACGCCGTTCGGGGTCTCGCACGTGGCGCAGCGGGCCGCGATCGCGTCGCTCGGGGCGCGGGACGAGCTCCTGCAGCGGGTCGAGCACCTCGTGGCGGACCGCACCCGCCTCGTCGAGGGTCTGCGCGACCAGGGCTGGTCCCTGCCGGAGTCGCAGGCGAACTTCGTGTGGTTCGACCTGGGGGAGCGCACGGCCCAGCGCGCCGAGGAGGCGCGTGCTGCCGGCGCGATCGTGCGCCCGTTCGCGGGCGAGGGCCTGCGCGTGAGCGTGGGCGAGCCCGAGGCGACCGACCTCTTCCTGCGCGTCAGCGCGACCTGGCTGTAGCCCTACCTCGACGGGCCCCTCTGCGTTCCGGCAACGGAACTTCCCCAGTTCGACCGAACCCCTGGTGCTCGCGTCTCCGGATTGCTACTTTTACGTAGCAATCACTTCCGAAGGGGGAGATATGAGGTTTGGTCGAGTACTGACGACGGCGATGGTCGCCGGGGTCCTGGCCTTCACACCGGCGGCGGCGTTCGCCGGCTCGCAGCTCGTGGGCGGCGGGATCTGGAACTACGGGACCAGTGCGGGGGCGATCTACTCGCACTACCTGCACAACACCCAGTGCCACGGCGCGTCCGTGCACAACGGGAAGCTCTACCGGGTGACCAACATCAAGCCCGGGGTCTGGGCGAAGGTGCACGCCAAGGACTGGCCCATGCGCGTGGACCACGCCTACTGGCACACGTGCGCGTAGCACGGACGCAGGGCAGGGGCGGCGCCGTGCCGCCCCTGCCCGGTCCGGCGCGGAGCCTCCATGCCGAACAGAAGCCTCAGCCTGGCCTACGCGCTCGCGGTGGTCGTCAGCCTCTTCCTCGCCTTCTTCACGGTGCAGGCGTACAGCGAGTTCGCGGTCCGCGGGTTCGACGCCCAGCTCCGCGTCGACTCCCTCGGCACGACCGCGTCGAGCGCCGAGGCGTACGGCACGATCGCGACCTTCGCGACCTCCCGCGACTGCACCGTCGCCAAGGTGACCTTCGACCTCACCGACGTCTCGACGCGGCACCTCTCGGTCCTCGGTGACGGCTCGGCCGACCCGGGCGGGCGGTGGCTCGACCACGGCGTCGCCGACTTCAGCCGCGGCGTCACCACGCAGGTGCACCCCGGTGCCGAGCTCGGGGCCACGAGCCCGGTGGGCTCCTACGGGCTCTCGTGCGGCACGGCGGAGGCCGAGGCGCTGGCCGCCGCGCTGCGGGAGGCCGGGGTGACGGCGTCGGCCGACTCCTACCCGACGATCCTCTCGTGGCACCGCTACCTCGCGGGCACGCCGATCCCGGCGGGCTACGCCATCGCGGCGGTCGCCGTCGTGCTCCTCGCGGGGTGCGGCGCCCTCCTCAACGCCCGGGCGTACGCGGTCCAGCGCCTCCAGGGCGCGCCGTTCTCCAGCATCCTGCGGCGCGACCTCGCCCCGATCGGCCGACGCCTCGCCCTCCACCTGGGTGTGGCCGCCGTCGTGTGCGCGATCGTGCTCGGCGCCTACAACGGGTTCGCGCAGGCGACGACGTTCCTCGGCCTGGCCGGCGCCGTCCTCGCCGGGCTGCTGCTCGTCACCGTGACGGCCCACGCCGTCTCGACGGCCGCCGCGCAGCGCATCCCGCTCGCGGCCGCGATCAAGGGCGAGTCCGTGGGGGCCTGGGTCGTCCCCGCCGCGTTCGGCGTGCGGTTCTGCGCTCTCGTCATCCTCGTCGCGTCGATCTTCTCCGCCGTGCACGCGGGCCAGCTCATCGCGGGCCAGCAGGCCGCCCGCTCCGCCTGGCAGAGCGCGGGCGGCGCGACCTCCGTGGGCGTCGGCGGTGACGACCAGGCCCGGGCGGGCGAGTTCGCGCAGCGCCTCGGCGAGGTCGTCGTGCGGGCCCTCGACGACCGCGAGGCGGTGCTCGCCGCGCGGCAGCCCGTCTCGGCGTTCGGCACGGTGACGGTCGCGCCCGAGGACCAGCCGGTCCTCCTCGTCAGCCCCTCGTACCTGGAGGAGCAGGACGTCCGCGACGCGACCGGGTCGCGGCTCGCGCCGGCGCCGGGGTCGTGCCTCACGATCCACCTGCCCGCCACGCTGCGGGCGGACCAGCAGGGCGACGTCGTGGCCGCCGTCGGCTCGTGGGCGGACTACTTCGGTGCGACGTGCGCCGTCGAGCGCGGTGCGCCGCTCGCCGAGGGCAGCACGCTGTTCGACTACGGCAACGCGGCGGACCCGAGCGCGTCGCCGCTCGTGGACGAGCCGGTCGTGCTCGTCGTGGACCCGGCCTCGGAGGTCGTGAGCGCCGACGGGTACGGCGCGTACACCTCGACGGGGGACGTCGTCTTCCTCGACCCGGCGTACGTGCTGGAGGAGAGCCGCGCGGCGGGCATCCGCGACTACGTCCTGTCGGTCACGCCGATCGCCGACGCCGCGGCCGAGGAGTACCAGAAGCTCGTCCGGAGCTTCCGGCTCGGGCTCGCGAACATCGCGGCGGCGGCCGGCGTCGTGCTCCTCACCGCGGTCGTGGTGTCGAGCGCGTACACGCGGCGGTACGCGCAGAGCGTGTTCGTCCGCTACATCGCGGGGTGGTCGTTCGCCGCGCGGTACCGCGCGGCGTTCCTCGCCGAGGCCGCCTCGGCGGTGCTGCTCGTCGCGTACGTGGCGGCGAACCCGCCGCGCACGCCGCCGGCCCTCGGCGCCGTCGTCGCGGCCGCCGCACCGCGGCTGCTCGGGGGAGCGGAGCCGCCCGTCGCGGTGGCGGTGTGCCTCGTGTCGTCCGCCCTGCTGGTGACCGCGCTCGCGGTGGCCCAGCGCCGGCTCCTGCGGACGCGATCCAGTGACAGCTGAACGAAGGGGGATGGCGATGATCGAGGTCGTGGGTGCGGCCAAGTTCTACGGGGCGCGGACGGTCTGGACGGGCCTCACGCTGAGCGTGGAGGCAGGCACGATGGCGGGCCTCGTGGGGTCGAGCGGCTCGGGGAAGACGACGCTGCTCAACTGCGTGGGCCTGCTCGACCGGCTGGACGCGGGGACGCTGTTCGTGGACGGCCGCGACGTCACCGCGCTGAGCCCGCACGGGCGACGCCTGTTCCGACGGGACGAGCTCGGGTACCTGTTCCAGAACTACGCGCTCATCGACAACGCGACGGTCGCGGCGAACCTCGACGTCGCGTTCGTGAGCCGGGGCGTCCGGCGGGCGGACCGCGCGCGCCGGCGCGAGGAGGTGCTCGAGCGCGTGGGGCTCGGCGGCTACGAGCGCGCGGCCGTCTACGAGCTGTCGGGCGGCGAGCAGCAGCGCGTCGCCGTGGCGCGGCTGCTCCTCAAGCGGCCGCGCGTCGTGCTCGCCGACGAGCCCACGGGGGCGCTCGACGAGGGGAACGCCGACGCGATCGTCGGGCTCCTGCGCGAGCTCGCGGACGAGGGGCGTGCCGTGGTCGTCGCGACGCACAACCCGCGCGTCGAGCAGGCCTGCGACACCGTCCTCGAGCTCGGCGTCTCGACCCAGCACGTGGCCCGCGCGCTCGTCGGCGCGGACGACGACGGCACGCCGTAGCGGGCGGGCGACGGCGGCGCGGTTGCCGGGTCCTGGTCACGCGAGAAGACTCGCGGCATGGACAACCAGGAGTACGACCAGTTCGTCGACGACTACGGCTGGCTCTTCGGGGGCGCGGCCCTGGTCGTCTACATCGCGGTGGCGGTGATCTTCTTCATCGCCTACGTCCGGATCATCCAGAAGGCCGGCTACTCCGGCTGGTGGGTGCTCGTGGGCCTCGTGCCGATCCTCAACGTCGTCATGTTCCTCGTGTTCGCGTTCTCGCGCTGGCCGGTCCTGCGCGAGCGCGACGCGCTGCGCTCGGGCGGCGTCTACCCGCGGTAGGGGCAGCCCTCCTGGTACCGGGGGTGCGCCGGTGGGGATTGGAGGTTCTCTACAGCCGGTCGTGACGGACGTTGGGCGACACGTCGGAGGCGCTACCTACGGGGTCGTAGCCTACGCTTGCGTAGGCTACGGAGACGTAGGTTCCGACGGCGCCCTCTATCGGGCGCCTCCTGCCCCCGAGCGGGCCGGCTGCACGGCCGGGCCGCACCGAAGGAGAGTCGCGTGACCGAGAACGACGCGAGAACCGGCGTGCGGGACGCTGCGAGCACGCACCCCGACCTCCCCGACGTCGCGGGCGGTCCCGACGACGCACCCCTGCTCCAGCTCGTGACACCTGCGGGCGCCCGCGTCACGACCCCGGAGACCGACGGCTACCGCGAGCGCGTCGCCCACCTCGACGCCGCGGCGCTGCGCGGGCTCTACCGCGACATGGTGCTCACGCGCCGCTTCGACGACGAGGCGACGTCGCTCCAGCGCCAGGGCGAGCTCGGCCTGTTCGCGCAGGCGAAGGGCCAGGAGGCCGCGCAGATCGGCTCCGGCCGCGCGCTCGCCCCCCAGGACTACGTCTTCCCGTCGTACCGCGAGCACGGCGTCTCGCACGTGCGCGGCATCGACCCGACGGCACGCCTGCGCCTCTTCCGCGGCGTGGACCACGGCGGGTGGGACCCGACGGCGCACAACGTCCACCTGTACACGCTCGTCATCGGGTCGCACGCGCTGCACGCGACGGGGTACGCCATGGGCGTCCAGCGTGACGGCCTCGTCGGGTCGGGCGACCCGGAGCGCGACGCGGCCGTCGTCACGTACTTCGGCGACGGCGCGACGTCGCAGGGCGACGTCAACGAGGCGCTCGTCTTCGCGGCCGTGAACAACGCGCCGGTCGTCTTCTTCTGCCAGAACAACCAGTGGGCGATCTCGGAGCCGACGACCCGGCAGACCCGCGTGCCGCTCTACCGCCGCGGCGGCGGGTTCGGCATCCCCAGCGTGCGGGTCGACGGCAACGACGTGCTCGCGTGCTACGCCGTGACCGCGGAGGCGCTCGAGCGCGCCCGATCCGGCGGCGGCCCGACGTTCGTCGAGGCGTTCACCTACCGCATGGGCGCGCACACGACGTCCGACGACCCGACGAAGTACCGGTCGCGCGCCCAGGAGGACTACTGGCGCCGTCGCGACCCGATCGACCGGCTCGAGAACCTGCTCCGCGCCGAGGACGCGTGGGACGACGCGTTCGCCGCCGACCTGGCCGCCGAGGCCGACGCGCTGGGCGAGCGACTGCGCGAGGAGGTCCGCGCGCTCGCCGCACCGGACCCGGCGAGCATGTTCGACCACGTCTACGCGACCCCGAACGCCGTGGTCGAGCGCGAGAAGGCGTGGTTCGCCGACTACCAGCAGTCCTTCGAGGAGCCGACCGCGGAGGTGGCGCGATGAGCGACAGCAAGACCCTGACCCTGGCCCGCGCGATCAACGAGGGGCTGCGCCGGTCGCTGGAGAACGACCCCAAGGTCCTGCTCATGGGTGAGGACATCGGCGCGCTCGGCGGCGTCTTCCGGGTGACGGACGGCCTGCAGAAGGACTTCGGCGAGGACCGCGTCGTCGACACGCCGCTCGCGGAGTCCGGCATCCTCGGCACCGCGATCGGTCTCGCGCTGCGCGGCTACCGGCCGGTGTGCGAGATCCAGTTCGACGGGTTCATCTTCCCCGCGTACGACCAGATCACGACGCAGCTCGCGAAGATGGGCTACCGCTCGGGCGGGAAGCTCCAGGTGCCCGTCGTGATCCGCGTGCCGTACGGCGGCGGGATCGGTGCGGTCGAGCACCACAGCGAGAGTCCCGAGGCGCTGTTCGCGCACACGGCCGGCCTGCGCGTCGTGTCGCCGTCCACGCCGCAGGACGCGTACACGATGATCCAGGAGGCCGTCGCCTCGCCGGACCCGGTGCTCTTCTTCGAGCCCAAGGGCCGCTACTGGGAGAAGGGGCCGGTCGACGTCGCGGGCCGCGGCGAGGGCGCGACCGTGCTCGACCGGGCGCGGGTCGTCCGCCCCGGCACGGACCTCACGCTCGTCGCCTACGGTCCGACCGTCGCGACCGCGCTCCGCGTCGCCGCGGCGGCCGAGCAGGAGGGCCGCAGCATCGAGGTCGTGGACCTGCGCAGCATCTCGCCGCTCGACACCGCGACCGTCGTCGAGTCCGTCCGTCGGACAGGACGCTGCGTCGTCGTGCACGAGGCCCCGACCTACCTCGGCTCGGGCGCCGAGGTCGCGGCCCGCGTGACCGAGGAGTGCTTCTACTCGCTCGAGGCGCCCGTGCTGCGCGTCGGCGGCTTCCACACGCCGTACCCCGTCGCGAAGATCGAGCACGACTACCTGCCGAGCCTCGACCGCGTGCTCGACGCCGTCGACCGCGCGTTCGCGTTCTGACGCGCGTCCGCCGCGACCTCGACAGCGCCGACCGGGACCACCAGGAGGACCACGCAGTGCCCACCTTCGAGAAGTTCAACCTCCCCGACGCGGGCGAGGGCCTCACCGAGGCCGAGATCGTGCACTGGCACGTCGCCGTCGGCGACGCCGTCACGGTCAACCAGACGATCGTCGAGATCGAGACGGCGAAGTCGCTCGTCGAGCTGCCGTCGCCGTACACGGGCGTCGTCACGGAGATCCTCACGCCCGAGGGCACGACGGTCGAGGTCGGCGTGCCGATCATCGTCGTGGACACCGACCCGGGCGGCACCGCCCCGGCACCGACCGCACCGGCCGGCGTCGTGCCCGACGGCGCGGACGCGCCCGCAGCGGCTGCGTCGCCGCAGGCGGGCACCGGCGACGCGACCCCCGCCGCGAGCGAGGGGTCCGGCTCGGTGCTCGTCGGGTACGGCACCGTCGAGCCGGGCACGGCCCGACGTCGGCGCCGCGCGGCCGAGCCCGCCGCCGCGCCCACCGCTGCCGCGCCCGCTGAGCCCACCGGAGCCGGGGCCGCACGGCCCGGCAGGACCGACCGCCCCGGCCCGGCGACCCCGGACCGGACGGTCCCGGCGGCGAGCACCGCGCCGTCGGCCCCGGCCCCGGCACCCGCCCCCGCCCCGCGGGCGAGCGCGCCGGCCGCCGTCGGGCACGCGACCCTGCCGGTGCTGGCCAAGCCGCCGGTGCGCAAGCTCGCGAAGGACCTGGGCGTCGACCTGGCGAGCGTCGCGGGCACCGGCCCGGGCGGGATCGTCACGCGCGAGGACGTGCAGGCCTACCACGAGCAGGCGAAGGCGCAGCCGCTCGCGACGTACGCCGACGACGACCAGCCGTGGCTCGCGACGGGCGCCGTCACGGCCGACGGCCGCCAGACGCGCGTGCCCGTGAAGTCGGTGCGCAAGCGCACGGCCGAGGCGATGGTCACGAGCGCGTTCACCGCCCCCCACGTGACGGTCTTCCACACGGTCGACGTCACGCGCACCATGAAGCTCGTCCGCACCCTGCGGGAGGACCGCGAGTTCGCGGACGTGCGCGTCACGCCCCTGCTCGTCACCGCCAAGGCGCTGCTGCTCGCGGTGCGCCGCCACCCGGAGATCAACGCGAGCTGGGACGACGCCGCGCAGGAGATCGTCTACAAGCACTACGTGAACCTGGGGATCGCGGCGGCGACGCCGCGCGGGCTCGTCGTGCCGAACATCAAGGACGCGCACCGTCTCGACCTGCACGGCCTCGCCGGCGGGATCGCGGACCTCACCGCGACCGCGCGGGCCGGGCGCACGTCGCCCACCGACATGTCCGACGGCACGATCACGATCACCAACGTCGGGGTGTTCGGCATCGACACGGGCACGCCCATCCTCAACCCCGGCGAGGCCGCGATCCTCGCGTTCGGCGCGATCCGCGAACAGCCCTGGGTCCACAAGGGGAAGATCCGCAAGCGCTGGGTCACGCAGCTCGCGCTGAGCTTCGACCACCGCCTCGTCGACGGCGAGCTCGGCGCGCGCGTGCTGGCCGACGTCGCGCGGATCCTCGAGGACCCGGCGCGCGGTCTCGTCTGGGGCTGAGCCCACCCGTCGGCACGCGGGACGCGCGTCGGCACTCGTTGCGCCGCTCGGCACCTCGAGGTGCCGAGCGGGCGCGCCCCGTGCCGAACCGTGCCTGGGCCACTGCTTGCGAGCGCACCCAGAACCGCGAGCATGAGGCTCAGCGCCGGCGACACGGTCGGCGTGGCGTCGCCACGGGAGGGTCGTGTGCTCGGGAGTGCTGGTCGGCGGTCACGGACGGGTCCGGGCGTCGGGCTCGCGGCCCTCGCGCTCGTGACCGCCACGCTCGCGGGGTGCGCGGGACCCGGCGCGGCGGAGGCGCGGGACGTCGTCGAGGACCTCGCGGGCGCGCTCGCCACGGGGGACGGTGACGCGGCGTGCGCCCTGATCCTGCCCGACGCCGCCGACGCGCTCGCCGCCGACGAGGGCGAGCCGTGCGCGGACGTCGTCACCGCGCCGGACGGCCCGCTCGCCGGGCTGGCCGCGGCCGGACCCGCCGTCGTCGTCGAGGACGTCCACGTCGCGGGACGTCAGGCGCAGGTCGTGACGGCGACCGACACCGTCTTCCTCGCGCTCTCCGGTGACGCGTGGGTGGTCACCGCGGCGGGCTGCACGCCCCGCGACGACCGCCCCTACGACTGCGAGGTGGAGGCATGAGGGTCCCACGGCTGATGTTCTGGGCCACGCTCGTGCTCGTCGTCGCGGGCCTCGCGGTCACGGTCGTGCTGGCGGCGGTGCACCGATGAGCGCCGGCAGCGGGAAGGGCGGCGTCCTCGGTGGCCTGCGCGCGAGCTCGCTGAGCCTGTTCTTCGCGCTCGCGTTCCTCGCGTCGCTCGTCGCGCAGGCCGTGAGCGGCGTCGCCGTCTTCAACACCGACCAGCGGGCGGCGGGCCTCGACCCGGTGACGTTCGGCCAGTACGTGCTGTCGTCGGCGTTCTGGGTCGACGTCACGGAGAACTGGCAGTCCGAGTACCTGCAGTTCCTCCTCTTCATCACCGCGACGGTGTGGTTCGTGCAGCGGGGCTCGCCCGAGTCGAAGAAGCTCGACCAGGCGGGCCGCGAGTCCGACGAGGACCAGAAGGTCGGCGAGCACGCGACCGCCGACTCCCCGGCGTGGGCCCGCGCCCGGGGCTGGCGGCTCGCCGTCTACTCGCGCTCCCTGTCGCTCGTCATGGGCGCGATCTTCCTCGGGTCGTGGGCCGCGCAGTCGGCGGCGGGTGCGGTCGCGTTCAGCGAGGAGCAGCTGCGCGACCTCCAGGACCCCGTGCCGTGGACGGAGTACCTGTCCATGCCGGACTTCTGGAGCCGCACGTTCCAGAACTGGCAGTCCGAGATGCTGGCCGTCCTCAGCATGGTCGTGCTCGCGATCTACCTGCGCGAGCGCGGGTCGCCCGAGTCCAAGCCGGTGGGCTCGTCCCACGAGGCGACCGGCGTCGAGGGCTGACGGCGACCGCACGGACGGCCGCTCACAGCGGCCGCCGAGCGGGTGTGCGGAAGACCTCACACGGGCTTAACGGGGGTCGCGCGCGGGGGAAACACGGCGTTCCTAGCGTCCTGGTCACTGACCGGGACCTGCTGAAGGAGCCGCCATGTCCGCGCCCACGAGCCCCACCACCCACGAGGGTGAGCAGTCCGCAGCCCGCACGTCCGGCGTCGTGCCCGCGACGCCGCCCGCCGCGGGACTCGCCCCGGCACCACCCAGGACGCCGCACCGCCGCTCCGGGCGGTGGATCGACCGCTGGGACCCGGAGGACCCGACGTTCTGGCGCGACGGCGGCCGCCGGGTCGCGACCCGCAATCTGGGGATCTCGGTGTTCGCGGAGTTCCTCGGCTTCGCGGTCTGGGCGCTGTGGTCGATCGTCGTGCCGCAGCTCCCCGCCGCCGGGTTCACCTTCACCGTGGACCAGCAGTTCTGGCTCATCGCCGTGCCGAGCCTCGTCGGAGCGACGCTGCGCATCCCCTACACGTTCGCCGTGCCCCTGTTCGGCGGGCGCAACTGGACGGTCGTGTCCGCCCTCCTCCTGCTGCTCCCGACGGCGGCGCTCGCGGTCGTCGTGCAGGACCCCGGCACGTCGTTCGGCGTGATGCTGGCCGTCGCGGCGCTCGCCGGCTTCGGCGGCGGCAACTTCGCGTCCTCGATGGCGAACATCTCGTTCTTCTACCCGGAGCGGGAGAAGGGCAAGGCGCTGGGCCTCAACGCCGCGGGCGGCAACCTGGGGACGGCGGTCGTGCAGCTCGCGGTGCCGCTCGTCATCGTCGCCGGGGCGGGTGTCGCGCTCGAGCGCGCGGGCCTCATGATGATCCCGTTCATCCTGCTCGCGGCGTTCCTCGCGTGGCGGTTCATGGACAACCTCGCCACGGCGAAGGCGGACCCGCGGTCGTTCGCCGTCGCGACGCGGAACCGGCACACGTGGATCATCTCGTTCCTCTACATCGGGACGTTCGGGTCGTTCATCGGCTACGCCGGTGCGTTCCCGACGCTCCTCGCGGGCCAGTTCCCGGAGGTCACGCTCTCGATCGCGTTTCTCGGCGCGCTGGTCGGCTCGGTGTCCCGGCCGCTGGGCGGCATCGTCGCGGACCGCCTGGGCGGCGCGCGCGTGACGATCGCGTCGTACGGGGTCATGGCGCTCGGCGCGGTCGGCGCGATCCGGGCGCTGGAGACGCACAGCTTCGGCCTCTTCTTCGCGTCGTTCCTCGTCCTGTTCGTCGCGACGGGCGTCGGCAACGGCTCGACCTACCGGATGATCCCGGCCGTCTTCCAGGCGAGCGCGGCGCGGGCCCTCGACGGCCCGACGGCGAGCGACCCCGCGGCCCTCGCCGCGGCCCGGGTCCGCGCCCGCCAGGCCGCGGCCGGGTGCATCGGGATCGCGGGCGCCGTCGGCGCGTTCGGCGGGTTCCTCATCCCGCGCGGGTTCGCCGCGTCGACGAGCCTCTCCGGCTCGCTCGTGCCCGCCCTGTGGACGTTCGTGGGGATGTACGCCGTGATGGCGGTCGTCGCGTGGGCGGTCTACCTGCGCGAGGGCTCGGCCCTCGCGGCGGCCGGGATCTGAGCGTGGACACCCACTGCCCCTACTGCGCGCTCCAGTGCGGCATGACGCTCACCCCCGCGCGCGGCCCGCTGCCGGTCGCGGTCGCCCCGCGCGACTTCCCGACCAACCGGGGCGGGCTGTGCCAGAAGGGCTGGACGAGCGCGACGGTCCTGCGCGCGCCCGACCGGTTGACGAGCCCGCTCCTGCGCGGGCCCGGCGGCGAGCTCCGGCCCGCCCCGTGGGACGAGGCCCTCGACGTGGTCGCGGCCGGGATCGAGCGGGTCCAGGCCGCGCACGGCTGCGACGCCGTCGCGGTGTTCGGGGGCGGCGGCCTGACGAACGAGAAGGCGTACGCGCTCGGGAAGTTCGCGCGCACGGTGCTGCGGACCGCGAACATCGACTACAACGGGCGGTTCTGCATGGCGTCCGCCGCGGCGGGGGCGAACCGCGCGTTCGGCGCCGACCGCGGGCTCCCGTTCCCGCTCGCCGACCTCGGCGGCGCGGACGCCGTGCTGCTGCTCGGGTCGAACGTCGCCGAGACGATGCCGCCGTCCGTCCAGCACCTCGCCGGCGTGCGCGCGCGGGGCGGGCTCGTCGTCGTGGACCCGCGCCGCAGCGCGACGGCGGCGCTCACGGGGGAGGCGGGGGACGCCGTCGGGCAGGGGGTGCACCTGCAGCCGGTCCCGGGCACCGACCTCGTGGTGCTGCTCGCGCTGCTGCACGTCGTGGTCGCGGAGGGGCTCGCGGACACGGCCTACCTCGACGCGCGCACGACCGGGTTCGACGACGTCCGCCGGTCCGTCGCCGGGTGGTGGCCCGAGCGCGCGGAGACGGTGTGCGGGGTGCCGGCGGGACGGCTGCGGCACGTCGCCCGGCTGCTCGCGGCGGCGTCGCCCGTCCACGGGGGCGCGGGTGCGTACGTGCTCACGGGCCGCGGCGTCGAGCAGTCCGCGCAGGGTACGGCGACCGTGACCGCGGCGATCGACCTCGCGCTCGCCCTCGGCCTGCCCGGCCGCGTGGGGTCCGGGTACGGCGCGATCACCGGCCAGGGCAACGGGCAGGGCGGACGCGAGCACGGGCAGAAGGCGGACCAGCTCCCCGGGTACCGCAGGATCGACGACCCGGCGGCCCGCACGCACGTCGCCGCGGTGTGGGGCGTCGACCCGGAGTCGCTCCCCGGTCCTGGGATGCCCGCCGTCGAGCTCCTGCGGTCGCTCGGCGCGCGGCCCGGACCGGGCGGTGCGACCACGACCTACGCCGAGGACGGGCGCCCGCGCGCCTTGCTCCTGCACGGGTCGAACGTCGTGGTGAGCGCCCCGGACGCGGACCGGGTCGCGGCGAACCTGCGCGCGCTCGACCTGCTCGTCGTGTGCGACCTCGTGCCGTCGGAGACGGCGCTGCTCGCGGACGTCGTGCTGCCCGTGACGCAGTGGGCCGAGGAGGAGGGCACCATGACGTCGCTCGAGGGTCGCGTGATCCGACGGCGCCGCGCGGTCGTCGCGCCGGGCGAGGCACGGTCGGAGCTGTGGATCCTGGCGGAGCTCGCGCGTCGGCTGGGATCGCCGGTCTCCTTCCCGACCGACCCGGCCGTCGTCTTCGACGAGCTCGCGCGCGCGTCCGCGGGCGGCGTCGCGGACTACGCCGGGCTCAGCCACGCGCGCCTCGACGCGGACGAGGCGGACGGCGGCCCGGGCCTGCACTGGCCGGTGCCGTCCCCCGACCACCCGGGCACCCCGCGGATGTTCCTCGACCGGTTCCCGACGCCGGACGGACGTGCCCGCCTGGTCGCGGTCGACCACACGGGCCCGAGCGACGACGTGCGGCCCGACGCGCCGCTCTACCTCGTCACGGGCCGCGTGCTCCAGCACTACCAGTCGGGCGCGCAGACCCGGCGCGTGCCGGAGCTCGACCGCCTCGTCCCGGAGCCGTTCGTCGAGGTCCACCCGGTTCTGGGCACGCGCCTCGGCATCGACGACGGAGACCGGGCGCGCCTCACGACCGCGCGCGGCGCGATCGAGGCGGTCGTGCGGTGGACGGACCGCGTCCGGCCGGACACGGTCTTCATGCCCTTCCACTGGGGCGGCGTGGGCAGCGTCAACCGCGTGACGACCGACGCGACCGACCCCGTCTCCGGGATGCCGGAGTTCAAGGTCTGCGCCGTGGACGTGCGACGCGCCCCTGCGCTCCAGGAGGTCGTGGGATGACGCGCGTCGTCGTGGTCGGTCACGGCATGGTCGGGTCGCGGTTCGCGGGCGACCTCGCGGCGCGGTGCGGCGCCTCCGGGGGTTCGGCGGGCGTCGAGGTCACCGTGCTCGGCGCGGAGGAGCACGAGCCGTACAACCGCGTGCTGCTCAGCGAGGTCGTCGCGGGCCGGGCCGACGTCGCGACGATCGCCCTGCCTGTCGCGGACGACGCGCGCGTCACGGTCCGGCGGGGCACCGAGGCCCTCGCGGTCGACCGGGCGTCGCGCCGCGTCTTCACGGGCGAGGGTGCCTACCCGTACGACGTCGTCGTGCTCGCGACGGGCGCCGCGGCGCGCGTCCCCGAGGTGCCCGGCCTCACCGGCCTGCCCGGCGGCCTGCCGCGTGGCGCGCACGTCCTGCGAACGCTCGACGACGCACGCGCGATCGTCGCGAGGTCGCTCGACGCGCGGCACGCCGTCGTCGTGGGAGCGGGCGTCCTCGGCCTCGAGGTCGCGTGCGGGCTCGCGCGTCGCGGCGTCGCCGTGAGCCTCGTGCACGGCGGCGCGAGCGTGATGGACCGCCAGCTCGACCGTGCGGCGGGCGGCGTCGTCGCGCGCGGTCTCGCCGGGCTCGGGGTGCGCGCCTGGACCTCAGCCCGGACCGAGCGCGTGGTCGTGGCCGGCGGCAGCGTGCGGGGCGTGACGCTCCGCGTGCCCGACGGCGGCCCGCACGACCGCGCGGCGGATCGGCCGGGCGCGGCCGGGGGAGCGCCGGACGGCATGCGTCGCGTCGACCTCGACGCCGACCTCGTCGTGCTCGCGTGCGGCACCGTGCCCGAGGCCGGGCTCGCACGGGCGGCGGGGCTCACGGTCGACCGTGGGGTCGTCGTCGGGCCCGACCTCGCCAGCCCGGACGACCCGCGCGTGTTCGCGATCGGCGACTGCGCCCAGC
Source organism: Cellulosimicrobium sp. MI9406 (assembly GCF_040595865.1). Classification (NCBI taxonomy): domain Bacteria; kingdom Bacillati; phylum Actinomycetota; class Actinomycetes; order Micrococcales; family Promicromonosporaceae; genus Cellulosimicrobium; species Cellulosimicrobium sp. MI9406. Next base: position 263,478 of record NZ_JALIZI010000005.1, read on the forward strand.
CGCCCGAGGGCGGCACCGGGCTGATCGCCCAGGGGTGGGACCAGGCGCGCCGGCTCGCGCAGCACCTCGCGGAGCGGCTCGCCGCCGGGGCCGACGGCGCGGGGAGGCCGGGCGCCGCGCAGGGGGCCGCGCCCGACCGGCGGCGTGCGCGCCGAGGACCGGCCGCCGACCGGCCGAGCGTGGCGCTGCGGCTCGCCACGGACGTCGTCGCGCGCCCGCTCGCGCCGACGTCCGACCCCGGGGTCGGCACGCGCGCGACCGCCGGGACCGACGTCGTGCGGGTCAAGGCGGCGGGGCTCGAGATCGTGACGATGGGCGTGTGCGGCGAGCGTCGCGCGCCCGACGCGGCGCACCGGTCCGTGACGCTGAGCGACCCGGCGGCGGGGCGGCACGTCGAGGTCGTCGTCGCGGACGGGCTGCTCGTCGGCGCGACGTGCGTCGGCGCGCCCGAGGTGGGCGCCGACCTCACCGCCGCGTACACGCGCCGCGTCCCCGTGCCCGCCGACCCGGCCCACCTGCTGCTGCGCCCGGTCGCGCAGGCGCCCGCGCCGGCGTCGTCCCCGACGCTCATGCCCGACCGCACGACCGTGTGCACGTGCAACGGCGTGACCAAGGGCGACGTCGTGGGCTGCTGGCACGACGGCGCCCGGAGCGTCGACGACGTCGCACGGGCGACGCGCGCGACGACGGGCTGCGGCGGGTGCAAGGACGTCGTGTGCGGCCTGGTCGACTGGCTCGCGCAGACCGACCCGGAGCAGCCGCAGGCCGACGGCGCACGGGCGAGCGTCGGCCTCGGCGCGTGAGGTCGGCAAGCCCTGCCGAGATCGGCAGTCACGATCGCCGATCTCGACACGACCTGCCGGTCTCGCACCGCTCCGCCGACCTCACACGGCGACGTCCGGCCGGGTGAGAACACCGTTACGGACGGGCAACGGGCGGGGCACGGTCGCGAAACCGCCCGTCCGTAGCGTCGTCAGCACCATCCCCGGGGGCCTCTCCTCGCTCTCGTCGGACCCCGCGGACGGTGACCGATCCGCCCCGACGCCCCAGGAGCCTGCCGTGACCGGACCGCAGACCGATCCCGCCCCCGCCCCGGCCCCCGGTGCGCCCCGGCACCTCGTCGTCGTCGGCGGCGGCATGGTGGCGCAGCGGCTCGTCGAGGCGTTGCGCGCGCGCGACGCCGAAGGGACGTGGCGCGTCTCGCTCTTCGCCGAGGAGCCGCGCAAGCCGTACGACCGCGTCGCCCTGACGAGCTACTTCTCGGCGCGCGACGCCGAGGAGCTCACGCTCGGCGACCCTGCCCTGTGGGACGACCCGCTGGTCACGCTGCACCGCGACTGCGCGGTGACGTCGATCGACCGCGAGGCGCAGACCGTCACCGACCGGCTCGGGCGCGTGCACGCCTACGACGAGCTCGTCCTCGCGACCGGTTCGAACGCCGCGCGCCCCCCGATCCCCGGCAACGAGCTGCCCGGCGTGTTCGTCTACCGCACGATCGACGACGTCGCGGCACTGCGCGGCTGGGTCGAGGAGAAGCGGCGCGACGCCAGGACCGAGGGTGGCTGGGAACGCCCGGTGCGCGGCGCCGTCATCGGCGGCGGACTCCTGGGCCTCGAGGCCGCGGGCGCGCTCAAGGCCCTCGGCGCGCAGGCCACGGTCGTCCAGTTCGGCACGCACCTGATGGACGCGCAGATCGACCTGGGCGGCGGCGAGGCCCTCAAGCGCCTCATCAACGGCATGGGCATCGCGGTCCGGTGCGACACCGGGACCAAGGAGCTGAGGGTCTCCCGCAAGACCGGGCACGTGGGCCGGCTCGACTTCGCCGACGGCGGCCGGCTCGACGTCGACGTCGTGGTCCTCGCGACGGGCGTGCGGCCGCGTGACGAGCTCGCGCGCGCGGCGGGGCTCGCGGTCGGGGAGCGCGGTGGCGCCGTCGTGGACCTCGCGTGCCGCACCGAGGACGAGCACGTGTGGGCGGTCGGCGAGGTCGCGTGCCTCGAGGGCCGGTGCCTCGGCCTGGTCGCGCCGGGCTACGCCATGGCGGAGGTCGTCGTGGACCGCCTGCTCGGCGGCGAGGCGACGTTCCCCGGTGCGGACACGGCGACCAAGCTCAAGCTCCAGGGGGTCGACGTCGCGAGCTTCGGCGACGCGCACGGCCGCACCGAGGGCGCGATGGAGCTCGTCTGGGCCGACCCGGTCGCGGGCGTCTACAAGAAGCTCGTCCTGTCCGACGACGCGCGCACCCTCCTGGGCGGCGTGTTCGTGGGCGACGCCGCGCCGTACGCGTCGCTGCGGCCGATGCTGGGCACGGAGCTCCCCGGCGACCCGGGGCTGTTCCTGCTCCCCGAGGGGTCCGGCGGCGGGGCGCCGGACCTCGAGCTCCCCGACGACGCCACGGTCTGCTCGTGCAACAACGTCGGCGCGGGCACGATCCGGGGTGCGGTCACCGAGCACGGGTGCACCGACCTCGCGGGCGTCAAGGCGTGCACGCGCGCGGGGACGAGCTGCGGGTCGTGCCTGCCGCTCGTCAAGAAGATCACGACGACGGAGCTCGCCCGGGCCGGCGTCGAGGTCTCGAACGCGCTGTGCGAGCACTTCGACCTCTCGCGCGCGCAGCTCTTCGACGCGGTGCGCGTCGCGGACCTGCACACGTTCAGCGAGATCGTCGCGCGGTTCGGCCGGGGTGTCACTGCGCCGGTGGACGAGAGCGCAGCCACGCAGGGTGCCGTGCTGGTGCGCGACGCCGGGCGCGGTTGCGACATCTGCAAGCCCACGATCGCGTCGATCCTCGCGTCGCTCGGCAACGGTCACGTCCTCGACGGCGAGCAGGCGACGCTGCAGGACACGAACGACCACGTCCTGGCGAACATGCAGAAGGACGGCACGTACTCGGTGGTCCCGCGCATCCCGGGGGGAGAGATCACACCGGACGGGCTGCTCGTCATCGGGCAGGTCGCCAAGGACTTCGGGCTCTACACGAAGATCACGGGCGGCCAGCGCATCGACATGTTCGGGGCGCGCATCGAGCAGCTCCCGCAGATCTGGCGCCGGCTCGTGGAGCACGGGTTCGAGTCCGGCCACGCGTACGGCAAGTCGCTGCGCACGGTGAAGTCGTGCGTCGGGTCCACGTGGTGCCGGTTCGGCGTGCAGGACTCGGTGGGCATGGCCGTCGAGCTCGAGCTCCGGTACCGCGGCCTGCGCTCGCCGCACAAGATCAAGCTCGGCGTCTCGGGGTGCGCGCGCGAGTGCGCCGAGGCGCGCGGCAAGGACGTCGGCGTCATCGCGACGGACAAGGGCTGGAACGTGTACGTCGGCGGCAACGGCGGGTTCACGCCCCGGCACGCGCAGCTCCTCGCCGAGGACCTGGACGACGAGGCGCTCGTGCGCACCATCGACCGCTTCCTCATGTACTACGTCCGGACGGCCGACCGCCTGCAGCGCACGGCCGCGTGGGTCGAGGACCACGAAGGCGGTCTCGACGCGATCCGCGAGGTGGTCGTCGAGGACTCGCTCGGCATCGGTGCCGACCTCGACGCCGCGATGGCCCGCCACGTCGGCGACTACGAGGACGAGTGGCGCGCCGTCCTCGAGGACCCGGAGAAGCTGCGCCGCTTCGGCTCGTTCGTCAACGCGCCCGCCGAGCCCGACCCCGACCTCGCGTACGTCACCGAGCGCGGCCAGATCCGGCCCGCCAGGGCGGACGAGCGGGCCGCCCTCGAGGAGGCCCGCGCCTCGGGTCTCGCCACCGTCCCCGCCGGCCCCGTGGTGATCGCCGGCACGACCCTGGAGGTCCGTCGATGAGCGTCGTGCCAGCAGAGCAGGCCGCGTACCCCGTAGAGACGCCGACGTCGGACGCGGCGGGGTGGGAGCGCGTGTGCCTCCTGCGCGACCTCTTGGTCGAACGCGGCGCCGCCGCCCTCGTCGGCGGGGTGCAGGTCGCACTGTTCCGCCTCCCCGACGACACGGTCCGCGTCGTGCAGCAGCGCGACCCGTTCTCCGGTGCGAACGTCCTGTCGCGCGGCATCGTCGGCACGCGCGGGGGCGTGCCGACGGTCGCCGGCCCCATGTACAAGCAGGTCTTCGACCTCACGACCGGTCGCTGCCTCGAGACCGCCGGGTACGCGCCCGTCGAGGGCCTCGCGCCGGACCTGGCGACGTGGCCCGCCGAGGTGCGCGACGGCGTCGTGCACGTGGGCCTGCGCCCCTACGCCGCCGGGCCTGCGGACGGTGCGTCGTGACGACGCTCCTCGGGATCGACCTCGCCGGGCGCACGGTGCTCGTCGCGGGCGGCGGCCCCGTCGCGGCCCGCCGCGCGCGGGCCATGGCCGACGACGGCGCGCACGTCCGCGTCGTCGCCCCCCAGGTCTGCGAGGACCTGCGCGATCTCGTCGCCGCCTCGCTGCGCGCCCCGCTCCGGGCACCGTCACCCGCCGGGCTGCGGGCCGACGGCGAGGTCGCGCCGGGTGGTCGCGTCACCTGGGCGCCGCGCGACGTCCGCGAGTCCGACCTCGAGGACGCGTGGCTCGTGCTCGCGGCGACGGACGACTCGGGGACCAACCGGGACGTCGCCGCGTGGGCCGCCGCGCGCCGCACCTGGTGCGTCAACGCCGGGGCGGCGCACGAGGGCACCGCGCGCACGCCCGCGACGACCCGCAGCGGCGACGTCCTCGTCGGGGTCGTCACGGGCGCCCCCGCGGTCGGCGTGCCGGCGGACGTCCGGGAACGACGAGCGGCTGACGCCGCGGCCGAGCGGCGCGGTCCGGACCCGCGGCGGGCGCGCGCGGTACGCGACGCGATCGCCGAGCACCTGCGCTCCGGCAGGGCCGACCAGCGGCGCCACCGCCCTGCGCCGGGCGGCCTGGGGCGTGTGACGCTCGTCGGCGGAGGGCCCGGCGCGGTCGACCTGCTCACGGTCCGGGGCCGCCGGGCGCTCGCGGAGGCGGACGTCGTCGTCGCGGACCGGCTCGGGCCGGTCGACGTGCTCGACGAGCTCGCGCCCGGCGTCGAGGTGATCGACGTCGGCAAGACGCCCGGCCACCACCCCGTGCCGCAGCACGAGATCAACGCCCTCCTCGTGGAGCACGCGCAGCGCGGCCGGCGCGTCGTGCGGCTCAAGGGCGGCGACCCGTTCGTCTACGGGCGCGGCGGCGAAGAGGTGCTCGCGTGCCGCGCGGCGGGCGTGCCGGTCGACGTCGTGCCGGGCGTGTCGAGCGCGCTGAGCGTCCCGGCGCTCGCGGGCATCCCGCTCACGCACCGGGGCACGGTCGCCGCGTTCCACGTGGTCAGCGGTCACGACGGGCTCGACGCCGCCGCGCTCGCCGGGGTGCGCGACCGCACGGCTACGCTGGTGGTCCTCATGGGTGTCTCGCAGCTCGCACGCATCACGGCCCAGGCCCTCGACGCCGAGGCCGACCCTGCGCTGCCCGTCGCGATCGTGGAGAACGGGTCGACGCCGCGCCAGCGCGTCACGCGGGCCCCGCTCGGCGAGATCGTGGAGCGCGCCGCCCAGTCTGGGGTCCGACCCCCGGCGATCATCGTGGTGGGGGACGTCGCCGCCGCGGGACGGCTCGACCCGGCGACGGTCGCGTGACCGGCACCGGCGGCACCGAGGTCGACCCGCCCGTCGCGACGTCGACCCGCGGAGGGTCGATCTCGGACGCTCGGGTCGATCTCGCGTCCGGCCCCGACGCCGATCGCCCCACCCTCGGCCAGGTCATGGCCGGCTGCACCGTGCTCGTCACGGCCGACCGCCGCAAGAGCGAGCTCGCCGCCGCCCTCCAGCGCCGGGGCGCCGAGGTCCGCCACGCGCCCGCGCTGAGCATGATCCCGCACGCCGACGACGAGCAGCTCCTCGCCGGGACGCGTGACCTCGTCGAGCGACCGCCGGACGTCGTCGTCGTGACGACCGGCATCGGCTTCCGGTCCTGGGTCGAGGCTGCGGACGCGCACGGCCTCGCCGACCGCCTGCTCGAGGTGCTCGCCGACGCGCGGATCGTCGCGCGTGGACCCAAGGCGCGCGGCGCGATCCAGGCCGCCGGGCTCACGGCCGACTGGGTCGCCGAGTCGGAGACGTCGGCCGAGATCGCCGACGTGCTGCTCGGCGAGGGCGTCGCCGGGCTGCGGATCGCCGTCCAGCACCACGGTGCGGGGGCCGACGGCCTCGACGTCGTGTTCGCCGAGGCGGGCGCCGAGGTCGCGAGCCTCGTCGTCTACCGCTGGGGGCCGCCGCCCGACCCCGAGGCGCTGCGCGCGTCGGTCGAGGCCGCAGCCGTCGGGGAGATCGACGCCGTGGTCTTCACCTCCGCGCCCGGCGCCGAGGCGTGGCTGAGCGCCGCCGAGGAGCACGGCGTGGGGCGGCTCGTCGTGTCCCGGTTCCAGGACGGGTCGATGGTCGCGGCCGCCGTCGGTCCCGTCACCGCGCGGCCGCTCGAGCACCGCGGCGTCACGCCGCTGCAGCCGGAGCGCGGACGCCTCGGCGCGCTCGTGCGGACGCTCGTCGCGCACTACGAGAAGGCCGAGACGGTGGCCCTCGCGACCGTCGCCGGGACGCTCCAGATCCGCTCGCGCGTCGCCGTGCTCGACGGCGAGGTGCTGCCCCTCTCGCCCAGCAGCCTCGAGGTGCTGCGCCTCCTCGCCGCGCGCCGTGGCGAGGTCGTCACGCGCGACGACGTGCTCGACGTCCTGCCCGGCGACTCGCGCGACCCGCACGCGGCCGAGGTCGCGGTCGCGCGCCTGCGCGAGGCCACCGGTCGCCGGGACCTCGTCAAGACCGTCGTCAAGCGCGGATACCGATTGGAGCTCGTATGAGCCCGGACAGCCCCACCTCCCTCGACGCCGTCTCCGATGCTCCGGCCGGTCCGCGCGCCGCGACGCCGGCGCTCGTCGGCTGCTCCCACGGCACGGACGACCTCGCGGGGCGCGCGGTGGTCCGCGCGCTCCTGGACGACGTGCGCGCGGCCCGCCCCGACCTCGACGTGCGCGAGGCGTTCGTGGACGTCCAGCAGCCCGAGGTGGCGGACGTCGTGACCGCCGTCGTCGCGCCGTCCGACGGCGGGGCGCCCGGCGACGCCGTGGTGGTGCCCCTCTTGCTCTCCGCCGGGTTCCACGTGAGCGTGGACGTCGCCGCGGCCGTCGAGGACCGCGGCCCCGGCACCGGGGCCGCTGCCGCGTCGGGGCCGCTCGGCCCCGACCCGCGCCTCGTGGACCTGCTCGCCGAGCGGCTCACGGAGGCGGGCCTGCGCGACGGCGACGCCGTCGTGATCGCCGCCGCGGGGTCGAGCCGCCCGGGCGCCGCGCGCGACGTCGAGACGCTCGCCGCCGGGCTCCGCGAGCGCGTCCCCAGCCCGGTCTCCGTCGGCTACGGCGCCATGGCGACGCCCACGGTGCCCGACGCCGTCGCCGCCGCCCGCGCGGGCCTCGCCCCGGGCGGGCGGGTCGTCGTCGCGGCCTACCTCCTCGCGCCCGGCTTCTTCTACGACCGGGTGCTGGAGGCGGGCGCCGACGTCGTGACCGGCCCGCTCGCGCCCGACCCGCGGCTCACCGCGATCGTGCTCGACCGGTACGCCGACGCCGCCGCCGGGCTGCGCGCTACGCCCCGAGGACCGGGCGCGTGCGCGGTGCGAGGAGGGCGACGCCCGCCGCGAGCAGCACCGTGACCCCGAAGCACACGACGTACGACGCCAGGCCGAGCGTGGGGTGCAGGGCCCACAGGAGCGACCCGGTGACGGCGAGCGCGGTCGCGGCGGCGACGGCGTCGGACACCTGGAGCGCGGACGAGTTCGCGCCCTGCTCGGCGACGGGCGAGAGCTCGAGCGTGAGCACGGACAGCGTCGGGTGCGTCATGCCCATGCCGAGCCCGGCAAGGGTCCACGCGACCATCCCGACCACGGGCGGCACGGCCGTCCAGGCGAGCAGCGCGGCGCCGCCGATCCCGAGCGCGACGAGCGTCCCGCCGAGGCGCACGTAGCCCGCGTGCTGGAGCCCCCAGGTCGCCCGGCCGCGGAGCCACGACCCCGTCGACCAGCCGACGGCGCCGAACGTGAGCACGGCGCCCGCGAGCGACGGCGAGAGGCCGCGCTCGTGCGACAGCAGGAGCGGGAGCAGCACCTCGGCGCCGGTGAACGCGGCCGCGACGAGGCCGCGGATCGCGATGACGCTCGGCAGGCCGCGGGCCGCGCGGGTCGTGCCGCGGGGGAGCAGTCGGGGGACGGCGAGCGCGACGGCGGCGAGCGACGCGACGAGCAGGGCCGCGAGCCCGACCCCGCGCAGCTGGCCCGCGTAGTTGAGCGCCCCGATGCCGACGGCTGCGACGACGGCCCAGGTGAGCGACGCCTGGCGCGCGGTCCGGTCGAGCGGCGGCTCGGCGTCGTCGGGCCGGTCCCCGGACAGCGGGGTGGACGCCGGGGCGGGCTCGGGGGCCGAGCCGCGGGCGGCGCGCATCCCCGGGCGCATGAGGAACAGCGCGGGCACCGCGAGGACCGGGACGGCGAGGAACACCCAGCGCCACCCGACGTGCTCGACCACGAGCCCCGCGATGGCGGGCCCGACGATCGACGGGATCACCCAGGCCGCCGCGAACGCCGCGAAGACCTTCGGGCGCCGGTCGGTGGGGAAGACGCGCGCGACGAGCACGTACAGCGCGACGATGTACAGCCCCGTCCCGACGCCCTGGAGCACGCGGCCCGCGACGAGCACGAGCATGTCCTGCGCGAGCCCGGCGACGAGCAGCCCGGCGAGGAAGAGCCCGATGCCGGTCCACAGCGGGGTGGTCGGGCCGGCGCGGTCGCTCCAGCGCCCGGACGCCACCATGCCGACGACGCTCGACGCGAGCGACGCGGCGAACGCCAGCGTGTACAGCGTGAGCCCGTCGAGCTCGACGGCGACCGTCGGCATGGCGGTCGCGACGGCGAGCGCCTCGAACGCGCCGAGGAACACGAACGCGACCATGCCGAACAGCACCGTGCGCTGCGTCCCGGGCGAGAGCGTGCCCGCCTCGGTCGGGCCGGTCGCGGGGGCGGTCTCGGGCACGCCGACCTCTCCCGTGCCGGCCTCGCCCGCGCCGGGCGCGGGGGAGCCGTACGCCGGTGCGTCGGCGTCGGTGCGGGGGTCCGCCGTCATACGAGAACGACCTTTCCGGTGGTGGCGCGCGCTTCGAGCTCGCGGTGGGCGCGCGCGGCCTCCGCGAGGGGGATCTGGTGCGTGACGACCCGCCACGTCCCGTCCGCCGCGAGCGCGAGCGCGCGCTCCTGCAGCGCGGACAGGTCTCCCCAGGGTCGGGCCTGGGGTCCCACCGCCCACCGTACGTCCGGCGTGCCGCCGTGGGCCCCTGTTTTGCCGTCCGGGTGGTCGACGTCACCGGCCCGGTTCGGCGCCCCCGACGCCCACCCGTAGAGCACGAGGCGGCCGGTCGGCGCGACGAGGCTCGCGGCGTCGGTGCCCGCGTCGCCGCCGACGCCGTCGAGGAGCACGGTCGCGCCCTCCGGGGCGTGCTGCCCGACGGCGGTCCGCGCCTCGTCGAGCCAGCCGTCGGCCCGGTAGTCGACGGCGGCGAGGCGGTCCTCCTGCGCCTGCCCGGCGAGCGACCGCACGAGGGCGACCTTCTCCGGGCCGCCGGCGAGCGCGACGACGCGCGCCCCTGCCGCGAGCGCGCTCTGGACCAGCAACGTGCCGAGCCCGCCGGCCGCGGCCGTGACGACGACGGTGTCCGTCGCGGCGAGCTCCGCGAGGTCGAGGATGCCGACGGCGGTCCGACCGGTGCCCATCATGGCCAGCGCGTCGGGCGCGGTGACGTGGTCGGGGATCCGGTGCAGCGCCTCGACGGGCACGAGCGCCAGGCGCGCGTACCCGCCGCCGTCGGGCGTGGCGCCGAGGTGGGCCGCGACGCGTCGCCCGCGCCATGCGGCGTCCACGCCCGGCCCGACGACGTCCACCACCCCGGCGACCTCGCGCCCGGGGATCGTGGGCAGGGTGGGCAGCGGCAGGGGTCCTGCGACCTCGCCCCGGCGCAGCGTCGTGTCGAGCAGGTGGACGCCGTGCGCGCGCACGGCGACGCGTACCTGGCCGGGGCCGGGGACCGGGTCGGGGACCTGGTCCAGCACGAGGTTCTCGGGTGGTCCGAACGCGTGCAGGCGGATGGCGTCCACGGGTGCTCCTTCGGGATCGGGTCGTGCAGGGCGGTCGTGCGCGGTGCTGTGGGCGGGCCGCGTGGTGCACGGCCCCTCTGGGCCGTCGCACGGTCCGGGTCGCGCTGCCTGACGGGCGCGCCCTGCTAGTCTCGAACCTCAACAATTGTTCAGGTCAAGTGCCCCGGGCCGAGGGGTGACCGGTCGTGTCCGCCGCGTCGGCCGTCAGGCCCGTCTGCGTGGAGGTACCACCGTGCCCGACGCCGCCCCGTCCCCGAGCGACGAGCTCACCGTCGGCCAGCTCGCGGCGCGCAGCGGCGTCGCCGTGTCCGCGCTGCACTTCTACGAGCGCGAGGGGCTCATCACGAGCCGCCGGACGCCCGGCAACCAGCGGCGCTTCACGCGCGAGACGCTGCGCCGCGTCGCGTTCGTGCGCGCGTCGCAGCGCGTGGGCATCCCGCTCGCGCGCATCCGCGCCGCGCTCGCGACGCTCCCGGGCGACCGCACGCCCACGGCCAAGGACTGGCACCGGCTCTCGGCCGGGTGGCACGCCGACCTCGACGCGCGCATCGAACAGCTCACGCGCCTGCGCGACCACCTCACGGACTGCATCGGCTGCGGGTGCCTGTCGCTGCGCCGGTGCGTCCTCGTCAACCCCCACGACGCGCTCGCCGACGAGGGCCCCGGGCCCCGCACGCTGCTCGTCGAGGGGATCGAGGACTGAGCCGCACGGCGCCGAGCGTCCGATCGGCCGCGTGGCCGCGTGGCAGCGTGGCAGGAGCGTGGGCGGGCCCGGCGACGAGGCCGTCAGCCCGGCGCGCGCAGCGACCCGAACGTCGGGCGGTGGCGCAGCGCGAACCCGAGCCGCTTGTAGACGCCGATCGCGCCGACGTTCTGCGCCGCGGCGTGCAGGAACGCGCGGTCGCCCCGCTCCTGCACGTGGAACGCGACGTCGCGCACGAGGCGTGAGGCGAGGCCGCGCCCGCGGTGGTCGGGGTCGGTCGTCACGGCGCTGATCTCGGTCCACCCCGCGGGCCGCAGGCGCTCGCCCGCCATGGCGACGAGACGGCCGTCGCCGTCGCGGAACCCGACGTACCGGCCGAGGAGGTAGGTCCGCGCCTCGAACGGACCCGGTCGGCTGCGCTCGACGAGCGCGAGCATCTCCGGGACGGCGTCCGCGCCGAGCACGACCGCCTCCGGGTCGGGCCGGGTGACGAGGCGCTCGGTCTCGACGAGCTGGACCCCCTCGACGCGGGCCTCGACCGTCCAGCCGCGCGGCGGCTCGACCCCGGCCGGCGGCGCCGAGAAGTGCCCGCCCGGGCCGACGAGCGCGGCGATCGCGTCCCACACGCCCGGGTCGGTCCACGAGCGCACGCCCGTGATCGGGGAGACGTCGGCCGGGTAGCGGCGCGCCAGGTCGTCGCCCTCGGCGAGGTGCGCGTGCGCGCCGGTGAGCGCGCTCCACGACGGGTTGTCCAGGACCGGGTGGTCGACGCCGGTGGCGCCGGGCCCCGTGCTCGTCGCGGTCATGCTGCTCCTCCTCGCCCGGTCGCCCGGGTGCCGTGCCGTCGTCGCGGCCGTCCGGCCGTGCGTGTCCTCCGGGGCGAACGCGCGCGGGCGCTCGCCTCTTCCCGGCGCGCTCAGCTGTGCCACCGGTCCCGGTGCACGACCTCCGCGAGCGGGCGCCGCCGCGGCTCGGACCAGCGGCCCCGGGTCGGGTACCCGAGGGGGAGCAGGCCCATCGTCAGCGCGTCGTCGGGCAGGCCGAGCAGCGCGGCGACGTCGGCCTCCCGGACGGTGTGGAAGGTCGTGAGCGTCGTCCCGATCCCGTAAGCCCGGGCTGCGAGGACGAGGTTCTGCACCGCACCGTAGATCGAGGCCCCGAGCCGGGGGTCGGCCGAGCGCGCCGCGTCCCGCAGCACCGGCACGACCCACACCGGAGCCTCCTCCAGGTGCAGCGCCAGGTGCTCGACGGCGCGGAAGCCCGCCTCGCTCACGCCGGCGTGCGTGGTCGCGGCACCGAGGACGGCGTCCCGGCGGTCCCCGTACGCCGCTCGCCACCCCTCGCGGTACCAGGCGGCGATCTGCGCCTTCGTCGCGGGGTCCCGCACGACGACCCACCCCCACCGCTGACGGTTGCCCCCGCTGGGCCCGCGGACCGCGGCGTCGAGGATCGCGTCGAGCACGTCGTCGGGCACCGGGTCGGGCGAGAGGTAGCGGCGCGACGGCGTCGAGTGGAGCGCGCGCAGGACGGGCAGGTCCTCGGGTGTGGTCACGGTCGCCGAGGGTACGGGCGAGCCGCCGGCGCGTCCTCGGGTCGTGCCCGTCGTCTCGCAGGCTGGGCACCCCTGCGACGCGTCCCGCTCCACCGGCCGACGAGGTGAGCAGGCGGACGTCGGAGCGGCCGGCGGACGACGGCGGATCGGCCGCGGCGCAGCCGGGGCTCACCAGTTCTTGGTGCCGCCCCCGCTGCTGTCGCCCGGGTCGCTGCCGGTGCCCGGCTGGTCCCCGTAGAGGTCGCGGTACTCCTGCTCGAGGCGCTCCTGCTCGTCGCGCGCCTCGGAGCCCTGCTGCTCGAGCTGCTCCTGGCGCTGCTGCTCCTCGCGCTCGGCCTGGCTCTGCTGGTCCTCGCCCTGCGCGCCGTCGCCGCCCGAGGCGTCCGACTGCTCGTCGCCCTCGGAGCCGTCGTCCTCGCCCTCCGAGGTGTCGCCACCGTCCTGGTTCTCGGGCTGCGAGTCCTGCGCCTCCTGCTGCTTGTCCTGGAGACGCTGCTGCGCGGCCGCGTCCTGCTCCTGCTGCTCGGGGGTCTGCTCGGACTCCCCGCAGTCGGGCCAGCCGCGGATCTGCTCGGCCGTCGCGTACTCCTGCTCGGCGTACTCGTACCAGTCCTGGACGTCCTGGCGCAGCTCCGCCGGGTCGGGCTCGGTACCGTCGCCGTACGGGTCGAGGACCCCCTCGTCGTACGGCAGGCCCGCGTCGCGGGCGGCGATCGCCTCCTCGACGAGGGCGAGCTCCGCCGCCTTGCGGTCGGCGTAGGCCATGTCGGCGTCGCCCTGGATCTCGTACGTCAGCGACAGGTTGGTCTGGATCATGCACCGTTCCTCGGGAGACGAATTCTCCGCGAGGTCGTAGGCACGGTCGAGGGATCGGATCGCGTCGTACAGCGACCACGAGTCCTCGGTCCGCGCGAGCGCCGTCCCGTGGTTGTAGTGCGCCTTCCACGGCTCGACGAGGTTGAGCGTCCGCTGGAGGCCGTACGTGCTCGCCGCGCCCTCGGTGTCGCCGGCGTCGTAGCGGTCCTTCGCGAGCGAGGCGACCGGGGCGCGCAGCGCCAGCGTGAACCCCAGCACGAGGAGCACGAGCACGACGGGCAGGGTCCCGAGGAGCCACCACCGGCGCCGCCGCAGCCGCGCCGCACGCAGGGCGGCCGCGCCGGTGGGCCGGGGCGCGCGGGCGCCGGGCGGGGGTGCCGGGGGAGGGGTCCAGGTCATCGGCGCACCTCCGCCCGGTCGCGTGCCGTCGGGCGGACGAGCGAGCGGCTCGCCGAGCGCGCCCAGAACCACGCCTCGACGCCGAGCAGCGTCACGAGCGCGAGGGCGAACGGCCACACGACCGGCCGGTACGCCGTGACGTCGCGGCGTCCGTCCGCTGCCACCTGCTGCGGGTCGACGCCCGCGACGAGCGACGCCGTCTCCGACGGCTCCTGCCGGTGCACGTACGGCACGCCGAGCTGGTCGGCGAGCGCGGTGAGCGTCGCCTCGTCCAGCACGGACAGCGCCTCGACGGGCTCGCCGCCGTCGCTCGGCTTCGACCAGTCGACGAGGTACTCCGCGTCCTCGGGGTCCACGTCCGGGTCGTACTCCTTCATGCGGCCTCCCTCGGCGGTCCCGTAGCCCAGCACCGCTCCGCCGTCGACGAGCGGCGCGAGGTCGGCGAACGACCGCGGCTCGCCCTCGGCCGTCTGCTCGCCGTCGGTGAGGAAGAAGACGAGCCGCACGTTGGCCGGGTGCTGCTCCGCCGAGCCCTCGAGCGCCGACCGCAGCTCGTCGAGCGGCCGGTCCGTGAGGGACCCCTGCGAGTACCGCGTGATCTCGCGGTGGAACGTGTCGGCCCAGGACGTGATCGCGCGCGCGTCCGTCGTCAGCGGGAGCTGGCGCGACGCCTGCGAGTCGAACGAGATGATCGAGTACCGCGCCCCGGGGATCGCCTCCGTGAGGCTCGTGATGTCGTGCCGCACGCCGTCGAGGCGCTCCTGACCGCCCTCGGGCCCGTAGTCCTCGGCCGCCATCGACCCCGTGCGGTCGACGACGAAGAACATGTCGACGTTCGCGACCGACGTGTCGCGGTCCGTCGACGCGACCGACGGCGCGATCCCGATGATCCCGAGCAGCACGACCACCCCGGCGCGTCGCACCCAGGCCGCGCGCGGGGCGCCGGGGCGGGGGACGCCGTCGGGTCCCGGGCGCCCGGCCACGACCGCCTGCCACCCGGCGAGGCCGAGCAGCGGCAGCACGAGCAGCGTCAGCGCCCACAGGGGCACGAGCGGCTGGAACGTGAGTCCGGCGAGGTTCATCGGCGCGTCACTCCTTCACCCGCCACGCGACGACGAGCAGCAGCGCGACGCCGAGGACCGCGACGAGGAACCAGCCCGCGGGCCGGTCCGTGACGACCACCTCGGGGGACGCGTCGAGCTCGACCGCCTGCTGCGCGACGACGTCGTCGACCATGCCCTGGACCGCGGCCGGGTCGTCCGCGAGGAAGTACAGGCCGCCGCCCGACTCGACGGTCTCGCGGTACTCGGTCTCCTCGGGCGTGCCCTCGTAGCGCTGGGACCCGCCGAAGATGCCGTGCAGCGTGATGTCGCGCGACGCGACGAGGTCCGCCGCCTGCGGGAGCGTGTAGATCGGTTCGCCGGAGACGTAGTTGTCCGTCGCCAGGATGATCGAGCGCGAGCGCTCGGTGTCCTCCGCGTCGAACTGGAGCGCGCAGCTCGCGAGCCCGTCGCCGATGAGGCTCGCGCCCGAGAGATTCGCCGTCGTGCCCGCCGTGAACTGCGCGTACTCGAGGATCTCCGCGTCGTCGGTGCCGCCCGTGTAGTCGAACGTCGCCGGGTCCTGGTCGAGCGCGGCGATCCCCGCCTGGAGCTCCTCCTGGACGAGCGTGTAGTCGTCCGTGAGCGGGAAGACCGTGCGCGAGGACGAGTTGAAGATCGACAGCGCGATCCGCTCGCCCTCGAAGTTGTCCACGAGCTCCTGGAACACCTTGAGCACCGCGCCGTCGTACTCGATCATCGAGCCCGACACGTCGAGGCACAGCACGATGTCGCGCGTGCCGAGGCGGTCGACGACGACGTCCGTCTCCACCGGGCGGGCCGCGACCGCGCCCGCCCCGACGACCGCCACGAGCAGCCCCGCCGCGGTGAGGCCCTGCAGCACGCGGTAGCGGCGCACCCACGCAGCGAACGCCGGGACGCGCGCGAGGTAGTCGGAGTTCGCGACCCAGAGCACGCCCGCGTCCGCGTCGCGGCACCGGCGGCGCCGCGCGAGCCACCACGCCACCGCCGCCGCCGCGAGCACCGCGACGACGAGGACGACCCACAGCCACGGCCACAGGATCGACGGGCCCTGCGGCCCGGGGACGACGGCGGTGCTCGCCGCGACGGGACGCGTCACCATCCGCGCACCACCGCCCGGGCGCGGTCGATCGAGTCCTCGCCGTCCGTCGAGCGCGCCGCCGGGTCGTTGTCGTGGTCCGCGAACGACGGCCGGTAGTAGCGCGCGATGAGCTGCGTGAGGCGGCCCGCCTCGGCGAGCTGCTGGATCTCCGAGAGCGTCATGGACGACGCGTCCTGGCCGAGCCGCCCGGTCGCGAAGCCGCGCATCTCCGCCGAGAGGGCGAGGTGCAGGGTGCGCTCGTCGAGCTCGCCCGCGCGGAACCGCTCGGCGACGGCGTCGAGGCGCCGCTCGTACTCCGCCCGCAGCGACGCGTACGGGTCGTGCGGGCCCGTGGGGAGCAGCGGGGCGGGGCGCGGGGCGTTCTTCTCCTCCGCGCTCGCGCGCGTCAGCCAGATCACCAGGAACACGACCGCGGCGGCCGCGAGGACCAGGACGATCCCCAGGGCCGTCCACCACCCCGAGTAGCCGACGGGGTCGACGAGCTCATCGACGGGCACGCTTCTGCCTCCCCAGGAGCTCGACGAACCGCTGCAGGACGTCGTCGGACCCCTCGACGAGCACGCCCTCGACCTGGAGGGCGCGCAGCCGCTCGGCCACCTCGGCGCGCCGCGCGGCGAGCGCCTCGGCGGCGGGCGCCGCGAGCGCGGTCCGCCCGCGCAGGAACGGCGGCAGGCGCAGCGTCCCGTCGACGTCGGCCACCTCCCCGGTCCCGGCGCCCACCGGCGAGAGGTCCGCGACCTGCACGACCATCACCTCGTGACGCACGCGCAGCGAGCGCAGCAGCTGCTCGTGCTCGGCAGCCGGGCGGGCCTCGTCGGTGACGACGACCACGAGCGATCGGCGCCGGAACGCCGTCTGCGCGCGGTCGAGCGGCCGGGACAGGTCGCTCCCGGGGGCGTCCGGGCGCCACAGCCCCTCCACGGTGCGCAGCAGCACCTCGAGGTCGCGCGTGCTCGCGCGCGGCGGGAGCTGGACCAGGCGCTCGGCGTCGCCCGCGACGAGCGCGACGCGGTCGCCCCGGTCGCGGGCGAGGTAGGCGACGAGCGCGCAGCAGAAGCTCGCGATCTCCGCCTTCGTCTCCCCGCTCGGCGCCGTCGCGCCCATGGTGCGCCCCGTGTCCACGACGAGCACGAGGTTGAGGTTCGACTCGCGCACGAACCGGCGGATGATCGGCAGCCCGGCGCGCGCCGACGACTTCCAGTCGATGTCGCCGACGTCCTCGCCCGGCGCGTACAGGTGCAGGTCGTCGAAGTCCTGCCCGTGCCCCTTGAACACCGAGCGGTGCCGGCCCTCGAGCAGGCCGGACGCCCGGCGCGCGACCGGCAGGTCGAGCCGGGCCCGGACCTGGGCGAGACGGGAGACGTCGGGCACGTGGTGCTCTCTCGGGACGGTGGGCGGACCGGTCAGGGCGTGGGGACGGCGTCGAACACCGCGTCCACGAGCTGCTCCGGCGGCACGTTGTTGGCGAGCGCGTCGAACGTGCGCACGAGGCGGTGGCGCAGCACCGAGTACCGCACCGCCTTGATGTCGTCCGGGATGACGTACGCCCGGCCCGCGAGGATCGCGAGCGCCTGGCCCACGCGCATGAGCGCGATGCCGCCGCGCGGCGACGCACCCACGCGCACGTGGCGGTCCAGGCCCGGCACCGGGCGCGGGCCCGAGAACCGCGTCGTGTTGATGAGGTCGACGACGTAGCGCTTGATCGAGTCGTCCACGTACACGTCGTCGACGAGGCCGCGCAGGAAGCGCACGTCGTCGAGCGAGATCGGCTGCGCCGTGAGGGGGCGCGTCATCTGCCCGGTCGCGATGCGCTGGAGGATCTCGAGCTCCTGCGGCGGCGTCGGGTACGTGAGCACCTCCTTCATGAGGAAGCGGTCCATCTGGGCCTCGGGGAGCACGTACGTGCCCTCCTCCTCGATGGGGTTCTGCGTCGCGAGCACCATGAACGGGTCGGGGAGCGCGTAGTTCTCGCCACCGATCGACGTCTGCTTCTCCTGCATCGCCTCGAGCATCGCCGACTGCGTCTTGGCCGACGAGCGGTTGATCTCGTCGAGCAGGACGACGTTCGCGTGCACCGGGCCGAGCTGGGTCGTGAACTGGCCGGTCGCGTAGTTGAAGATCTGCGTGCCGACGATGTCGTTCGGCATGAGGTCCGGCGTGCACTGGATGCGGTGGAACGAGCCGTCGACCGCCGCGGCGAGCGTCTGCGCCGCGGTCGTCTTGGCGAGGCCCGGGACCGACTCGAGCAGGATGTGCCCGCCCGCGAGCAGCGTGCTCACGAGCGCGGTGCGCAGGGCCTCCTGCCCGACGACGCGCTGGTCGAAGACCTGGCCGACGCGCTTGAGCAGGTGGCTCGCGCGGTCGAGGTCCTGCGTCGAGATGCTGCCGTGCCCTGCGGCCATCGGTCGTCCTCCGGGTGGTGCGGGTGGTGTGGTCCCGTGCGCGGCCGGAGGGCGGACGGAGCCTCGCGAGCCCCCGGCGAACCCGGCCCAGTATGCCAGCGCGGACCCCGCCGGACCGGGCGTCGTCCACAGGTCCGGGTGGGGAGAGGTCCCCACCGTGCGGTGCGCCGGGAATGCCCCGCGGGCCGGCGACGGTTGCCCCGGCATGAGCACCGACGCCCGTGACATCTCCCGTGACACCGCCCGCGACGCCCCCGGCCGCGCGCCGCGCGCCCCGCTCGGGGACCCCGCGCTCCTCGACCTCGTCGCCGCGCGCCGCCAGGGCGTCCTCGCGACCGTGAAGAAGGACGGGCGGCCCCAGCTCTCCAACGTGCTCTACGTCTGGGACCCGGAGGACGGGCTCGCGCGCGTCTCCGTCACCGCCGACCGCGCGAAGACCCGCAACGCGGCGCGCGACCCGCGCGTCTCGCTCCACGTGAGCGCGGAGGACTTCGCGGGCTACGCCGTCGTCGAGGGCGACGCCGAGCTGAGCGCCGTCGCGGTCGACCCCCACGACGCCGCCGCCGACGAGCTCGTCGCGACCTACCGTGCGGCCACCGGGGGCGAGCACCCGGACTGGGAGGAGTTCCGGCGCGCCATGGTCGCGGACCGCCGCCAGGTGCTGCGCGTGCGCGCGACGAAGGTCTACGGGATGGCCCGCCTGTCCCGGCCCTGAGCCGTGACCGGAGGGGCCCGCGCGGTCGATACCCTGGTGGGGTGACCACCACTGCCCTGCGCCGCGCGCCCTCGGACGCCCGACCCGCGAACCCGTGGTGGCTCGTCGTCGCCGGGCCGTTCGCCGTCGTCGTCGCGGTCGTCACCGTGCTCGCCGCCGGCGCGTTCTCGGCCGCGTTCACCGTCCCCGCCGGCTTCCCGGACCCGGGCGCCCTCGCGCGCCTCGGCACCCCGGTCGTCACGGTGCTCACCGAGCTCGCCGTCGCGCTCACGCTCGGCTCGCTCGTCCTCGCGGCGTGCGTGCTGCCCGCCGGGACGCCCGTGCGCAAGGCGCTCGGCGTCGCGGGGGCGGCGTCGGCCACCTGGGCGGTGCTCACCGTCCTGCAGGTCGTGCTGCGCTACTCCTCCATCTCGAGCACGCCGGTCACCAACCCGACGTTCGGCGACCAGCTCGGCCTCTTCGTCTCGCAGGTCAGCCTCGGCCGGAACTACCTCGCGATCGTCGTCGTCGCGGCCCTGACGTCCGCCGTCGCGCTCGCCGTGCGCAGCGCGACCGGGGCGATGTGGACCGCGGCCCTCGCCCTCGTCGCCCTCGCGATGCAGGCCAACACCGGCCACGCGGCCGGCGCGGTGAGCCACGAGCTCGCCGTCTCCTCGATGTTCCTGCACCTGGCCGGCGCCGCGCTGTGGGTCGGCGGGCTCGGGACGCTCGCCGTCGTGCGCGTGCGCGGTGGCCTGGGCCGCGCGGACTTCGCGTCGTCCGTCGCGCGTTACTCCGCGATCGCGCTGTGGTGCTACGTCGCCGTCGCCGTCTCGGGCATCGCGAACGCGAGCATCCGGGTCGACTCCCTCGCCGGGCTGACCACCGACTACGGCATCCTCCTGCTCACCAAGCTCGCGCTCCTGCTCGTCCTCGGCGCGGTCGGCTTCGCGCACCGGGAGCTCGTCGTGCGCCGCCTCGCCGGCCCGACGGCGGCCGCTCGCCCGGCCGGGGACGGCGCCCCGGCGAGCGGTGCCGGGACGGGAGGGGCGTCGTCGTCCACGGGCGCACGGGCCGCGGCCGCCGAGGGGACGCGCTGGCTGTTCTGGCGCCTCGTCGCGGTCGAGCTCGCGATCATGGGCGCCGTGTCCGGCGTCGCCGTCGCGCTCGGGTCCACCGCCCCGCCCGTGCCGCAGGAGGAGCCGCTCGACACCTCCGCCGCGTACCAGGTGACGGGGCACGCGCTCCCGCCGGAGCCGACGCTCGCCCGCTGGTTCACCGAGTGGCGCTGGGACCTGCTGCCCGCGTTCGCGTGCGTCGCGGCGATCGTCGTGTACCTGCGCTGGGTGCGCCGCCTCGCGCGGCGCGGCGACTCGTGGTCGGTGGGGCGCACCGTCTCCTGGTGCCTGGGGATCCTCGTCCTGTTCTGGGTCACGTCCGGCGGCCCGGCGATGTACGGCCACGTGCTGTTCAGCGCGCACATGGTCCAGCACATGATCCTCGCGATGGTCGTGCCGATCTTCCTCGTGCTCGCCGCCCCCGTGACGCTCCTGGTGCGCGCGGTGCCGCCGCGCAAGGACGGGTCGCGGGGACCGCGCGAGTGGGTGCTCGCCCTCGTCACGTCGCGCGTGGGCCAGTTCTTCGCGAACCCGATCGTCGCGGCGGTGAACTTCGCCGGCTCGATGATCGTCTTCTACTACACGCCCGCGTTCGAGTACGCGCTCACGACGTACGCCGGCCACCTCGTCATGCTGGTGCACTTCACGCTCGCGGGGTACCTGTTCGCGAACGCGCTCGTCGGGATCGACCCCGGCCCGCACCGCCCGCCCTACCCGCAGCGTCTGCTCCTGCTGTTCGCGACCATGGCGTTCCACGCGTTCTTCGGTGTCGCGCTCACCTCGGGCGAGGAGCTGCTCGTCCCCGAGTGGTTCGGCCTCCTCGGCCGCGAGTGGGGCCCGAGCGCCATCGCCGACCAGCAGCGCGGCGGCGCCGTCGCGTGGGGCATCGGCGAGCTGCCGACCCTCATCCTCGCGATCGTCGTCGCCGTCATGTGGACGCGCTCCGACGAGCGCGAGGCCAAACGCCGCGACCGCCAGGCAGACCGCGACGGCGACGCCGAGCTCCAGGAGTACAACGACATGCTCGCGGAAATGTCGAAGCGGAACGACTGACCGACGCCTCCGTTCCGCCGAACACGGGGTTGTTGTCGTCATCGGCCTGATAACGACAGCAGGCTCGTGCTCGACGGCGTGGAACCTCGTGCTCGACCGAGATGGTGACGCAGGGCGGTCGTCATGCGACCGGGGCGGCTCGTCCCCGGGACCGCGAGGTCACGGCCCGTGAAGCGCAGCAGCTCCACCCCGCCGTGGGACACGAGAGCGTTCTGGCGCGTGCGGTCTCGCAGGAGCGCCTCGGGCGTGCTGTGGACGTCCCTGCCGTCCATCTCCGCGATCAGCCACCGCCCTCGCGGCAGCCGCCACCCCAGATCTCCACGACCGATGAACCGGCCGTCGTCGACGACGTCGACCTGGAGGTCGTCCGGCCCGAGCCCTGCGTCGACGCACTCCAGGCGCGCGAAGGTCTCGAGCGGTGACTCGGCGCGGGCGTCGGACTCGGCCCACCAGGCGTGGGTGCGCGCCACGCCGCGCCGACCGCGCGCGAGGTCGTGGGCGCGCGCCAGGCCGTCGGCGTCGAGCAGGCCGAGGTGCCCCGCGCTGTCCATCGCCGCGACCGCTCGTCGCCGACCCATCTCGGGAACGGCCTGGGCGAGTGCCCAGGCAGGGCTCGCGACGGCGCGTCCTTCGACCCGTACGACGGTCAACCCGTCGTCGAACTGGCGCAGGCGGATCCCGTCCCGGGACAGCGCGCCGCGCGCCCCGGGCAACGTCACCTGCGGGACGACGTCGAGACCGACCCCCTGGACGCCGAGCAGGACGAGCGCGCACGGCCCGACGGCGATCGCCTCCGGCCCGTAGGCGAGGAGAGCGAGCCAGGCGGCGCGTCGTCGACGGCGGTCGTGGGCCCGAGGGTCCGACGGCGGCAGCGTCTCGGGTGCCGGCTCGAGCACGCCGCGCGTCGGGCGTCGCCACCTCCCCTGGTCGACGAGCCGTGACCGGCGGTTCGCGTTCACCCCGTACGCGTCGCACTGCGCGGCGGACACCAGGCCGGCCTGGCGCTCGGCGAGGTCGAGGAGCGCGGACGGGACGGCGGTCAGCGGACGCATTCGGCCATCCGACCAGGCGCGGGCGGACAGGGCACCGACGGGCCCGCAGCCTGTGGACGAAGAGTGCGCCACGCTGCCCTGTGGACCGCGGTGCAACCCGTCGGCCCCCACCGGAGCGCCGATACTGCGCCTCCCACGCCGAGAACGACCCTTCCCCGCCTCCACGACGACGTTGTTCCCGTTCTCGGCCTCATGCCGCCAGCAACGTCGTGTTCGGCGGGAGCCGTTTCCGGGGGAGGGGCGTGATAGGACGTACGGGTGAGCAATCTGGCTGGCACGCCCGGTACACCCGACCCGACCGTGGGACCGTTCCACGATCTCGACCGATATCTCGCGATCCCGCGCGTCGGGGGCCTCGCGCTCTCGCCCGACGGGACGCGCCTCGTCACGACCGTCCAGACGCTCGACCCGCAGCGCACCGGGTATCGGGCGGCGCTGTGGGAGGTCGACCCGGCGGGAGAGGCGCCCGCGCGTCGGCTGACGCGCAGCACGAAGGGCGAGTCGAGCGCGACGTTCACCGGCGCGGGCGACGTGCTGTTCACGTCGGCGCGGCCCGACCCGGACGGCGGCTCGGACGACGACCCGACGTCGGCGCTGTGGCTGCTGCCGGCGTCGGGCGGGGAGGCGCGCGCGGTCGCCACGGCGCCCGCAGGCGTGAGCGGGCCGCTCGCGGCGACGGACGCGCCGGTCGTGTCGGTCGCGGCGTCGGTGCTGCCGAGCGCGCGCGACCTCGCGCATGACGCCGAGCTCCGGTCGGCGCGCAAGGACGCGAAGGTCGCGGCGATCCTGCACAGCGCCTACCCCGTGCGGCAGTGGGACCACGACCGCGGCCCCGACGAGGCGCACCGGTTCGTCGGCGACCTCACGACGCTGGTCGACGCGCCCGCGCAGCCCCTCCCCGCCCCGGCCGCCCCGACCGACGCGCCCGCGCCCTCGGGCAGCGCCGCGCCGCTCGCCGCCGCGCCGCTCGCCGCGGGAGCGCAGGGCACCGCCGCGGAGCACGCCGCCGAGCACGCCGCAGCCGAGCACGACGCGCGGCTGCTCGACCTGCGCGACGTGAGCCGCGGCGTCGGGCACGACGGCACGGCGCCCGGGCGCGCGCTGCACGAGCACTCGGCGGACCTGTCCGCCGACGGCACGACGCTCGTCACGACGTGGCAGGTGCCGGGTCCCGGCCCGCAGGTGCGCAGCACGCTCGTCGCGATCGACACGGCGACGGGCGCGCGCCGCACGCTCGTCGACGAGCCGCGCGCCGAGGCGCACTCGCCCCGCATCTCGCCCGACGGCGCGTGGGTCGCGTTCGTGCGCGAGACGATCTCGACGCCGCACCAGGCGCCGGAGGAGAGCCTCGCCGTCGTGCCGCTGCACGCGCCGGACGGGCCCGCCGGGACCGCGGAGGGCCACGACGACTCGGCGACGACGCGCGCCGAGAACCACGCGTCGCCGCGCACGCTCGTGCCGCACTGGGACCGCTGGCCGACGTCGCTGCGCTGGCTGCCCGACGGCTCGGGCCTGCTCGTCACCGCGGACGACGACGGCCGCGGCCCGGTCTTCCTCGTCCCCTTCGACCCCGCGGGCAACGGCGCGGCCGAGCACGGCACGGCGGAGCGCGTGACGAGCGACGACGCGACGTTCACGGACGTGCAGGTCGCGCCCGACGGCCGGACGCTCTACGCGCTGCGGACGAGCTACCTGGAGCCCGCGCACCCGGTGCGCGTCGACCTCGGCGCGTTCCTCGACTCCGGCATGGCGGGTGGCCGCACGCCGGTGCCCGCGACGCCGCTGCGCGGCCCGGTCGCGACGCCCGACCTGCCGGGCACGCTCGTCGACGTCGAGACGGCGGCGGGGGACGACGTGCGCGTGCGGGGCTGGCTCGCGCTGCCGCACGGTGCGTCCGCGGAGGACCCGGCACCGCTGCTGCTGTGGATCCACGGCGGCCCGCTCGGGTCGTGGAACGCGTGGAGCTGGCGCTGGAACCCGTGGCTGATGGTCGCGCAGGGCTACGCGGTGCTGCTGCCGGACCCGGCGCTGTCGACCGGGTACGGGCAGGACTTCGTGCAGCGCGGGTGGGGCGCGTGGGGCAAGGCCCCGTACACGGACCTGCTCGCGATCACGGACGCCGTGGAGGCGCGCCCGGAGATCGACGCCACCCGGACGGCCGCGATGGGCGGGTCCTTCGGCGGGTACATGGCGAACTGGGTCGCGGGCCACACGGACCGCTTCCGCGCGATCGTCACGCACGCGAGCCTGTGGGCGCTCGACCAGTTCGGCCCGACGACCGACCACGCCTACTACTGGGCGCGGGAGATGACGGACGAGATGGCGCTGGAGAACAGCCCGCACCGGTTCGTCCAGGACATCGTGACGCCGATGCTCGTCATCCACGGCGACAAGGACTACCGCGTGCCGATCGGCGAGGGCCTGCGGCTCTGGTACGAGCTGCTCGCGTCCTCCGGGCTGCCCGCCGGCCCGGACGGCGACACGGTGCACCGGTTCCTCTTCTACCCGGACGAGAACCACTGGATCCTCCAGCCGCAGCACGCGAAGGTCTGGTACCAGGTGGTCCTGGCCTTCCTCGCGGAGCACGTGCTGGGGGCCACCCCGGGCGAGGGCGACGCCGCGCTGCCGACGACGCTCGGCTGACCGGGGCCGCCGCCCGCGGACGGCGGCCCGCAGGGCTCCCACCGACGGCCAGCGTCAGCTGACCGCCGTCAGGCGACGGTCGACGGGAGCCCTGTGGCCGCCGCGCGCCAGCGCCGCACGAGGCGCCGGTCGGCGGCGCCGCGCGCGGCCGCCCACAGGCAGTGCTGGGTCGTCTCGCGGTGCTCGAGGAGCGCGTCGCGGTCGTTCTCGAGCGCCCAGAGCAGGGCGGTGCGCACCTCGGTGCGCGAGGGGGCGGAGGGCAGGGTGTCGTGCATGGTCCGTCTCGTCGTCCGTCGTTCTGCGGCGGCCGGTCGGCCGTCCACACGAGGAGACGGCAGAAGTCTCCGTCTGTGACGCGACTTCGGAGACTTTTTTCCGGAACGTGCACGATGTCTCACCCGGAGGTCAGGAGACGGCGTCGACGATCACGGCCGCGAGGTCCCGCGGGCGGGAGAACATCGGCCAGTGGCCGGTCGGGAGGTCGACGTAGGTGACGTCCTCGACCTCGCCCAGCTCGGTGTGCAGGGGCGGCCCCGGGTGCGCCATCTCGGCGAGGACGGCGGACGGGATCGACGAGCAGACGGCGGTCGCGGGCACCTTCAGGCGGCCCGGGTCCGACACCCGCACCGCCCCCCGCGCGACGGGCCCGGGGGTGGGCACCGCCCCCTCGCGGAACCGCGCCAGCGCGGCCTCGTCCAGCCCGTCGAGGCTCGACCCGGCCTCGGCGAGCTCCTCCCACGTCGGGAGCGGGACCTCCGCGGCGTCGGCCGGGAGGCCCGGCGACAGCGCCGCGCCGTCGACGAGCGGGCCCGTGTCGACGTAGACGACGCGCTCGATGCGCGCGGGGCCCCGGTCGAGGGCCTCCTGCACGACCGGCCCGCCGCCGCTGTGCCCCACGAGCACGACGCGGCCGTCGAGCCCGTCCACGAGTTCCGTGACCGCGGCGACGTGGTCCGCGCGCGTGACGTGCGCGCGGTCGGCGGCGGTCGCGCCGGGCTCCAGGCCCGGCAGGGTCACCGGGTGCGGGACGAGGCCGACGGCCTCGAGGTGGGGGACGACGTCGTCCCAGGCCCACGCGCCGAGCCAGAAGCCGGGGACGAGGACGACGTGGACGGGCTGCTCGGGTGTTCCGTGGGTGCTCATGCAGCCACCCTCGCAGGGTGTTGGTGACACCTGTCTGTCACCATTCTGGGGTGAACAGGACGGAGCGCCTCTACGCGCTCGCGGAGGAGCTGCGCCGCGCGGGCCGGACGGGCACGACGGGGCCGCGTCTCGCCGCGGCGCTCGAGGTGAGCGAGCGGACGATCAAGCGCGACGTCGCCGCGCTCCAGCAGGCCGGGCTCACGATCTGGGCCCAGGCGGGGCCCGGGGGTGGGTACGTGCTCGACCCGAGCGCGTCGCTCCCGCCCGTGAACTTCACGCCCGGCCAGGCCGTCGCCGTGGCCGTCGCGCTCGCGACGCTCCCGCCCGGGAGCCCGTTCGCGGTCGACGCCCTCGCCGCCCGCGGCAAGGTGTGGGACGCGCTCGGCGCGGGCGACCGCGCACGGGCCGAGGCGCTCGCCGCGCGCGTGTGGGTCCGTCACGCCGCGCCGGACCCGGACCTGCCCGACGTCGTCCGACCCGAGAGCCCGCCCGGCGCCGTCCCAGCCGCGGGACCGCCCGACGCCGTCCCGCCCGCAGCAGGCCCGCCCGCCGTCCCGCCCGCCGCGAGCCCACCTGCCGTCCCGCCCGCCGCGGTCCACCCGGATGAGCCGTACGGCGACACGACCCCGCCGGGCCGGGGTGACGTCGTCGGGCGCGCGCGGACCCACCTCGGGGTGCTGCGCGCGGTCGAGCAGTCGATCGCGGGCGGGCGCGTGCTGGCGATCCGGTACCGGGACGGGCGCGGGTCGACGTCGACGCGTCGCGTCGAGCCCGTGCTGCTCGCGCACACCGACGGCCGCTGGTACCTCGTCGCGTGGTGCCGCACGCGCGAGGCGATCCGCTGGTTCCGGCTCTCGCGCGTCGAGCGCGCGGACCTCACCGCGGAGGCGTACGACCCGCGCCCCGTCGCGGACGTGGGGGAGCCGCCCCCGGGCTCGGCCGCGGTGTACCGCCCCGACCCCGCCTGACGCGGAGGGGTCAGTCGCCGCGCAGGACGCAGAACTCGTTGCCCTCGACGTCCGCCAGGACGACGAACGTCTCGTGCTCGCCCTGCCCGACGTCGACGCGGCGTGCGCCGAGCCCTTCGAGCCGTGCGACGTCGGCGGCCTGCGTCGACGACGAGAAGTCGAGGTGGAGGCGGTTCTTCACCGTCTTGCCCTCGGGGACGCGCTGGAAGACGAGGCTCGGCGGTCCGAGGATCGTCTCGCCGTCGCGCGGGAAGAGCACGGCCTCGCCGTGCGGCCCGGTCTCGCGCCCCGTCCACCCGAGCGCGGCCTGCCAGAAGTCCGCCACGGCGGCGGGGTCGGCGCAGTCGACCACGGCGCCGCTGAAGGTGAGTGTCATGGCGCCAGTGTGACGTGCGCCACCCACGCCGGGGGCGGTTCTCAGTCCGCGGCGGGCAGCGGCTCGACGAGCCGGCCGACGAGCGCCGGGAGCCAGTCCGCGCTCTGGGCGCGCTGCACGGCGTCGTCGCCCGCGGGGCTGAGGAACGCGTCGCGCGCCGCGCACGTGTACGCGCTGATGAGCACGCGCGTCGCGGCCGCCGGGTCGATCGCGAACCGCATGCCGACCTCGGTGAGCACGCGGGTGAGGATGCCCGCGAGCTCGGCGCGGAACGACTCCTCCTGGTCCGCGAACCGCGCCGCGACCTGCGGGTCGCGCAGCGCGAGCAGCTCGAGCTCCGCGCTCATGAGGCACCAGCGGCGCTCGTCGCGCGGGTCGGCCATGACGGCCGCGACGATCGCGGCGATCGTGTCGGGCGCGATGACGCCGTCGCGGACCGGGTCGTCGGGCAGGTGCTCGACGGCGGCCTCGAGGTTGCGCATGCGCGTCCGAATCTCGCGCTCTGTGAGGGCGAGGAACAGCGACTCCTTCGACTCGAAGTTCGAGTAGAACGCGCCGCGGGTGAAGCCCGCGGCCTCGCACACCGCCTCGATCGAGGTGCCGTTGATGCCGTGCTCGGCGAAGAGGCCGTAGGCGGCGTCGAGCAGGCGCTCGCGCGTGCGCTCGCGGCGCCGCGAGAGCGGTGCGTCGCTCTCCGCGCGGTCGACTCGGGTCGGGTCGAGGTCCGTCGTCACGCCGGACATGCTCCCACTGTCGGACGGCGCCGCCCGAACCGGGCGGCCTTGCGATGCACGAGTGTATCCGATACGTTCGCGCATCGGATACAGCGGCGTATCCTCGAATCCGTCTGCACTCTCCCCGGGAGGCCGCTCGTGTCCTCAGCGCTGTACTCGCTCGGCCGTTGGGCGGTCGGGGCGCGCCGGCTCGTCCTCGTGGCCTGGATCGGCATCCTCGTGCTGGCCGGAGGGCTCGCCGGGCTCGTCGGCCAGGGCCTCGACGACGAGGTGACCATCCCCGGCACCGAGTCGCAGGCCGCGCTCGACCGTCTCGCCGCCACGTTCCCGCAGGTCAGCGGGGCGTCCGCGCAGGTCGTCGTCGTCGCTCCCGACGGCTCGACCATCGAGGACGACGCGGTCCGCGGCCCCGTGGAGGACGCCGTCACCGCGCTCGGCGACGTCGACGGCGTCGCCGCCGTCACCTCCCCCTACGACGACACCATGCCCGCGTCGGTCAGCGACGACGACGTCGCGACCCTCATGACCGTCCAGCTCGACGAGGGCCAGAGCGAGGTCACCGACGCCACGAAGGACGCGCTCGGCGACGTCGTCGACGACCTCGCCGCGGCCCTGCCCGACGGCGCGCAGGCCGCCCTCGGCGGCCAGCTCTTCAGCACCGAGTTCCCGACCCTCACCGTCACCGAGGCGCTCGGCCTCCTCGTCGCGCTCGTCGTGCTCGTGCTCACGTTCGGCTCGTTCGTCGCGGCCGGGCTGCCGCTCCTCAACGCCGTCGTCGGGGTCGGCGTGAGCATGGGACTCCTGTTCGCCGCGACCGCCGTCGCGCAGATCAACTCCACGACCCCGATGCTCGCCGTCATGCTCGGCCTCGCCGTCGGCATCGACTACGCGTTATTCATCGTGTCCCGGCAGCGCGACGAGCTCGCGACCGGCCTCAGCGTCGAGGAGGCCACGGCGCGGGCCGTCGCGACCGCCGGCTCGGCCGTCATCTTCGCGGGCCTCACCGTCATGATCGCGCTCGTCGGCCTCGGCGTCGCCGGCATCCCGTTCCTCACCGTCATGGGCGTCGCCGCCGCCGTCGGGGTCGGGCTCGCCGTCCTCGTCTCGATCACGCTGCTGCCCGCCATGCTGGGCTTCGCGGGCGAGCGCCTCCGCCCGAAGGCGCCGCGCCGTCGTGGGCGTGGGCGACGGCGTGCGGCCGCGGGAGCGGACGGCGGAGGGCCGGCCGGGGCGACCGGGTCGCGCGGGCGACGGACCGGACGAGCGGTGGGGGCGGCCTCGGATGCGAGAGGGCGTCAAGCCGCGCTCGTGAACCCCCGCCCGGACGACCCGGGTGACGGCGCGGCAGCCCCGAGCACCGAGGGCGCCCCCACCGCGGACCCGACCAGGGACCTCTCCGACCCGACCAGGGACCTCTCCGACCCGACCAGGGACCTCTCCGACCCGACCAGGGACCTCTCCGACCCGACCACGACCGAGCACCGCAACCGGTTCTTCGCGGGGTGGGTGCGTGCCGTCACGCGGATCCCGCTGCTGACCATCGGGCTCGTCGTCGCCGCGATCGTGCTGCTCACGCTGCCGGCGCGTGACCTGCAGCTCGCGCTTCCCGACGCGGGGACGCTGCCCGAGGACAACCAGGCGCGCGTCACGTACGACCTCGTGTCGGAGCACTTCGGCCCGGGCTTCAACGGGCCTCTCATCGTCACGGGCACGATCGTCACGTCCACGGACCCCGTCGGTCTCATGAACGACCTGGGCGACGAGATCGCGGACCTCCCGGGCGTGGCGGACGTGCCCCTCGCGACGCCGAACCTCACGGCGGACACGGGCATCGTGCAGGTCGTCCCGACCGGCGCGCCGGACTCGGAGGAGACGAAGGACCTCGTCACGGAGATCCGCGCGCAGCACGACCACTTCCTCGACGAGTACGGCGTCGACCTCGCGGTCACGGGGTTCACGGCGGTCGGGATCGACGTCTCGGCGAAGCTCGGGGCGGCGCTGCTGCCGTTCGCGTTCGTCGTCGTCGGCCTGTCGCTCGTGCTGCTGACGATGGTGTTCCGGTCGGTCGCGGTGCCGATCAAGGCGACGCTCGGCTACCTGTTCTCGGTCGGCGCGGCGTTCGGCGTCGTGACGCTCGTGTTCGAGCACGGGTTCCTCGCGGACGCGCTGCACGTGACACGGCTCGGGCCGGTCATCTCGTTCATGCCGATCGTCCTCATGGGCGTGCTGTTCGGCCTCGCGATGGACTACGAGGTGTTCCTCGTGGCGCGCATCCGCGAGGACTACGTGCACTCGGGCCAGGCACGACGGTCGATCTTCACGGGGTTCCAGGCGTCGGCGAAGGTCGTCACCGCGGCCGCGGTCATCATGTTCGCCGTGTTCGTGGCGTTCGTGCCCGAGGGCGACATGAGCCTCAAACCCATCGCGCTCGGCCTCGCGGTCGGCGTGCTCGTCGACGCGTTCGTCGTGCGCATGACGCTCGTCCCGGCCGTGCTCGCCCTGCTCGGCGACAAGGCGTGGTGGATGCCGCGCTGGCTCGACCGGGTGCTGCCGTCGTTCGACGTCGAGGGCGAGGGGCTGTCGAAGGAGCTCGCGCTCGCGGACTGGCCGGAGCCGGGCAGCACGGACGCGGTCGTCGCGCACGACCTCGTCGTCGCCGGCGCGCGCGGCCCGCTGGCCGAGCCGGTCACGGTCCGGGTGCCCGACGGCGGGTCGCTCGTCGTGCACGGGGAGTCGCCCGCGGCGGTGTCCGGGGTCGTGCTCGCGCTCGCGGGGCGCCTGCGCCCGACGAGCGGGGCGCTCAAGGTCACGGGCCTGGTGCTGCCGGAGCGTGCGCTGACCGTGCGGCGCCGCGTCGCGCTCGTGGACCTCGCGGCGGACGTCGCCGCGCTCCCCGGCGACGCCCCGGCGCCCGCGGCGCACCGCGTGCCGGCGGCGGCGAGCGTCGCCGAGGTCCTGCGCGAGCGGCCCCGGCTCCTGGCGGTGGTCGGGACCGACGCCGTCACGTCGCCCGCCGAGCGGGCCGCGCTGGCCGAGGTGCTCGCCGACGCGGCGGGGCGCGGCACGGCGGTGGTGCTCGGCGCCGTCGGCCCGGCACCGACGGACCTCGCCCCGCCCGGCACGCCCGTCCTCGACCTGCACGACCCGCACCACCCCGACCGCACCGTCCCCGCCGCGCCCGTCGTCGGCCCGCGCACCGAGGAGGTGCCCGCATGAGCGTCTTCCCGCCCGAGCCGGTCCCGACCGACCCGACCGCCGACCCGACGTCCCCAGGGGCGCCGACCGGCGGGGCGCGCCCCCGCCGCGTCGACGCCCGGCGCGCGTGGACCGTGGCCGCCGCCGTCGCGCTGCCCCTCGCCGTCCTCGGCCTGCTCCTGTGGGCGCTGTGGAACCCGCAGGAGCGGCTGGACACGGTCAAGGCCGCGGTCGTGAACCTCGACGAGCCGGTCGAGGTGGACGGCCAGACCGTCCCGCTCGGCCGTCAGCTCACCGCCGGGCTCGTCAGCGGGGGCGCCGCCTCGACCGACACCGGCGCGGTCGCCGTGCAGCCCGACCCGGGGACGACGAACTACGACTGGGTCATCACCGACGCGGACGACGCCGCGGCCGGTCTCGCCGACGGCACGTACGCGGCCGTCGTGACGATCCCGGAGAACTTCTCCGCGGCGGCCACGTCGTTCGGCGGCGACCCGTCGGCCGCGACGCAGGCCACGCTGTCCGTCGAGACGACGCCCGGCGGGCGGGTCGTCGACGAGGCGCTCGCGCGCATCGTCACCACGACCGCGACGTCGGTGCTCGGCACGACGCTCACCGAGAACTACGTGGACGGCGTCCTCACCGGCTTCACGACGCTCCACGACCAGCTCGGCGAGGCGGCCGACGGCGCGGACCAGCTCGCCGACGGCGCCGCCCAGGCGAGCGACGGGGCGACGCAGCTCGCGTCGGGCGCGGGCGAGGTCGCCACCGGGGCGGGCGCGCTCGCGTCCGGCGTCGGCGAGCTCGGCACGGGCGCGGACGGCCTGGTCGCCGGGGTCGGGGAGCTCGGCAGCGGCGCGGACCAGCTCGCGTCGGGCGCGCAGGGCGTCGCGAGCGGCGCCCAGGGTCTCGCTGCGGGGTCGCGGCAGGTGGCGGACGGCGTCGACCAGAGCGCCGCGGGCGCGGGGCAGCTGGCCTCCGGGGCGCAGAGCCTCGCGGACGGCGTGGGTGCGCTGTCCACCGGGGCGTCGGACCTCGCGAGCGGGCTCGGCGCGCTCGACGCCTCGATCGCGGACGTGCGGCTGCCCGACGGCACGTCGACCGGCCGGTCGCTCCCGGAGACCGCGACCGCGCTCGCGACGGGCTCGCGCGACGTGGCGGGCGGCCTCGTCCAGGTCGTGGCCGGTCTCGAGCAGCAGCGGGTCGCGGCGGGGTGCGTCGACGGGTCGACGGACCCCACGTGCGGGGTGCTCGACCAGCAGCTCGAGGTACTGAGCCCGCTCGCCGCCGACGCGGCGGGCGTCGCCGCGGGGAACGCGGCCCTGGCGGGCTCGCCGTCGGGCCAGGGTGGTGCCCCGACCGGTCTGTACGCGCTCGCGGCGGGCGTCGACCGGCTCGCCACGGGCGCCGACGACCTGTCCGCAGGCGCGGCGCAGGCGTCGACCGGGGCCGCCGGCGTGGCCCAGGGCGCGGCCGCGCTCTCCGCCGGGCTCGGGCAGCTCGCGCCCGGGGCGGACCAGGTCGCGGACGGCGCGGCGCAGCTCTCCGGCGGCGCGGGCCGGCTGTCCACCGGGGCCGACGGCCTGGCCGCCGGGGTCGGGGCGCTCGGCAGCGGCGCGGACCGGCTCGCCGACGGCGTCGGCGCCCTCGGGACCGGCGCGGACCAGCTCGCGACCGGCACCCAGGAGCTGGCGACGGGCGCGGGCGACCTCGCGGGCGGCGTCGGACAGCTCGCGGGCGGCACGTCCGACCTCGCCGACGGTCTGGGCGAGGCGACCGGGCAGATCCCCTCGTACACCGACGCGGAGCGCGAGAACCTCGCGAGCGTCGTGGCCGACCCCGTGGCCGCGCCCGGTGTCGACGACCTCGCGACCGGCTCGACCGGCCCGCTGTTCGCGGTGCTCGCGCTGTGGCTGGGCGCGCTCGCGATCTTCGTCGCGTTCCCGCCGGTCCCGGCACGGCTCCTGGGGTCGACGCGCGGCCCCGGCCGGCTCGCGCTCGCGGCGCTCGCGCTCCCGGCCGGGATCGCCGCGGCGACCGGTCTCGTGGTCGGCGGCGTCCTCGCCGCGGTCGAGGGTGCGAGCGTGGGCGGCTGGATCGGTCTGCTCGCGTCCGGGGCGCTCGCGTCGGTCGTGTTCGTCGCGCTCAACCAGGCGCTCGCCGCGCTCCTCGGGAACGTGGGGCGCGCGATCGGCCTGCTCGTGGCGGTGCTGCTCGTCGCGACCGGCATCGTCGCGACCGTCCCGGCCGCGCTCACGAGCCTGCGGGACGTCCTGCCGGTGGGCTCGGCGCTCCGCCTGCTCACGTCGATCGTCGACCCCGGCGCGGCCGGGGGAGCGGGCGACGCCGTGGCCCTGGTCCTGTGGGGCCTCGTGTCCGTCGCGGTGACGACGCTCGTCGTCGCGCGCCGCCGGTCCGTCCGGGTGGAGCAGCTCCTGCGCGCCTGACGCGGGTGCGGCGCGCCGCGGTGCGCGTGTGGGCGGCTGCCGCCAGACTCGCTCGGCAGGACGCGGGCGGCGGGAGCCGTCCGCCGGGCGAGGGGACGGTGCACCGATGGACCAGCAGAAGGCACGGGAGATCAAGTCGCAGCTCGCGGACTACGCGCGCGAGCTCGCCGAGCGGTCGGGCCTGGCGGGCCGGTCGGACACGGCGATCGAGGCGCGCGACGTGCCCGACGCCGCGGAGGTCGTGCGCGCCCCCACGCTCGCGATCGGGCTCGCCCCGCACGACGACGGCGGGTACGCGATCGCGGTCCGGTACCGCCTCGGGGTGCCCACCGCGCGCAGCATCGCGCGCAAGGTCGCCTCGGAGGCGGGCGACACGGTGGACGTGCGGCGCACGGGACGCATCCGTCCGCTCGCCGCCGCGCCGGGCGCCGGGCGTGCCCGCGGCGACGGCCCGGGCGTGCGCCCGCCCGTCGTCACCGCGTACGCGACCGGCGAGACGGGCCGTGTCCGGCCGCTGCGGCCCGGCGTCTCCGTCGCGCACGTCGACGTCACCGCGGGGACGCTCGGGGCGTTCGTGCGCGTCGCGCCGCCGGCGGTCGACGGGGCCGACGAGGCCTCGGTCTACGCGCTGTCCAACTGGCACGTGCTCGTCGGCTCGCCGGCCGCGCGGGTGGGGGACGTGGTCGTGCAGCCCGGCCCGGCCGACGGCGGTCGCGCGCCCGACGACCGCGTGGGCACCCTCGCCGGGCTGGTCCCGCTGGAGGCGGGGGTCACGCAGACCGTGGACGCCGCGGTCGCGCTGCTCGACGACCCGGACGTCGACCCGGAGTACCCGGTCGGCAGGATCACGACGACGGCGGTCGCGCTGGGCGGCGAGGTCGTGGGCAAGTCGGGCCGGACCACGGGGGTGACCGCGGGGCGGGTCACGGCGATCGAGCTCGACGACGTCGTCGTCG
The DNA here is from genome assembly GCF_040595865.1 of Cellulosimicrobium sp. MI9406. Classification (NCBI taxonomy): domain Bacteria; kingdom Bacillati; phylum Actinomycetota; class Actinomycetes; order Micrococcales; family Promicromonosporaceae; genus Cellulosimicrobium; species Cellulosimicrobium sp. MI9406. The sequence goes on from NZ_JALIZI010000005.1 coordinate 298,055, forward strand.
GGTACGGCGACGGGCTCGGCGCGCTGCGCTTCGACGACCAGATCGAGGTCGAGTCCACGGGAGACGGGCCCTTCTCGCGCGGCGGCGACTCCGGGTCGCTCGTGTACCGCGAGGACGGCGTGGCGCTGGGGCTGCTGTTCGCGGGGTCGGAGACCGGGGGCGCGAACGGCACCGGGCTCACGTACTGCAACCCCATCGGGACCGTGCTCGATCGGCTGGGTGCGACGCTGCTCGGCTGAGCCTGGCGAGACGTCGATCTGGCCGTCCGGAGGGACCCGCTCGCCCGCCCCCTGGAGGGAGGGACGGTCGGCCCTGCCTTCCGGCCGCCGTCGGGCGCACAATGGGTGCGGGAGGTGGTTGCCGTGGCGACCCTCGAACGAGCCCGGGAGGCCAAGGCCGCGCTGCGCGACGAGCTCGCGGGCCTCGACGGCGTGACCGGCGTCGGCATCGCGCGCGCCGATCTGACCGGCGCCCCGGTGCGCGGTGCGGGGACGTCCGGCGTCGGCGACGACTGGCTGCTGCGCGTGAACGTGACGTCCGACGACGTCGCGGTCCCCGAGACCGTGGACGGCGTGGACGTGGAGGTGCGCGTCGTCGGCGACGTGACGGCGTCGCGCGCCTGAGCCTCTGCCGCACGACCCGTCCGTCGCACGACGCGTGCCCGGCACCGCACCGGGAGGGTGCGGCACCGGGCACGAGGGCGCCGGGACGACGCGGCCGGTGATCCGTGCGGTCAGGCGGCGCGCGCGTACCGGGCCGGGTCGGCGTCGAACAGCGGCCCGCACGACGAGCAGCACAGCCAGTAGCGCACGCCCTCGTGGTCGCGCACGAGCCCGGCCGCCTCGGCGTGGGCCTTCGCGACCATGCTCCCGCGCATCACGGGGCACTCGGCGAGGTCGTCGTCCGCCGCCTCACTCGTCGCAGGCGCGACCCCCGCGGCGGTCGCGGGCGCGTGGTGGTGCGCCGCGTCGTGCGCACCGTGGTGCCCGCCGTCGTGCGGGTGGTCGTCGTGGCCGGGGTGCGTGTCGTCGTGGTGCTGGCACATGCGGGGTCCTCCTGGAGGGTCGTCAGTCGGGGTCGGGGTCGGGGTCAGACGCCGGCGAGCCGGGCCGTCGGGGCGGTCGGGGCGGGCGTGCCGGGGTGCGTGCCGGTCGCGCGGCTGGAGAACGAGCGCAGCCGCAGGCTGTTGCCCACCACGAAGACGCTCGAGAACGCCATCGCGGCACCGGCGAGCATGGGGTTGAGCAGGCCGAGCGCGGCGAGCGGGATCGCGGCGACGTTGTAGGCGAAGGCCCAGAAGAGGTTCACCTTGATCGTCCCGAGCGTCCGACGCGCGAGCCGGATCGCGTCGGCCGCGGAGCGGAGGTCGCCCCGCACGAGCGTGATGTCGGCGGCCTCGATCGCGACGTCCGTGCCCGTCCCCATGGCGAGGCCCAGGTCCGCCTGGGCGAGCGCGGCGGCGTCGTTCACGCCGTCGCCGACCATCGCGACGACCTTGCCCTCGCCCTGGAGCCGGCTGACGACGTCGACCTTGTCGCGCGGCATGACCTCCGCGATGACCTCGTCGATGCCGACCTCGGCCGCGATCCGTCGGGCGACGGTCGCGTTGTCCCCGGTGAGGAGCACCGGGGTGAGGCCGAGCGCGCGGAGCTGGCGGATCGCCTCGGCGCTCGTGGGCTTGACCGCGTCGGCCACCACGAGGATGCCGCGGGCCCGCCCGTCCCAGCCGACGACGACGGCCGTGCCGCCCTGCTCCTCGGCGCGCGCCTTGGCGTCGGCGAGCTCGCGCGGGAGGTGCTGCGCCCACTCGGCGAGGAGCGACTCGCGGCCGACGAGCACGGCGTGCCCGTCCACGACGCCCTGCACGCCCTTGCCCTCGACGTTGGTGAACTCCGTGGGCACGGGCAGCGGGCCGACCTCCTGGACCGCGCCGCGGGCGATCGCCCGGGCGACGGGGTGCTCGGAGGCGTCCTCGAGCGCGCCCGCGAGGCGCAGGAGCTCCGCGCGGTCGGTGCCCGTCCCGGTGACGACCTCGGTGAGCGTCATGACGCCCGTCGTCACGGTGCCCGTCTTGTCGAGCACGACGGTGTCCACGGAGCGCGTCGACTCCAGGACCTCCGGCCCCTTGATGAGGACGCCCATCTGCGCGCCGCGTCCCGTCCCGACGAGCAGCGCCGTCGGGGTCGCGAGGCCCAGGGCGCACGGGCACGCGATGATGAGGACCGCGACGGCGGCGGTGAACGCCGCCGAGGCCGGGGCGCCCGCCCCGAGCCACGCGCCCAGCGCGCCGACGGCGATCGCGATGGCGATGGGGACGAAGATCGCGGAGACCCGGTCGGCGAGGCGCTGGACCTGCGCCTTGCCGGACTGCGCGTCCTCGACGAGGCGCGCCATCTGCGCGAGCTGGGTGTCGCCGCCGACGCGCGTCGCGCGGACGACGAGCCGCCCGCCGGCGTTGACGGTCGCCCCGGTGACGGCGTCGCCCTCCCCGACCTCGACGGGCACGGACTCGCCCGTGAGCATCGAGGCGTCGACGGCGGACGTGCCGGCCACGACCGTCCCGTCCGTCGCGATCTTCTCGCCCGGGCGCACGACGAACTCGTCGCCTACGGCGAGGTCGGTGATCGGGATGCGGGTCTCCGTCCCGTCGCGCAGCACCGCGACGTCCTTCGCGCCGAGCTCGAGCAGGGCGCGCAGCGCGGCGCCCGCCTGCCGCTTGGACCGCTTCTCGAAGTAGCGGCCCGCGAGGATGAACGTCGTGACGCCCGCGGCGACCTCGAGGTAGATGTTCGCCGCGCCGTCGGTCCGGGCGACCGAGAGCGTGAACGGGTGCGTCATGCCCGGCTCCCCGGCCGTGCCGAGGAAGAGCGCGTACAGCGACCAGAGGAACGCGGCGCTGGTCCCGACGGAGATCAGGGTGTCCATGGTGGCCGCGCCGTGGCGCAGGTTGGTCCACGCGGCGCGGTGGAACGGCCACGCCGCCCACACCACGACGGGCGCGGTGAGCACGAGGCTCGCCCACTGCCAGTACGTGAACTGGAGCGCGGGGACCATCGCCATCGCGATGACCGGGACCGACAGCACGACGGCGCCGATCAGCCGGTGCCGCAGCGCGGTGAGCTCCGGGTCGTCCGCGTCCGCGCCCGCGTCCTCCTCGGCGGTGGGGGCCTCGGCGCGCGGGACCTGCGCCGTGTAACCCGTCTTCTCGACCTCCGCGATGAGCGTGGCCGCGTCGACGCCGTCCGGGACGGTGACCCTCGCCTTCTCGGTCGCGTAGTTCACGGTCGCGGTGACGCCGTCGAGCCGGTTGAGCTTCTTCTCGATCCGCATGGCGCACGAGGCGCAGGTCATCCCCCCGATCTCGAGCTCGACGAACGTCCCCGGCGACGGGGCGGCCGATGCCGTCATGAGGTTCTCCTTCCGGCCGGGCAGCGGGCTGCCCGGTGCAGGGTGGTCAGTGGTCGTCGTGCGCGGCGGGGTCGTCGTCGGCCGGGGCGTCGGCCGGGGCCTCGTCCGGGGTCGACGGGGCGCCGGTGGCCTCGACGGTGAAGGCCGCGGTGCGGACCTGGCCCTCGACCTGGAAGTCGAGGTACAGGAGGTACCGGCCCGCGGTGGGTGCCTCGACGGCGAACGCGACGGTCGGGCCGGACACCTCGCCCGGCGCGGCCTCGGCGCCCTCCGGGTGGGCGTGCAGGTAGGCGAGGTCGCCGTCGCGGAGCGCGACGAGGTGGCCGAACGCGCCGAGGTACGGCTCGAGCGTCGTGACCGGCTCGCCGTCCCGCGTGACCTCGAGCGTCAGGCGCGAGGCCGTGCCGACCTGGAGGCTCCCGTCGAGCGTGACGTCGTACCCGTCGACGGACGCCGTGGTCGTGGGGGCTCCCGCCCGGCCGGGCACGACGTCGCCCGCGACCTCGACGGTGCGGCTCAGGGTGATCGGGTCGCCGCCGGTGGGGACGGCGTCGGCGTACACGCGGTAGGTGCCCGCGGCGTCCCACGTCCAGGGCACCGACCAGCGGCCGGCGTCGTCCAGCTCGGGGTGGGCGTGGCGGTAGTGCGCCCCGTCGGAGCGCACGACGACGAGGTGCAGGCGCTGCTCGTGCGCGACGGCGAAGTCGGTCACCGGCGCGCCCGTCGGATCGGTCAGGGTGAAGGCGAGCTCGCCGGGCGTGCCCGGCGACTGCGGCGCCTCGATCTCGCCGAGCGTGTAGCCGCCCTGCTCCAGGGACAGTCCGCCGACCATCTCCGCTCCTCTCGTGGTCTCCTGCGGGGGGTCGTCGCTCGTGGCGGCGTGCTGCTCCGGCGCGTGCGCGGCGGGCGGCTCCGCCAGCGCGCCCTCGGGGACGACGGCGCCCGCGACCGCGGCCGAGGCCACGAACACGACCCCGAGCCCGGCGACGTAGAGCGCGATCCGGGCGGGGGCTCTCATCGCGTCCGCTCCGCCGTGTAGCCGGCCTCGTCGACGGCGGCGAGGACCGCGGCGTCGTCGAGGGGCTGGTCGGCCGTGACGACCAGCCGACCGGTGGTCGCGCTCACGTCGATCGCGGTGACGCCGGGCACCTGCCCGACCTCCTCGCGGACCGACATCTCGCAGTGGCCGCACGTCATGCCGGTCACCTGGTACTCGATCTCGACGATGCTCACGACGTTCCTCCTCCGTGCTGATACCCCCATGGGGTATAGCTAGGATGGCGAATATACCCACGGGGGGTATCTAGGTCAAGGAGGTGAGATGGGCGACGTGGACAGGCCGGACGTGGTGGTGGTCGGCGGCGGAGCCGCCGGGCACGCCGCCGTGACGACGCTGCGCGGCGAGGGGTTCGACGGTCGCGTCGTCCTCGTGCACGGCGAGGAGGGGGAGCCCTACCTGCGCACCCTCGTCGACAAGGCGATCCTCCAAGGCCTGCTCACCGCGGAGCAGGCCGCCCTGCCGGTGCCGCTCGACGTCGAGCTCGTACGGGCGCACGTGATCGGCCTGGACCCCCAGCGGCGGGCCGTCGTCCTCGCGGACGGGCGCGAGCTCACCGCCGCCGCCGTCGTCCTCGCGACCGGCGCGGTGCCTCGCCCCGGGCCGGCCGTGGACCGCGTCCCGGCGCTCGCGGGCGCCGACGGCGGGGAGCCCCGCGTGGTGCACCTGCACACCGCGCGGGACGCCGAGCGGCTGCGTGCCCTGCTCGGCCCCGATCCCGCGCGGCGCACGGTCACCGTGCTCGGCGCCGGGTTCGTCGGTTCCGAGACCGCCGCCTGGCTCGCCGAGGTCGGCGCGACCGTCCACCTCGTCGCCCGCTCGCGGCTCCCGCTCGCGGGGGCGCTCGGGACCGCGGTCGCACGCGCCGTCGCCCTGCGTCACGAGGAGCACCTCGACGCCCACCTCGGCCGCCGGGTCGAGGCGGTGACCGAGCGCCCGGGCGGCGTCACCGTGCGCCTCGTGGGCGGGACGGTCCTGGAGTCCGACCTCGCGGTCGTCGCGCACGGCACCGCGCCCGCCGCACCCGGCACCGGCGGCGGCGTCGACGTCGACGACCGCCTCGCCGTCCCCGCCGCGCCCGGCCTGTTCGCCGCCGGGGCGGTCGCCGTCCACCGGGACCGGCACGGACGACGGTTCCGGACCGACCACTGGGACGCCGCCGTCGCGCAGGGCGCCCTCGCGGCGCGCGCCGTCCTGCGCCGTCTCGTCGGCGGCCCGGACCCCGGCCCGTACGTGCCCGACGCCGGTTTCTCCCTCGTGCTGCACGGCGCCCAGGTCGCCGGGTTCGGCGTCGCCGTGCCCGGCGCGACCCCGGAGCACCGCACGCTCGACGGCGGCGGGCTGCTCACCGAGCTGCGTGTCGGGGGCGACCTGGTCGCCGTGGTCGGCCTCGGCGCGACGCGGGAGCTCCACGCGCTGCGCCGAGACCTGCGCCGCCCCTGAGGCGTCGTCGGTCCACAGCGCGCCGGCGCGCGAGAATGGCCGCGTGACCACCGAGCGACTTCCCCGTGTCCGCGCGTCCGAGCTCGTCGGGCGCGGCTGGCTCAACACCGGCGGCCGCGACCTGACCCTCGCCGACCTGCGCGGCAAGATCGTCCTGGTCGACTTCTGGACCTTCTGCTGCGTCAACTGCCTGCACGTCCTCGACGAGCTGCGCGAGCTCGAGGAGCGGCACCGAGACGTGCTGGTCGTCGTCGGCGTGCACTCGCCGAAGTTCGAGCACGAGGCGGACCCGGCGGCGCTCGCGGCCGCGGTCGAGCGGTACGAGGTCCACCATCCCGTGCTCGACGACCCGGAGCTCGTCACCTGGTCCGCGTACGCGGCGCGCGCCTGGCCGACGCTCGTGGTCGTCGACCCCGAGGGCTACGTCGTCGCGCAGATGGCGGGGGAGGGGCACGCGTCCGCGATCGCCGCGCTCGTCGAGGAGCTCGTCGCGGAGCACGACGCGAAGGGCACGCTGCACCGGGGCGACGGCCCGTACGTGGCGCCCGAGCCGTCGTCGGGCACGCTGCGCTTCCCCGCGAAGGCGATCGAGCTGCCCGGTGGCAACATCCTCGTCGCGGACGCCGGGCACCACGCGCTCGCCGAGCTCCTGCCCGACGGCGAGGCCCTCGTCCGGCGCATCGGGTCCGGCGAGCGCGGGCTCGCCGACGGCGGCCCCGAGGACGCGCGGTTCGCCGAGCCGAACGGGCTGTGCCTGGTCCCGGCCGAGCTCCGGCCGTGGCTCGGGTACGACGTCGTCGTCGCGGACACGGCCAACCACGTCCTGCGCGGGGTCCGCCTCGAGGACGGCCACGTGACCACCGTCGCGGGGACGGGCGAGCAGTTCATGGTCGGCGGGGTCGAGAACGTCGTGCTGCGGGAGGGACGGGGCGCCGACGTCACGGGCCACGGTCCTGCCGAGGCGGGCGGGCAGTACGCGCCGCTCGACGTGCGCCTCTCGTCGCCGTGGGACGTGGCCTGGTCGCAGGACCTCGCGGCGTTCGTCGTCGCGATGGCCGGGAACCACACGCTGTGGGCGTTCGACGGCGAGCAGGGCTCGATGACGCACCTCGCCGGGACCATGAACGAGGGTCTGGAGGACGGGCCGGGAGCGTCGGCCTGGTTCGCCCAGCCGTCCGGGCTGGCCGTCGCACCCGACGGCGCCGTCTGGGTCGCCGACGCCGAGACCTCGGCGCTGCGCCGCGTGACCGCGGTCACCGGTGGAGATGTCGAGGTGCGGACCGCCGTCGGGCAGGGGCTGTTCGACTTCGGCCACCGCGACGGCCCGGCCGAGCAGGCGCTGATGCAGCACCCGCTCGGGGTCGCGACGCTGCCCGACGGGAGCGTCGTCGTCGCCGACACCTACGACGGCGCGCTGCGCCGGTTCGCGCCCGCGGCCGGTGACGCCGGGAGCGTCGGGGACGACGCGGAAGGGACGCGGCTCGCGGGCGAGGTCACGACCCTGGCGACGGGCCTCGCGGAGCCGAGCGGCGTCGTCGTGCAGGTGGGCGAGGGGCCGGACGGCGAGCCGCAGGTCCACCTGCTCGTCGTGGAGTCCGCGGCGCACCGCCTGACGCGCGTCGCGCTCCCGGCGTCGCTCGCGGGCGAGGTGCTCGACGGCGGCGCGCACCGCACGCAGCGCCCCGTCACCGACATCGGGGCCGGGCCGCTGTGGCTCGACGTGCCGTTCGTCCCGGCGCCGGGGCAGAAGCTCGACGACCGGTTCGGCCCGTCGACGGAGCTGCGCGTGAGCGCGACGCCGCCCGAGCTCCTGCTGTCCGGGGAGGGCGTCGGCGTCGAGCTCGGCCGCGACCTGGTCATCAACCCCGCGGTCGGGGAGGGCGTGCTGCACGTGACGGCCCGGGCGGCGTCGTGCGACGTCGTCCCCCTCGGCCCGGACGGCGAGCCCGACCCGGACGTGTTCCCCGCGTGCCACCTCGCGCAGCAGGACTGGGGCGTGCCGGTCCGCGTGGTCGACCGCGGCGAGCCGGGGGACGTCCCGTCCCTCACGCTCCCGCTGCGCGGCTAGACCACGGTCCGCACCGGGGCCGTCGGTGGACGTGCGCGGGGTCGGGCTCCGACGGAGCCCGACCCCGGTGACGCATGATCGTCAGCAGGCGGTCCAGGAGTGGCCGAGGATGTGGCCCGCGGTGCTGAAGGTCTTGGACTGCCCGCCCAGGAGCCGGTAGGTGGCCGTCGTCTTCGCCCCGCCGGCGTTGGCGTAGGAGATCACGAGGACCCGGCAGCTGCCGAACGTGTTGGTGTACGTCCGCGTCTCCGCCGCGTTCGCGACGGTCGGCGTGGCGAGGGCCAGCGCCGCAGCGGCGGCGACGACGGCGACGAGCTTCTTGAACTTCATCGTTCCCCCTTCATCGGGTGTGATGCGCGAGCATCCTGACGCCGTGCTCGCCCCCTGTGGACGTGGCGTCAGTATCGAAGCCTCGCATATGGAAGGGGTCCGCACAATCGCTCGCCGCGGCCCTCCCGGCCGATCGGGGGCCCGACGCATCAGCCCCAGGTGAGCAGCTCCTCGCCGTGGGCGGCCCACGCCCCGACCTCGGCGAGCGAGGTCACGTCGTCGGGCGCCGCCTCGAGCGCGACGACGGGGCACACGGCCGACCGGCCGCCGGCGCGCACGGCCTTCGGGTCCCACGTGACGAGCACCGTGCCGCGCTGGACGTGGTCGCCCTGCGCGACGTGCGTCGTGAAGCCCTCGCCGCCGAGCTGGACGGTGTTGATGCCGAGGTGGACGAGGACCGCGCGGCCGTCGTCGTGCTGGACGACGAACGCGTGCGGGTGCAGCTTGACGACCGTGCCCGTGATGGGTGCGACGGCCTCGCCGCCCTGCGCGTCGTCGGGCTCGACCGCGAGCCCGGGACCGACGAGCCCGGCGGAGAAGACGGGGTCGTCGACGTCGCCGACGTCCACGACCGTGCCCGTGACGGGGACGAGCACCGTGAGCGGCGCCGCCATCAGCGGAGGTCCTCGATGTCGGAGGCGATGTTGTCCGCCTCGGGGCCGACGATGACCTGGATCGCGGCGCCCGACCGCACGACGGCGATCGCCCCGGCCGCGGTCAGCGTGGCGTCGTCGACGAGCGCCGGGTCCTCGACCTCGACGCGCAGGCGCGTGATGCACGCCTCCAGGTCGAGGACGTTCGCGTCGCCGCCGAGGCCTCGGAGGATCTGCTCTGCCTTGCTCACGGGTGCTCCTCGTGGTCGGGGTCCGGCCGGGGCCGGGTCGGGGGGCCCGGCCGGCAGCCGTGCCGGTCGGGTTGCGCGGGGTGCGCGGGGAAGGGCGGTGGCCCGGGTCGCGCCCGGGCCGGGTTCCTCACATGAGGTCGGCGAGGTCCGACGCGATGGTGTCGACCTGCGGGCCGACCACCACCTGCACGACCCGCCCGTTCACCATGACGCCGAACGCGCCGGCGCGGCGCAGGAGCGCGGCGTCGACGAGCGCGGGGTCCTTGACGAGCGACCGGAGCCGCGTGGTGCACGGGTCGATCTCCTCGATGTTCCCCACCCCGCCGAGGCCGGCGAGGATCGTCGCGGCGCGTTCCGCGTCGGACTGTGTCATCGGTCGTTCCCTTCGGTCGCCCGTGCCGGCACCGGCACGGGGGCGAGCTGGTCGGTCGGCGCGTCGTCGGTGACGGCGCCCCCTTCCGCGGTGGTGTCGTCGGCTGTGGTGCTGCGCGGCACGAGCGTCGGGCGCGCCTCGCGGAGCGGGACGAAGACGCTGTACCGGTCGCCGCGGTAGCTGGAGCGGGAGTACATGAGGGGCGAGTCGCCCGCGAACGTGCGCCGCACGGTGCGCATGACGGCCCGCGAGGCGCGGAGCCCGAGGAGCTTCTGCTCCTGGACGGTGGCGTCGGACGCGGTGATCGTGTCCTCGCCCCACGTCGGCGCGAGGCCGCGCTCGCGCAGGGCGCCGTACAGGCTCTCGGGCACGCCGTCGTCGAGCAGGTCGGGGGCGAGGTCCACGGGGATCCAGGCCTCCTCGACGCTCATGGGCGACCCGTCCGCGGTGCGCAGGCGCACGACGTGGTGCATCGGGTCGCCGGTCGCGCGGCCGAGCGACTCGGCGACGGAGGCGGGCGCGGGGACGGTCCCGACCTCCAGCACCTCGGTGCCCGGCTCCATGCCGCGCCGTCGTGCCTCCTCGCCGAACGTCGTGAGGCGCATCTCGAAGTCGGCGCGCGGCGGCGCGACGAAGGTGCCCCGCCCCTGCGCGCGCTCCAGCACGCCCTCCGTGACGAGCGCGTCGACGGCCTGGCGCACGGTCATGCGCGAGACGCCGAACTTCTCGGTGAGGCTGCGCTCGGACGGCACGGCGTCGCCGACGGAGAGCTCGCTCGCCACGAGGTCGGCGAGGTAGGCGCGCACCGTGAGGTACTTGTGCTCGCTCGCCTGCGATCGTGACCTGCTCATCGTCGTGCCGCGTCCTCGTCCTCGTGCCGTCCCTGGTCCCGGTCGTCCCCGACCGCCCTGCTCCGGTGCCGCGTTCTCCACGGCTGCATTGTCGTCGCCCGGCCGTCGTGCGACCTGCGACGACGCGCCCCGCGGGGCCCGCCGTGTGTCCCGGGTCACCCTCGGGGGTTGACACATCATGAGGTCTAGACCACTCTTCCTGCAAGTGGTCCAGACAACCTGGACCGACAGCCCGGGCACGACGACCCCAGGTCTTCTCGTCGCGCCTCGGGACCGGCAACGACGCCGCACGACGTCGCGCCACAGCCGCCGCTCGACGCACCTCGCCTGCGCCCCAGGCCTGCCCAGGAGGAGAAGGACATGACGACCGTCGCCGAACCGACGAGGACCAAGAGGGGGGTGCCCGGCTTCGCGCAGCTCCAGCGCGTCGGGCGCTCGCTCATGCTGCCCATCGCGTCGCTGCCCGCCGCCGCGCTGCTGATGCGTCTCGGTCAGCCGGACATGCTCGGAGCTCAGGGCGCCGCCGGGACCTTCGCGTGGATGCAGCCCGTCGCCGACGTCCTCGGCGCCGCGGGGAACGCGCTCTTCAGCAACCTGCCGATCATCTTCGCCCTCGGCGTCGCGGTCGGGTACGCCAAGAAGGCCGACGGGACGACGGGTCTCGCGGCCCTCATCGGCTACCTCGTGTTCTCCGGCGTCACCGACTCGCTCTCGCCCTACGTGCTCGGCGAGGCGGCGGAGGGCGAGACGCAGGCGCTCATCAACTACGGCGTGCTCGGGGGCATCGTCATCGGCCTGACGGCCGCGCTGCTGTACCAGAAGTACTACCGGATCAAGCTGCCGCCGTACCTCGCGTTCTTCGGCGGGCGACGGTTCGTGCCGATCGTCACGGCGGGCGTCTCGGTGCTCATCGCCGTGGTGGCCGCGCTGATCTACCCCGCCTTCGACTGGCTCATCAACGAGCAGATCGGCGGGTTCGTCACGGGCTCGACCATCCTCGGCGCGTTCGTCTTCGGCACGCTCAACCGCCTCCTCGTGCCGATCGGCCTGCACCACCTGCTCAACTCGCTGCCGTGGTTCCAGTTCGGCGAGTACACCGCCGCCGACGGCACGGTCGCGCAGGGCGACATCTTCCGCTTCCTCGCGGGCGACCCCACCGCGGGCACCTTCCTCACCGGGTTCTTCCCCATCATGATGTTCGCGCTCCCGGCCGCCGCGCTCGCGATCGTCCACACCGCCAAGCCGGCGCAGCGCAAGGTCGTCGCGGGCATCATGGGCTCGGCCGCGCTCGTCTCGTTCGTCACGGGCGTCACCGAGCCGCTCGAGTTCGCGTTCGTGTTCGTCGCCTACCCGCTGTACGTCATCCACGCGGTGCTCACCGGCACGTCGATGGCGCTCGTCAACGCGCTCGGCATCCGCGACGGGTTCGGCTTCTCCGCCGGCGCGATCGACTACCTGCTGAACTTCCGCATCGCCGAGATGCCGCTGCTCCTCATCCCCATCGGGCTCGGGTACGCGGTGCTCTACTACGTCCTCTTCCGCTTCGTCATCACCCGCTGGAACCTGCGGACGCCGGGTCGTGAGGACGACGACGCGGAGGGTGCCGTCCAGGCGACCGGCGCCGTCGACACCACCGAGGACGCGCGGCCCGACGCCTCGGCGGCGGAGGTCTCGCCGGTGCGACGCGACGCCGACGCCGCGGAGGCGGGCGCCCCGAGCCGGACGGGTGCGTCCGGCGGCGGGGGCACGGCGTGACGCTCGCCGACCACGCGACGCGCGCCCCGGCGCGGGCCGTCGACCCGGGGCTGACCGGCGTGCCGGTCAGCCCCGGGCGGGGGGCAGGACCGGTGGCCCGGATGCCCGGCTCGGTCGCGGAGCCGGACCCGGCGCCGCTGCCCGCCGCCGCGTCGGACGCCGACGTCGACCTCGCGGTGACGCAGGTCCTCGCGGCGGTGACGACGGTCCAGGAGGACCTCACCGCCCGCGCGGCGCGGGCCGAGGGCACCGCGGCGGAGGTCCTGGGCGTGACCGCCGCGATGGCGGCCGACCCCGCCCTGGCGCGCGACGCCGTCGGGCGGGTGCGCGCGCAGCGGGCGACCCCGGCCCGGGCCGTGTGGGACGCGGCGGGGGTCGTCGTCGGGCGGCTCGAGGCGCTGGGCGGCCTCCTCGCCGAGCGGGCGCGCGACGTGCGGGACGTGCGCGACCGGATCGTCGCGACCCTGCTCGGCCTGCCGGTGCCGGGCGTGCCCGACCCGGGCCACCCGTTCGTGCTCGTGGCGGACGACCTCGCGCCCGCGGACACGGCGCAGCTCGATCCCGAGCGCGTGCTCGCCGTCGTCACGCGCGGCGGCGGGCCGACGTCGCACACCGCGATCCTCGCGCGCGCCCTGGGCATCCCGGCCGTCGTCGCGGTCGAGGGCGCGCTCGCGCTGCGCGACGGCGAGACCGTGCTCGTGGACGGCGGCCTCGGCACGGTGGAGCGCGACCCGTCGGAGCACGACGTGGCGGCGGTCGTCGCGGCCCGGGGCGCGCGCCGCGCCCGGCGGCGCCTCGACGGCCCCGGCCGGACGGCGGACGGCCGGCGCGTGGAGCTGCTCGCCAATGTCGCAGACGGCGCGGACGCGCGCGCCGCCGCCGAGGCGGGCGCGGAGGGTGTCGGGCTGTTCCGCACCGAGGTCTGCTTCCTCGGCCGCACCGTCGAGCCGACGGTCGACGAGCAGGTCGCGGCCTACCGGGAGGTGCTCGCCGCGTTCCCGGGCCGCAAGGTCGTCGTGCGCACGCTCGACGCGGGCGCCGACAAGCCGCTCCCGTTCGTCACGCCCGACGCCGAGCCGAACCCGGCGCTCGGGGTGCGCGGCCTGCGGACCGCGCGCCGCCATCCCGACGTGCTCGACCGCCAGCTCACCGCCTTCGCGCGCGCGGCGGAGGCGGAGGCGGCGGACGTGTGGGTCATGGCGCCGATGATCGCGACGCCGGACGAGGCGGAGTCGTTCGTCGCGCTGTGCGCGGACCACGGCCTCGCGACGGCGGGCGTGATGATCGAGGTGCCGGCCGCGGCCCTCGGCGCGCGCTGGGTGCTGGCCAGAGCGGCGTTCGCGAGCATCGGCACGAACGACCTCACGCAGTACACGATGGCGGCCGACCGCGAGGTCTCCGACCTCGCGCGCCTGTCCACCGCGTGGCAGCCGACGGTCCTCGCGCTCGTCGGGGCCACGGGCTCGGGCGCGGCGCTCAACGGGCGACCGCTCGGCGTGTGCGGGGAGGCCGCGGCCGACCCGGTGCTCGCCCCGGTGCTCGTCGGGCTCGGCGTGACGTCGTTGTCCATGACGCCGCGCGCGCTCCCGGACGTCGCCGCGGTGCTGGCGGCCACGACGTCGGAGGAGTGCGAGGAGCTCGCGTTCCTCGCGCTGCAGCAGCCCACGCCCGACGCCGCGCGCGCGGCGGTGCGCGCCCGGCTCCCCGTGCTCGACGAGCTGGGCCTGTGACGAGCGCCGTGCCCGGCCCCGCGACGGGGCCGGGCACGGCGTCAGGCGACCTCGGTCTGCTCCAGGAAGGCGACGAGCGCGTCGATCGAGGCGCTCGCGTCGTCGCCGTCGGCGTCGGTCGACAGCACGACCTCGTCCCCGGCCGAGACGCCGAGCGTCATGACCCCGAGGATGCTCGCCGCCTCGACGGCGTCGCCGCCGGGCTTGGCGATGCGCACGGGCGCGGGCTGGGCGGCGGCGGTCTTGACGAAGAGCGCGGCCGGGCGGGCGTGCAGGCCCTCGGTGATCGCGACGACGACGGCACGGTCCATGGTGTTCCTCCGGCAGACAAGTGGTCTGGACCAGTGCATCCTAGGCGATCCGGCCCGGAAAGGGGAGGGTCGGAAGCCCTCGGCGCGGCGCGGCGTCGTCGGCGCCGACCGCCCGCTGGTGTGGGCCACAGCGGACGGGTCTAGGGTGACCGGCATGTCAGACGCGACGACGCCGCGAGAGGCCCCACCGTCACCGGGGGAGCAGCCGCGCATCCACGTCACGCTGTCCACGGCGAGCGTCTACCCGCGCAAGGCCCAGTACGCCTTCGAGGCGGCGGCCGACCTCGGGTACGACGGCGTCGAGGTCATGGTGTGGTCCGACGAGACGACGCAGGACGCCGCGGCGCTGCGCCGGCTCTCCGCCGAGCACGACGTACCGATCCGCAGCATCCACGCACCCACGCTCCTCGTGAGCCAGCGCGTGTGGGGACGGTCGCCGGGCCCCAAGCTGCGGCGCAGCGTCGAGCTGGCTCAGGAGGTCGGGGCGAGCACCGTCGTCGTGCACCCGCCGTTCCGCTGGCAGTACCGGTACGCGCGCGAGTTCGAGGACCTCGTCGGCGAGCTCGACGAGACCGAGGGCGTCACCATCGCGGTCGAGAACATGTACCCGTGGCGCAGCCGCAAGCGCGAGATGCAGGCGTACCTGCCCGGCTGGGACCCGTCCGAGCACGGCTACGAGCACGTCACGCTCGACCTGTCGCACGCCGCCGTCGCGCAGCAGGACGCGCTCGCGCTGCTCGACGTGTTCGACGGCCGCCTCGCGCACGTGCACCTCGCGGACGGGTCGTCGTCCATCACGGACGAGCACCTCGTCCCCGGGCGCGGCGACCAGCCGTGCGACCTCGTCCTCGCCGAGCTCGTGCGCCGCGGCTGGGAGGGGGACGTCGTCGTCGAGATCTCGACGCGGCGCGCCCGCACCGCGGCCGAGCGGCGCGAAGACCTCGCCGCCTCGCTGTTCTTCGCACGCACCTACCTCACGCCCGGGCCGCACCCCGGGTACTCGCCGCCGCCCGGACCTCCGCACCGCCACGTCGACGCGTGGGGCGAGGCGGAGGCGCGCGACAGCGCCCTCGCGGACGCGGACGAGCCCGGCACCACGAGGACGGGCCCACCCGCCGGCTGACGTAGGCTCGGCGGTCGTGGCTCGAGTCAACGGTCTTCTCGCCGACACGACCCCGCTGCGCATCTCCCCGCCGTTCCGCCGCCTGTGGTGGGGGCTCGGCATCTCCAACCTCGGCTCGCAGCTCACGGTCGTCGCCGTCGGCCTGCAGGTGTACGCGCTCACGGGCTCGTCGCTCGCGGTCGGCGTGCTCGGCCTCTGCGCGCTCGTGCCGCTCGTGGTGCTCGGGCTCTACGGCGGCGCGCTCGTCGACGCGTACGACCGCCGCAAGGTCGCGCTCGCGGCCTCGACGGCGCTGTGGGTGGTCACCGCGCTCATCGCCGTCCAGGCGTGGCTGCACCTGGACTCGGTCGGCGTGCTCTACGCGCTCGTCGCGGCGCAGTCCGCCGCGTTCGCGATCAACAACCCCGCGCGCTCCGCGATCATCCCGCGCCTCGTCGAGCCGCGGCTCCTGCCCGCGGCGAACGCGCTCCAGACGATCGCGTGGAACGTCGCGCTCACCGTCGGCCCGCTGGGCGGTGCGTTCCTCGTCGCGCTGTGGGGCTACCAGGTCGCGTACACGATCGACGCCGTCCTGTTCACCGCCGCGCTGTGGGCGGTGTGGCGGCTCCCCGACATCCCGCCGCTGCCCGCCGGGCCCGGCGCCCCGGCCACGGTCGCCGCCGCCCCCGCGGGGCGTCGGCGCCGCGTCGTGGGGTGGCGGTCCGTCGTCGACGGCCTGCGGTACCTCGCGACCCAGCCCAACGTCCGCACGACGTTCCTCGTCGACCTCGCCGCGATGGTGCTCGCCTCGCCGCGCGTGCTCCTGCCCGCCGCCGGGGTCGTGTTCCTCGGGGGCGGAGAGGCGACGACGGGCGTCCTCACCGCGGAGTTCGCCGTCGGGGCGGTGCTCGCGGGCGTGTTCTCCGGCGGCCTGTCGCGCGTGCGGTGGCAGGGCCGCGTCATCGTGTGGGCGATCACGGCCTACGGGCTGTCGATCGTGCTGTTCGGCGTCGTGCTCCTCGGCGCGGGCGCGACCACCCCGACGACCGTCCTCGTGGGCGGCGTCGTCGCGGCGAGCGTCGCGCTGGCGCTCGCGGGCGCGTCCGACGCCGTGAGCGCGGTGTTCCGTCAGACGATCCTCCAGACCGCGACGCCCGACGACATGCGCGGCCGCCTCCAGGGCGTGTTCATCGTCGTCGTCGCGGGCGGGCCCCGCCTCGGCGAGCTCGTCCTCGGCGCGCAGGCCACCTGGGTGGGGGAGGCGTGGGCCGCCGTCGCGGGCGGTATCGCGTGCGTCGTCGTGCTGTGGCTCGTCGTGCGGGCCCAGCGCCGGTTCTGGCGCTACGACGCCCTGCACCCGGAGCCCTGAGCCGCTCCTCGCCGCGTGGGCGGCCCGGCCTAGGCTCGGGGCGTGCCCCCGAAGAAGCCGACGACCGAACCACCCGCGATCGACCCGGTCGTCCTGGACGACCTCCAGCCCGGTGACGCCTACGACCTCGAGGCGGAGGCCGACCTCGAGGGGTTCGAGATCACGGACCTCCGTCTCGACCGGCTCGACCTGCACGGCGCGACCGTGTTCTCCACGCGGCTCGACCAGGTGCGCGCCGACGAGGCCGACCTGGGGGCGGTGACGCTCACGGAGGTCGTGCTGGGGCGCCTCGACGTCCCGGTGGTGCGCGGGACGCGCGGCCGGTGGCGCGAGGTCGAGGTGCGGGGCGCGCGCCTCGGGTCCGCCGAGCTCTACGAGTCGTCGTGGACCGGGGTGCGGTTCGTCGGCTGCAAGCTCGGGTTCGTCAACCTGCGGGGCGCGTCGCTGCGCGACGTGGTGTTCACCGACTGCACGATCGACGAGCTCGACCTCGTCGCGTCCGACGCGCTGCGCGTCGCGTTCGAGGGCACGCGCGTCCGCCGGCTCGACGTGCAGGGCGCCACGCTCGCCCACGTGGACCTGCGCGGTGCCGAGATCGACGAGCTCGGCGGCATCGAGTCGCTGCGCGGATCGACCATCGACTCGATGCAGCTCGCCCGCCTGGCCGCGACGTTCGCCCACAGCCTCGGCATCACGGTGACGGACTGATGGCGGCCCCGCAGGCCGAGGTCCTCGTGGCCGGGCCGGCGTCGTGGAACCTCCTCGTCCAGCTCGACGAGCTGCCCGCTCCCACGCCGCACACCGTGTTCGCGCGGTCGCACCGGCACACGGTCGGCGGCACGTCCGCGGGCAAGGCGCTCAACCTCGCGCGCCTCGGCCGGTCGGTGCTCCTGCGCACGGTGCTCGGGACGGACGACGACGGCGCGCGCGTCCGGTCCGTGCTCGAGGGCGCGGGCGTGCGGGTGCTCGCGGAGCCGTCGCCCGACGGCCGCACCGAGAGCCACCTCAACCTCATGGACGACGACGGCGGCCGCGTCTCGGTCTACCTGCGTGCACCAGGCGAGGTCCCGGCCCAGGGCGAGGCCTGGGACGCCACGGTCGCGGCGCTCGACGCGGCGCGGGCCGTCGTCGTCGACCTCGCGGTGCCCGCGCTCCCGGTGCTCGACCTCGCCGTGGCGCGCGGTCGCGACGTCTGGGTCGACCTGCACGACTACGACGGCGAGTCCGCGTTCCACCGACCCTGGGTCGACGCGGGCACGCACGTGTTCCTCAGCGGGGACCGGCTCGACGACTGGCGCGGCTTCATGGCCGCCCGGGTCGCGGCGGGCGCGCGCCTGGTGGTCTGCACGCGCGGCTCGCGCGGCGCGGTCGCGCTCACGCCGGAGGGCGGCTTCGTCGAGGTCCCGGCACAGCCCGTGCCGCACGTCGTCGACACGAACGGCGCCGGCGACGGCTTCTTCGCCGGGTTCCTCGACGCGCACCTGCGCGGCGCGGGCGTCGAGGAGGCGATGCGGGCGGGCGCCCGGCACGCCGCCCTCGTCGTGCAGAGCCCGGACCTGGCCCCGGCCTGACCTCGGCTGACCCGGCCTGCCCCCCGGCGGCCCGTGGCCCCCGCCCCGACCCCACCCAGCCGGCGAGCACGGGGTCGGCGACCGGATCGGGCGGGTTCCGGTCGGTGACCCCGTGGTCGACGGGCGCTGGGCGACGGGGGCTGGGCGCTGGGCGGCGGTCGGGTGCAGGGGGGCGGTCAGGCGAGGCCGCAGTCCCGCGCGACGATCGCCGCCTGCATGCGGGTCGCGACGCCGAGTTTCGCGAGCACGCGCGAGACGTGCGTCTTGGCCGTGGCCTCGGTGATGTAGAGGTCGGTCGCGATGCCCTGGTTGGACAGGCCGCGGCCGAGCGCCGCGAGCACGTCGACCTCGCGCGGCGTGAGGTCGGCGAGCCGGGGGTCGGGCCGGTCGTCGACGACGCCCCCGCCGCCCGACGCCGCGGGGTCCCCGGGACCGTCCGTGCCGCCCGGGCGCGATCCCGCGGGGAGCCGGGCGGCGTCGGGAACGGGGTCGCGCGCGAACGCGGCGAGGAGCCGACGGGTGACCTCGGGCGCGAGGACGCCGTCTCCGTCGGCGACGCGACGCACGGCGTCGATCAGCGCGGCGGGCTCGGCCGTCTTGAGGAGGAACCCCGCGGCCCCGGCGCGCAGCGCGCCGTCCACGTACTCGTCGAGGTCGAACGTCGTGAGCACGAGGACCTCGGCGAGGCGCTCGCCGGTGATGACGCGCGTCGCCTCGATGCCGTCGACGCCCGGCATCCGCAGGTCCATGAGCACGACGTCGGGCCGCAGCGCCCGGGCGTTCGTGACGGCGGCGGTGCCGTCCGCGGCCTCGCCGACCACCTCGACGTCGGGCGCGGCGTCGAGCAGCAGGCGCAGGCCCGCCCGGATGGCGGCGTGGTCGTCGGCGAGGAGCACCCGGACCGGTCGTCGCGTCATGCGTCCTGCCTCTCGACCGGGAGCCCGGCCACGGGGATCTCGGCGCGCACGGACCACCCGCCCGCGGGCAGCGGGCCGGCGCTGCACGTGCCGCCGAGACCGTCGGCGCGCTCGCGCATCGTGAGCAGGCCGGTGCCGGCGCTCAGCGGCGCCTCGACCGTCCCGGAACCGGGGGCGCCGTCGTCGCGCACCTCCAGCACGACGGCCGCCCCGTGCCGGGAGAGCTCGACGACGACCGGGGCGCCCGGCGCGTGCTTGAGCGCGTTCGTCACGGCCTCCTGCGCGATGCGGAACAGCGCCTGGTCCGCCGCCGCGGGCAGGGGCGACGCCGCGACGCCGTCCGGGTCGCGGAGCGTGACGGTCGTCGTCGCGCGCGCGGCGTCGAGGAGAGTGTCGAGGCCGGCGAGGCGGCCGGGGGCGACGACGGCGTCGGATGCGCCGCCGTCCTCGCGTCGCCCCTCCGTGCGCAGCAGCAGGATCATGGACCGCATCTCGTCGAGCGACGCGACGGCGCTCGCGCGCACCTGCTCGAGCGCGGCGCGGTCCTTCGCGGCGTCGGGCGGGAGGGCGAGCGCGGCGCCGGAGTGGATGGCGATGGTCGACAGGTGCGACGCGATGACGTCGTGCAGGTCGCGCGCCATCGCGGCCCGCTCCGCACGGACGGCCTCGTGCCGGTCGAGCTGCGCGATGCGCTCGAGGTCGCTCGCGCGCTGGCGCTCCAGGTCGGCCGTGCGGGCCGAGGCCTCGGCCTCGCGCGCGGCGAGGTCGGCGCGCTCGCTCGCGACCTCGGCGAGCTCGCTCGTGGTGCGCACGTTGGTGGCCCACCACATCGGCACGAGGAGCAGCGCGCTGAGCTGCAGCCCCATGTAGACGAACTCCCGCACGTCCCGCGTGGCCTCGCCCGCCCCGACGGCGCCCACCGCCACGACCGTCGCCGCGACGCCCCAGAGCCATGCGCGCGCCCGGGGCCGCGACCAGAGGGCCGCGGCGTAGAGCAGGTCCCAGAGGACGAGCATGAGGGCGAGGCTCCCGCCCCACCGCAGGTCGACGGCGGTGACGACGACCCCGCCGAGGAGCGCGAGGATCGGGTGCGCGCGCTTGACGAGGATGAGGAGGCACCCGACGCCGAGCAGCGCGACCCGCCACCAGGCGTGCGGGGGCTCGACGACGAACGACGCGCGGACGATGCCGACGAGCCCGACCTCGAGGAGCACCCACCCGAGGACGAACGTCGTCACGGCGGAGAACAGGTCGTTGCGCCGGTCCTCGATGCGCCACACGCCGCGCAGGGAACCGGCCGCCGCGCGCCAGCGCCCGGTGCGCCCGGGCGCGGCCGCGCGCGCGTCCTGCGTCCCGCCGTCGTGCGTGCTCACGCCTCCATCCCAGCACAGCGCGCCCGGAGACGGATCGGTCGAACGGTGTACGACGCCCGCGCCCGTCCCCGGCACCACGCCCCCCTCGCGCCTCCGCGGCCCCGCGACGGGGCGCACGAGTCGGTCGTTCGCCGGACGACGCGCCGGTCGCCGGACGGGAGGCTCGGGGGCATGGACCTCCCTCTCGACCTCGACGCCGTCGGCGGTCCGGGCCTCGGCCTGGCCGCCATGGCCGGCGTGCTCGTCGTGCTGGCGCTCATCGACTCCATGAGCTTCGGCACGCTGCTCATCCCCGTGTGGCTCCTGCTCGCGCCCGGGCGGCTGCGTGCGGGGCGCGTGCTCGTGTACCTCGGCACGGTGGCGGGGTTCTACCTCGCCGTCGGGATCGTCGTGCTGCTCGGCGCGGGCGCGTTCCTCGACCGGTTCGGCGACGCGCTCGACACGCGAGCCGCCGCGATCGTGCAGCTCCTCCTGGGCATCGCGCTCTTCGCGCTGAGCTTCCGGTTCGACAGCAAGCGCGCGGCGCGCAAGGCCGCGCAGTCCGACGCCGCCCCGTTCGGTGCCACCCCGTCCGCCGCCGGCCGGGCCGACGCCGTGGGGGCCAGCCCGTGGACCGGTGCCGGTGCCGGTGCCGGTGCCGAGACCGCCGGGCCGGGCGCGCCGTCGTCGCCCCCGCGCCCGGGGAGGCTCTCGCGGTGGCGCGAGCGTGCGCTCGGGATCGAGGCGGACGCCGTCGGGACCGGGGCGGTCCGGACGCGCTCGTCGGTGCTGCCGCTCATGGGGCTGGCCCTCGGGGCCGTCGCGATCGAGGTGGGGACGATGCTGCCGTACCTCGCCGCGATCGGGATCGTCACGACGTCGGACGTCGGCTGGCCCGGGAACGCTGCGATCCTCGCCGCGTACTGCGTCGTCATGGTCGCGCCCGCGCTCCTGCTGCTGCTCGGCCGGCTCGTCGCGGCGCGTGCGGTCGACCCGGTGCTGCACCGTCTCGACCGGTGGCTCACGAAGAACGCGACGGACATGACGGGCTGGGTGCTCGGGGCGCTGGGCGTGCTGCTCGCGCTCAACGCGTTCGGGCGCCTCGGCTGGGCCTGACCGGCCCCGGTTCTGCCGGCCGGCTCGCCGACCATGCGGCTGTGGCCCGCCCGGAGGTCCGGACGGGCCACGGCCGCATGGTCGGCGGGGTGGGTCAGTGCGACGTGCCGTTGGTCGGCGCGTCGCCCGAGCCCGCGAGCTGCGTGCCCGCGAGGTTGGCGATGAGCTGGTTGATGTCGACGCCGGTGAGCTGCTTGATGACGCCCTGGCCCTCGCCCAGGACGGACGCGACGTTCTTCGTGAGCGCGGACGCGCCGTCGGTCGAGACGACGGTCATGCCCTGGATGTTGCCGATCGGCTCGGCCGCGGCGCGCACGATCTCGGGCAGGCGCTCGATGAGCTCCTGGACGAGCGCCGCCTCGCCGTACTTCTGGAGCGCGTCGGCCTTGGCGTCGGTCGCCGCCGCCTCGGCGCGACCCTCGGCCTCGATCGCCGCGGCGCGGGCCTCACCCTCGGCCCGGATACCGGCCGCGAGAGCGACCTGGCGGTCGCGCTCGGCCTCACCGGCACGACGCACGGCCTGCGCGGACGCCTCGGCGTCCTGGATGGCCGCGGTCTTGTTCGCCTCGGCGATGACGGTGCGCTTGTACGCGTCGGCCTCGGTGGCGGCGTTCGCGGCGTCACGACGCGCGTTGGCCTCCTGGACCTCCGCGTACGCCTTGGCCTCGGCGGGCTTGCGGACCTCGATGTCGAGGCGCTCCTGCGTCACGCGCGCCTGCTCGGCGAGCGCCTCGCGCTCCTGCTGCGCGACGAGGCGGTCCTGCTCGGCGCGCGCGAGCTGGCCCGAGGCCTCGGCCTCGGCGTTGGCGCGGTCGGTGTCGGCCTTGATCGCGGCGCGCTTGAGGTCGAGGGCCTTCTGGCGCTCGGCGATCTGCTCGGCCGCCTCGATGACGGCGAACTCCGACGCGCGCTGGGCCTCGGCCTCGGAGACCTCGGCGACCTGGCGGGCGCGGGCCGACTCGGCGCGCCCGAGGTTCGCGAGGTAGTCCGACCCGGGCGTCGAGATGTCGGAGATGTTGAGCAGGTCGACCTGGAGGCCCTGCTCCGAGAGGTCGGCCTTCGTGGACTCGACGACGCGGTCGGACAGGCCCTTGCGGTCGGAGATGATCTGCTCGATCGTCATGTCGCCGACGATGGAGCGCAGCGAGCCCTCGAGGGACTCCTTGATGATCTCGGTGAGGGTGCCCTGCTGGGAGAGGAAGCGCTGGGCCGCGCGGCGCACGCCCTCCTCGTCGCCCCGCACCTTGAAGTTGATCGACGCCTTGATGGCGATCTTGATGCGGTTCTTGTCCACGCCCTCGACCGTGATGCCGATCTGGCGCTGCTCGAGCGAGATGGAGAAGCCCTGCTGGAGGATCGGCCAGACGAACGTGCGGCCGCCGACGACGACCTTCTGCCCGCTGCCCCCGGCCTCCTTGCGGCCCGCGCCGCGGCCGACGATGACCAGGGCCTCGTTCGGCGGGACGCGGCGGATGCGCTTGCTGATGAAGATGACCACCGCGAAGAACGCGATGACCAGGGCGACGATCGCCAGGGTCGTGATGAGGTTCGTGTCGTCGAACATGGTCCGCGCCGGGGCGCGTCTCCTTCCGTGGGTGCGGGCAGGTCAGGACGTGCGGCAGTCGTGCGGGTGCGCGGCACCCACGGGACGACGCGCGGGGCGTCGTGGTCGGTCCGTCGGACCTCAGTCGTTGGGGTAGTGCCGCTGGACGCGCACGCGGCTCCCGGACTGCTCGAGCACGACGACGCGCGCGCCCTCCGGGATCGGTTCGTCGGACCACGCGAGGCGGCGCTCGAGCTCGTGCGCCGCGTCGAGCGAGACCTCGCCGCGCGCGGGGTCGATCGCGGTGGTCGCGGTGCCCTGGACGCCCACGAGGGACACGGGGACGCCGTCCTCCGACGCGCGCAGGTTCTTGACCAGCAGCTGGACGAGGACCATGACGACGAGCGCCACGACGAGGGACCCGACGTACGCGAGCCACGTCGGCAGGTCGTTGGAGGCCACGATCACGCCGACGGCGCCGAACACCACGCCACCGACGCCGAGCGTCGTCCCGGACACCGCGCCGTCACCCAGGTCGACGATCTCGCCGACGAGCAGCGAGAGGAGCAGGAGGGCGAGTCCGGCGATGCCGATGACGATGAACGCGATCATGCGAGGTCCCCTCGGACGGGTGGCCACGGCGCGGGAGTGGCGTGTGGAGTTGTCGTGAACGTACGCACACCTTACCGTGACTCGACCATGCCGTGGGGCGATCCGGGGGTACGTCACATGGGGAGGACTCCCCACAGGGGAGTCTCAGACGCCCAGCTCGTCCAGCATCCGCAGCAGGTTGGCGCGGGCCGTGCCGGCGTACCCCTCGACCCAGTCGCCCTCGTAGCCCCGCGGCACCACCTCGACGGCGAGGAGGCACGACAGGTAGGTGCGGTACAGGCGCAGGCGCGTCCACGCGGCGGGGTCGCCGCTGCCGGGCGTGCCGTCGCCCAGGCCCAGGTCGCCGCCCTCGGCGGCGTAGCCCGCGAGGAGGTCCGCGTCGACGGGGCCGGACCCGAGCTGGTCGGCGCCCGCGAGCTCGAACAGCGGGTCGCCCCAGAGGGACCGCTCGGCGTCGAGCACGCCGACGATCCGTGGGGCGTCCGGCGCGAGCAGCACGTTCCCCGGCCACAGGTCCGCGTGCACGAGCCGGGGGACCTCGACGCGGGCGAGGACGTCGCGGTGCCGGGCGACGGCGTCGCGCACCCGGGCCTCCGGGAGCTCGACCCCCCACGTGCGCGCGTCGTCGAGCACGGCGTCGACCATGCGGGCGACCGCGTCGGGCCAGGTCGCGGCCGCGAGGCCCGACGCGGGGGCCGGGTAGCCGAACCGGTCGCCCGCGATCCGGTGCAGCCGCGCCATGAACGACCCGAGCCCGCGGCGGACGGCGGCGGACTCCGCCGCGTCGGCCTCGCGCGCGCTCCACAGGGTCCCGTCGAGGAACGTCACGACGAGCGCGTCACCGTCCACGTGCTCGCGCGTGAGGTCGGCGTGCAGCACCTGCGGGACGGGCAGGCCCGCGGCGTGGGCGGCCCGGTAGGCCGCCGCCTCGGTGCCGGGGATGCCGTGCTCGTACCGCAGGAGCCGGGACGTGTCGGCGCCCGTGACCTTGACGACGACGCGGCCCGGGACGTCGTCGGGCGTGGCGCCGGGCCGCGGGGCGAGGTCGACCGCGAAGACGCTCGCGAACATCCCGCCGCTCAGCGGCTCGGACCGCAGTGCCTCGCCGAGCGGCGCCACGAGCGCCGCGAGCTGGTCGTCCGTGACCGTCGTCCTGGTGAGCACGCGGCGATGCTACCGGCCGGGGCGGCGGCGCCGGACGCGCGCCCGCGCCGGCCACCGGCGGCGGGTCAGGACGCCGTGAGCAGGCCCTGGTCCGTCACCGCGTCGAGGCTCAGGGTCCGGTACCCGTGGGTCTCGAAGAGCACGGTCACGCGGTCGTCGCCCTCGTAGCCCATGACGGTCCCCTCGCCGAACTCCGGGTGACGCACCGTCGTGCCCGTCGACCACGGCGCGGACGCGTCGTCGGCGGCCCTCTCCTCCGCGGTCCCGGCCCAGCAGCTGTCGCAGCGCCCGCACGGCTCGGGCAGCTCCTCGCCGAGGTAGGCGAGCAGGAACTGGCGGCGGCACTGCGGGGTCTCGGCGTACGCGCGCATCATCTGCAGGCGCGAGTCGTCGACCCGGCGCCGGGCCTCCGCGAGCTCGTGCGCGACGTCGGCCACCGCACCCGGGCGCGCGTCCTCGCCGGCGAGCGCCCGCGCGTCCTCCACGAGCGCGCGCAGGCGTGCCAGACGCCGCGGCAGCCGCGCCCGCCCTCCTGACGACGACGAGCCCGACGCCGGGCCGCCCCGGCCCAGGGCGCGCGCGACCTCGCGGAGGTCGTCGCGGTCGGGCACGCCGACGGCGAAGTAGCGCTGGAGGCCCAGGTCCTCCGGCCGGTAGAAGAGCACCGCGACGGCGGGCTCGCCGTCGCGGCCCGCACGGCCGACCTCCTGGTAGTAGGCGTCCGGGGAACCGGGGACGTCCGCGTGCACGACGAACCGCACGTCCGGCTTGTCGATGCCCATGCCGAACGCGGACGTCGCGACCACGACGTCCACCTCGTCGTCCGTGAACCGCCGCTGGGCCTCGTCGCGCTCGGCCCGCCGCAGCCCGCCGTGGTAGGCCGCGGTGCGCAGGCCCGCCTCCGCGAGCGCGTCGGCGACCTCGGTCGTGCGACGTCGCGTGCCCACGTAGACGATCCCCACGCCGTGCTCGGCCTCCGCGCGCACCCGCTCGACGACCGCGCGGTCCTTGTCCGCCGCCTCGACGGTGCGCACGACCTCCAGCGCGATCCCCGGGCGGGCGAACCCGCGGACGATCACCGCGGCGTCGCGCAGGTGCAGGCGCTCGGCGACGTCCTCGCGCACGGGCGGGGACGCCGTCGCGGTGAGCGCGAGCACGGGCGGTCGCGGGTCGAGCGTGTCGAGGCGCTCGCCGACGCGCAGGTACTCGGGCCGGAAGTCGTGCCCCCAGGTCGAGACGCAGTGCGCCTCGTCGACCGCGACGAGGCTGGGCCGGGCCGCGCGGACGGCGTCGAGCACCTCCTCGTTGGCGAGCTGCTCGGGCGAGAGGAAGAGGAACTCCAGCTCGCCCGCGGCGGCGGCCTCGAGCGCGGCGCGGCGCTCGGCTGCGGGCACGGCCGAGCTCACGGCGGCGGCCCGCGCGTCGTCGTCGCCGAGCTCGAGGAGGGAGCGCACCTGGTCCTGCTGGAGCGCGATGAGCGGCGAGACGACGAGCGTCGGCCCGGGCAGCTCGAGGCCGGGGAGCTGGTAGACCGCGGACTTGCCGGCCCCCGTGGGCAGCACGAGCAGGACGTCGCGGCCGTCGAGGAGCGCGGTGATCGCCTCGCGCTGCCCGGGGCGCAGGTCGCGGTAGCCGAAGACCTCCCGGGCGGTGTCGCGGACGTCGGCGAGGGTGGGCTCGTCGGTCACGGGCGGGGCACGTTGCGCAGGTTGGCGCGGGCCATCGAGACGACCTCGCCCATGCCGCCGCCGAGGACCTCCTTGCTCATCGCGACCGCGAACCCGCGGACCTGGCCCGCGGTGATGTTCGGCGGGATCGAGAGCGCCCGGGGGTCGGTGACGACGTCGACGAGCGCCGGGCCGGGCCGGTTCAGCGCCTCCTGGAGCGCGCGGCGCAGGTCCTTCGGCTTCTCGACGCGCACCGCCGGGATGCCGATCGCGTTCGCGACCGCGGCGTAGTCCACGTGCGGCGACTCGGTGCCGAACATCGGCAGGCCGTCGACGAGCATCTCGAGGCGCACCATGCCGAGGCTCGCGTTGTCGAACAGGACGACCTTGACCGGCAGGTCGTAGTGCTTGAGCGTCACGAGCTCGCCGAGCAGCATCGAGAGGCCGCCGTCGCCGGCCATGGCGACGACCTGGCGTTCGCGGCCCCCTTCACGCCCGGCGGCCGCGGCGCCGATGGCGTGGGGGAGCGCGTTGGCCATCGAGCCGTGGATGAACGACCCGATGACGCGGCGCTTCCCGTTGGGCGTGATGTACCGCGCGGCCCACACGTTGCACATGCCCGTGTCGACGGTGAACACCGCGTCGTCGGCGGCGACCTGGTCGAGCGTGTCCGCGACGAACTCGGGGTGGATCGGCGTCGTGCGCTCGACCTTCTTCGTGTACGCCCCGACGACGCCGGTCATCGCCTTCTCGTGCTTGGCGACCATCGAGTCGAGGAACTTGCGCGAGCGCGCCTTCTTCACGAGCGGCAGGAGCGCGCGGACCGTCTCGCCGACGTCGCCCACGACGGCGAGGTCCAGGCGTGTGCGCCGGCCGAGGTGGGTCGGGTCGACGTCGACCTGCGCCGTGCGGACCGACTCCGGGAGGAACTGGTCGTACGGGAAGTCGGTGCCGAGCAGCACGAGGAGGTCGCAGTCGTGCATGGCGTCGAACGCGGCGCCGTAGCCGAGGAGGCCGGACATGCCGACGTCGAACGGGTTGTCGTACTGGATGAACTCCTTGCCGCGCAGCGAGTGGCCCACGGGCGCGGCGATCTTGTCGGCGAGCGCGATCACGTCGTCGTGCGCGCCGCGCACCCCCGCGCCGGCGAAGATCGTGACCTTCTTCGCGGCGTCGATCGCGTCCGCGAGCTGCTGGACGGCGGTCGCGTCGGGGACGACGCGCGGGGGCGCGGGCCGGCACGCGACGTCGGGCACGGCGGCCGGGGCGTCGAGGTCGGCGACGTCGCCCGGGAGCGTGAGGACGGAGACGCCGCGGGCGCCGTACGCGTGGTGGATCGCGGAATTGATGACGCGCGGCGCCTGCTCGGCGCTCGAGATCATCTCCGAGTAGACGGAGCACTCGGTGAACAGGCGGTCGGGGTGGGTCTCCTGGAAGAACCCGGTGCCGATCTGCTTGCTCGGGATGTGGCTCGCGATGGCGAGCACGGGCACGCGCGACCGGTTGGCGTCGTACAGGCCGTTGATGAGGTGGAGGTTCCCCGGCCCGCACGACCCCGCGCACACCGCGAGGCTGCCCGTGACCTCGGCCTCGGCGGCGGCGGCGAACGCGGCGGCCTCCTCGTGGCGCACGTGGATCCACTCGATCCCCTTGCCTGCGTTCTCGCCCGCGTTGGACCGGTGCACGGCGTCGACCACGGGGTTGAGGCTGTCGCCGACGATGCCGTAGATCCGGCGCACCCCCGCCTCGATGAGCTGCGCGACGAGCAGGTCGGCGACCGTGCGGTTGCGCTTGTCCTGCGGGGACCGACCGATTCCGAACGGCATGACGTACCTCCACGGTGGGCTGGGGTCGTCCTCCATCGTGCGACGGGCCGCCCGGCCGCGCAGCGCGAGCGGGCGTCTCGTGCGTCACCCTCCGCGCGGCCGGGCCCGCGGTCGTTCCCGGCCGCGGGCCCGGTCCGGTGCCTCGGGCCGACGCCTCAGACCGCGGGCTCGGCCTGCGCCGCGAACGGCGTCCGGCGTCGTGCGACGGCCGCCGCGGCGTCGGTCTGCGCGAGCTCCCCGTGGATCCCCGCGCCGGCCATGACCCCGGCCGCCGCCGACGCGCCGACCTGCGCCATGAGGTCGCTGGAGTTGCCCGCGGCCCACACGCCCGGCACGGCGGTCGCGCCGCGCGGGTCGGCGGGCACGAACCGGCCCGCTGGGTGGTCTTCCAGGGTCCCGCCGAGCTGCTCGAACAGCTCGCCGCGCGCGACGAACCGCGGCCCGACGACGACCGCGTCCACGGGGAACGACGTCCCGTCGGCGAGCACGACCGACCGCCCGGACCGGCCGTCGACGTCGAGCCGCGCGACCTCGCCCTCGACCACGCGCACGCCGAGCGCCGAGAGCTGCTCCCACGTGGCGTCGTCGGGCTCGGGGGCGGTGTGCTGGAACAGCGTGACGTGCGGGGTGAGCTGGCGGAACAGCAGCACCTGGTGCGCCGCCGCGGGCCCGGTCGCGAGCACCGCGATCCGCTGGCCGCGTACCTCCCACCCGTGGCAGAACGGGCAGTGCAGCACGCTCGACCCCCAGCCCTCGCGGACCCCGGGGACGTCGGGCAGCTCGTCGACCAGGCCGGTCGCGAGCAGCACGCGGCGCGCGCGGACCGTCCCGCCGTCGTCGAGCGTGAGCGTGAAGCCGGACCCGGCGTCGCCGTCGGCGCGGGCGACGCGCGCGTCGCGGACCTCGGCGCCGTAGCCCTCGGCCTCGGCGCGGCCGGTGGCCAGCAGCTCGCGCGGCGGCACGCCCTCGCGCCCGAGCAGGTTGTGCGCGCCCTCCGCGGGCGCGTTGCGCGGCTCGCCGGCGTCGAGCACGACGACGGACCGCAGCGACCGCGCGAGCGTCACCGCGGCGCTCAGCCCGGCGGGGCCGCCGCCGACGATCGCGACGTCGTAGGGGGCGTTCTTCTCGGTGGTGGTGTCCATGACTCTCCTCAGCGGGGGCGGCGGGCGGCCCAGACGACGCGGCCGCCCCGGGCGCGGACGGTGTGGTCGGTGGTGCCGGGCGCGGTCGCCGCGAGCACGGCGTCGAGCGCGGCGAGGTCGGCGGGCTCCAGCCGGTCCGCCAGGTGCTCGCGCTGGCGCAGCGCGGTCGCGTGCGCCCAGCGGGACGTGTCCGGCCCCGGCGGCACGACGGCGGTCGGCTCGCGCCGGTCCACCACCTCCAGCCCGGCGTCGGTCAGGTACGGGGTCCAGTCGGGGTAGCGGTTCCAGCCGGCGTGCGCCATGGCGCGCTCGAGGCGCGCGGTGAGGTCGGCGTGGTCCGCGCCGTCGGGCAGGACGGGCGACGTCGCGGTCATCTCGACGACGATGAGCAGGCCGCCCGGGGCGAGCGCGTCGCGGGCGTCGTGCAGGACGCGCGCCGGGTCGGCGACGTGGTGCAGCGAGGCCGACGCCCACACGACGTCCGCGGCGCCGACGGGCGGCCACCCGGCGTCGAGGTCGGCCTCGACGGTGCGCACGCGCTCCGCGAGACCCGTCCCGGCGAGCCGGGCCCGCAGGCGGTCGAGCATCGCGGCGTCCGCGTCGACCGCGACGACCTCGGCGTCGGGGAACGCCCGCGCGAGCGCTCGGGTGCCGGTGCCGGTCCCCGCGCCGAGGTCGACGACGGCGTGCGTCGGGGCCGGGGCGTGCCCGACGGCGACCGCCACGGCTTCGTCGAGGAGATGCCCGAAGACGAGCGCGTCGAGCTCGAGCAGCTCGGCCAGCCCGGCACCGTCGTGCGGGCCGTGGGCGTGGCCGTGGGTGTGAGTGTGGCCGTGCCCGGGCGCGTCGCCGGGGGTGGGCGCGGGGCGCCCGGGGGCGGGGAGGTCCATGACTCCACCGTAGGACGACCATGCGTGCTGAGCATAGGATCTTGCTCATGACGCAAGAACCGGATCTCGACGCCGTCGTGCGGCAACGCATCCGCGGGCTGCGGCTCGCGCGCGGCTGGACGCTCGACGCGCTCGCCGCGCGCTGCTTCCTCAGCCCGTCCACGCTCAGCCGCATCGAGACCGGGCACCGGCGCATCGCGCTCGACCAGCTCGTGCCGATCGCCCGCGCGCTCGGCACGACCCTCGACCAGCTCGTCGAGCCCGTCGACGACGAGGACGTCGTGATCCGGCCCGAGCCGCAGCGCCGCCCGGGGGAGACCACGTGGCTGCTGTCGCGCGAGCGGACCGGGACGATGGTCGCGAAGATGCGCCTCACGCCCGAGCGCGCCGTCGGGCCGGAGCACCAGCGCGTCCACCCGGGGCACGAGTGGTTCACCGTGCTGTCCGGGACGGCCGTCGTCTACCTCGCGGACCGCCGGATCCTCGTCCAGGAGGGCCAGGCAGCGGAGTTCTCGACGATGGTGCCGCACTCGTTCGGCGCGCACGACGGCCCGGTCGAGATCCTCACGATCTTCGACCAGGAGGGCGAGCGGGCCCACCTCTCGGGCGCGGCGTCAGCCGCGCCGGGTCGTGTCTGACAAATGTGGGACACGCGGCGTAGTGTCGTGACCATGGCGACGACAACCCGCAGCACCACGCACGAGAGAACGACTCCCCGAGGCTCGACCTCGCGGGGCGGGAAGAACGTGCCTGCCGGGGGGACCCCGCGGGGCGAGAAGGGCGAGGGCGCCTCGACGAAGCGCGACTCCGTCACGTTCCGACCCACCCCCGAGGAGCGCCGGATCCTCGACCGCCTCCGCGACGAAGGCGTCACCGCCAGCGATGCCGTCCGTCGTGGCCTGCACCTGGTCGCGCACGAGAAGTGGGTCGACCAGGCCCGCGTCGATGCGGAGAGTCTCGCCCACGAGAACCTCGACGACGAGCCGGACGCCTGGTGATCCGCGGCGCCGTCTACCGCGTCGACCTCGGTGACCCCCGGGGCCACGAGCAGGGCGGTCGGCGGTACGGGGTGGTCCTGTCCCCGACGAACATGCCGTGGTCCGTCGCGACGATCGTGCCGACCTCGACGAGCGCGCAGCGTGCGATCTTCCGGCCCGTCCTCGAGATCGCGGGCCAGGAGACCGTGCTCCTGGTCGACCAGCTCCGTGTGATCGACACCGACTACGTCGTCGGGGAGCCGGTCGACTTCCTTCTTCGAGACGACCTGGACGCGCTCGAGCGGGCCGTGCAGAGCTACCTCGGCATCATCTGACCCCGAGCCGTCCCGTCCGTCGTCCTCGGGCGGCTCGACGTCGACCGTCGCGCGGCGTGCCCCGCGTCAGTGGGCGGGCGTGCCGTCCGTGACGTCCTCACGGTCGGCGCTGCGCCGCAGCGACCGCAGGGCCACGAGCACCAGCACGACGGCGAGCGCGGCCGCCGCGACGACGACCTCGAACCCGGCGTGCGCACCGCCCGCGTCGATGCGCGACCCGGCGACGGACGACCCGATCGACACCCCGACGCCGAGCGACGTCCCGACCCACGCGAGGCCCTCGGTGAGCTGGGTCGGGGCCACGAGGTTCTGCACGAGGTTGTTGCCGTTGATGAGCGTCGGCGCGATGGCGAACCCGGTGACGAACATGACCGCCGCGAGGACGGGGATCGACGTGACGAAGAAGAACAGCGAGACGCCCGCGGCGAGCGCGACGATCCCGATGACGAACCGGCGCCACAGCGGGGACACCCAGTGGCGGGCGCCGTAGACGAGGCCGGAGATGAGCGAGCCCAGGGCGAACACGGCGAGGATGACGCCGGCGGCGCCCTTCTGGCCCTCCTCCTCGGCGAACGCGATGGTCGAGACGTCGGTCGCGCCGAACACGATGCCCATCGCCACGAAGATCACGGCGAGCACGATCATGCCCGTCGACCGCATGGCCGAGCGCTGCTTGACGCCGGCCTCGGGCACGACGACGGGCGGCTCGGTCGCACGCTGGGACAGGAACCACAGCCCGCCCACGACCGCCGCGACCAGGGGGACGACCAGCCCGGCCGACGGCGACACGCTCGTCGCGAGCACGGTCGCGAGCACGGGCCCGACGACGAACACGAGCTCGTCGAGCGCGGACTCGAGCGAGTACGCGGTGTGCAGGCGCCGCGCGTCGGGCACGACGTGCGTCCAGCGCGCGCGGACCATCGAGCCGTACGACCCCTGCGTCGCGCCGGAGACGGCGGCGAACACGTAGAGCGTCCACTCGGGCGCGCGGAGCACGGCGCACAGGATGAGCCCGCCGAGCCCGAGCGTCGCGGCGGCGAGCAGCGGCAGCATGACGACGCGCTGCCCCGTGCGGTCCACGAGGCGCGCGATCTGCGGCGACACGACCGCCTGCGCGACGACGAGCGCGGCCGCGACGCGTCCCGCGAGGGCGTACTCGCCGTAGATGCCCTGGATCATGAGGATCGTGCCGATGCCGACCATCGACATCGGCAGGCGCGCGACGAGCGCCGCGGCGGAGAACCGCCACGCGCCGGGCAGCGTGAGCACGGCGCGGTAGGGGTTGCGGGAGGCCCGGACGGGGGCGTCGGGCGCGGTGACCGACGTCGTCCCCTCGGTCGTCAGGTCGTCCCGCCGGTGCTCGGGGTTCTCGGGGTCGTCAGCGCGCGACGGGGAATCCTGGACCACCGTCCCAGTGTCGCACCCGGAAGCCGTCCGGCCGGTAGCGAATTCGCCTCGCGAGGGCCCGACGTGACGGCCGTCTCAGGCGTCGCGCCGCGGTTGTCCGGGGGCGCCGGGCCGACGACGATGGCGGCATGACCGACAGCCCCGCACCCCGCACGCCCACCGTCACCGTCACCGACGAGGGCGACCGCTTCGAGGCCCGCACCGACGACGGTGTCGTCGCCGGTTTCGCCGCCTACGTGCGGGAGCCGGGCGCGGTGATCTTCACGCACACCGAGGTCGACCCCGCGTTCGAGGGGCGCGGCGTCGGGTCCGCGCTCGCCGCGGGCGCGCTCGACAGCGTGCGGGAGTCGGGCGAGCGCGTCGTCGCGCTGTGCCCCTTCATCCGCGCGTACGTCGAGCGGCACCCGGAGTACGAGGACCTGACCCGGCGCTGAGCGCACG
Organism: Cellulosimicrobium sp. MI9406; assembly: GCF_040595865.1. Taxonomy (NCBI): domain Bacteria; kingdom Bacillati; phylum Actinomycetota; class Actinomycetes; order Micrococcales; family Promicromonosporaceae; genus Cellulosimicrobium; species Cellulosimicrobium sp. MI9406. The sequence goes on from NZ_JALIZI010000005.1 coordinate 331,656, forward strand.
AGAGCCCCGGTCCGTCGGGACCGGGGCTCTCGCGGCAGGCGCGGGCGGCGTCAGGAGATCGTGCCGGTGCCCTCGCCCTCGATGCGCTCGTCGTGCAGGAGCTCGCCCTCCGCGTCCACGGGCGTGATCACGGCGTCGAACGTGATCGGCGAGCCGGGCTGGTAGCGGAAGTTCGTGGCGTACGAGTACGACTGGCCCGTCGCGAACGGGTACACCGACGGCTCGCGGTACGCCTGGTTGTGCATCGCGTCGTCGTGCACGCCCTGCGCCTCGTACAGCGCGTCGTCGACGATCGTGTCCATGCCCTGCATGTACGGCCAGTCGTCGTAGCGCTCGTCGATGCTCACGAGGCTCGAGCCGAGGTCGATCGGGTCGCCCTCGTTCGTGATGACGTAGTTGATGAAGACGATGTCGTCGCCCGCGGCGATGAGCGGCTGGTTGGTGTCGGGGTCGACGAACAGGCCGTCCTTCGAGGCCTGCGTGACGCCCACCTGGTAGACGTCGACGCGCACGTCGCCGACCGTGAACGTCGAGATCTGCTCGCCCGGCGTCGCGACGGGGTTGGCCCAGTCGGGGAGCTCGCCGTCCGCCTCGGTCCCCTCTGCCGCGGCCTCGTCGGTCTCCTCGGCGTCCTCGGCGGGCGCGGACTCCTCCGTCGTCGTCTCCTCGGGGGCCGACGTCTTCGGGGCGTCCCCGCCGTCGACGGCGACGGTGCACGCGGTGAGGCCGAGCGCGAGCGCGGCGGCAACGGTCAGGCGGGCGGCGGTACGGGCGGGACGCATGAGTGCTCCGGTGGTTCGGGGAGGGGTTCCGCACGGACCTTACCCACAGACGGGTCGTGGGCTCGATGGGGAGCGGTGCCCATGGGGCCCCGGACCGGGACCTTCGCCTGTTGCGCTGCCCCGGCGGCGCGGGGACCCTTCCCCTATGCCTCGGCACGCTCTCCCCCCGCTCCGCCCTGCACCCCCCCGCACCGGCCGGCCCCGCCCGCACGCCCCGAGGACGCCGGTGACCGCGCTGCGCGTCGAGCGCGCCGACGTGGTCGTGGTCGGGGGCGGCGCCGCCGGGCTGAGCGCGGCGCTCGCCGTCGCCGAGGCGGCGGCCCGCGACCACGGTCGCGCCCCCGTGGTCGCGCTCGTGTCGAAGGTGTACCCGATGCGCTCGCACACGGTCGCCGCGGAGGGCGGCGCGGCGGGCGTCGTGGGGGACGACGACTCGCTCGAGCAGCACGTCGCCGACACCCTCGCGGGCGGCGCAGGGCTGTGCGAGGAGGACGCCGTCCGGTTCGTCGTGGAGCGGGCGGCCGGCGAGCTCTACCGGCTCGAGCGGTGGGGGCTGCCGTGGTCGCGCACCGACGCCGGCGACGTGGCCGTCCGCCGGTTCGGCGGCATGAGCCGCGCGCGCACCTGGTTCGCCGCCGACAAGACCGGCTTCCACCTCCTGCACACCCTGTTCCAGACGTCGCTGCGGCACTCCGGCCCCGACGGTCCCGTCCGCCGGTACGACGAGCACCACGTGCTCGACCTCCTGGTCGACGACCCGGGCGGGCCGGACGCCCGGGTGCGCGGCGTCGTCGTGCACGACCAGCACCGCGGCGAGCCGCTGCTCCTGGAGGCGCCCGCCGTGGTCCTCGCCACGGGTGGCTCGGCGCGCGCGTGGGGGACCAGCACGAACGCGGGCATCTGCACCGGCGACGGCACGGCGATGGCGCTGCGGGCGGGCGTGCCGCTGCGCGACCTGGAGTTCCTCCAGTTCCACCCGACCGGTCTCCCGGGCAGCGGCATCCTCCTCACCGAGGCCGCGCGCGGCGAGGGCGGGGTGCTGCTCGACGCCGACGGCCGCCGCTACCTCGCCGACTACGGTCTCGGCCCCGAGTCGCCCGTCGGGGCGCCCGTGCCGCGCACCATGGAGCTCGGGCCGCGCGACCGCCTGTCGCAGGCGTTCTGGCACGCCGACCGCGACGGCCGCACGATCCCCACGCCCGACGGTGGCGTCGTCCTGCTCGACCTGCGCCACCTCGGCAAGGAGCGGCTCGCCGAGCGGCTGCCGCTCGTGACCGGCCTGGCCAAGCAGTTCGCGGGCGTCGACCCGGCGGCGGAGCCTGTCCCCGTCCGCCCGACGGCGCACTACACGATGGGCGGCATCCGCACCGACGCGCGCGGCACGACCGGCGTCGCCGGGCTGTTCGCGGCGGGGGAGTGCGCCTCCACCGGCCTGCACGGCGCCAACCGGCTCGGGTCCAACTCGCTCGTCGAGACGCTCGTCGTCGGGCGCGCGGCGGGCGAGGCGGCGCTCGCGTGGTCGCGGGAGATGGGCCCGCCCGGGGCCGACGGCGGGCCCCCGGCCGTCCGGTCGGGCCCCGAGGTCGTGGACCGGGCCGCCGAGATCGCCGACGGCTACCTCGCGATGCGCGGCCGGGGCGCCGAGCCGCCCGCCGCGATCCGGGCCGAGCTCGGACGCGTCCTCGACGCCGACGCCGGGATCTACCGCGACGCCGACGGCCTGCGGCGGGCGCTCGCGGCCGTCGAGGACCTGCGGGCCCGGTACGACGACGTGCGCGTCGCCGACACGAGCGCCGTGCTCAACACCGACTGGGCGACGACCGTCGAGCTGGGCGCGACGCTGCTCGTCGCGCACGCGACCGTCGCCGCCGCGCTCGCGCGGGAGGAGTCGCGCGGCGCCCACCAGCGGCTGGACTTCCCGGCGCCGGACGCGGTGGCGCGCCACTCCGAGGTCCGCCTCGGCGCGGGCGGCACCATCGAGGTGGCGCACGTCCCGGTGGGCGCCGGGACCCCCGCCGAGCACGGGGTTGCTGTCGGGAAGAGCTCGGAGACGACGACAACGTCGTTCTCGGCGGAGGAGGGAGAGGGCGCGTGAGCGAGCAGACGGTGCGGCTGGAGGTCGCGCGCACGTCGCCCGACGGCGCGGCCACCGGCGGGCGGGACGTGTTCGACGTGCCCTACGACGACCGCACGTCCGTGCTCGACGCGCTCCAGTGGGTCAAGGACCACGCCGACCCCACGCTGACGTTCCGGTGGTCGTGCAAGATGGCGGTTTGCGGGAGCTGCGGCGTCATGGTCAACGGCCGCCCGGTGCTCGGGTGCGAGACGTTCGTGCGCGGCTACCGCACGTCCGGCCTCGTCGTCGAGCCGCTCGCGCACGCCGAGGTGCTCCGCGACCTCGTCGTGGACACCGACACGTTCCTCGGCAAGCTCGCCACCGTGCAGCCCTGGCTCGTGCCCGACGGCGCCACGCGCCTCCCGCTCGTCGACCCGCCCTCGGCCGGGGTCGGGGCAGGGGCCGGGACCGGCGCCGGCGCCGGGGTCGAGGACGTCGACGGCTCGCGGACCCCGGACGGCGGCGACGTGCTGCGGGCGGTCGGGCCGGCGTCGGGCCACCGGCAGACGCCGGGCGAGCTCGCCGCGTTCAAGGGCTTCGCCGAGTGCATCGACTGCATGCTCTGCTACGCGGCGTGCCCGCAGCTCGACGTCGCGCCCGACTTCCTCGGCCCGGCCGTCGTCGCGACGGCGCGCCGCTGGGACGAGGACTCGCGCGACGCGGGCGAGCTCGACCGCGCCGACGTCCTCGACACCGAGTTCGGCGCCTGGCCGTGCATCCAGATCGGTGCGTGCACGCAGGTCTGCCCCAAGGGCGTCGACCCGGCCCGCGCGCTCCGCGACGCCCAGCGCGTCGCGACGGACACGTGGGACGAGCGCGAGCGCCGTCGGACGACGTAGCCCCTTTTCGCGAGGGAGAGCCCCGGTCCCGCGAGGTAGAGGCGTGGTCCCGCGAGGTAGAGCCCCGGTTTCGCGAGGTAGAGGCGTGGTCGTGACCACGCCTCTACCTCGGCGGGGTCGTCAGCTCCCGAGGGCGGCGGAGACGACGTCCTTCGCCTCGGCCTGGACCTGAGTCAGGTGCTCCGCGGAGACGAACGACTCGGCGTAGATCTTGTAGACGTTCTCCGTGCCCGACGGCCGGGCCGCGAACCACGCGTTCTCGGTCGTCACCTTGAGCCCGCCGATCGGGGCGTCGTTGCCGGGCGCGTTCGTGAGCTTCGCGGTGATCGGCTCGCCGGCGAGCTCGGTCGCGGTGACCTGCTCGGGCGAGAGCTTGCCGAGCGTCGCCTTCTCCTCGAGCGTCGCGGGCGCGTCGACGCGCGCGTACCAGGACTCGCCGTAGCGCTCGACGAGGTCGCGGTGGTGCTCGGACGGGGTGCGGCCCGTGGTCGCGATGATCTCCGACGCGAGCAGCGCGAGGAGCAGGCCGTCCTTGTCCGTGGACCAGACGCGGCCGTCCTTGCGCAGGAACGACGCCCCCGCGGACTCCTCGCCGCCGAACCCGACAGAGCCGTCGAGCAGGCCGGGCACGAACCACTTGAACCCGACCGGGACCTCGACGAGCCGACGGCCGAGCCCGCCCGCGACGCGGTCGATGAGCGCGGACGACACGAGCGTCTTGCCGATGGCGGCGTCGTCGCGCCAGCCCTCGCGCGCGCCGCCGTAGAGGTACTGGATCGCGACGGCGAGGTAGTGGTTGGGGTTCATGAGCCCGGCGTCGGGCGTGACGATCCCGTGGCGGTCGGAGTCGGCGTCGTTCCCGGTGGCGACGTCGAACGGCGCGCCGCCCTCGGCGTTCCCGGACTCCCCGGTCATGCCCGCGACGAGGGACGCCATCGCGTACGGCGAGGAGCAGTCCATGCGGATCTTGCCGTCCCAGTCGAGGGTCATGAACGCCCAGCGGGGGTCGACCTGCGGGTTGACGACCGTGAGGTCGAGCCCGTACCGCTCGCCGATCTCGCCCCAGTACTCGACCGACGCGCCACCCAGCGGATCGGCGCCGATCCGCACGCCGGAGTCGCGGATCGCGTCGAGGTCGAGGACGTTCGCCAGGTCGTCGACGTACGTGGTGAGGAAGTCGTGCTTGTGCACGTGCTCGGACGTGAGCGCCTGGGTCAGCGGCACGCGCGGCACGCTGCCGACGCCGGTGCGCAGGATCTCGTTCGCGCGGTCCGCGATCCAGCCGGTCGCCTCGGACCCGGCGGGGCCACCGTGCGGCGGGTTGTACTTGAAGCCGCCGTCGCGCGGGGGGTTGTGCGACGGCGTGACGACGATCCCGTCCGCGAGGCCGGGGCCGGTGGTGCGGACGCCGTCGACCGTCGTCGCCTCGTTGTGCAGGAGGATCGACTGCGAGACGGCGGGGGTCGGGGTGAACGAGTCGCGCGCGTCGACGTACGTCTGGACGCCCGCCGCGACGAGGACCTCGAGCGCGGTCTGCCACGCCGGGAGCGACAGCGCGTGCGTGTCGCGCCCGATGAACAGCGGCCCGTCGGTGCCCTGCGAGCGCCGGTACTCGACGATCGCGGCCGTGATCGCGATGATGTGCGCCTCGTTGAACGCGTGGTCCAGGCTCGACCCCCGGTGGCCCGACGTGCCGAACACGACCTTCTGGGCGGGGTCGTCGACGTCGGGCGCGAGGTCGTAGTAGGCGCCGACCACGGCGTCGACGTCGATGAGGTCGCTGGGCTGGGCGGGCGTGCCGGCGCGGGGATCCATGGGTCGATCCTGCCAGGGGTGGCGCCCGCACGTCAGCCGGGACGGACGTCGTGGCGCGGGACCTTCGGCACGACCTCCCTAGCCTGCGGGGTCGGGGTCCTCCGGCGCGGCGCCGGGGTCGTCGGACCGGTCGGCGCTCGCGCTGTCGATGGCCAGCTCGACGGCGTCGAGCAGACGGTCGAGGCTCGCGTCGAAGGGCCCCTGCGGCGCGTCGAAGCCGCCCGCGACGTAGACGCGCGTCATGACGGGGTAGCGCTCGACGTCGAACCAGTCCTCCCAGAAGCTGCCGAGCGTCGTCCAGTACTCGTCGTTGCCCACGCCGGTCGCGTCGCGCTCGGTCCGTTCGGCGATCGTGGCGCGCGCGAGGCCCTGGACGTAGTTGTCGACGAGGCCGAGCGTGTCGACGACCTGGAGCTCGGAGAGGCCGGTGTCGACGATGGTCCGCAGCCCGGCCTCCTGGGCGTCGAGCACGTGGGGCGCGAGCGGGGCGCGCCACATGTTGGTCTGCAGGATCCAGGGATGGCGCAGGTAGAGGTTCCACAGCTCGTGCGCGTACTGCGCGAGCGCGGGCCGCCACGGGGCTCCCGCGGCGGGCAGGTCGAGCTCGGCGTACGCGCGGTCGATCATGAGGTCGACGAGCTCGGTGCGGCCGGGCACGTAGGTGTAGAGCGACATCGCCCCGACGCCGAGCTCGGTCGCGACGCGGCGCATGGACAGCGCGTCGAGCCCGCCCTCCTGCGCGACGGCGATCCCCGCCCGCACGACGTCGTCGAGCGTGAGGCGCGGCTTGCGGCCGCGCGTCGCGGGGGCCGGCGGGTCCCACAGGAGCGCGAGGCGGCGCGTGATCTCGGGGGTGCGGACGATCTCGGTGAACTGGGCGCGAGCGTGCTCGGCCGCCTGCACCGCGGAGGCGACCCCGGCGTCCGCGGCGGCCGCGACGCCGCGCGTCCGCACGGCGTCGTCGTTGCCCGCGGCGTCCTCGGGGTCCGGGGTCGCGGGCGGGGTCGGCGCGGTGGCCGACGGCGCACGGTCGGCCGCGCGGGCGTCGGTCGGGTCGGTCGTCACGTCCGTATCCTCCCCGACTTCCCGCGGGATCTCGCCTCCGGCGCCGTCGCGCGCCGAAGGCTTGCCTTTTCCCGTACACCGTATGCTAGCGTGGTCGCTCCATTTCGGTACCGCGTACGAGAGGGTGGCTCCGGTGATCCGAGCCCGCGGCCTGACCAAGACCTTCCACCGCAAGAAAGAGACCGTCGAGGCCGTCAAGGGCATCGACGTCGACGTCCGGGAGGGCGAGCTCGTCGCCTTCCTCGGCCCGAACGGGGCCGGCAAGTCCACGACCCTGAGGATGCTGACGAGCCTCCTCGCGCCGACCGCCGGGACCGCGGAGGTCGCCGGGTACGACGTCGCGCGCGATCCCGCCCGGGTCCGCTCGCGCATCGGCTTCATCGGCCAGGGCAACGGCGGCGGGTTCTCCTACCGCGTGCTCGACGAGCTCCACAACCAGGGCCGCTTCTACGGGCTGCCGCCCACCGAGTACACGCGGCGCGCCGCCGAGCTCCTCGACGCCCTCGACCTCGGCGGGCTCGAGAAGCGGACCGTGCAGTCGCTGTCCGGCGGCCAGCGCCGCCGCCTCGACGTCGCGCTGGGGCTGATGAACCACCCGCCGCTGCTCTTCCTCGACGAGCCGACGACGGGCCTCGACCCCCACGCCCGCGCGAACCTCTGGGAGCACATCGCGGCGATGCGCGAGCGCTACGGCATGACGATCGTGCTCACGACCCACTACCTCGACGAGGCCGACAGCATGGCGGAGCGCGTCGTCGTCATCGACCACGGCGAGATCATCGCCGACGCCACCCCGGACTCCCTCAAGCACGACCACGCGGACGACGTCATCACGCTCGCCGTGGTCCCGGCCCCCGGTGGCGGGGCCCCGGCGGAGGCGTCGCCGGGAGCGGCGCCCGACGTCGTCGGCCGCGTCCGCGCGTCCCTCGCCGAGGACGCGGGAGAGGTCGCGACCACGACCGGCGCGGACGGCGTCGTGACGGTCCGCATCTCGACGACGCACGGCGCCGACCGTCTCCCGGAGGCCATCGAGGCGCTACGCGTCGCGGGGCTGGCCGTGCGCTCGGCGGAGCTGAAGCAGGCGAGCCTCGACGACGTCTTCCTCAACCTCACCGGCCGCAGCCTGCGAGAGGAGGCCGCATGAGCACGCGGACCGACCTGGCGGGCGCGCGCGTCGGGGCACCGGCCGCCGGCACCGACACGGCGATGCGAACCGGGGTCGCGAAGTTCGTCGGCGACACGTGGGCCGTCTTCACGCGCGAGATCCTGCTCGTGCTGCGCGACCCGTTCACGCTGATCTTCTCGCTGCTGCAGCCGCTGATCTTCCTCGGCCTGTTCGGTCCGCTCCTCACGGGAGCGGTCGGCGGGTTCGGCGGCGGGGCCCCCGGGGGCGGCGGGTCGACGGCCGAGACGCTGCAGTGGTTCGTCCCGGGCGTGATCGTCATGATCTCGCTGTTCGGCACGTCCATGAGCGGGTCGAACCTGCTCTACGAGATGATGACCGGCTCCTACGAGCGTGTGCTCGCGACCCCCCTCGACCGCTCCGCGATCCTCGTCGGGCGCTCGCTCAAGGAGTTCGCGCCGCTCGTCGTGCAGGGGCTGCTCATCGCGCTCGTGTGCGTCCCGTTCGGCTTCACGCTCTACCCGCTGCACCTGCTCGTCGGGCTGCTGCTGCTCGGGCTGTTCGGCATCGGGGTGGGCGCGCTGTCGATCGCGCTCGCGCTCGCCGCGAAGAACCGCGAGTGGCTGTTCTGGGGCGTGCAGCAGTCGCTGCTGTTCCCGCTGCTCATCCTCTCCGGCATGATGCTGCCGCTCGAGGCCGGACCGGCGTGGATGCGCACCGCGGCGCTCTTCAACCCGCTGACCTACATCGTCGACGCGGAGCGCGCGCTGCTCGCCGGGTCGTTCGCCGACCCCGACGTGCTGTGGGGATTCGTCGCCGCGGCGGTGACGTGCGCCGTCGGGCTGTGGGTCGGCATCCGCCGCACCCGCAAGACGGTCTGACGACTCACGCGGCGCGGCTGCGCGGGGTGAAGGTGTTTCCGGCGGGCGTGGTCGCCGTCCGTGGTGGGTGGGGGTCGTCCATGAGATCGTCGAGCGCAACCGACCACCAGGAGGACGACATGTCGTGGACCACGCCGGCGAAGAAGGCGGTCTCCGGGCTCGTGCTCGCGGTGATCGCCTGCGTGATCTTCTTCAGTGCCGCCGCCGTGGGTTCCTTCCTCACCGCCGTCGTCGTCGCCCCGGACGCTCCCGACGTCATCACACCTGTCCCGCGCGGCGCGCTCAACGCCCTCTACGTCTGCGGGTTCGTCCTCTTCCTCTGGGGAACCTTCCGGATGACGACGGCGACGTGGGAGATGATCGGGAGCATCCGCCGCCCCGCCGAGTCCGACCCCGCTCCCCGGCGCCGCGCGTCCCGGTGATCCCGGCGGCCCCGGGGCTGCCGTCGTCAGGCGCTCGTCGTCGCGCGGTCCGAGGCCCACGGGACGGCGCGCCCCGTCGCGAGCGAGGCCCGCGCGTCGAGCACGCGCTGGTTGGTGCTGCCGCGGAACGCGAGCGTGAGGTCGCGGCGCGCGAGCTCGAACCGGCCGTCGACCAGCACGTCGACCTCGGCGAGCAGCGCGCGCTGGTCCGCGGTCCCCGCACGCAGCTCCTCGAACGTGTAGCCCGTCCAGCACCACACGTCCCGGCGGTCGCCGTGCTCGGCGCGCAGGCGGCGCACGAGCCGCAGGCACACGCCCGTGTTGAGGAACGGCTCCCCGCCGAGCAGGGACAGGCCCTGCACGGCGGGGTGCGCGAGGTCGGCGAGGACGCGGTCCTCCAGGGCGTCGTCGTACGGGCGGCCGTAGCGGAAGCTCCACGCGGCCTCGTTGAAGCAGCCGTCGCACGCGAACAGGCACCCGCTCACGTACAGCGAGCAGCGCACGCCCTCGCCGTCGACCATGACGAACGGCTTGTAGTCCGCGACGTACCCCTGGCTGACGCGGTCCGAGCGCCAGCCGGGGCCGGGGGTGCGCGCCACGGTCACGCCGACGCCGAGCCCGGCAGGTGCTTCACGCGCGCGGAGATCTCCGCGTGGCGGCCGTGCACCATGGGGCGCTGCTGCGGGTTGCCGAGGTACCCGCACGTGCGCTTCACGACGTCGCACGTGCGCGGGTCGGCGTTGCCGCACGACGGGCACGCGAAGCCGCGCGCGGTCGGGTCGAAGTCGCCCGTGAACCCGCACGCGTAGCAGCGGTCGATGGGCGTGTTCGTCCCGAGGTAGCCCACGCGGTCGTACGCGTAGTCCCAGACGGCCTCCAGCGCCCGCGGGTTCTGCTGGAGCACGGGGTACTCGCAGTAGTGGATGAACCCGCCCGACGTGTACCGCGCGTACTCGGCCTCGAAGTCGAGCTTCTCGAACGGCGTCGGGCTCTTGCGGACGTCGTAGTGGAAGCTGTTCGTGTAGTAGTCCTTGTCGGTGATGTCGGGCACCGCGCCGAACCGCTCCCGGTCGAGGCGGCAGAACCGGTCGGTGAGGCTCTCGCTCGGCGTCGCGTAGACGCTGATCCGGTAGCCGAGCCGCGCCGTCCACCCGGCGGCGTGCGCGTGCAGGGACCGCAGCACGTCGAGCGTCAGCTCCTTCGCCCGCGGGTCGTGCTCCCAGACGCCGCCGAAGAACGCGGCGGCGACCTCGTACAGCCCGATGTACCCGAGCGACACCGTGGCGCGGCCGTCGCGGAAGAGCCGGTCGACGTCGTCGCCGGGAGCGAGGCGCTCCCCGAACGCCCCGTGGACGTAGAGGATCGGCGCGTTGCCCGGCGTCGCCTCCTTGCAGCGCTCGATGCGGAAGACGAGCGCGTCGTGCACGGTCTCCAGGCGCTCGTCGAGCAGGCGCCAGAACGCGTCGAGGTCGCCGTCCGCCTCGAGCGCGATGCGTGGGAGGTTGAGCGTCACGACGCCGAGGTTCATGCGCCCCTCCGAGACGTCCCGGCCGTGCTCGTCCTGCCAGCCCTGAAGAAACGACCGGCAGCCCATGGGCACCTTGAACGACCCGGTGAGCTCGACGATCTTGTCGTACGACAGCACGTCCGGGTACATGCGCTTCGTCGCGCACTCGACCGCGAGCTGCTTGAGGTCGTGGTTGGGGTCGCCGGGGTCGAGGTTCAGCCCGCGGCGCAGCGTGAAGATGAGCTTGGGGAAGATCGCGGTGCGGCCCTCGCTGCCGAGGCCGCGGATGCGGATCTGGAGGATCGCGCGCTGGATCTCGCGCTCCAGCCAGCCCGTGCCGAGCCCGAACCCGACCGACGTGAACGGCGTCTGCCCGTTCGACGTGAACAGGGTGTTGATCTCGTACTCCAGCGACTGCATCGCGTCGTAGATGTCCTTGCGCGTCTTCTCGCGCGCGTACTCCTCGTGCGCGGACTCGTCGGCGATCCACCGGCGCGCGTCCGCGAGGTGCTTCTCCAGGTTGCGCTCGGCGTACGGGGCGAGGAGCTCGTCGATGCGGTTGACCGAGCACCCGCCGTACTGGCTGGAGGACACGTTCGCGATGATCTGGCTGATCTGCGCCGTCGCGGTCTGGATCGAGCGCGGCGGCTCCACCTGCGCGTTCCCGATCCGGAAGCCGCTCGACAGCATCGACCGGAAGTCGATGAGGCAGCAGTTCGTCATGGGCGCGTAGGGGTGGTAGTCGAGGTCGTGGTAGTGCAGGTCGCCCTTCTGGTGCGCGTTCGCGACGTGCGGCGGCAGCATCCGCAGCCCGATCGCCTTGCCCACGGTCCCGGCCGTGAGGTCGCGCTGGGTGTTGAAGACCTCGCTGTCCTTGTTCGCGTTCTCGTTGACGACCGTCGAGTCCTTGTCCAGCAGCCGCACGATCGAGTGGTTGAGGTCCGTCGCCCGGCTGCGCGCGAAGTCGCGCTGCACGCGGTAGTCGATGTAGGCGCGCGCGACGTCGTACTCGTGCGACTCGAGGAGCACGTGCTCGACGACGCCCTGGATCTCGTAGATCTTCACGGTCGCGTCGAACCGCGCGGCGATCTCCGCGTCGACCCGGTCGACGACCTCCGCAACGCGGCGGCGGTGCGTCGCCGTGAGGTCGCCGTGCACCTCCGCGAACGCCTTCGTCACGGCGGCGCGGATGCGGGCGTCGTCGAACGGCCGTCGTCGGCCGTCGCGCTTGAGGACCTCCAGCGTGGCGGTCGTGCGGTGCGGTGCTGCCTGGTCGAGCTCGATGGCGGTCATCGCTCGTCCCCTCTGCCCACCGGGTTCTCGCCGGCACGCAGGGGTTGCGCGACGGACCGTACCCCAACATGTGGGGTGTGAATCACGGCTGCGCCACCATATCTAGTCCGACGACCGCGCGTGACGGCGGACGACGGCGCGCCGCGGGACGCCGTCGAAGGTCAGGACGAAGGTCCCGCGCGGCCGGGACGTGCGGCCGCGCGCACGGGGGACTCCGCGCGGCCGGAGCCGGCCCCTGCGGCGCTAGCCTCGGGAGGTGGCCCGACGTCCGCCCGGCTGGGTGCCGAACCAGCACGGCGCGTGGCCCATGCTCCTGCTGCCGTTCGTGGTCGGCACGGTGCGCGGCGTGCAGGACGCCGGGTTCCGTCCGGTGACCCTCGCGCTCGGCGCGCTCTGGCTCGTCGGGTACCTCGCCTACTCCGCGGCCGGGCTGTGGCTGAAGTCCCGCCGCCGACCGCGCTACCGGCGCCCGATGCTCACGTATGGCGCGGCTGCGGCCGTGCTCGGGACGGTCGTGCTCGCGCTCGACCCGACGCTCGCGGCCTGGGCGCCCGCGTTCGTGCCGTTCCTCGCGCTCGGGCTGTGGGCGTCGGCGCGGCGCACCGAGCGGTCGGTCGCCGCGGGCGGCGCCCTGACGGTCGCGGCGTCGCTCATGACGGTCGTCGCGTACGCCGCGTGCCGGCCCGCGGGTGCGTCCGTGCTCGCCGTCCCGGCCGTCGTCTGGCTGGTCGCCGCGCTGCTCCTCGCGTACCTGTTCGGCACGGTGCTCTACGTCAAGACGATGATCCGCGAGCGCGGCGTGCGGTCGTACGTCGTCGCCTCGGTCGCGTACCACGCGGCGGTCACCGTCGCGGCAGGCGTCGTCGCCGTCGTGCACGACCCCACGTGGTGGTGGGCGACGGCGTTCCTCGCCGCCGCGACCGTCCGGGCGGCGGTGCTGCCGGGCCGACGGCTGAGCCCGCGGGCCGTCGGGATCGGGGAGATCGTCGCGACGGTGCTGCTGCTCGTCGTCGCGCTCGTCGTGCGGTAGGTCCGCTGTTCGGCAGGTCGTGCAGGGTTCGGCACCTCGTGCTGCCGAACGGGGACGGTGGGTGCCGAACGGTCGAGGGCGCCGGGTGGTTCACTGGCGCGATGGACGACGACGCACCCCTCACCCTGCCCGCGCTCGGCGAGCGCGTCGAGGCGGTATCTGCGCTGTACGCGCGCAAGTTCGGCGTCGACCGCGACCCGGACTGGTTCATGCTCAAGCTCACCGAGGAGGTCGGCGAGCTGACCCAGGCGTTCCTCGCCGCGACGGGGCGCACCCGCCCGCGCGGAGGCGCGGGGACGCCCGGGCCCGACGGCGGAGCCTCGCCGCTCGCGGACGAGGTCGCCGACGTCCTGGCGCACCTGCTCCTGCTCGCGCGCTCCCAGGGTGTCGACGTCGAGGCGGCGGTGCGGCGGAAGTGGCTCGCGTGGGAGGCCGACCTGCCCTGAGCGGGCGCACCGGCGCGGTCGCTAGGGTGGCGCCGTGACCGACCACCGCACCGACCCGCCCGTCGCCGCCGACGAGGTGACCACGCTGCGCGGCTTCCTCGACTTCCACCGCGACACGCTCCGCTGGAAGACGGCCGGGCTCGACGCCGCGGAGCTCGCGCACCGGCTGCGGCCGTCGTCGATGACGCTGGGCGGGCTGCTCAAGCACCTCGCGTTCGTCGAGTCGCAGTGGTTCTCGCAGGTGTTCCGCGGCGAGGAGCTCATGCCCCCGTTCGACACGGCGGACTGGGCCGAGGACCGCGACTGGGACTGGACCTCCGCGGCGGGCGACTCGCCGGAGGAGCTGCGCATGCTGTTCGACCGCGCGGTCGCGGCGTCGGACGCGGTGCTCGACGCGGCGCTCGCGGACGGCGGGCTCGACCGGCTGAGCGCGCGCGCCGACCGGCACACGGGCGAGCGCTGGACGCTGCGCTGGATCCTCGTGCACCTGGTCGAGGAGTACGCGCGGCACAACGGTCACGCCGACCTGCTGCGCGAGGCGATCGACGGGACCGTGGGGGAGTAGCGCCGCGGTCGGTTGCCGCGGGGGCCGCCGCCCGGGACGATGGCGGACGTGACCGCCCCCGAGCAGCCCGCGCCCCGTCCGGTCCGTCCGCGCGGCGCCGCCGTCGTCCTGGTGGCGCTCGTCGTGCTGGGGGTGGGCCTGCTGCTCGCCGCGCTCTGGGTCGCGAGCCGCCCGACGTGGTTCGGCTGGTTCGCGTACGCGCCGGTCTCCGGGACGACGTTCGTGCCCGTGGGCGCGTACCCGCCGGGTGCCGCGGCGCTCCTCGCGGGAGCCGGCGCCCTGCTGGTGGGAGGGGCGGTCGGGTTCGTCCTCGGACGGCGCCGCGCCGCCCCGGCGCAGCAGAGCTCCGCGCCCTCACCGGCACCGTCCGACGGCCCCGGCCCCGGCTCCGCCCCGTCCGACGGCGGGACGGCGCCGACCGCCTGACGCGCCACCACTGACGCCCGGTCCCCGCACGCCGCGGGGGCCGGGCGTCGTCGTGTACCCACCGCCCGACGGTCGGGCACTCCTCCGCGGCCCCCGCGTGCTCACCCGACGTCCCGGGCGGTGCTCCACCGCCGCCCGGGCCCGGATGGGTACCGGCCCCTGCGACGGACGGCGGAACCACCGACGACGACAGGAGGTGGATCGTGTACCAGCTCGGTACGACTCAGGCAGGGACCGTGCTCGCGACGACGGGAGCGATCGCGGGCTTCTACGTGGTGGGAGCCTGGACGCTCGTCGTGGCGGGGCTCGCGCTCGTCATGACGGCGCGCGTCCTGCGCAAGCGGCTCGCGGAGCACCGATGAGCGCGGCGACGCTCCCACGGGTGGTGGTCGTGGTCCCGGCGCACGACGAGGCCGCGGCCCTGCCGACGACGCTCGCGTCGGTCCGGGCGCAGACGCGTCCGGTCGACCGGGTCGTCGTCGTGTCCGACCGCAGCACCGACGCGACGGTCGAGACCGCGCGCCGCCTGGGCGCCGACGTCGTCGAGACGGTCGGCAACACCGGACGCAAGGCCGGGGCGCTGAACCAGGCGCTGCGCGGGGTGGAGGCGGAGAACGTCCTCGTGCTCGACGCGGACACGACCATCGCCCCGACGTTCGTCGAGGACGGCCTCGCCCTGCTCGACGCGCGCCCGGAGCTCGGCGCGGTCGGTGGCGTCTTCCGCGGCACACCGCCGCGCTCGGTGCTGGAGCAGCTCCAGTCCGACGAGTACGAGCGGTACGGCGTGCAGATCGACGTGACCGGGCGGACGTCCGTCCTCACGGGCACGGCCGCGCTCGTGCGGACCGAGGCGCTGCGCGCGGTCGCCGCCGCGCGCGGGGACCGGCTCCCGGGGCGGCGCGGCGACGTGTACGACGTCGGCGCCATCACCGAGGACTCCGAGCTCACCCTCGCGCTGCGCACGCTCGGCTACGAGCTCGCGTCGCCGGTGCGGATGTCCTGCACGACGGAGCTCATGCCGACGTGCCGCGACCTGCACCGCCAGCGCGTCCGCTGGTACAAGGGGATGCTCGACAACCTGCGCGCGTACGGGTTCACGCGGGTCACCGCCCGGTACGTCGGGCAGCAGGCGATGCTCGTGCTGAGCACGCTCATGCTCGCGAGCCTCCTCGTCCTCACCGCGCTGACCGTCGTCGCGGGCACGTTCCGGGTGGTCCCGGCGTGGCTCGCCGTGGGCGCGGTCCTGGTGCTCGAACGGGTCGTGACGGTGTGGCGGAACGGGCCCCGGGGCCGGCTGCTCGCCGTGCTCGTGCTGCCCGAGCTGCTCTACGACCTGTTCCTCCAAGTGGCGTTCGTCCGGGCGTGCTTCCTCGCCGCGACGTCGCGCGACGCCGGGTGGCACCACGTGGCGCACGTGACCGTCCCCGGGAGCGCGGCCGAGGACGCCCCCGAGACCGGCCCCGCGAGCAGCATCGAGAACACCGAGAGCCCGAAGCAGTTGACCTTGACGTGACGTCAACTTCTACCGTGGTCCCGGTGCCGCACGAGAGCACCACCGACGCACGGGAGGAGCGGGAGATGGGCACGACGGGCGCCCGCACGGCCGACTGGTCCATCCAGGAGGTCGCGCGCCTGGCCGGGACGACGAGCCGCACGCTGCGCCACTACGACGCGGTCGGGCTCCTGCCCCCGAGCCGGGTCGCGGCGAACGGCTACCGCCACTACGACGCCGACGCGCTCGTCCGGCTCCAGCGGATCCTGCTCCTGCGCGACCTCGGTCTCGGCCTCCCCGCGATCCGCGAGGCGCTCGACGGCCCGCCCGCCCGGCAGGGTGACGGGCCGCCGTCGGGCACCGCGCGGCGCGAGGCCCAGGTGCGGGCGCTGCGCGGCCACCTCGAGTGGTTGCGGGCGGAGCGGCAGCGGCTGGCGCGGCAGATCGCGTCGGTCGAACGGACGATCACCACGATGGAAGGAGGTGGCGAGCTCATGGTGGACGACATGTTCGACGGGTTCGACCACACGCAGCACCGCGACGAGGTCGAGGCTCGCTGGGGGAAGGACGCGTACGCGCGGAGCGACACCTGGTGGCGCGGGATGTCCGACGACGACCGCGCCGCCTGGCAGGACCGCACGCGCGCGCTCGGCGCGGACTGGGCCGCCGCGGCCGCCCGGGGCGTCGACCCGGCGTCCGACGCGGCGCAGGAGCTCGCGCGCCGCCACGTCGAGTGGCTCGGCGGCATCCCCGGCACGCCGGGTGCCGGCGCGGCGCCGGTCAAGGAGTACGTCGTCGGCCTCGGCGAGATGTACGTCGCGGACGAGCGGTTCGCGAAGAACTACGGCGGCGTCGAGGGTGCGACGCTCGTGCGCGACGCCCTGCGCGTCTACGTGGACGCCCACCTGTAGCCCCGTGCCCGGGCCGGGACCTCCGGCCCGGGCACGATCCGTTCGACGTCACTAGCCTGGAACCCCGGCGGGACACGGCGCCCCGCCGCCGCCAGGAGGCAGCCATGGCCACGACGTCGACGTCCACCGGCCCGGCCACGACCCGCAACGTCGCCCTCGTCGGGCACAGCGGCTCGGGCAAGACCACGCTCGCCGAGGCGTTCCTCCACCGTGCGGGCGCCGTCCCGCGCCCGGGCTCCGTCGCGGAGGGCACGACCGTGTGCGACCACGAGCCCGAGGAGGTCGCGCGCGGCATCTCCGTGAGCCTCGGCGTCGCGCACCTCGACTGGCGCGCGCCCGACGGCACGACCTACCAGGTCACGCTGCTCGACACCCCCGGCTCGCCCGACTTCGCGGGGTCCGTGGACGCGGCGCTCGCGGTGGCGGACCTCGCGGTCGTGGTGGTGAGCGCCGTCGACGGGGTGCAGTCGGGCACGGAGGAGGTCTGGCGACGGTGCGACGAGGCGGGGATCCCCCGCCTCGTCGTCGTCTCCCAGGAGGACCGCGCGCGGGCGAGCTTCCGCGCCGTCCTCGCCGCGCTCCGGGCCGCGTTCGACGCGCCGTTCGCGCCGCTCGAGCTGCCGCTCGGGGAGGAGCAGACGCTGCACGGCGTGGCCGACGTCCTCACCGAGCGCGCCCGCGAGTACGGGGGCGGCGGTCAGGGGGTCTGGCAGGGCCACGAGGAGGAGGTCCCCGCCGACGTCCGCGACGAGGAGCACGCGCTGCACGACGAGGTCGTCGAGGAGATCGTCACCCACGACGACGACCAGCTCGAGGCCTACCTCGGGGGCGACGAGCCGGGCCCGGCCGACCTGGAGCGCACGCTCGCGCACGAGGTGCTGACGGGCGAGGCCGTGCCGGTGCTGCTCGCGTCCGCCGTCACCGGCGTCGGGGTGGACCGCGTCCTCGACCTCGTGTGCGAGCTCGGGCCGTCGCCCGCGGACCGCCCGGCCGTCGTCGCGCTGTCCGACGCCGCCGGGTCGGGCGAGGCCGTGACGTCCGAGGTCGTGGCCGACCCCGCGGGCGACGCGCTCGTCCACGTCTTCCGGACCGTCGTCGACCCGTTCGTCGGGCAGGTGTCCGTCTTCAAGGTGCTGTCCGGGACCGTCGCGACGGGCGACCGGCTCGTGAGCACCGCGACCGGCGCGGACGACCGCGTCCACGGGCTCTTCCGGCTGCGCGGCCGCGAGCACCTGGCCGTCGACCGGGTCGTCGCGGGCGACGTCGCCGCCGTCGCGAAGCTCTCCGCCGCCTCGACCGGCACGCTCCTCGCGGGCCGCCGGATGCCCGTCGCGGCGCGCGACCTGCCACCGCGGCCCCCGGTGTACACGCTCGCGCTGCGGCCCGTGTCGCAGTCCGACGACGACAAGCTGTCCGCCGCGCTCACCCGGCTGCGCGCCGAGGACGCGACGCTGCACGTCGACCTCACCGGCTCCCAGGCGGTCCTCGGCGGCCTCGGGGACACGCACCTCGCGGTGGCGGTCGAACGGCTCGAACGGTCCTTCGGTGTCCGCGTCACGACCGAGCCCGTCCAGGTCGCCTACCGGGAGACGATCACGCGCGCCGTCGAGGTCGAGGGCCGCGTGAAGAAGCAGTCCGGCGGGCACGGGCAGTTCGCCGTCGTGCAGCTGCGCGTCTCCCCGCTCCCGCGCGGCGAGGGGTTCGCGTTCGTCAGCTCCGTCGTCGGCGGGTCGGTGCCGCGCCAGTACCTGCCCGCGGTCGAGCGCGGCGCGCGCGAGGCCATGGAGAGCGGCGGGCCGCACGGCTACCCCGTCGTGGACCTGCGCGTCGAGGTCCTCGACGGCAAGGCGCACTCCGTCGACTCGTCCGACATGGCGTTCCGCACCGCGGGCGGCGTGGGGGTGCGGGAGGCGCTCGCCACCGCCGGGACGGTCGTGCTCGAGCCCGTCTCCGCGGTGACCGTGACCGTCCCGCCCGACGCGCAGGGCGACGTCATGGGCGACCTCTCCGCGCGGCGCGGCCACATCACCGCGACCGACTCCCTGCCCGACGGCCGCGTGCGCGTCGACGCGCTCGTGCCCGAGGCCGAGCTGACCCGCTACGTCCTCGACCTGCGCTCGATCACCGGCGGGCGAGGGTCGTTCACGGCCGCGCCCGACCGCTACGAGGTGCTCCCCGGCGGCGTCGGGGCGAGTCGCTAGGGACGGCCTTCTCGACGGGTGGTGCTCACGGCAGCGAGGTGGTGCGACCAGAACGGGTCGGAGCGCCAGCCCTGCGGGATGCCCATACCTGCGAGCGGCACGTCGGGGTGCTGGTCGAGGAGGAGGCCCAACCGCCGAGCCCACGAGGAGCGGGGTGACACCACCGCCAGAACGCTCTGGAGCGAGGCCAGTACCGGATAGAGGCGTTTGCGGCGATCAGACGACGAGAGGACCTCCTCGTCGGTGAGCCACCGAACCGAGGACGAGGTCGGGATCGCGGGGTAGACGCCGAGGCCGACGTTCCAGAGCCGCCCGTGATGAGCGCAGACGTTCCGCACCCGTACGTACGTGCGCAGCCAGGACAGCAGCAATGGGCCGGGAAGGCCCAGCGGGCGCGCCACCCGGCCGACGTCGGAGGCGCGACGCAAGTTGCCGACGAGGCCAGACAGCTGGCCCAAGGTGAGCGTCTCGACCATCAGCCACGACGGCGGCAGAGCTGGTTCGCCGTAGGTCGTCAGGTAGTGCTCCAGCGCAGAGGCGTGAGCGAGGTCGCCCCCAGCGCTCTCGGGTGCGCTCGCCAGCCGGTCCTCACAGGTCTTCCGGACCATCTCCAAGAACCGCTGATGCCGACGCTCGTCCCTGAAGTGCTCCGGCTCGCAGTACCACGAAGGACCACCGCGGTGCACGGACATGTGGTCGGTGAGACTGGACCGGACCGCGACCTCGATGCGCTCCAGGGCGTCCATGACGAGCAGACGGAGCTTGCGGTCGAAGACGTACAGGTCGAGCACCTGGTCGAACGTCGTTCCGCCGCGCAGCGCCTCGGCGCCCGGTTCCTTGCGGAAAGGGATGAGGTACGGCGAGAACCGGTAGTAGCCCACGTGGCGGACGTACCGGGCGGCGCGCTCCGGCTCCGGGACGACGAGCCCGCGCTCGATCATCCTCGCCACCAGCTCGTCGTGCGTGAGCGCTGGCTTGGCGTAGCGGTGCGGCCCCCGAGGTCGCGTCGGTCGTGCTGGCATCTGCTCTCTTCGCCCCCCGCGCAGAGAAAATCCCCCGGGTTGCGCATCGTTGAGAGGCGTGGGGGATGTCGTGATCCCGACCCTATCGTCCTCGAGGACGGCGGACAAGGGCGGCGGTCGCCGGCGCCTCACCACGCGCTGCCGGGCGCCGACCGCCCGCGCTCAGCGGCGCGGCACGACGATCGGCGCGCCGCCGCCGGGGTGGTCGACGACCTCGACGGGGTAGTCGTAGACGCCGCTCAGCAGCTCGGCGGTGAGGACGTCGCGCGGACCGCCGTCGGCGACGACGCGCCCGCCCGCGAGGACGGTGACCTGGTCGGCGTACGCGGCCGCGAGCGAGAGGTCGTGCACGACGACGACCACCGCACCGCCCGCGGCGGCGTGCGCCCGGGCGAGCTGGAGCACGAGCTCCTGGTGCTTGAGGTCGAGCGCGGCGGTCGGCTCGTCGAGCATGAGGAGCGCGGTGCGCTGGGCGAGGACGCGCGCGAGCGCGACGCGGGCCTTCTCCCCGCCGGACAGCGACGTGAAGTGCCGGTCGGCGAGGTGCTCGACGTCGGTCGCGGCGAGCGCCTCGGCGACCGCGGCGTCGTCGTCGTCCTCGAACGGGGTGCCACGCCACGGCGAGCGGCCCATGCGCACGACGTCCACGGCGGTGAACGGGAAGCTCAGCGAGACCTGCTGGAGCATGACCGACCGGCGCAGGGCGAGCTCGGTCGGGGTCCACGCGGCGAGCGGGCGGCCGTCCACGGTGACGTCCCCGGCCTCGGGGCGCAGGTCGCCGGTGAGGACGCCCAGCAGCGACGACTTCCCGGCCCCGTTCGGGCCGAGCAGCGCGCGGACCTCGCCCGCGCGCACGTCGACCGACACGTCGCGCAGGACCGGCGCCTCGCCGAGGGTGAGGGACACGCCCTGCGCGGCGGTGACCACGTCGCCGGGCGCGGCACGCCCCGGGAGGCGGGGCCGCCGTCGGGCACCGGTGACGGCGGTGCGCAGCGTGCCGAGGAACGACGACCCCTCGTGGCGCAGGTCGCTCATGCCCAGCCTCCCTGGCGCGAGCGCGTGCGGCGCAGCAGGTAGAAGAAGAACGGCCCGCCGACGAGCGACGTGATCATGCCGAGCGGCAGCTCGACGTTCGCGACGGCGCTGCGCGCGAGGAGGTCGGCGGCGAGCAGCACGACGGCGCCGCCCAGCACGGACGCGGGGACGAGCGTGCGGTGGCTCGGCCCGCACACCATGCGCACGAGGTGCGGCACGACGAGCCCGACGAACGCGATGATCCCCGTGAACGCGACCCCGGCGGAGACGAGGAGCGCGACGAGGACGATGACGAGCTGGCGCAGCCGCTCGACGTCGACCCCGAGGTGCTGCGCGGCGCGCTCGCCGAGCGCGAGCAGGTCCATCCTGCGGCGCACGAGCATCGCACCGGTGACGCCGACGACGGCGATCGGCAGGACGACCGCGACGGACTGCCACGTCGCGCCGCCGAGCGACCCGAGCTGCCAGAAGACGATCTGCTCGCGCGCGGCCGGGTCGGCCACGAACGTGAAGAACGCGAGCATCCCGCCCGCGAACGCGTTGACCGCGATGCCCGTGAGGACGAGCGTCACGACCTCGGTGCGACCACCCGCGCGCGCGAGCGCGTAGACGACGAACGTGGTCACGAGCCCGCCGACGAACGCCGCCGCGGCGACCCACGTGCCGGGCACGAGCGCGCCCGCGGTGACGATGACCGCGCACGCGCCCACGGCCGCGCCCGAGGACACCCCGATGACGCCGGGCTCGGCGAGCGGGTTGCCGAACACGCCCTGCATGAGGGCGCCCGAGCACGCGAGCGCCGCGCCGACGACGATCGCCAGGACGACGCGCGGGAACCGCACGACCCACAGCGCGTTCTCGCCCTGCGGGTGCGACGGCATGGGCCCCCAGTCGAGCCCGACGTGGTGCGCGAGCGAGCCGAGCACCTCCGCGGGCGACACGGGCACCTGCCCCGTCATGCCGGACACGACGGTGAGCACCGCGAGCGCCACGCCCAGCCCGACCATCAGCCACCGGGCGGCGTGGCGGCGCTGCTGCCCGACCGCGGGCCCCACCCGGGCGGGCCGACCACCGGGGCGCGGGGCGCCGTCGGGCGCGGCGACGCCCTCGGGACCGGGTGCACCGTCGGGCGTGCCGAGGGGGCGGGTGGCGGGCGCGCTCACGACGCCGGGAGCTCCGGCGCGGGCACGCCGTAGAAGGCCTCGACGAGCGACGCGATCGTGGAGCCGGTGCGGGGGCCGAACGTGAGCAGGCGCGAGCCGTCCATGTCGACGACGCGGCGCGCCTCGCCCGCGGGCGTCTGCGCGAGGCCGGGGATCGCCATCATGGCGTCGAGGCCGCCCATCGACTCGAGCCCGTCGGTCATGACGAGGTAGGCGTCGGGCGCGGCGCTGATGATCGCCTCGCTCGTGACCGGCGCGTACTGCTGCGTGAGGCCGATCGCCGTCCCGGCGTCCTCGCCGCCGATCTCGCGGATCAGGTCGTCGGCTCCGGAGCCGGGCCCGAACAGCATCTTGATGTTCGCCCCGCGCAGGTAGAGGAACGCGACGCGGGGCGTCCCCGTGTCCTGCGGCACCGCGGCCAGGGCCGCGCAGATCTGCCGGTCGGTGCGCTCGACGAGGGCCTCGCCCTGCTCGGGCACGCCCAGCGCGGTCGCGACGGCACGGATCCGGTCGTCGACGCCGTCGAGCGTGCGGGCCTCGTCGAAGTACACGACGGGGATGCCCGAGCTCTCGAGCTGGCCGCGCACGTCGTCGGTGAGGATCGTCGCGTCGGTGAGGATCACGGAGGGGTCCAGCCCGAGGATCGCCTCGACGTCGAGCGCGTGGCCGGCGCCCGTGACGACGGGGACGTCCGCGGCCTCGGGGAAGCCGGTCGGCAGGTCGCGGCCCACGACGTTCGCGCCCAGCCCCAGGCTGTAGACGATCTCGCCGAGCGTCCCGTACAGGTCGACGGGGATGATGCGGCTCACGTCGGTGATCTCGACCTGGCGCCCGTCGACCGACTCGACCGTCACCGGGAGCTGCGGGGCGGGCGCGTCGGCGACCGGGTGGATCGCGTCGTCGGTGAACGTCGCGCTCGTGGGCCCGGTGGGGAACGACGCGGGGTCGACGTCGGAGCCGCCGCCCGCGGCCCGGGACTCCTCGAGCGTCGTGCAGGCGGGCGCCGTGGTCGCCGGGGTGTCGGTCGGGGTCGCCTCGACGGGTGCGGCGTCCTGGCTCGCCTCGGCCGACGGCGTCGCGGGCGGCTCGTAGGGGAGCGGCGAGCACGCGGCGACCAGGCCCAGCAGGACGACGGCGCCCGCCCCGGCCAGCGCGGTCACGGTCCGGCGTGCGCGGCGGGGCGCGGCACTCGGCGTGCCTGCGGGCGACGTCGGGCGGCGCGGCGACGAGCCGGGGTGCGGCGCAGGGCGGGCAGCGTGAGGCATGGGGAGTTCTCCAGGAAGCGGTCCGAGGGCGCGGCCGCCACGGCCGCCGCCACCAGGTAAGACGAGCCTAACCTGACCCGCGGACGTTTCTCGACCGTCGTGGAGGTAACTCACCTCACGAACGCGCCCCCGGCGCGCGGTCGAGCATGGCGACGTGGCCCGTCGGCTGGGTGGGACGGGCCGCGACCGCATGGTCGGCGGCGGGGGGCGGGGCAGGTCAGGGGTGGGCGGCGCCGAGGTCGGCGAAGAGGTCGCTGTTGAGGCGGAAGGCGTGCTTGGCCTCGGCGACGGTCTCGTCGAGCTGCTCGGGGGTGAGGACCAGGGCGTCGAGGCGCTCGCGGTAGACGTCCTTGAACGGCTTGGACTTGGGGATCTCGACGAACGTGTAGAAGGCGAGGCCGTCGCCCGAGAGCCCGTAGTGGCGCTCGAGCATGCGCTTGATGATCTGCCCACCCGAGAGGTCGCCGAGGTAGCGCGTGTAGGCGTGCGCGGCGTACGCGGGCAGGGACCCGCCGACCGTGCGCAGACGCGCGACGTAGCGCTCGGTCGCGGGGTGGATCGTCACGCGCTCGGCCCAGTCGTCGCCGACGAGGAACGTGAGGTCCTTCTCGATCTCGGGGGTGCGCGTCAGCTCGTCGAACACGAGGCTCGCGCCCTGGGCGTCGTCGCGCATCGCGGCGCTCGCGTCCTCGAGCGCGCCGTAGATGGCCCACTGCTGGGCGGCGAGGTCGGCGTACGCGGCGACGTCGAGGCGCCCGGACATGAGCCGCTCGACGAACCCGGAGCCCTCGGCCTGCTCGTGCTCGGGGCGCGTGCCCTCGCGCAGCCGCTGCGACAGCGGGACGGACTCGTCGGCGCGGTGGAGGTCGTGGGTGAGGGCAGTCACGGGGTGGCTCCTGCGGGTGCGTCGGGGCGGGACAGCACGTCCTGACGCCGTGTCATGACGATGCGTCAGGAACTGTAACCCACGGAGGTGAGGCTTGCCTATCCTCTGTCCGTCATCCGGCCCGGCCGAGCGGGCAGGGCGTCAGCCCGCGAGCGCGGGCGAGGTCGCGTCGGCCCCCACGGCGCGCAGCACGAACGCCTCCGTCGCCTCGATCGCCTGCTCGCGTGCGACCGGGTCGTCGGGCACGAGCCGCCCGGACAGGCACGCGTTGACGAGCTGGACGGTCGTGTCGATGTCCTGCGCGGGGAACTCGCCCGCCTCGATCCCCGACCGGACGATGCGGCGCAGGATCGCCTCGACGAGCTCGGCGTGCTCGCGCAGCCGCTGGCGCGTGGTGCGCGAGAGCACGGTGCGCAGGTCCGGCCCCGGGGCGAGGTGGAAGATGCGCTTGAGCTGCGCCTGCTGGCGGATGTACGTGCGCAGCTGCTCGACCGGGTCGTCCACGTGCTCCAGCGCGCGCTCCAGCGTCCCGACGTACTGCTCCGTCTCGTGGGTGATGAACCCGAGGAGCAGGGCCTCCTTGTCGGGGAAGTGGTTGTACACCGCGGTGCGGCCGACCCCGGCGGCGGCGGCGATGTCCGCGAGCGAGATGGCGTCGAAGCCCCGGTCCATCATGAGGGTCGAGAGCGCCGCGAAGAGCTTCTGCCGGGTCTGGGCGCGGTGCTCGTGGAGAGACCCTCCGATGATCTTGGGCATGCTGACATCATAGGCAGTTCGTGTCAGAACGCTAATCCCGGGCGACCGGCCCGCGGAGGGCGCTGCGCCGTCTGGCACACTGCCGCCATGGACACGACCGCGTCGCCCGAGGGCGTCCCAGCCACCCCGGACCCGGAGTTCCCGCCCGTCCCCGCGGACACCAAGGACTGGACGTGGGTCATGGAGCGGCCGTGCCCCGAGTGCGGTTTCGTCGCAGGCGGGGTCGCGCCCGACCGCGTGGGCGCCGCCGTGCGCGACGCCGTCCCGCGCTACGTCGCGGCCCTGGGCCGCCCCGACGCGCGGACCCGCCCCGACCCGACGACCTGGTCGGTGCTCGAGTACGCCGCGCACGTCCGCGACGTCTTCTCCGTGTTCGACGTGCGCGTGCAGTCCATGGTCGAGGGCGACGACCCGCGGTTCGCCAACTGGGACCAGGACGCGACCGCGGTCGCGGAGGACTACGCGCACCAGGACCCGGCCGTGGTCGCGCGCGAGCTCCGGATCGCGGGCGACCGCGTCGCGGGCCGCTTCGACGCGCTCGTCCCCGACCAGTGGGAGCGCCCCGGCCGGCGCTCGAACGGCTCGGTCTTCACCGTCCGGACGCTGGGGCAGTACTTCGTGCACGACGTCGTCCACCACCTCCGCGACGTCGGCGCCTGACGTCCGCGGGGTCCCCGTGAGCGGACCCACGCTCGTGACACCGCCGTAACACCGTCGCCTCCGGGGCGCTCTACGTTCCGGTCATGGACGCCCCCGTCGCCGGCCTGGTGCCGGACGCGCACGCCGGTGCGCACCTGCTCGCGACGCCCCGCTCGCGCGGCGCGGCCCGCACGCCCGTGGACGCGCTCGCGCGCGCCTGGTTCGTCGGCGCGGCCTGGACGACCCCGCCGGGCGGCGGGGGAGCGGCGCGCCCCATGGCCGGTGCGCGGTTCCGTGGCGTGGTGCCCGACGGCGTCGTCGCACCGGGCGAGCTGCGCCTCGCCGAGGGGGCGCGCGTCGTCGGGCCCTTCGCGCTCACGCCGCCGCAGACGCAGGCGCTCGGCCTCGCGGGCGGGGGCGCCGAGGCGTTCGCGCTGCACGTCGACCACCCCGACGCGCGGCTCGCGCCCGTCGCGCGGACCGGCGCCTGGGCCGACACGTCGACCGGCACGTCGACCGGCACGTCGACCGGCTCGGTGACCGACGACCGCGACGGGCTGGTGCGCGCGTTCCCGGCAGGGCTGCCGCAGGGGCTCGAGCTCCGCGTGCTGGGCTGGGCCGTCGCCGCGGCCCGGCGCGTCGGCGGCGCGGTCGTCGCGGACGGCCGGACCGTGCTCACGCCCGACCCGGCGTCGGGCGTCGACCTCACGCTCTACAGCGCCCACGTGCTCGGGCCCGACGACGCGCTCGGCGTCCTGCGCACGACGGTCCCCGGCGCGGGGGTCGTCGCGGTGCGGCCCGGCGCGGACGGCCTCGCGGAGTACGTGCTGTCGGGCGAGACCCCGTACGACGGCGCGGTGCGGCTCGAGGCCCGACGCGTCGCGCGGGTCCCGCTCGCGCTCGACGGCCTCGACTGGCGCGAGCACGGGCCGCACGCCTACCGCCTCACGTGGGTGCCGACCGAGCCGGACGAGCTCGCGGTCGAGCGGCCCTCGGGGCTGCACGTCATCGCGCGCTCGCGCGCCCGGGTGCTGCTCGCCCGGCTCGCGGCGATGCTCCAGGGCCGGCTCGCGGGGACGCTCGTCGACGACGGCGGGTTCGTCGTGCGCGACCTCGACCTCGACGAGCGGCTCTCCCCGGCGGCGGCACCCACGGCGCGGTTCTGGGTCTGAGCGCGTGCGCACGGGCCGCGCCGCGGGGTCGGACGGGCCTGGCCCGCGGCGAGGCCTGTCCACAGAATTCATCCACAGGCCTGTGGGCGGCGTGGGAACGGCGCGGGCCGTCCTGTGGACGAACCTGTGGTCATCCGGCCGGCCCAAATGACAACGGTGGGAACTCTTGCAGACCCCCGGGCCGAGGACTACAAACGTCCGTAACGGCCCGGACGGGCGCACACGGACGACGGGGTTCCGGCACGCATCACGCAGGGGTCTGAGGGCCTCGCCAGGACCGCACGACGTCTCGCCGCGCACGCGAGGGCACGGCCGACCGGAGAACGGTGGACGACCCGCCACCCCCTGCTGCGGGGCTGCGCGCGACGGCGCAGGTTCCTACCGGACCCGGAAGGCCGACCGCGATCGGCGTCACCGCACCTGCCCGGGCACCCGGGCGGACGCGAGGGCGCCGGGCCGCCACGTCGCGAGCGGCGCCCCGACGGGCCACCCGGCCCGACCGCCCCGGGGTCGCGCGGACACGGCGAGGCCCCTCGGAATCCTGCTCCGAGGGGCCTCGTCCCCATTCTCCCGCGGGCACGGCTCGACGCGAAGACCGTCGACAGGCGCAGGACGGCTCCGCCCGGCGCGCCTACGCTCGTGCCATGAGCAACCTCGAGACCCGGCCCGAGGAGCGCGTCTGCTCGGCGGGCGCGCCCCACGACGACGGCGGAGGCGCCGCGGTCGAGATCCTCGAGCACCGGGACGTCCCGCTCGGGGGCACCCGGGCGATGCGCGTGCGGCGCACGATCCCGCAGCGTGCGCGGTCGCTCGTCGGCGCATGGTGCTTCCTCGACCACTACGGGCCCGACCCGCTGCCCGCGATCGGTGACGGCACGGACGGCATGCAGGTGCCGCCGCACCCCCACACGGGGCTCCAGACCGTCACGTGGCTGTTCGCCGGCGAGATCCTGCACCGCGACGCCGTCGGGTCGCTCCAGACGGTGCGGCCCGGCGAGCTCAACCTCATGACCGCGGGCCGCGGCATCTCGCACTCGGAGGAGTCGCCGCGCGGTGAGCGGCCCCCGGTCCTGCACGGCGTCCAGCTCTGGGTCGCGCTCCCGGGCGACCGCCTCGCGGACCCGCCCGCGTTCGAGCACCACGCCGACCTCCCCGTCGCCACGGTCGACGGCGCGCGCGTGCAGGTCTTCCTCGGCGCGCTCCGCGTGGGCGGCGCCGCCCTGCGCTCGCCCGCCACGACGTACACGCCGATCGTCGGGGCGCAGCTCGACCTCGCGCCCGGCGCGCGCGTCACGCTCGACGTGGACCCGACGTTCGAGCACGGCCTCCTCGTCGACGAGGGCGTCGTGCGGCTGGAGGGCTCGCCGGTGCCGCCGTCGTCGCTGGGGTACGTCGAGCCCGGCCGCACGACGCTCGTCGTCGAGGCGGGGCCGGACGCCCCGGCGCGGGCCGTGCTCGTGGGGGGCGAGCCGTTCGGCGAGGACATCGTCATGTGGTGGAACTTCGTGGGCCGCTCGCACGACGACGTCGCGCGCGCCCGCGCGGACTGGCAGGCCCAGCTCGTCGTCACGGGGGACCAGGGCCCGAACCGCGGCGGCACCCGGTACGCCGACGGCGCGCGCGAGCGCCGCTACGGCGAGGTCGTCGGGTACGACGGCGGACCCCTGCCCGCGCCCGCGCTGCCCGACGTCCGCCTGCGCCCGCGCACCCGGCCCGCCACGCCGCCGCGCCGGTAGGCCGCGCCAGTAGACTGCCGCGCATGGCCAAGAACACCACGCCCGACTTCGTGCTGCGCCCGTTCGAGGGGCTCCCCGGCGAGACCGACTGGGTCGCGATGCGCGAGGTCGTCCCCTCGGCCACCGCGACCGCGCGCACGACCGCCGAGCACGGGGCGCGCGACGTCCTCGTCGTGACGGTCCTGCCCGCCGGCTGGGCCGCGCTGCACCGCCAGGACGGCGCGATCCTCCTCGCCGTCCAGACCCTCGCCGGCTCGGGCGACACGAGCCGCGACCTCGCCGCCGCGCTCCTCGAGGCGATCGACGCCGAGCCCGGCACGTCCATCGAGACGAGCGCCCTGCCCGACGCCGGCCCGCGCCTGCAGGACGTGCTCGACCTCTCCGTCCCGTTCGACGTCACGGTGCACGAGGACTTCGCGTTCTGGCTCGACCCGTCGGCGGAGATCACGCCCGACCTGCGCGCCTCGCTCGACCAGGCGGCCGAGTCGATGGTGCCCACCGTCAAGCTCGACGCCGTCGAGTCGGCGTACTGGTGCCGCATGTCGCGCGAGTTCCTGCGCTGGGCCCGCCCCGAGCCGGAGGACGCGCTCATCGACGCGATCTCGCGCCTGCACGCGAAGCGCGAGTCCGGTCTCGCGGGCGGCAAGTTCGTCGGTGCCTTCCGGTCGAGCGGCCTGCTCGTCCCCGTGTGGGAGCTGCCCCGCGGCACGGAGGCGGACGAGCTCGAGGGCCCGGTCGCGGAGCTCGACGCGCGGCTCACCGAGGCGCTCGCG
The DNA here is from genome assembly GCF_040595865.1 of Cellulosimicrobium sp. MI9406. NCBI lineage: Bacteria > Bacillati > Actinomycetota > Actinomycetes > Micrococcales > Promicromonosporaceae > Cellulosimicrobium > Cellulosimicrobium sp. MI9406. The sequence continues at coordinate 361,017 of NZ_JALIZI010000005.1, forward strand.
GTCACGGAGCCGCTCGACGCGAACGAGCGCCGTGCGCGCGCAGGCATCGTGTCCCGGCAGGTCACGCTCCGCTGACCCGGAGCAGGCTGATCCGCAGCCCCCGCGCGTGAGCGCACGACGCGGGAGCGCGACCACGCCGAGAGCCCGCCGACGCCCCTGTCGGCGGGCTCTCGCGTCGAGTAGGATCCGGGAGACCTGGGAACGCAGCCCGGTCGACCTGCGGAGATCCCGAGCGGATCCGCTGGTGGAACGACGACACATCTGCGGCCAACTCTTTGCACTACTAGGCTGGACGGCGTGAACGCGGACCATCGGTCGACCGATACGGGGAAGAACACGGGGAGTACCCCCACGAGCACGGCGAGCACGCCGCCGACGTACCTGTCGGCGTCCGGCACGCGGGCGCGCACGCCGCGCCCCGTGACCGGCGACGGACGCACGGGTCGCGCCGTCCGCCAGCGCGTCGCGGTGATCATCCCCGCGAAGGACGAGTCCCGCCGCATCGCCGCCACCGTGCGCGCCGCGAAGGCCATCCCGCACGTCGACCTCGTGCTCGTCGTCGACGACGGGAGCGAGGACGACACCCAGCACGTCGCGCGCGAGGCGGGCGCCGTCGTCGTGCGGCACTCCCACAACCGCGGGAAGGCCGCGGCCATGGAGACGGGCGCCGCCGTCGTCGCGATGCGTGACGCGGCCGACCGTCCGCCGCGCCTCCTGCTCTTCATCGACGGCGACCTCGGCGAGACCGCGGTGAACACCGCGCCGCTCGTCGCGCCCGTGCTCGACGGGTACGCCGACGTCGCCATCGCGCTGCTCCCGCCGCAGCCGGGCGCGGGCGGCCGGGGGATCGTCGTGGGGGCCGCGCGCCGCGCGATCCAGTCCCTCACGGGGTGGACCCCGACGCAGCCCCTCTCCGGGATGCGGTGCCTCACGCGCGAGGCGTTCGAGGCCGCGACGCCGCTCGCGCGCGGCTGGGGCGTCGAGACGGGCATGACGATCGACCTGCTCCGCAAGGGGTACGTGGCGGTCGAGGTGCCGTGCGACCTGCGCCACCGCGCGTCGTCGAACGACCTCAAGGGCCAGCTCCACCGCGCCGCCCAGTACCGCGACGTGCTGCTCGCGGTGAACGCGCGCAAGATGCGCTCCGCCGTCGACCGCGTGCGCGCGGGCGACCACTGACCGAGGCGGCGCTCAGGGCGTCGGCGTGCGGACCATGCCGTGCACGACGGGACCGTCGTGCACCTGCGTGGTCGCGGTGCGCACGAAGCCCAGCCGCTCGTAGAAGGTGACGTTGCGCGCGTCGGAGGTCTCGAGCGCGACGGGCGCGTCCCCGAGGGCGGGGTCGCGCAGGGCGGCCCGGCACACCGCGCTGCCGAGCCCGGTGCCCTGGAGCGACGGCAGGACCCCCACCGTCGCGAGCGTCCACGCGTCCGGCGGGGACGGCGGGAGCTCGGCGGCGGCCACGGCCTGCAGGCGCGGGCCGTGCAGCGCGGCGACGCGCTCCTGGACGTCATCGGGGGGAGCGGGGGCGTCGGGCGGCATGAGCGCGACGACGGCGTCCGCCGGGTCGTGGGCGACCACGATCCCGTGCGCGAGGGCGTGCTCGAGGTAGATCTTCTGGAGCGCGGCGAGACGCTCGGGGTAGTCGTCCTCCGGGACGGCCCAGCGGGTCCAGGGGTAGTCGTGGAACGCGGCGGCGAGGGTGCGGGCCGCGGCGGGGACGTCGGCGGCGGTGGCTCGACGGAACGTCGGCGTCATGGTGCGGTGCCTCTCGGGGTCGGGTCGGGCTGGGGCTCGATCGCACCGGTGCGGGCGATCTGCTCGAGGGTGCGCACGTGCTGCCGGAACGCGTCGAGCCCGCGGTCGCTGATGCGGACCCACGTGCGCGTCCGGCGTCCGGCGGCCTCCTTGCGGATCTCCACGAGGCCCGCGTCGGAGAGCGCGGTGAGGGCCTGGGAGAGGGACGAGTCGCTCAGCTCGACCAGGTCGGCCAGGAAGCGGAAGTCCGCGCTCTCGACGTTCGCCAGGGCGGCGAGGATCGAGAAGCGCACGGGCGAGTGGATGAGCGCGTCCAGGCCCTTGCGCGGGTGGCTCACCGGCGTGCGCTCGCGAACGCGCACGCCGCGAACGGGGACGCGGCGACGACGCCGGCGACGACCCACCAGGCGGGCGACGTCGCGCCGACGAGCTGGAGCGCCGGGTCGAGCATCACGAAGTACAGCACCGCCCAGGTGATGAGGGCGATGCCCATGTCGCGCACCCAGTGCCGGGGCGCCGTCCGGTGGTGCCGCGCGACGGCGGACCACAGCAGCGCGAGGACGACCACGAGCACCGTGGTGGCGGGCCACCACGGTGCGTCGAGGGCGTCGATCGCGATCGTGTACGCGAGGGCGGCGACGGCGTGCCCGACGCTGAGCCAGGGGTACCAGCGGGTCGCGCGGTGGGCCTGGGCGGCGACCTCCTCCGCCTGGCCGAGCTGACGACGGGCCTGCTCCGGGGTGATGGAGTTCTGGATCATGCAATCACTTTAACACTCCTAAAGTGATTGCTGTCCACCCGACGCGGTGTCCTCCCGCATCTCCTCGAGCGGGCGGTTCGCCGTCTCGGGCAGCGCGCGGAGCACGAGCACGAACGACGCCGCCGCGAACACCGCGTAGAGGGCGTAGCTGCCGGGGAGCGACAGGTCCCGGAGCGAGGGGAACGTGAGGTTGACGGCGATGCCCGCCGCCCAGTTCGCGGCGGCGGCGAGCGACGCGGCGCGGGCGCGCAGCAGGTTGGGGAACATCTCCCCGACGAGGATCCACACCACCGGACCCCACGAGACGGCGAAGGCCACGACGAAGACGTTCGCCGCGACCAGGGTCACGACGCCCCACGCGTCGACGAACGCGACGCCGTCCGCGGTCTGCTGCGCCTGGGCGAACCCGGTCGCCATGACGGCCAGGGCGACCGTCATGCCCACCGACCCCACGAGCAGCAGGCGACGCCGACCCACGCGGTCGACGAGGAAGATCGCGACGACGGTCGCCGCGACGTTGACGAGCGACGTGAGGGCCGAGAGCCAGAAGGCCTGCTGCTCGCCGAAGCCCACCTGCGCCCAGAGCGACGTCGAGTAGTAGAAGATGACGTCGATCCCGACCAGCGCCTGGAGCGCGGCGAGCGCGATCCCCAGCCAGACGATGGGCTTGAGGCGGCCCGGGCCGGAGAACAGGTGGGACCACGCCGGCCGCGCCTCGTGGAGCGTCCCCTCGATGGTCGCGACGCCCAGCAGCGCGTCGCCCTCCGGGACGCGGTGGAGGCGGCGCAGCGTGCGGGCGGCGCCGTCCCGGTCGCCGCGCATCACGAGGTACCGCGGCGACTCGGGCAGCAGGACCGCCGCGACCACGTACGCGAGCGACGGCACGACCGCGACGAGGAACATCCACCGCCAGGCGGGCAGGCCGAGGGCCAACTCCGCCTCGGCCCCGCCCGCCGCGCGGACGAGGAACGCGTTCGAGACGAGCGCGGCGAAGATGCCCAGGACGATCGACATCTGCTGCGCCGTCGCGAGCCGCCCGCGCAGCCGGGCGGGGGCGATCTCGGCGATGTAGAGCGGGGCGACGACGGACGCCATCCCCACCCCGACGCCCCCCAGGAAGCGCCACAGCGCGAGGGTCGGGCCGTCGTGCGCGACGGCGCACAGCACCGACGTGGTGACGAACAGGGTCCCGGCGACCATCATGAGGCGCCGTCGCCCGAAGCGGTCCGCGATCGTGCCCGCGGAGAAGGCGCCCACGGCCGCGCCGAGGAGCGCGCTCGCGACGATCACCCCGACGAGCGCGCTCCCGACGCCGAGCTCGGCCTTGAGAGCGTCGACGGCGCCGTTGACCACGGCCGTGTCGAAGCCGAACATGAACCCGCCCAGCGCCGCCCCGACGGTCGACGCGACGACGAGCGGGGTGAGGGCGCCGTGGCCGAGCCGGCCCGTCGCGGCGTTCACGGCGTGCCCCGGCGGGCGGTCGTCGGGGTGGAGGTCTGCGTCATCGGAGGTCCTCTCGGAAGGTGTCGACGGGGTGGGCGATCGTGCTGAACAGGGCGTTGGCGGCCTGCCGCGAGTCGAGCCGCGTGTGCTGGACGACGACCGGCGCCGACGCGACGACGACGGCCGAGTAGTCGGTGCCGCGGGGCACGGGCTCGGGGTCGTCGAGGTCGTTGAGCGTCACGTGGCGCACCCGCTCGGCGGGCACCACCGCGACGTAGGGGCCGGCCGGCGGGCGGTCGGCGAAGTAGAGCCGGATCTCGACGCGCGCGTCGTCGGGGCCGGCGTTGAGCAGGCACAGGCTCTCGTGGCTCGCGAGGGTCGGGTCGTCGCCCGTGCCGTACGGCGGGATCCAGCCGTCGCCGATCGCCCAGCACGTCGCCCCGACCCGGGGGCGACGTGCCGGGGCGTCCGGCGCGCTCATACGCTGATCGACGACTTGGCGAGGACGCCGCCGTCGCACCCGACGAGCGACCCGGTCGTGTACGACGAGCGGTCCGACAGCAGCCAGAGCACGGGCTCGGCGATCTCCTCGGGCCGCGCGAGCCGACCCAGCGGGACCTCGTGCTCGATCTGCGCGCGCGTCGCGGCGATCTCGTCGGTGGGCACGTTGGCCCACATGAGGGGGGTCTCCGTCGGGCCGGGGACGATCGCGTTCACCCGGACCCCGTGGCGCGCGTAGTCGACCGCGAGGGTGCGGACCATGGACGACACCGCGCCCTTCGAGGCGCCGTACGCCGTCGCGCCCCCGGCCGCGAAGCCGACCGTCGCGGCGGGCGAGCTGCACAGCACGACGCTCCCGCCGTCGCCGTCGATCATCGCGCGCAGCACCTCGCGCACGACGAGGAACGTGCCCGTCACGTTGACGTCGAGCACGCGGCGCCACGTGGCCGGGTCGAGCTCGTGCGCCGCCCCGCCCACGTCGATCCCGGCGCCCGCGAAGAGGCCGCGCAGCGGCGGTCCGGATTCCGCGACCGTCCCGACCGCCGCCGCGACGGCGGCGGCGTCGGTCACGTCGAGCACGTGCGCGCGCCCGTCCCCGCCCGCCTGCCGGGCGAGGTCCACGGTGGCCGCGGCGCCGTCGGGGTCGAGGTCGAGCACGTGCACGAACCAGCCGTCGCGCGCCGCGCCCACGGCGACCGCGCGGCCGATCCCCGACGCCGCGCCCGTCACGACGAGCGACCGCGGGCTCACGACGCGCTCCCGAGCAGCGCGTCGACGTCGCAGTAGCGCGCGAGGCGGTCGCGGTCGAGCGTGATGCCGAGGCCCGGGCCGTCCGGGATCGGGAGCATCCCGTCCGCGTCGAGCGTCCAGCGGTCGGTCGTCAGGTCGTCGATGTAGGGCGAGCCGGTGACGTACTCGACGAGGTCCGTGTCCGGCAGGGCGGAGGCGAGCTGGAGGTCCGTGGCGAGCCCGACGGCGGTGTTCCACCCGTGCGGCACGAGCTTGACGCCGTGGTCGTGCGCGGACCACGCGATGCGCCGCAGCTCGCTCGTCCCGCCGACCTTCGTGACGTCGGGCTGCACGATGTCGAGGGCGCCGCCCTCGATCCACGGCTGGAACGCCTGCCGACGCGTGAGCACCTCGCCGCCCGAGATCGGCACGGGCGAGCGCCGGCGCAGGTGCGTGTAGTCCTCGATCGCGTCCGGCGGGAGCGGCTCCTCGAACCACGCGACGCCGTACGCGTCGAGCATGCGCGCGGTGCGCAGGGCCCACTTGTAGCCCTGGCTCCACGCGCTGTCGCTGCCGCCCGCGTCGACCATGAGCATCGCGTCGGGGCCGACGGCGTCGCGCGCCGCGGCGACGATGCGCTCGTCGAGCCGCTCGTCGACCCGGCCGAAGGGACCCCAGCCGATCTTGAACGCGGTCCACCCCTCGGCGCGCAGCGCGGTGAGGTGGTCGCGCAGCGCGTCGGGCTGGTCCATGAGCAGGGACGCGTACGGGCGCACCCGGTCGCGGTACCGCCCACCGAGGAGGCGCCCGACGGGCTGGCCCGTCGCCTGGCCGAGGAGGTCCCACAGCGCGGTGTCGACGCCGCTGATCGCGTGCGTGATCGACCCGCCGCGGCCCATCCAGAACGTCGTGCGGTGCAGGCGCTCGCTCGTGCGCTCGGGCTCCAGCGCGTTCGCCCCCAGGAGCAGGGGCCGCAGGACGTCGAGCGCGCCGCGCACGAGGTCCTCGGTGGTGAACACGCTGCCGACGCCGACGAGACCCTCGTCGGTGTGGACGGCGACGAGGGTGTGCACGACGTCGTCCTGCCGCAGCTCCTCCTGCCAGCCGCCCTCGGGGGTGGCGCCGCGCAGCCCGGCGGCGGTGATGGCGGTGATCCTCATGGGTGTCCTCTCGTCGGTGCCGTGGACCGCGACTCTAGGTCGCTCGATGGTAGATGGTCAACCATCGGCCACCCACTAGGGTAGAGCCCTCCCGAGTGAGAGGTCGCCGTCGTGCCCGTCCTGCCCGCATCGCCGCCCGAGTCCCGGCGCGACTGGGTCCTGCGCCACCTGCGCGAACGCATCGCCTCCGGCGACCTGGCCGCCGGGGACCGCCTCGTCGAGCGCGACCTCTCCGCCGCCTACGGCATCAGCCGCGGCCCGGTGCGCGAGGCGATCATGGTGCTCGAGCAGGAAGGGCTCGTCGTCTCCCACCCGTACCGCGGCGCCGTCGTGGTGGACATCTCCCAGGAGGAGATCGCCGAGATCCTCGTCCCGGTGCGGACCGTCATCGAGAAGGTCGCGTTCCGCTCGGCGGCGCGTGCGCAGGACCCCGCGCTCCTGGACGCGCTCGACCGCACGGTGGCGGCGATGGAGCGCGCGGCGGACCCGCTCGACGCCCGTCGCCTCGCCGACCTCGACCTCGAGTTCCACGAGGCGGTGATCGCCGCCGCGAGCCACACGCAGTCGCTGCAGATCTGGCGGCTCATCCAGCCGCGCGTCCGCGCGTACTTCGTCCGCGACGCGCCGCACCACGAGGACCCGCACGCCGTCGTCGAGCAGCACCGGGACCTGCTCGCGGCGCTGCGGTCGGCCGACCCGGACCGCGCGGAGCGGGCGGTCGAGGAGCACATCGCCGTCTACCTGCAGCCCTGAGCAGCGCCCCGGCCGGTGGCCCCGATCGGTGCCCGGACGCACCATGGGAGGACGGGGCACGACGTCGTGACCCGGCGGCGCGCGGTCCCGCGTGCCGCGCCGACGACGACGGGGGCAGCGCGATGTGCACAGGGATCAGGTTCTCGGACGACCAGGGCAGCGTGTACCTGGCACGCAACCTCGACTGGACGAGCGGCTACGGGCAGCAGGTCGTGGTGACGCCCACGGGCTACGCGCCACGCTCGCCGTTCGGTGCCGTGCGCGCGATCGAGCACGCGGTCATCGGCATGGGCATCGTGGAGGAGGACACCCCGCTCTACTTCGACTGCGGCAACGACGCGGGCCTGGCCGTCGCGGGGCTCAACTTCCCGGGCTACGCGGCCTACGCGCCCGGGCCGGTCGACGGCGCGGTCAACGTCGCCGCGTTCGAGCTCCCGCTGTGGGTGTGCGCGCAGTTCGCGAGCGTGGACGAGGTGGAGGCGGCCCTGGCGGACGTGGTGGTCGTCGACCGGCCCATCAACGAGAAGTACCCCAGCTCGATGCTGCACTGGATCGTCGCCGACGCGCAGCGCGCGATCGTGCTCGAGCACACGGCGGACGGCCTGCACGTGTTCCAGGACGACGTCGACGTGCTCACGAACCAGCCCGGGTTCGACTGGCACCACGAGAACCTGCGCAACTACCTCAACGTCTCGCCCGACTTCCCCGAGGACACGGTCGTGGGCCGGGCCCACCTCGCCCCGTTCGGCTCGGGCTCGCACATGCGCGGCGTCCCCGGCGACTACTACTCGCCGTCCCGGTTCGTCCGGGCCGCGTACGTCAACTCCCACTACCCGACGAAGGGCACCGAGGAGGAGAACGTCAGCCGCGCCTTCCACACGCTGCAGCAGGTCGCGATGGTCGACGGCTGCGCCGCGATGGGGTCGGGCGAGTTCGAGATCACGGTGTACACCGGGCTCTTCTCGTCCCGCACCTCGACGTACTACTGGAACACCTACGAGGACCCGGCGATCCGGAGCGTCGCCCTCGGTGACCACGCCACGGGCGGCACGGAGCTCGTGCTCGTCTAGCGCGTCACGACGCGGCGCTCTCGACGCGCGACGCGGAGTCCGCCCCGGTGCGCTCGTCCGGGTCCTCGCGCTCGCCCTCGGCCGTGCCGTCGGCCTCGTCCGCCGCGTGGAGCGCGGCGACGGTGAGCAGCGGCACCGCCGGGATGAGCGCGATGAGCGCGATCCGCACGCCGAAGTCGTTGACGAGGGAGCCCGCGACGGCCACGATCCACAGGGCCAGCAGGGTCGGGCGCACCAGCGGCCACGCGGCCTCCGTCCGCGCGAACCAGCGCGGCGTGAAGCGTCGGGGCCAGAACAGCAGCAGCGCGGCCGCGACGAGCACGGCGATCGTCAGCCACACCGGCACCCCGCCGAGCACGGACCGTGCCGCGTAGCCCGCCTTGCGCAGCAGCGTCTCCCACGCCGACCCGTCGACGACCTGCCCGACGAACCGGCCCAGGTGCGAGCGCTCGTCGGCCGGGCGCAGCCAGTCGAGCACGCCGACGGCGGCGACGAGCGCGACGCCCGCCGTGGCGACGAGCAGGAAGCGGCGCCACGTGACGCGCGCGCCCGAGGCGGCGAGGCCCAGCACCGCGAACGCGGGCACGACGACGAGGCCGCCGCCCAGGTCGGCGCCGAGCGTCGGCCACACGTCCACGACCATCGTCACGAGGCCGATGACGCCCACCGTCGCCGCGGCGGCGTACCGGTGGCCGCGTGCGACGAGCCACTGCGCGAGCGCCGCGGCGACGACGAGCGCCGCGACCGCGTACACGGAGAACGTCGGGTTCCCGAACCCGTAGAACCGGGCGCCGAACGTGGGTGCCGAGCCGAGCGGGCTCGCCCGGTTGAGCGGGGTGCCGACGAGCGCGTCGAGCGTGAGCACGGCGAACGTGATGCCCGCGACGATCCCGGGCCCGAGCCACACCGGCCGACGCGGGGCGAGCGCGCCCAGGCCGGCGACGGCCGCCGTCGCGAGGACCGTGGAGACGACGATCGCGAGGGTCTGGTTCCCGAACCGCCACCAGCCCGTGAGCGACACGAGGAAGGCGGCGGTGGGCACCGCGGCGACGACGAGCGCGGACCCGCGGGCCCAGTGCGCCGCCCGCGCCCAGCGGGCGCGCGCACGGTCGCCCGTCGCGCGCGCGGCGCGCGGCGCGAGCAGGAGGCAGAGCCCGGCGATCACGAGCCCCGCGTAGAGCGGCACGTCGACGAACGCGGTGTAGACGGCGCGGCGCACGTGGTCGCGGGTCGTGAGATCGGCGAGGGCGTCGGCGGTCGACGTCGCGTCGGCCGGGCGCGGCGAGCCCCAGGCCAGGGGGGTGTCCTGGATCCGCGCCGGCGTGGCGGCGCCCGCGGCGTCGAGCACCGTCGCGGGGACGTCGAGCACGCGCGCGACGCCGTCGGTCCGGGTGGCGGCGCTCGTCAGGTAGCGCGACTGGTCGGGGCCGTCGGACGACGGGCGCACGAGCGTCGTGCCGAGCGCGGGCCGCGTGCCGGGCGTCCCGGCGACGTCCACGACGAGCACGGTCGTGCCGCTCGGAGCGGCGTCGAGCACGGCGCCGACGGTCGCGTCGACCGCGGTGAGGCGGTCGGCGCGCAGGGTGCTGCGCAGCGTGGCGCGCTCGTCCGCCGGGAGGTCGGGGTCGACGACCGGCGGGGTCGCGTCGCCCGCGTCGACGACGGTCACGGGGCACGCGAACGCGTCGGAGCCGGGTGCGGTCGCGTCCGCGAGGTCCCGGTAGCGCGCGACCTGGCCCGCGGAGTCCGCGAGCGCGACCGCCGCGCCGGGGCCCACCGCCGTCGCGCACACCGCGCCGTCGGCGCCGGCCGCGGCGAGCGCGTCGCCGAGGACGCCGAGGCGCGCCTGGTAGCCCGAGCCGCGCTGGAGCGCGACCAGGTCGTCCCAACCCTCGACCTGCGCCCCGTCCGCGCCGTCGGGGGCGGGCTGCGCCGTCGGGCACGCCCACGCGCCGTCGGGCGCGCGCTCGGTCGCGACCTCGGCGAGCTGCCCCGCGGAGAGCGCGAGCCAGCCGCCGACGGTGCAGCGGCTCGCCGCGCCCGTGGGCTGGGAGACGCCGCCGGCGCCCGCGCCGTCGGTGAGCAGGGCGTGGAGGGTCGGCGTGGCGGACGACGTGACGTCGCTCCACGTGACGCCCGTGGTCCCGACGACGACGACCGGCCGGTCCGTCGCGATCGCGTCGGAGCGGGTCACCGACGCCTCGCCGCCCGCCGGGGCGGCGCTGGCCGCCGGTCGGAGCCCCGTCGAGGCGAGCACCGTGGCGGCGAGCAGGACGACGAGCAGGAGCCCGCCCCCCACCGTCGCGAGCATCGTCGGCATGCGCCGGATCCCCGGCTCGGGAACGGCTCCCGCGATCTGCCGGGGAGCGGGCCGCGCGAGGAACCCCGGGACGATCATCGCGGTCGCGACCACCACGACCATGACGGCGATGATGACGCCCGAGTCGTTGAGGACGGAGCCGACGCCCGCGACGACGACGAGCGCGACGACGAGCGGGCGCAGCACGGGCCAAATCTCGTAGGCCCGCGCGACCTCCGGGAGGCGGAAGCGCTCGGGGCGCAGCACGGCGACGGCCACCAGGACCACCAGCACCGCGGCGACCGCGCCGAGCGGGTTCGCGAGGGTCGCCCACGCGCCGAGCGCCTTGCGGCCGATCACGTCGAGCGCGGCGCCGTCCACGACGGACTGGACGAACCCGCCGAGGTGGGACCGCCCGCCCGGCAGCAGCCAGTCGACGACCGCGACGACCACGACCACGAGCACCGTCGCGAGCGCGACGACGAGCGCGCGCAGCCACGTGATGCGGATGCGGCCCACGAGGAGCGCGAGGACGGCGAACGCGGGGACGAGGGCGAGGATGCCGCCGAAGTCGGCGCCGAACGCGGGCCAGCCGTCGATGACGACCGTGACGACCCCGACGGCGACGACGGACCAGGCCGCGAGCCGGCGTCGTCCGCGGGCGGTCGCGGCCGACGCGAGGCCGCCCGCCAGCACGAGGGCGGCGACGGCGTACACGGCGAAGGTCACGTTGTTGAAGCCGTAGAAGCGCGTGAAGCCCACGACGGCGGACGTCCCGAGCAGGGACGCCTGCTGGAGCGTCGTGCCGGTCGCGCCGTCGACGGTGAGCACGAGCCACGTCACCCCCGCGAGGGCCGACGGCAGCGCCCAGGGGCGCCGCGGGAGGAGACGTGAGACGACCCACGCGACGAGGGCGACGACGACCGCGCTCACCGCGAGCGCCAGCGTGAGCGCCGGGGCGGGCGCGCTCCACACCCACCAGCGGGACAGGCTCGCGAGCGACGCCGCGACGGGAGCCGCCGCGACCACCATGAGCACGGCGGAGAGCACGCGCAGGCCGCGCGGCCCCGGGCCGGGCTCGCGGCCGCGGCGGACGGCGGCGCGGCGCGCCCACAGGACGCCGCCGAGCGCGACGACCAGGGTGGCGACGAGGAGGCCCACGAGCACGGGGTAGAGCGTGGGGATGGTGCTCGTGAGGACGTTGAGGTACTGCCGGTTCTCGACCGTCCGGGCCACGTCCATGCGCCGGACCTCGCCCTGCTCGAGCGCGGCGCCCTCGAGCCCCTCGGTGCTGCCGCCCGCCGACTCCACGACGGTCGCCGTCAGGTCGGTGAGCTGGACGATGCCGTCCTTCTGCGTGCTCGGCGAGTGGAGCCACCGGCTCGTCGGCTGCCCCTTGCGCCAGTCGACGACGACCTGGAGCCCCGTCTCGCCGACCGGTCCGGCGGACACGCCGGCCACGACGACGCGCGTGCCCCGATCGACCTCGTCCATGATCCGGGCGAGGGCCTCGTCGAGCTCGTCGAGGCTCTCCCCGCGCCCGGTGGCCGAGTCGACGATCTCGCCCTGGTCGACGACCGTCACGTCGCACGCGTCGAGGCCGCCGGCGGGGAGGGCGGCGAGCGAGGGCGTGTACCGCTCGACGTGACCGACGGCGTCTGCGAGCATCACCGCGGCACCCGGCCCGACGGCGGTCGTGCAGACGCCCGTCCCGGCGATCCGGGCTGCGGCGGTCCCGGGGTCGTGCCGTGCCGCCTGCGCGGGCGTCTCCTCCGTGGCAGGCGCCGTGAGGACGGCCCAGCCGGGGACGTCCGCGGGGCGTGCGTCGGGCGTGGTCGTGCCGGTCGTCGCGACGGCGGGCACGGGCACGGGGAGGCAGCCGCTCGCCGGCTCCTCGGCGTCGGCGGGGAGCGGCTCCGCGGGCTGCTCCGCCGTCTGGGCCGAGACCATGCGCCCCGCCGACAGCGTGAGCCACGCGTCGGTCGTGCACACCGTGCGCCCGAGGTTGAGCGACGCGACGGACCCCGTCCGGATCATCGACCACAGCGTGGGCGTCGCGGTGGGGGAGACGTCGCTCCAGTACAGGCCGGCCACCGCGACCAGGACGACGGGCCGCGGGTCGTGCGTCGGCGCGGCGGCGAGCGGGCTCGCGGTCTCGGCGACGCCGGCCGCTGTGCCCGGGCCTCCCGACGCGACCGCCGGGGGCGCCCCGGTCGTCGCCGCCGCGGTGGTCGCCGTTGCCGGGCCCGCCGTCGCGAGGAGCGTCAGCAGCAGCGCGACGGCGGTGGCGAGCGCCGCCGTCCGCCGCCCGAGGCCCCGGTCCCGGCGGACGGGCTGGGTGCGGGCAGGGGGGAGCGCGGCGGCCGGGAACGTCACCGGACCAGCCTACGGGGGCGCGACGCGCCGCCCCCGACCGCCCCGGCCGCGTCCGCGCAGGTCCGCGCGCGACGCTCACGCGGCCTCCACGGGGGCTGCGCGCAATCTTCTGGACGGGCAGACTTGGGAACGTGTACAAATTGTATCCATGTACAAGTTGAAGGAGCGACGGTGCGTGCGCTGACCCGCGCCGAGGCGCGGTCCGCGATCGTCAACGTCGACCCGGCGGAGGGGAAGGTCCGCCTGCCCGGCCACTTCGACGCGCTGCGCTGGGAGGAGCTCGACTACCTCGGGTGGCGCGACCCGCGCGCGCCCTCCCGCGCGTTCCTCGTCGCGGACGTCGACGGGCGCGCGGTCGGGGCGCTCCTGCGCCAGAGCCCGAGCCACGCCGAGGCCGGGTCGCGCGCCGTGATGTGCGCCCTGTGCCGCTTCTCGCGGCGCTTCAACGAGGTCGCGCTGTTCGCGGCGCACCGGCCGTCGCGCGACCCGCGGAAGCGGCTCAGCAGCGTGGGCCTCCTGCTGTGCACCGACCTCGACTGCCATCGCAACGTCCGGACCGTCCGGTCCGGCGGTCCGCTCGACCCCCCTCCCGACGAGGTCGTGCGGACTCGTCGGGAGGGCCTGCGTGCGCGTACCGTCGCGTTCCTGCACACCCTGACCGCCGGCGCCCCGACGGCGCGGACGAGGAGTCGTTGATGGCCTACCTGCCGCGCGCGGAGCGTCGGGACTCCATCGTCGCGGCAGCGGCGGCCGTCGTGCGCCGCGACGGGCTCGGCGCCGTCACCGCGCGCGTCGTCGCCGACGAGCTCGGCGGGTCACCCGGGCAGATCCACCACCACTTCGCGTCGACCGACGAGCTCGTCGCCGAGGCGTGGCGGCGGTACGCCGACGTCGAGATCGGCGCCTTCGAGGAGGCTGCCCGCGGCCGCTCCGCCCGTGCCGCGCTCGAGCTCTTCTTCGAGGACCTGCTCGGGCCCGACGGTGACGGCCAGGCGCTCGCCCGGTGGGCGGAGGCCGGGGCGCACGCGCAGCTGCGGCCCGCCGTCGCGCGGGCGTACGTGGAGACGCTCGGGCTCCTGACCGACGTCCTGGCGGACGTCCTCGGCGACCGCGGCGACGCGCGACGTCGGGAGGCCGCGGGACGGCTGCTCATGGTCGGCGTCGGCCTCGCGGGCCTCACCCGCGTCGGCGGGGAGCGGGTCGTCCCGCCGGCGGCCGTCATGCGGTCGGCGATCGACGCGGAGACGGCCCGCGCGGACTGACCGCGTGGACCGACCGCGTGGACCGACCGCGGCGCCGACCGCGGACCGGGCCTGTCGCCCGCCGCCGCGCGTCAGGCCGTGCGCACCACGAGGGCACCGGGGTCGACGCGCGTCTCGATCTCGACGGCGAGGCCCAGCACGTCGCCGTCGACCTGCGCCTGCTCGCCCTCCTCGACGCGCACCCGGACCTGCCGGGCGCGCGCGTGGTCGATGCGCCCGATCTTGGCGGGCAGGTCGTTCCGCACGCCGAGGCCCTGCATGACGACCTCGCCGAAGAGCTGCGCCCACCCCACGACGCCGCCGCGCGTGTCGACCGCGGCGACGTCGAGCACGCCGTCGTCGATCACGGCGTCGGGCAGGAGCGTGATGCCGCCGGGGAGCCGCCCGCAGTTGCCGATCATGATGGAGCGCAGCCGCGCGTCGACGGGCGGTGAGTCGTCGAGCTGGATGCGGGCCCGCATGCGCCGGCCGTGCAGGTGGCGGATCCCGGCGACGAAGTACGCGACCCAGCCGACCTTGGCCTTGAGCTCGTCGTCGGCGTCGGCGACCATCGCGGCGTCGAACCCGAGGCCCGCGATGACGAGGAAGATGTGCTCCTTGCCGGGCTCCCGGACGGGGTCGAGGGTCGTGCCCTCCACGTCCCCGGGGCCCGCAGGGTCCGCGTACCGCAGGACCGTGACCCAGCCGACGTCGATCGGGCGGTCCGACCCCGCGATCACGACGGCGAGCGCCGCGCGAGCGTCGCCCACGGGCAGGTCGAGGTTGCGCGCGAGAAGGTTGCCGGTGCCGACGGGCACGAGGCCCATCGTGCGGCCGCTGCCGACCATGCCCTCCGCGACCGCCCGCACGGTGCCGTCCCCGCCCACGGCGACGACGACGTCCGCCCCCTCGGCGAGCGCGGCACGGGTCTGCCCGACGCCCGGGTCGGCGACCGTCGTCTCGAACCACAGCGGGTCCGGGAGCGCGGCGTCGGCGAAGGCGCGGCGCACCACGGCCTCCAGCCCGACGACGTCGGGCTTCGACGGGTTGGCGACGAACGCGACGAGCTCGCGCGGGTCGTCGTCGGGGGGCGTCTCCTCGACGGGGAGATCCCCGCCGTGCGCGCGCCGCAGGCGCGACTGCTGGGCGCGCAGCCCTAGCGCGACGACGAGGGCCACGACGGCGACGGCGAGCGCCGCGATCGCGACCCAGAGGGTCCAGGCCATGGCGACACCGTATCGGGGTCGTGGCTGTGGAGGACCACGACCGCCGCACCGCCGGGTTCGTGAGGCTGCTGGCGTGATCGACCTCCGCCTGTGGAGGACCACGACCGCTGCGCCGCGGGGTTCGTTAGGCTGCTGGCGTGATCGACCTCCGCCTCCTGCGCGACAACCCCGACATCGTCCGTGCCAGCCAGGTCACCCGTGGTGACGACCCCGCGCTGGTGGACGCCGCCCTCGACGCCGACGCGCGCCACCGCGCCGCGCTGAGCGAGTTCGAGAGCCTGCGTGCCGAGCAGAAGTCCCTCGGCAAGCAGGTCGCGCAGGCGCAGGGGGAGGAGAAGCAGGAGCTGCTCGCGCGCACCAAGCAGCTCGCCGCCGACGTCAAGGCGCGCCAGGCCGACGCCGACGCCGCGTCGGAGGAGCTGCGCGGGCTGCTGTTCCGCATCTCGAACGTCGTCGAGGGGGCGCCTCCCGGCGGCGAGGACGACTACGTCGTGCTGCGCGAGGAGGGCACGATCCGTGACTTCGCGGCGGAGGGGTTCACGCCGCGCGACCACCTGGAGCTGGGCGAGGGCCTGCGTGCGATCGACACCGAGCGCGGCGCGAAGGTCTCGGGCGCCCGGTTCTACTACCTCACGGGCGTGGGCGCGCGCCTCGAGCTCGCGCTGCTCAACGCGGCGATGGACACGGCGGTCGCGGCGGGCTTCACGCCCGTCATCACGCCGACCCTCGTGCGGCCCGAGGTCATGCAGGGCACCGGGTTCCTCGGCGCGCACGCGGACGAGATCTACCGCCTGGAGAAGGACGACCTCTACCTCGTCGGCACGAGCGAGGTCGCGCTCGCGGGCTACCACGCGAACGAGATCGTCGACCTGTCGGGCGGCCCGCTGCGGTACGCCGGGTGGAGCGCGTGCTACCGCCGCGAGGCCGGCTCGCACGGCAAGGACGTGCGCGGCATCATCCGCGTGCACCAGTTCCACAAGGTCGAGATGTTCTCCTACTGCGACCCGGCCGACGCCGCCGCGGAGCACCAGCGCCTGCTCGGCTGGGAGGAGCAGATGCTGCGCCTCGTCGACCTGCCGTACCGCGTCATCGACACCGCGGCGGGCGACCTCGGGTCGAGCGCCGCGCGCAAGTTCGACTGCGAGGCGTGGCTGCCCACCCAGCAGCGCTACCTGGAGCTCACGTCGACGTCGAACTGCACGACGTTCCAGGCGCGCCGCCTCAACGTCCGCGAGCGGGTCGAGGCGGACGGAAAGACGGAGACGCGGACCGTCGCCACGCTGAACGGCACCCTCGGCACGACGCGCTGGATCGTCGCGATCCTCGAGAACCACCAGCAGCCCGACGGGTCGGTCCGCGTGCCCGAGGGGCTGCGGCCGTACCTCGGTGGCCTCGAGGTCCTCGAGCCGGTGGTGGCGTGACGGACCCCCGGGAGACCACCGATGCGGCCGAGCCGCTGCTCGTCGCGCTCGACATCGACGGCACGCTCATGTCCTACGACCAGGAGCTGTCGGAGGACGTGCGCGACGCCGTCGCGGACCTGCGCGCCGCGGGGCACCACGTGGTGCTCGCGTCGGGCCGGTCGCTCATCGCGATGACGCCCGTCGCGGAGATCCTCGGGATCGACCGCGGCTGGGTCGTCGCGTCCAACGGCGCCGTGACCGCGCGGCTGGACCCCGACGAGCCCGACGGGTACGTCCTCGAGGACGTCGTGACGTTCGACCCGGGCCCGGCCCTGCGGCTCCTGCGCGAGCACCTGCCCGACGCGCGGTACGCCGTCGAGGACGTCGGCGTCGGGTTCCGCATGAACGAGCTCTTCCCCGACGGCGAGCTCGACGGCGTGCACCGCGTCGTCGAGTTCGACGAGCTGTGGTCCGGCGAGGTGACGCGCGTCGTCGTGCGGGCGCTGGGGTCGACGAGCGAGCAGTTCCACGAGCTCGTGGAGCGGCTCGGCCTCGACGACGTCACGTACGCCGTGGGCTGGACGGCGTGGATGGACCTCGCGCCCCTCGGCGTCACGAAGGCGACCGGCCTGGAGCTCGTGCGTCGCACCCTGCACGTCCAGCCGCACCGGACCGTGGCCGTCGGCGACGGGCGCAACGACGTCGAGATGCTCCGCTGGGCGGCCCTCGGCGTCGCGATGGGCCACGCGGACGACGTCGTGCAGGCGGCGGCCGACGAGGTGACGGGCACCATCGAGGACGACGGCGCGGCGCGCGTCCTGCAGAGCCTCCTGCCCGCGCGGTAGCCGCCCGGGCGCCGAGGGAGAGGCGCCCGACCGGGGCCGCACGCCTCAGGGTCGGGTGAAGGTGACCTTCCCCGCCGCGTCGCGCGCGACGGTCCCGGTGTACGAGGCGCGCACCTCGACCGGCAGGTCGCCGTCGTCCCAGAGCAGGACGGTGTACTCCGCCGTCGCCTCGTACGCCCCGTCGACGTACCGGATCTCTGGCCCGGGCTCGGCGAACCACTCCGTGCGGGAGGTCTCGCGTGCGTTCTCGACGAGCTCCGACGGGCACGACGGACCGGTGAGACTCTCGTCCTCGCAGGCGGCCCGCAGACCCTCGATCGCCTCCTCCACCCCCGGCTCGACGTCGGGCCGCAAGGTCGGGGTGAACGCGAAGCCCTCGGCCACGACCCCGTCCTCCCGGACGACGTCGGGCACGTAGGCCGTGAACGACGAGCCGCGTCGCAATCCTTCGAGGAGACCGGTCGGGTCGGTGTACTCGACGGCATAGGCACCGGGGAGCAACGTGACGGGGGTGAGCTCTGCCGCTGGGTACTCGACCTGGCCGTTGACCGTCAGCGTGCCGGACACCGGCTGACCCGCACCGATCGTGTCGGCGGTGCCCAGGTCGCTGATCGTCGTGCGGTCGCCGTCGCGGGTCGTCCGGACCTCCAGGCTCACGGGGCCGTCGACGCCGTCGAGGGTGAACTCGACCGTCACGCTCGCGCCGGCCGACGAGCCGGAGGACGTCACCACGCGCGCGTCGGTGGGCCGAGCCACGGAAGCACGGTAGAAGTCGTCGTCGACGAGGTCCTCGTCGAGGTCGATCGTGGTGAGCGCCGCGGCGTCGCTCGCCCTCCCGGCCTCCAGGCTCGCGAAGAAGTCCTCGACCACCGCGACGCTCTCGGTGGTGTCGGTGTCGACCGTGCCTGGTGCGCACCCGGCGAGCACGACGGAGACGGCGAGACCGCCGGTGAGGCGGGCAGCGGCTCGCCGCCGCCGAGCGTCGCGGGGGCGGCCGGCCACCGTGGTCCGCGCCTCCCCGGAGCCTCGGGCGAGGTCGCGTCCGTGAGCGTCGTGCGTCATCCCTCCATCCTCTTCGATCGGCGCTACCTCGCGGTACCGGGGCTCTCCCTCGGGGACGGTCAGTCGCGGGGCTCGCGCGCGGTGAGCACGACGGGGCCGTCCTCGGTGATCGCGACGGTGTGCTCGCTGTGCGCGCCGCGCGACCCGTCGGCGGAGCGGAGGGTCCAGCCGTCGGGGTCGGTGTAGATCTCGTCGGTGGTCTCGAGGAACCAGGGCTCGATCGCGATGACGAGGCCGGGCTTGAGCGGGAACCCGCGCTTGCGGCGGCCGTCGTTGGGGATGTGGGGCTCGCCGTGCATGGTGCGGCCGACGCCGTGCCCGCCGAAGTCGGTGTTCACCGAGTAGCCCGCGGCGTGCGCGACGTCGGCGATGGCCGCGGAGATGTCGCCCACCTTCTTGCCCGGCTGCGCGGCGGCGATGCCCGCCTCGAGCGCGCGCTCGGTCGTCTGGATGAGCCGGGCGTCCGCCTCGCCGAGCGCGCCCGCGCGCGGCGTGCCGACGACGAACGACAGCGCCGAGTCCGCGACCCACCCGTCGACGGAGGCGGCGAAGTCGATGCTCAGCAGGTCGCCGTCGCGCAGCGCGTAGTCGTGGGGGAGGCCGTGCAGCACGGCGTCGTTCACGGACGTGCAGATCACCTTGCCGAAGGGGCTCGCGCCGAACGACGGGTGGTAGTCGATGTAGCAGGACTCGGCCCCGCGGTCGCGGATCATCCGGTGCGCGACCTCGTCGAGCTCGAGCAGGTTCGTCCCGACCTTCGTGGCGGCGCGCACCGTGGTGAGGACGTCGGCGACGAACCGTCCGGCGGGCCGCATCTGCTCGATCTCCCGCGGGGTCCTCAGCTCGATCATCGTGGTCCTTCCGGTTCGCAGGTGGTGGTGCCCGACGACGGCGTGGCGGGCTCGGGCGTGCCGAGCGGTGCCGAGGCGGGCCCGACCACGATATCGGTCCCCGCGGGAGCAAGCGCTTGCATCGATCTGCTCACGATGCGGCACGGCGCCTCGCCAGGGTCCGTCCCGGCGTGGCAGCATCACCCGTCGTGGCAGGTATCGACGACGTCGCCCAGGCCGCCGGGGTGTCCACGGCGACCGTCTCGCGCGCCCTGCGCGGCCTGCCGAACGTCTCGGAGGCGACGCGCCTGCGGGTGCTCGCGGAGGCGGCGCGGCTCGGGTACGTGCCCACGCCGTCGGCGTCGTCCCTGGCCACGGGGCGGACCCGGACGATCGGCGTGCTGACCCCGTGGGTGAACCGGTGGTTCTTCGCCAACGTCATCGAGGGCGCCGAGCGCGCCCTGCGCGACCTCGGCTACGACGTGCTGCTCTACACGTTCGACGTCCGTCGCACGTCGTCGCGCCGGCGGGTCGACCCGAGCGTGCTGCGCCACCGCGTGGACGGGACGCTCGTCGTCGGGCTGCCGCTGGACGACGACGAGGTGCGCTCGCTCGTCGGGCTGGCGCGCCCGCTGGCGTTCGTGGGGTCCGGGCCGGCGGAGCAGGTCACGGTCCGGCTCGACGACGTCGCGACCGGGCGCGCGGCGACGCGCCACCTGCTCGACCTCGGGCACCGGGTGATCGGGCACGTGACCGGGGTGCCGGACCTGGTGTCGTCGTGGTCCCCGCCCGTGGAGCGCGCGCGGGGGTACGTGCGCGCGCTCGAGGAGGCGGGCGTCGTCGTGCAGCCGGACCTGGAGGTGAACGGCGACTTCGACGTCGCGGGCGGCCGCGAGTCGACCGCGGAGCTGCTGCGCCGTCGCCCGGACGTGACCGCGGTGTTCGCGGCGTCGGACGAGATGGCGATGGGCGCGATCCTCGCGGCCCGCGACCTGGGCCGGCGGGTGCCGGAGGACCTGTCCGTCGTGGGCGTGGACGGGCACGACCTCGGCGAGCTGGTCGGCCTGACCACGATCGCGCAGGACGCCTACCAGCAGGGCTTCGACGCGGCGCTCCTGCTGCTCGACATGATCAACGGTGCCCCGGTGCCCGAGAGCCTGACGTACCCGACGGAGCTCGTCCGGCGCGGGTCGACGGCGCCGCTCGCCCCGGGCGCGTAGGCCCGGCCGCGTCCCCGGCCCGCGCCGGCGCCGCGGCAGGAGCACGGTGTGGGAGCGCGGCCAGCCTTGCGGGCCCCGAGAGAGCGCGCACCCGCCGCGCGTGACGGAATCGTTACGCAAACTCACCTCCGCTGTGCTTGCACCCCGAGGATGCAACCGCTTGCATGGGGGGAGGGCGAGAGCGCACCCGCGCTCGCGACGTCGCGATGCGCCCGGTCCTCACCGGACCGGGGTGACGGCGTCCGGACCCACGACGAGGTGGAGGCTGAGATGACCAGGACCACGAGGACCAGCGCGGCGCGTCGCCGCACGCTGGCGGTCGCCGCCGGCGGCGCGAGCCTCGCGCTCGTGCTCGGGGCGTGCAGCAGCGGGGGCGGCGGCGGGGGCGACGACGAGTCGCCCAGCGCCGAGGTGGACTGCGCCGACTTCGAGCAGTACGGCGACCTGTCCGGCAAGACCGTCTCGGTCTACTCGACGATCGTCGACACCGAGGCCGAGCAGCAGCAGGCGTCGTACGAGCCGTTCGAGGAGTGCACGGGCGCGACGATCGAGTACGAGGGCTCCAAGGAGTTCGAGGCCCAGCTCCCCGTCCGCATCCAGTCCGGCAGCGCGCCCGACATCGCGTACCTGCCGCAGCCCGGCCTCCTGCGCCGCATCGTCGCGGACTTCCCCGACGCGATCCAGCCGGTCGGCGAGCAGGCCGCGGCCAACGTCGACCAGTACTACACCGAGTCCTGGAAGGACTACGGCACCGTCGACGGCACGCTGTACGCGACGCCGCTCGGTGCGAACGTGAAGTCGTTCGTCTGGTACTCGCCGTCCATGTTCGAGGAGGCGGGCTACGAGGTCCCGACGACGTGGGACGAGCTCATGGAGCTCTCCGACCAGATCGTCGCCGACAACCCGGAGGGTGACGTCAAGCCCTGGTGCGCCGGCATCGCGTCCGGCGAGGCGACCGGCTGGCCGGCCACCGACTGGATGGAGGACGTCGTCCTGCGCACGGCGGGCCCCGAGGTCTACGACCAGTGGGTCAACCACGAGATCCCGTTCAACGACCCGCAGATCGCCACGGCCCTCGCCACGGTCGGCGACGTGCTGAAGAACGAGGACTACGTCAACGGCGGCCTGGGCGACGTGAGCAGCATCGCGACGACCGAGTTCACCGAGGGCGGGTACCCGATCATCGACGGCCTGTGCTACATGCACCGCCAGGCCACGTTCTACCAGGCGAACTGGACGACCCTCGACCCCGACCTCGAGGTCGCCGAGGACGGCGACGTGTGGGCGTTCTACCTGCCGGGCGAGTCGGCCGACGACAAGCCGCTGCTCGGTGGCGGCGAGTTCGTCGCAGCGTTCAACGACCGTCCCGAGGTCCAGGCCTTCCACGCGTACCTGTCGAGCCCCGAGTGGTCCAACGCCAAGGCGAGCGTGACCCCGCAGGGCTGGATCAGCGCCAACAACGGCCTCGACCCCGAGCTGCTGCAGTCGCCGATGGACCAGCAGGCGTACGAGCTGCTCACGGACGAGAGCTACACGTTCCGCTTCGACGGCTCGGACATGATGCCCGCCGCCGTCGGCGCCGGCTCGTTCTGGTCCGAGATGACCGAGTGGATCGCGAGCGACAAGTCCGACCAGGCCGTGCTCGACGCCATCGAGGCGTCCTGGCCGACGTCCTGACCCGCGAGCGGCCCGGGGGCTGACGGCGCGGCGCGAGCCACGTCGTCGGGCCCCGGGCCCGCGCGTCGACCCCGGGGGCGGGTCGCCCGGGCAGGACCCGGGCGGCCCGCCCTCGCCGACCGTCCCTCGTCGTCCACCTCGTCCTCCCGGCCGTCGCCGGCCACCTCAGGAGCCTCACATGGACTGGTTGCTCGAACCCTCCGGGACGGGGGGCAAGCTCGCGGTGATGGTCGTCGCGATCCTGCTCTTCGTCGTCGTCATGGGTCTGATCCTCTTCCTCGTCGACCGGCCGAAGCGTGTGCCCGGTTGGGTCGTCGCGATCGCGTTCGCCGGGCCCGCGGTCGTCATGCTCGCGTTCGGCCTGCTGTACCCGGGGCTGCGCACCATCCGCGACTCGTTCTACAACCGCACGGGCTCCGCGTTCGTCGGGCTCGACAACTACGTCACCGCGTTCACGCGGGACGAGTTCCAGATCGTCCTGCGCAACACCGCGATCTGGGTCATCGTCGTCCCGCTCGTCTCGACGTTCCTCGGGCTGGTGTACGCGGTCGTCGTCGACCGGTCCCGCTTCGAGAAGCTCGCCAAGACCCTGATCTTCCTACCCATGGCGATCTCCATGGTCGGCGCGGGCATCATCTGGAAGTTCATGTACGAGTACAAGCCGGCCAGCCAGCCGCAGATCGGCCTGTTCAACCAGGTCCTCGTGTGGCTCGGGCTGGAGCCGCAGCAGTTCCTGCTCAGCGCTCCGGCGAACACGTTCTTCCTCATCCTCGTGATGATCTGGATCCAGGCCGGGTTCGCCATGACGATCCTCGCCGCCGCGATCCGCGCCATCCCGGACGACATCGTCGAGGCGGCCCGGCTCGACGGCGTCGGCGGCATGCGGATGTTCCGCTACATCACGGTGCCGAGCATCCGCCCGGCCCTCGTCGTCGTTCTCACGACGATCGCCATCGGCACGCTCAAGGTCTTCGACATCGTCCGGACGATGACCGGCGGCCGGTTCGAGACGTCGGTCGTGGCGAACGAGTTCTACACGCAGGCGCTGCGCCAGGGCGAGCAGGGTCTGGGCGCCGCGCTCGCCGTCATCCTCTTCGTGCTCGTCATCCCGATCATCGTGTACAACGTGCGGCAGCTGAAGCAGGCGGAGGAGATCCGATGAGCACCCCACTGTCCGCCTCCGTGCCCGACGCCCCGCTCGTCGACGAGACGGTCGAGGAGGGCAGCGGCAAGGGCGTCGTCGCCGGCCTCGACGCGCGTGCCGACAAGGTGCGCCGCAAGGTCTCCTCGCGGCCGGCGTCGATCATCGCGATCGTGCTCGCCGTCCTGTGGACGATCCCCACGTTCGGGCTCCTCGTCACGTCGTTCCGGCCGCCGCGCGAGATCCGCCGGTCAGGGTGGTGGGAGGCGTTCGCGAACCCCGAGTTCACGGTCGACAACTACACGGACGCGCTGTTCGGCGGCTCGACGAGCTTCGCGACCTACTTCGTCAACTCCCTCGTCATCACGCTGCCCGCGGTGATCATCCCGATCACGCTCGCGTCGCTCGCCGCGTACGCGTTCGCGTGGGTGAACTTCAAGGGCCGCAACCTGCTGTTCGTCGCGGTCTTCGCGCTCCAGATCGTGCCCATCCAGGTCACGCTCGTCCCGCTGCTCACCCAGTACGTGGACTGGGGCATCGACGGCTCGTTCTGGCCCGTGTGGCTGTCGCACTCGATCTTCGCGCTGCCGCTCGCGATCTTCCTGCTGCACAACTTCATGAAGGACATCCCGCGCGAGCTCGTCGAGGCCGCCCGGGTCGACGGCGCGGGGCACGTGAAGATCTTCTTCCAGGTCCTCATGCCGCTCCTCGTCCCCGCCATCGCGGCGTTCGGCATCTTCCAGTTCCTCTGGGTGTGGAACGACCTGCTCGTCGCGCTGACGTTCGCGTCCGGCCAGGACACCGCACCCATCACGGTGCGGCTCGCCGAGCTGTCCGGCTCGCGCGGCGCGAGCTGGCACCTGCTCCCGGCGGGCGCGTTCATCTCCATGGTCGTGCCCGTGGTCGTGTTCCTCGCGCTCCAGCGGTACTTCGTGCGCGGCCTGCTCGCCGGCTCGGTCAAGGGCTGACGCCGGCCGCAGCGAGCCGGTGGCGGCGGCCCGTCCCGCACGGCGGACGGGCCGCCGTCGCACGACCGGCGTGCGACGTGCCCGGGCGGGCGCGGTCGTAGAGTCGGTCGGTGCCCACCCGAACCGCCGCCCTCGACCGCGTCCCGGCACCGGCGCTGTTCGTCGTCTCGGGCCTCACGCAGTACCTCGGCGCGGCGATCGCCGTCGGGCTGTTCGCCGTCGCCGGGGCGGTCGAGGTGGGGTGGCTGCGCATCGCGGCGTCCGCGCTGCTCCTGCTGGCCTGGCGCCGCCCGTGGCGGCGGCGCTGGACGCGGCACGACCTCGCGTGGGCCGCGGTCTTCGGGGTCGCGCTCGCGGCGATGAACCTCGCGTTCTACGTCGCGATCGACCACCTCCCGCTCGGCACCGCCGTCGCGATCGAGTTCCTCGGCCCGGTCGCGGTCGCGGCGGTCACGGGCAGCGGCTGGCGCGAGCGCGGCGCCATCGCGGTCGCGGCGGCCGGGGTCGTGCTGCTCGCCGGCGTGACGGTCGGGTCCGACCTCCCGCACGACGACGCCGTGCTCGGTCTCGCGGCGATCGGCGTCGCTGCCGCGTGCTGGGCCGCGTACATCGTGCTCGGCCGCCGGGTCGCCGTGGGGGGCTCGGGCGTCACGTCGCTCGCGGTCGGGATGACCGTGGGCGCGCTCGCGTTCGCGCCGTTCCTCGCGCCGGACGCCGTTCCGGTGCTCGGCGACTGGCGGCACGCCCTGGCCGTCGCGGGGATCGCGCTGTTCTCGTCCGTCGTGCCCTACGCGCTCGAGCAGGTGATCCTGCGCCGCGTCAGCGCGGCGACGTTCTCGGTGCTCCTCGCGCTGCTCCCGGCGACGGCGGCCGTCGTGGGCGCCGTCGTGCTCCGGCAGGTCCCGAGCCCCCTGGAGCTGGTCGGCCTCGTGCTCGTCTCCGGGGCGATCGCCATGACCGCCGCCCGCCCGGGAGCGCGCGGGGAGCCGGACGGCGCCCCGCCGACCGACCCCCCGCCCGCCTGAGCGGCCGGGACCTCAGAGGTACTGGCCGGGGGAGGGGCGGCCGTCGTGCTCGTCCGGGCGCGGCTGCTGCCCCGGCATCCCGCCGGGCGTGCCAGGGCCCATGGGCGGCAGCGAGCCGGGCGGCAGGGCCCGGCGCATCTGCGAGAGCTGCGCCTGCGCGGCCATCTGCTGCGCGACGAGCGCCGTCTGGATGCCGTGGAACAGCCCCTCGAGCCACCCCACGAGCTGCGCCTGCGCGACCCGGAGCTCCGCGTCCGTCGGGACGCTGTCGTCCGAGAACGGCAGCGTGATGCGGTGCAGCTCGTCGACGAGGTCCGGCGAGAGGCCCTCCTCGAGCTCCGTGAGGGACCGCTCGTGGATCTCCGCGAGCCGCGAGCGCGCCGCCTCGTCGAGCGGGGCGTCGCGCACCTCGTCGAGGAGCTTCTTGATCATGCCGCCGATGCGCATGACCTTGGCCGGCTCCTCGATGACGGTCGCCGGGTTGCGGTCGGGGTCGGTCGAGTCGTCGCTCTCGACGACGCTCACCCCCGTGCCGTCGGGCATGACCACGGTGGAACGGCCGGGCTCGTCGTCGCCCTGCGCGGTCGCCGCGGGGTCGGGAGCGGTGGGCTCGTCGGGACGGGGGTCGCGCGGTTCGTCAGCCATGGGTCCAGTCTTGCGCGTGCCACCCCCGCGCGCACCGACGGGCGCGACCCGCCGTCACGGGACGAGCAGCACCTTGCCGAACACCTCGCCCGAGTCGAGCAGCTCGTGCGCGCGCGCCGCCTCGTCGAGCGGCAGGCGCGCGTGCACGACCGGCCGCACCCGGCCGTCCTCCACCAGCGGCCAGACGTGCGTCAGCACCTCGTGCACGATGCGCGCCTTCTCCTGCGGCGGGCGGGCCCGCAGCGTCGTGCCGGCCACCGTGGCGCGCCGGGCGAGGAGGAGGCCGAGGTCGAGCTCCGCGCGTCGGCCCTTCTGCATGCCGATGACGACGAGGCGCCCGCCCGTGGCGAGGACCTCGAGGTTGCGTGGCAGGTAGGCGGCCCCGACGACGTCGAGCACCACGTCCGCGCCGTGGCCGCCCGACGCGTCCCGCACCGCGGCGACGAAGTCCTCCTCGCGGTGGTCGACGGCGAGGCTCGCCCCGAGCGCCAGGCACCGGTCGGCGCGGTCGCGACCGCCCGCGGTCACCGCGACGTGCGCCCCCAGCGCCGCACCGAGCTGGACGCCCACCGTCCCGACGCCGCCCGAGCCGCCGTGCACGAGCAACCACTCGCCGGGCGCCAGGCGGCCCACGTCGACCACGTTGCTCCAGACGGTGCACACCGCCTCGGGGAGGGCGGCCGCGTCCACGAGGTCGACCCCCTCGGGGACGGGGAGCACCTGCGTCGCGCGCACCCGCACCTGCTCCGCGTACCCGCCGCCGTCGAGCAGCGCGACCACCCGGTCGCCGACCGACCAGCCCGACACCGCGTCCCCGACGCGGGCCACCGTGCCCGAGACCTCCAGGCCCGGCCAGTCGGGTGCGCCGGGCGGGGGAGGGTAGGATCCAGCGCGTTGTAGCAGGTCAGCACGGTTCACGCCAGCGGAAGCGACGTCGACCACGAGCTCGTCCGGCCCAGGGGTCTGGTCAGGGAGCGTGGAAACCGTTAGTTTCTCAGGGCCACCGGGGCCCGATATCGTGACGCCTCGCATCTCGCCGAGACTACGCGGAGGGCCCGGGAGGCGCCGGATCACCGACGGGGGCACCGCGGGGCGAGGGCGATTGTTCGCGTTCCTCGCGGATTAGGTGTCCGGGAGCTGTGCACCGATAGTTAGTACGCACGACCGGGGAGCGAGCCCGGGAGGCGCCGCTGCCACGCGCGTCGACCATGCCGCCGAACGGGTGGACCAGGTGATGGAGGCAGGTTCGTATGCTCCGCAGGTTGAGCGTCCGCGGGAAGATCCTTGCGGCACTCGCGGTGCCCGTCCTCGTCCTCTTCGCCGCCGCGGCGATCATCTCGGCGCAGGCCATCGGGTCCGCGCGCGACGCGAGCCAGACGAGCGCGCTCGTCGCGGCGCTCGCGGCGCAGGACGCGGCAGGGACCGAGATCGCGGCCGAGCGCACGTACTCGTTCCTCGACGCGAACAGCACGCGCGACACGGCCGAGGAAGCCACGGCGCAGATGATGGCGCAGCGCGAGAAGACGGACCGCGCGCTCGACGCGCGCGACCGGGCGTACGAGCGGCTCAACACGTCGGCGCTCGACCCCCGCGTGCGCAAGGCGGTGGCCGACACGATCGGTGACCGGTCCGAGCTCACAGGTGTCCGCCAGGCGATCGACCGGTCCGGCCTCGGCCAACTGCAGCGCAACTCGATGTACGGCGACCTCATCGACGCGGCGCTGGACGTGCCGCGAGCGCTCGCGGACACGACGCCCGACCGCAGCCTTGCGCAGTACCTCGACACCTACGTGCTGCTCGACGAGCTGCTCGCGCAGCAGGCGCTCGAGCAGCCGCTCGCCGGGGCGGTGCTCCAGGCCGCGCAGGCGGGCCAGCAGAACACCGTCACCAACCAGCAGGCCGCCGTCCTCGTCACCACCGGAGACGCGCTCGCCGCCCGCGCGCGGGCCGCGGTCCGCCAGCTGCCGGGGGAGGCCCGCCTCGAGACGCCGACGGCGACCTACAACCAGATCCGGCAGAACCTCATCGGGTCCCGCCCTGCCGCCACGCCGCCCAGCCAGGCGGAGCAGTGGCCAAACCTCTCGCAAGAGGATCGCGACCAGACCGCCCCCGTGCGCGACGCCGTGCGCACCGAGACCGCGGAGAAGGCCTCGGACCTCGCCGGAGCCGCCACGACCCGCGCCGTGATCACCATCCTCGTGACGCTCGCCGCGGTCGTCGCCTCGATCCTCGTGGCGGGCTTCATCGCACGCGCGATCGTCAACCCGCTGCGGCGTCTCACCGACGCCGCCGAGGACGTCCGTGACCAGCTGCCCAAGCTCGTCGAGCAGGTCGCCGTCCCCGGCCAGGGCCCGGGCATCGACCTCGCGCCGATCACCGTCGAGTCCAGCGACGAGGTCGGCCAGCTCGCGACCGCGTTCAACGACGTGAACCAGACGACGATCAAGGTCGCCCGCGAGCAGGCCGCGCTCCGTGGCTCGATCGCCGAGATGTTCGTCAACGTGGCCCGCCGCGACCAGGTGCTCCTCAACCGCCAGCTCGCGTTCCTCGACGACCTCGAGCGCTCCGAGGAGGACGCGGGCACGCTGTCCAACCTCTTCCGCCTCGACCACCTCGCGACCCGGATGCGCCGCAACGCCGAGTCGCTGCTCGTGCTCGCCGGCATCGACTCGGGCCGCCGCGTGCGCCAGCCCATGCCGGCCTCCGACGTCATCCGCACCGCGTCCTCCGAGATCGAGCTGTACGACCGCGTGCGCCTCAACCTCGTCGTCGACCCGCTCATGCTGGGGCACAACGCGCTCAACGCCGCGCACCTGCTCGCCGAGCTCCTCGAGAACGCGACGATGTTCTCGGAGCCGCACACGCCCGTCGAGGTCACCACGGGCCGCGACGCGGACTTCGTGCACATCACCGTCCGCGACCACGGTCTGGGCATGACGGCCGAGGAGATCGCCGAGGCGAACCGGAAGGTCGCGACGCACGCGGCCTCGGACGTCGTCGGCGCCCAGCGCCTGGGCCTGTTCGTCGTCGGTCGCCTCTCGGAGCGCCTCGGCGCCAAGGTCCGCTTCAGCGCGGGGGGCGACGAGCAGGGCACCGAGGTCGTCGTGTCCTTCCCGGCGGTCCTCTTCGTCCCGGACTCGAACGTCCCGCTCCCGCAGCCGACGGACCCGCTGGAGACGCGCACCCAGGCCGCGGCGCAGCAGCTGACGAGCACGGGCGTGATGCCGGCGCTCCCCGCCGAGCCCGCCGCTCCCGCGCCCGTCCCGACGGCGTCCGTCGCGGCCGTGGAGCCCGAGGCACCCGCCGGTGTGCCCGTCGACCTCGACGCGCTCACCGACGGCACCACGCAGACCGGCATGCCGCGTCGCCGCTCCCGCACGGTCGACCCGGCGGCGGCCGCGCCCAGCGCGTCGTTCGCGTCGGGCCCGCAGACGGGCGCGATCGTGCTCCCACCGCTCGCGACCCCGGCGCTCCCGGACGAGCTGCCCGCCGCGGACGAGGCCTGGACCCCGCCCGCGGAGGTGGCTCCCGCCGCGTCGGCGCTCCCGAGCCGGTCCCGCGCCGCCGCGACCCCGGTCGAGCCCGTCTCGGCCGAGATCCCGGTGCTCGACGTCAGCACCCGCAGCGCGCTCTTCTCGAGCTTCCGCCCCGTGGGCGAGCGGCCGGTCACCGAGAACCCGGTCGAGCTGCCGGTCGCGCCGGACGTCACGGCGACCGACATCCCGCTGGTGAGCGACGTGCCGACGGCCGAGGCCGCCGTCCACCACGAGGTCGTCTGGACCCCGCCGGAGGTCGCGGAGCAGCCGGCCGCCCCGAGCGCGGCCACGGGCACGGAGCAGGCCTGGGGGCCCGAGCAGGCCTGGGCCCCGGAGCAGCCCGCCGAGCAGACGTGGACGCCGCAGCAGCCCGCCGAGCAGGCGTGGGAGCCCGAGCCCGTGCAGGAGACCGCGTCCGCGAGCTGGGCGCCGTCGTCGTTCGCCGACGCGCCGCTCGACGCGACCCGCGTCGTCCCGCCCGTGGCGGCGCAGCCCGAGCAGCCCGCGGCCGAGCGCGCACCGCTCGCCGACCGGAGCCAGGCCGCGACCGAGGTCCGGCCCGTGGCGCCCTCCGCCCCGGAGCAGACGGACGTCCCGGTCGTGGCCGAGGGTCGTGCCGGGGACGGCGCCGAGGAGATCCCCGCCGAGCTCTCGTTCGAGGCGCTGCCGCGCTTCGAGGAGCTCATGGCCGACCTCCCGACGCGCCGATCGCTGCGCGAGAGCCAGGCGCGCAAGCGCGGTCTCTTCGGGCGTCGTCCGCGGACGACCGCCACGCCGCAGGCGACGCGACCCGCCGGCCCCTCGGCCGAGGCGCTCGCCTCGCGCCCGGCCGGGTCGACGCCGGCACCGGCGGCGGCCGCACCCGCGGCGTCGAACCCGGTGGCACCTGCGCCCGCGGCGCCCGCCCCGGTCCAGGCGGCCCCGGCCGCGCGGCAGGAGCCGGGCGCGCCGGCACGCACGTCCGCGTTCGCGCCGCGCGCCGACCTCCCTGCTGCGCCCACGCCGCCCTTCGCCCCCGAGGCGCCGGCGGCTCCGGTGCAGGAGACGCGCAGCCTTCCGCCGGTCCAGGACGCCCCGTACCGCGCCGTCGACCGGCCGTCCGCGCCGGAGCCTGCGGCGGCTGCCGCGTCGGCGTGGGCACCGGCAGAGCCGCGCCCCGAGCCGGCTCCTGCGGCCGGGTGGGACGCCGCTCCCACCGGGGACGCGACGTCGGGCTACGGGCCGCCGAGCCCGCTCGCCCGGCGCCCGGTCGCGGAGTCCCTCGAGCCGCTGGACGCGGGCTACGTGTCCGACTCGGTCGAGGCGCGGTCGGACTGGATGGCGTCGGCGGTGCTGTACGAGGAGATGTCCACCCTGCTGCAGGGCAGCACCGATTTCCAGGAAGCGACCTTGGCGGACCCGAACGACGGCATCTACCAGCCGCTCAAGGTCGACGCCGCGGCGTCGGGCCTCGCGCGACGCTCGCGCGGCGAGGAGCGCGACGGGTACGTCGACCGCTTCACGGCACGGATCGACCGCGACCCGGAGCAGCTGCGGGCGCGCCTGTCGGCGTTCCAGTCGGCGACCGCCCGCGGGCGCGTCGAGGGGCAGGACGAGACGAGTTCGACGTGGAACCCCGAGGCCATGGATTATGTCCCTGATTCAGCGCCGCAGGCGCGGTGACGACATGCCGTCTGCGGCAACTGACGAGGAGGAACAGTGAACGCGCTCAGCACCGAGGCCACGAACTTCGGGTGGCTGCTCGACAACTTCGTGCGGACCGTACCGGGCAGCCGGCACACGCTCGTGGTGTCGGCGGACGGCCTGCTCATGGCGATGTCCGACCAGCTCGACCGGA
This sequence comes from Cellulosimicrobium sp. MI9406, assembly GCF_040595865.1. NCBI lineage: Bacteria > Bacillati > Actinomycetota > Actinomycetes > Micrococcales > Promicromonosporaceae > Cellulosimicrobium > Cellulosimicrobium sp. MI9406. Next base: position 392,522 of record NZ_JALIZI010000005.1, read on the forward strand.
CGAGCGGTGACCAGCTCGCCGCCATCGTCTCGGGCATGTCGAGCCTGACCCGCGGTGCGGCCCGCCAGCTCAACGGCGGGAACGTCCGGCAGGCCATCATCGAGATGGACAACGGGTTCCTGTTCCTCATGAACGTGTCGAACGGCTCCGTCCTGGGCGTGGTGGCCGAGGCGAACTGCGACATCGGCCTCATCGGCTACGAGATGGCGCTCCTCGTCTCGCGCACGGAGGCGACCCTGACGCCGCAGCTCATCTCGGAGATGCGGGGTAGCCTTCCGGTCGACGGTGCGACCCGAACCCCGGTGGGATGAGGACTGATCGATGACGAACGTACCTTTCGGCAGCATGGGAGCCCACGACGGGTACGAGGCGGCGACCGTCCGCCCGTACGCGGTGACGGGTGGTCGCGTGCGGTCCGCCACGTCCGACCTCCCGCTCGAGGCGCTCGTCGAGGTCATGCCGGGTGCCGTGAACAGCTTCGGGCTGCCGCCCGAGAAGCGCTCGATCCTCCAGCACGCCGCGCACACGTACGTCTCGATCGCCGAGCTCTCCGCGCTCCTGCGCCTGCCGCTCGGCGTGACGAAGGTGCTCGTCGCGGACCTGCAGGAGGACAACTACATCACCGTCCACACGTCGACCCCGCTCAACGTCCACACGGGTCACGGCAGCAACCACTCGGGTCTGTCCCTGAGCGTCTTGGAGAGTGTTCTCAATGGCATTTCCACCCTCTGACGGCTCGGGGAGCGGGCCGCAGGCAGGGCAGCCGTCCGGGGCGAGCGGGGGTGCGCCCGGCGGTCAGCCGGCGCTGCGCCAGACGGCGTGGGCTCCGGTGAGCGCACCCGTCGGCGTGCCGACCCAGGCGGCTCCGGCGACGCCCGGCCAGCCCGCAGCGCCGCAGCAGCCGGCCGCGGCCCAGCCCGTCGCGCCGGTGGCGACGCAGCCCGCGGCGGCTCCGGCCGCACCGCAGCCGGTCGCTCCTGCTCCGGCCGCCGCGCAGCCCGCCCCGGCTCCGGCCACCGCGCAGCCGTCCCTGG
>NZ_JALIZI010000006.1:0-344783 GCF_040595865.1 Cellulosimicrobium sp. MI9406
TCCATACCCTACGGGGTGAGAGGCACCCAGCAGAACACTGGGTCGATAGGCCGGACGTGGAAGCGGGGACGAAAGACCCGTGCAGCTGACCGGTACTAATCAGCCGACAACTTCAACACCAAACACTCTTGTGCTACGCGTCCACTGTGCGGTTCCCGAACCACCAACACCACACCCCCCACGGGGTGCCCCAGGTGTTGACACGGTTCAACAGAGTTACGGCGGTCACAGCGAAGGGGAAACGCCCGGTCCCATACCGAACCCGGAAGCTAAGCCCTTCAGCGCCGATGGTACTGCCCTGGAGACGGGGTGGGAGAGTAGGACGCCGCCGGACAACCCTTCACCGAAGGCCCATCCCACACGGGGTGGGCCTTCGGCATTTCCGCGCCCAGCACGCCGACTCGCTGGTGCCGCAGCACGCCGTGCAGAGCGCGTGCGAGAGTCGCCGACCGGACAGGACGCCACCGCGCGTCCGCCGTCGGGTGCGAAGCCAGGCTGCCGCATCGTGAGCAGGTCGCCGGTGACACGGCACGAGCCTCGTCGTCCCGTCGTGGGAGGATGGCCTGCGCAAACTCCAGAACGAGAGGGAACCCCGGTGAACGACACCCCCCGTGAGCCCGAGCCGGATCGTCCGTCCTCGGGCGACGACCGCGGCGGTCGCCGCGACCGTGACGGCCGGCAGGATCCTCCCCGTGAGGGACGTGGCCGGCAGGGCGGCGCGCCGTCGGGCGACCGCCGCGGCGGGCCCGCCCGGGGTGCGGGCCGAGGCGCCGCGGACCAGCGGGGCCGCGGCGAGGGCGGATACCGTGGTCGGCGCGACGACGACCGTGGCCGCCCGGGCGGTGACCGGCCCGCACGGGACGGGGCGAGCCGCGGTACCGGCGGACGCCCTGACCGCGACCGTCGCGACGGGTCTCGCGGCACCGGTGACACCCGGAGCGGCGACCGCTCCGAGCGTCGAGGTGCCTGGGGCGAGCGTGGCGACGCGTCGCGCGGTCCCCGGCGTGGGTACGGGGCAGCCCGCGACGACCGGTCACGTTCTCGTGACGCTGACACCGGGCCGCGTCCTTGGCGTGACGGTGCGGACCGTCCGGCACGGGGTGGCGACGCGGGTCGGGGTCGCTTCGACCGCGACTCCGCGGGCGGGCGCCGGGGACCGCGCGGACCGCGCGACGATCGCCGCGGCGGTGACCGTCCCGGCGGTGAGCGCCGAGGTCACGCCCCGCGCGCCGGGGCGGGTCGCGACCGCGAGGGCTTCGACCGCCGTCCCGAGCCCCGGCACCCTGCCGGCCCGGACCTGCCCGAGGACGTGCAGATCTCCCAGCTCGACCGCGCCGCGCGTGGGAGGCTGCGGACGCTGAGCAAGGACACCGCCGAGGTCGTCGGGCGCCACCTCGTCATGGCCGGCCGTCTCATCGACACCGACCCCGAGCTCGCGTACGAGCACGCCCAGGCGGCGGTGCGTCGGGCGGGTCGCGTCGACGTGGCGCGCGAGGCCGCGGGCCTGACGGCCTACCGGACCGGACGGTACGCCGAGGCCCTGCGTGAGCTGCGCACGGTGCGCCGTCTCAACGGGTCGTCGGAGCACCTGCCGATCATGGCCGACTGCGAGCGCGGTCTGGGGCGGCCCGAGCGCGCGCTCGCCCTCGCGTCGTCGGACGAGGCCGCGACCCTGGACGACGTCGGCCGGACCGAGCTGGCGATCGTCGTGAGCGGCGCGCGCGTCGACCTCGGCGAGCTCGACGCCGCCCTCGCGGCGCTCGACAACGTGCCGCCGGTCGGCCGCGGCGGCGAGCTCGGCGCCCGGGTGCTCCAGGCACGCGCGTCCGTCCTGGAGCTCGCCGGCCGCACGGAGGAGGCCGCCGAGATCCTCGCCGGCATCGACACCCGCCTGCTGGCGGCCGCGCTCGGCGAGGAGGACGAGGACGTCGTCGTCTACGACCTGAGCGAGGAGCTCGAGGAGGCGGACGAGGGTGCGGACGGCTCGGAAGAGCCCGACGCCACGACCGACGAGCCCGGCGGCGCTCCCGACGCGGACGAGGCCGGGCCGGTGTCGTCCGGCTCGGACGAGCGCGAGACGGACGAGCGCGAGACGGACGAGGGCGAGACGGACGGGGGCGACCGGTGAGCGCGGGCCTGCTCGCGAGCGACGTCGCGCTCGCCGACCGCTACGACCTCGCGCTCGTCGACCTCGACGGGGTCGCGTACCGCGGGCACGAGCCGATCGAGCACGCGTCCGAGGGCCTCACGGCCGCGCGGGGGCGCGGGATGCGGCTCGTCTTCGTGACGAACAACGCGTCCCGCGAGCCCGAGTCGGTCGCGGAGCAGCTCACCGGTCTCGACATCCCGACCACGCCGGACGAGGTGATGACCGCGGCGCAGGCCGCAGCGGCCCTCCTGCGGACCCGGCTCGAGCGGGGTGCGCGCGTCCTCGTCGTCGGTGGCGCGGGTCTGCTGACGGCGGTGCGCGAGGCGGGCTTCGTCGTCGTGGCGAGCGCGGACGACGAGCCGGACGCCGTCGCGCAGGGGTTCGCGCCCGAGCTCGGCTGGACCCAGCTCGCCGAGGCCGCCTACGCCGTCCAGCGCGGTGCCTGGCACGTGGCGAGCAACCTCGACCTGTCCCTCCCGACGGCCCGCGGGTTCGCACCGGGCAACGGGTCGCTCGTCGGGGCGGTGCGGGCCGCCACGGGCGTGACGCCCGACAGCGCCGGCAAGCCGTCGCCCACGATGTACGGCCTCGCGATCGACCGAGCGGGCGCGCGGGCGCCGCTGGTCGTCGGCGACCGCCTGGACACCGACCTCGCCGGAGCGCGTGCCGGGGGCTACCCCGGTCTGCAGGTGCTCACGGGCGTGAGCACCGCGCGGGACGCGATCCTCGCGGAGCCCGGGCTGCGGCCGCACTACGTGGGCGCGGACCTGCGCAGCCTCCTGGAGCCGCACCCCGCGCCCGAGCGCGGCGCCGAGGGCTGGTGGACGTGCGGTGACAGCGCGGCGCGCGTCGACGACGGCGCACTCCGGCTGGACGTGCGCGGCGCGGCGACGATCGACACGGTGCGTGCCGCGGCGTCGGCCGCCTGGGCGGCGGTCGACGAGGGCCTGCCCGTCGACCCGGCGAGCGTCCCCGACCTCCCGGTGGGGACGCACTGACGGCACGCGGGGCGGACCACGGCGGCGGCGCGCGGCGCGCGGCGTGCTTCCGGCACCGCGCGCGGTCGTCCGTGGGACGCTACCGGTAGCGTGGTCCGCGGTCCCGGGGCGACGCCCCGGGGCGACGAGCGACCAGACAGGAGGCAGGACATGTCGGACGGTCCGCAGCGACCCGTGCCCGGTCCGCCTGCGGGCCGCGCGGCCGACCCGGGCGTCGGCGATGCCGAGGGGTCGCTCGAGCCCGTGCTCGCCCGTCTCGCCGAGCTGGACGGCCTCGCGACCACCGACCACGTGGGGGTGCTGGAGGCCGTGCACGACGCGCTGGTCGCCGAGCTGGCCCGCGCGGAGGACTGAGCGTGGGGGAGCGGGACGGCGCCCGGCTGGACGGCGAGCTCGTCCGGCGCGGGCTCGCACGGTCACGTCGGCACGCGGCGGAGCTCGTCGCGGCGGGCCGCGTGACGCGTGCCGGGACGGTGCTGACCAAGCCGTCGACCGGCGTCGGCCCGGAGGACGTCGTCGAGGTGGCCCCCGACCCGCACGACCCGGGCTACGCGTCCCGGGCCGCGTTCAAGCTCGCGGGCGTCCTCGACGCGCTCGACGCGGTCGCGGGTGAGAGCTCGGCGGAGTCGGGGGCGCTGCCCCGCGGCCCGGTGGTCGACGGCGCGCGGTGCCTCGACCTCGGTGCGTCGACCGGGGGTTTCACCGACGTGCTGCTGCGGCGCGGCGCGCGCGAGGTCGTCGCGGTCGACGTGGGCCACGACCAGCTCGTGCCCGCGCTGCGCGCCGACCCGCGCGTCGTCGTGCACGAAGGGCTCAACGTGCGCGACCTGTCGCCCGCGCACGTGGGGGTCGTGCCCGACGTCGTGGTCGGCGACCTCTCGTTCATCTCGCTGGCGATGGTCCTGCCCGCGGTGGCCGGCGTCGTCGGGCCCGGGACGGACCTCCTGCTGCTCGTGAAGCCCCAGTTCGAGGTCGGCCGCGAGCGGCTCGGCAGCGGCGGGGTCGTGCGCGACCCGGCGCTGCACGTCGAGGTCGTCGCCGCGGTCGCGCGGCACGCCGCGCTGGTCGGCCTGCGGCCGCTCGCCGTCGTGCCGAGCCCGCTCCCCGGTCCGAGCGGCAACCGCGAGTACTTCTGGTGGCTGCGCGCGGGCGACCCGGGCCGGCCCGACGGCGCGGCGTTCGAGGGCGCCGCGGCGCAGGCCGTCGCGTGGCAGCCGGGGCCCGGCGGCGGCCCGCCCCCGGTCGTCGCGGTCGCCCGCGCCGCGGCTGCGTCCGCCGAGCTGTCCGTCGAACCGCCCGCCGAACCGCCCGCCGAGGCGTCCGCCCGACCTCCCGCCGGGGCCGTCCCGCCACCGGCACCGCACGCCGCACCGGGTGCGACCGAGACCACCGACCGACCCCTGACCGGAGGAGCAGCGTGACGCGACGCGTCCTGATCGTCACCCACGGCGGCCGCCCCGAGGCGGTCGTCGCGCTGCACGAGGCGGTGAGCGAGCTCGAGCGCGCCGGATTCGAGGTGACTCTGCACGACGACGACCTCGCGGAGTCGTTCGGCGACCACATGGCGCGCACGCGGGCGCGCGAGGGCGTCGCGGAGTCCGAGGTCGTCATCGTGCTCGGTGGCGACGGCACGATCCTGCGGGCCGCGGAGCTCACCCACGGCACGGGCGTGCCGCTCCTGGGCGTGAACCTGGGCCACGTCGGGTTCCTCGCGGAGAGCGAGCGCGAGGACCTGCGCGCGGCGGTCGGCCGCCTCGCGGCGTTCGACTACACGGTCGAGGAGCGCACGATCGTCGAGGTCCGTGCCTACCTGCCGGGAGAGCCGGAGCCGCTCGTCGGCTGGGCCCTCAACGAGGCGACGGTGGAGAAGGCGCAGCGCGAGCGCATGATCGAGGTCGTGCTCGGCGTCGACGGCCGCCCGCTCTCGTCGTTCGGGTGCGACGGCGTCATCACGGCCACCGCGACGGGGTCGACGGCGCACGCGTTCTCGGCCGGCGGGCCCGTGATGTGGCCCGAGGTCGACGCGGTGCTCGTCGTGCCGCTCGCGGCGCACGCGCTGTTCGCGCGCCCGCTCGTCGTCGGTCCTCGCTCGACGATCACGGTCGACGTGCTGCCGGACTCGGCGTCGTCGGGCGTCCTCACGTGCGACGGCCGCCGCCGCATCGACCTGCCGAACGGCTCGCGCGTCGAGGTGCGGCGCTCGGACACGCCGCTGCGTCTCGCGCGCCTGAGCACGGCGCCGTTCACGGACCGGCTGGTGTCGAAGTTCTCGCTGCCGGTGGTCGGGTGGCGCGAGCGCGCGGCGAGCGTCGCCGCGACGGCGGGCACCGCCGCGGAGCGCGCCGCCGCCGCTCCGGGCGGCGCGGGCGAGACGGCCAGGCTCCCGGGCGACGGGGGCACCACGGACGAGGAGGAGTGAGCGTGCTCGAGGAGATCGCGATCGAGAACCTCGGGGTCATCCGGTCGGCGCGCGTCCCGGTCGGCGCCGGGCTGACGGTGATCACGGGCGAGACGGGTGCCGGCAAGACGATGGTCCTCACCGGCCTCGGCCTGCTCATGGGCGGGAAGGCGGACCCGGCGACGGTGCGCCCGGGCGCGGCGAGCGCCGTCGTGGAGGGCCGGGTGCGCGTCGCGGACCGCCCGGCGGTCGCGCAGCGCGTCGACGACGCGGGCGGACAGGTCGACGACGACGGCTCGGTCGTCATCCTGCGCACGGTCGCCGCGGAGGGCCGCTCGCGCGCGCACCTCGGCGGGCGCAGCGTCCCGCAGGGCGTCCTCGCCGAGATCGCCGACGACCTCGTCACGGTGCACGGCCAGTCGGACCAGCTCCGGCTGCGGACCGCGAGCCGACAGCGCACGGCGCTCGACGCGTTCGCCGGGCCGCAGCACGCCGAGCTCCTCGGGCAGTACCGCGAGGCGTGGGCCGAGCGGTCGGCGCTGCAGGCGCAGATCGACGACATCGAGACGCGCGCCGGCGAGCGCGCCCGCGAGGCGGAGCTGCTGCGCCTCGGGCTCGCCGAGGTCGAGCGGGTCGCGCCCCAGCCGGGCGAGGACGTCGAGCTCACCGCGCTCGTCGCGCGGCTCGGGAACGTCGAGGAGCTCCGGGTCGCCGCGCAGCTCGCGCACGACGCCGTCGCGGGCGACGAGGCCGCGGAGCCGCAGGAGAACGCCGTCGTGTCGGTCGACCGCGCGCGCCGCGCGCTCGAGTCGGTGGCCGGGACGGACCCGGCGCTCGCCCGCCTCGCCGAGCGGCTCGCCGAGGTGGGGTACGTGCTGGCCGACGTGGCCACGGAGATCTCGGGCTACGTCGAGGACCTGGCGGCGGACCCGGCGGGTCTCGAGTCCGCGCACGCGCGCCTCGCCGAGCTGGGGACGCTCACGCGCAGCTACGGGGAGACGGTCGACGACGTCCTCGCCTGGGCGAGCGACGCGGGGCTGCGGCTCCTGGACCTGGACGACGGCGGCGAGCGGCTCCAGGCCGCGACGGTGCGCCGCGACGAGCTGGACGCGGAGCTGGACCGGCTCGGCACGGCGATCACGGCCTCGCGCGAGCGGGCCGCCGCCGAGCTCGCCGCGGCCGTGACCGACGAGCTGCGCGGGCTCGCGATGGGCGGGGCGAGCCTCGTCGTGGACGTCGAGCGGGCCGAGGAGCCCGGCCCGTGGGGCGTCGACGCGGTGACGTTCTCGCTCGTCGCGCACGCGGGCGCTCCCGCCCGCCCGCTGGGCAAGGGGGCGTCGGGCGGCGAGCTGTCGCGCGTCATGCTCGCGATCGAGGTCGCGCTCGCGACGGCCGCCGTCGACGGCACCGGCCAGGTGCTGCCCACGTTCGTGTTCGACGAGGTCGACGCCGGCGTCGGGGGCAAGGCGGCCGTGGAGGTAGGGCGGCGGCTCGCGTCGCTCGCGCGGCGCACCCAGGTCGTCGTCGTCACCCACCTCGCGCAGGTCGCCGCGTTCGCGGACGTGCAGCTCGTCGTGACGAAGGCGTCGGGCGAGGGCGACCCGTCGACCGCGGTCACGGTCACCGGTGTGCGCGAGGTCACGGGGGAGGAGCGCGTCCGCGAGCTCGCGCGGATGCTCTCGGGCCAGGAGGACTCCGACGCGGCCCGCCGCCACGCGGTGGAGCTTCTGGAGTCGTCGGTCGTGGGACGATAGGGCACGATGAGACTCACTCTGCGCAAAGCCTCCCTGCCGGAGGCCGGGTCCGGCACGCTCGGCCCGGCCAAGGTCGACGCGCGCACGAAGGCGCTCACGAAGCGGCTCAACCCGGGCGACGTCGCGGTGATCGACCACGTCGACATCGACCGGGTCGCCGCCGACGCGCTCGTCGCCGCGAAGCCGTCCGCCGTGCTCAACGCGGCGAAGTCGGTGTCGGGCCGCTACCCGAACCTCGGCCCCGACGTCCTCGTCGAGGCCGGCATCGTGCTCGTCGACGACCTCGGCCCCGCGATCATGGCGATCCCCGAGGGCCGCGTGGTGCGGCTCGACGGCGGCAAGGTCTACCTGGGCGACGACCTCGTCGCCGAGGGCGTGCTGCAGAGCGAGGAGACGGTCGCGCGCAGCCTCGAGGAGGCGCGCGCCAACCTCTCGGTCGAGATCGAGTCGTTCGCCGAGAACACGATGAACTACCTGCGCCGCGAGCGGGACCTCCTGCTCGACGGCGTCGGCGTCCCGGACATCCGTACGTCCATCGAGGGGCGTCAGGTCCTCATCGTCGTGCGCGGCTACCACTACCGCGAGGACCTCGCGACGCTGCGGCCCTACATCACCGAGTACCGCCCGGTGCTCATCGGCGTGGACGGCGGCGCGGACGCGATCCTCGACGCGGGGTGGAAGCCCGACATGATCGTCGGCGACATGGACTCGGTCTCCGACCGCGCGCTGAGCAGCGGCGCGGAGATCGTCGTGCACGCCTACCGCGACGGCAAGGCGCCCGGCCTCGAGCGCGTGCAGGAGCTCGGCGTCGAGCCCGTCGTCTTCCCGGCGACCGGCACGAGCGAGGACATCGCGATGCTCCTCGCCGACGACAAGGGCGCCGAGGTGATCGTGGCCGTCGGCACGCACGCGACGCTCGTCGAGTTCCTCGACAAGGGCCGTGCGGGCATGGCGAGCACGTTCCTCACCCGGCTCCGGGTCGGCGGCAAGCTCGTCGACGCCAAGGGCGTCTCGCGCCTGTACCGGCACCGGATCTCCAACCTCCAGCTCTGGCTCCTGTCGATCGCCGGGCTCCTCGCCGTCGTCGCGGCGCTGTGGTCGACGGCGGCGGGCCAGACGTTCTTCGGGATCGTGGGCGCCCGGTTCGACGACCTCTGGTCGTGGATCGGGACGCTCTTCTCGGGCGGCGGCTGATCCCGCCGGGCCGTCGTGGTCGACGGCCCGTGCACGTGCCTGCGGCCCGTGCCCTCCGGCGGCCAGCGCCGACCCTGACCCTTGCCAGCACGCAGCAGCTCGAACCGAAGGACACCACCGCACAGTGATCGACTTCAGGTACCACATCGTCTCGTTGATCTCGGTCTTCCTGGCGCTCGCCGTGGGGATCATCCTCGGCGCGGGCCCGCTCCAGGGCGCGATCGGCGACCAGCTCACCGGGCAGGTGGAGCAGCTGCGCACCGAGCGCAACGAGCTGCGCGACCAGCTCGACCAGGCGAACGTGACGCTCGGCGACGACGCACGGTACATCGAGGCCGCAGGTCCGCAGCTCGTCGCGGGCTCCCTCGAGGACCGTCGCGTGGCCGTCGTCGACCTGGACGGGCCGGACGACGAGCGCGACGACGCGATCGCCGCGCAGCTCGAGACGGCGGGTGCGTCCGTCGTCGGGCACGTGCGCCTCACGGACTCGTGGACGAGCCAGGACGAGGAGAGCGCGCGGCAGACGGTGGCCGAGGGCCTCGGCGACAAGCTGGGCGACGTCCCGCGGGACGCGACCCCCGAGCAGCGCCTGTCGCGCGCGCTCGCGCTGTCGCTCACCGGGGCGGCACCGTCGAGCACGGAGGAGCGCAGCCCCGAGGCGGTCGAGCTCGAGGCGCTGCTCGAGCGCTTCGCGCTCGTCGACGTGGTCTCCGAGCAGACGCTGCCGGCGGACGTGGTCCTGCTGCTCGGGGGCTCCGCGCCCTCGCCGGCAACCCCCGCCGCGGAGGGCGAGGAGCCGCCCGCACCCGACACCTACGCGGTCGACATCGAGGTCCAGGTGGCCGTCGCCGCGCAGGAGGTCGCCGGAGCCGCGCTGGTCGCCGGCCCGACGGCGGTCTCGGGCGACGTCGTCTCGACGATCCGCGCGAACGAGGACCTTGCCTCGACCGTCTCGACCGTCAGCGGCATCGAGGCCGAGCCGGGCCGGATCAACGTCCCGCTCGCGCTCGCCGCGCGGCTCGCGGACCAGGTGGGGCAGTTCGGGTTCGAGGAGAGCGCGACGGCCGTCCTCCCGCCCGCGGTCGAGCTCCCGGCGGTGACGCGCACGACGGCGTCCCCCACCGGCGCGCAGGACGCCGCGGCGGACGACACCACGGGCGAACCGGCCGGTGACGGGGCCGACGTCGAGCAGGCCGGCGACGGCGCGGGGGAGGGCTGACGTGGGGCGCGCGCTGCGCACGCTCGCGGCCGCCGGCGTCGCCGCGACGGTGACGGCCGCGGCACGCCGCACGGCCGGGTCGCGTGCGCCCGGGGGCGCGGAGCGATGGACCCGGACCAACCACCGGGGCGAGCCGATCAGCCTGCTCGAGGGCCCGGCCGTGGCCGCCGGCCTCGTCGCCGGCACGCTCGCGGCGGGAGGCGACGCCCGCACGCGCGCGGCGGTCGCCCTCGCGACGGCGAGCGCGGGCACGTTCGGCCTCGTCGACGACCTCGCGGAGGACACGACGAGCCGCACCAAGGGGCTGCGCGGCCACCTCGGCGCGCTCGCGCAGGGTCGGGTCACGACGGGTGCGCTGAAGATCCTCGGGATCAGCGGCGTCTCGCTCGTCGCGGCGGCGATCGGCACGCGACGCACGGGCGGTGCCTTCGGGCACCTCGTGGACGTGGGCGTGAACGGCGCGCTCATGGCCGGCACCGCGAACCTGCTCAACCTCCTCGACCTGCGGCCGGGGCGCGCCCTCAAGGCCGCCGGCGCGGCGTCGCTCCCGTACCTCGGCACCGCCGCCGCGCCGACGACGGGCGCCGTCCTGGGTGCCGCCGTCGCCGCGGCCCCGGGGGACCTCGGCGAGCGCGACATGCTCGGCGACTGCGGCGCGAACGCGCTCGGTGCCGCGCTGGGCTCCCAGGTCGCGCTCACGGCGCCCCGCCCGGTGCGCTGGCTCGCGCTCGCGGGCGTCGTGGGGCTCACCCTCGCGAGCGAGAAGGTGAGCTTCTCGAAGGTCATCGAGGGCAACGACGCGCTGCGGCGCGTGGACGCGTGGGGCCGGCGCCCGGCGTGAGCGCGCGGGCGGGGCGGCTGCGCGCCGCCACGGGCACCCTGGCGGGCGCCGCCGCGATGATCACGCTCGTGACGATCGCGAGCCGCCTCGTCGGGTTCGCACGGTCGCTCGTGCAGTCCGCCGCCGTCGGCACCGAGGGCGTCGGGTCGGCGTTCACGGCGGCGAACCTCCTGCCGAACGTGCTGTTCGAGGTCGCCGCGGGCGGCGCGCTCGCCGGCTCGGTGGTCCCGCTCCTCGCCGGGCCCATCGCCCGGCGCGCGGGCGGCGAGGTCTCGCGCATCGCCTCGGCCCTGCTCGGGTGGACGCTCGTCGTGCTCGTCCCGCTCGGGGCGCTGCTCGCGCTCCTCGCGCAGCCGATCGCCGGTCTCCTCATGCGCGAGCACCCGGAGCTCGTCGACGTCACGGCGACCTTCGTGCGCGTGTTCGCCCTCCAGGTCCCGCTGTACGGGCTCGCGGTCGTGCTCGGCAGCATCCTCCAGGCGCACAAGCGGTTCTTCTGGCAGGCGTTCTCGCCGCTCCTGTCGAGCCTCGCGGTCATCGTCGTCTTCCTCGTGTTCGCGGGTCTGGCGGGGGGCCACCAGAAGGACGTCGCCGCGTTGTCGGGCCAGGCCATCGCGTGGCTCGGCTGGGGCACGACGGCGGGCGTCGCCGTCCTCGCGCTGCCCCTCGTGCTCCCCGTGCACCGGCTGGGTGTCCGCCTGCGCCCCACGCTGCGCTTCCCGGGCGGCGAGGCGGTCCGGGCGCGCAACCTCGCGTTCGCGGGAGTCGGGGCGCTCGTCGCGCAGCAGCTCTCGGTGCTCGCGATCATGGGCGCCGCCTACGAGTTCGGACCGGAGCAGACCTTCCCGACCTACTGGTACGCCCAGCAGGTCTACCTGCTCCCGTACGCGGTGCTGGCCTTCCCGCTCGCGACGAGCACGTTCCCGCGCCTCGCGGAGCACGTCGCGCACGCCCGGCACGACGCCTACCGGCGCCTGCTCGCGACCACGACGCGCACGCTGCTCGTCGTCGCGGGGCTCGGCGTCGCGGCGCTGATCGCCGCGTCGGCGGCGGTCGAGGCGGTCTTCGCCCGCATCGCGACGGGCTCCGTCGACGGGCTCGGGGGAGCGGTCGCCGCGATGGCGGTGGGCATCGTCGGGTTCTCGCTGATCCTGCACCTGTCGCGCGCGCTGTACACGATCGACCGCCAGCGGGTCGCGGTCGTCGTGACGGCCGCGGGCTGGCTCGTCGTCGCGGCGACCGCGTACGTGCTCCCCGCCCTCACGGGTGCCCGCGACCAGGCCGGGGTGCTCCTGCAGCTCGGCCTCGCGACCGCGGTCGGGATGTCGGTCGCGGGCGCGGGACTGCTCCTCGCGACGCGGCGCCACGCCGGCCCGGACGCGACGCGCGGCGTCCCGCGCACGCTCGTCGTCGTCGCGGTCGGCGGGGCGCTGGGCGCGCTCGCGGGCTCGGCGCTGTCGAGCGTCCTGCTGCCCGACGACGCGGGCTGGCTGCCCGCCGTCGGCGTCGGCGCCCTCGCGGCCCTGGTCGCGGGCACGGTCGTGGTCGGCGTCTCGCTCGTCGGCGACCGCGCGGCCCTCCTGGGCGTCCTGCGGCGCGGGACGCCGAGCACCGGCGACCCGGCCGCGCCCGGGGCGGGCGACGCCGTCGGGCCCACGACGGACGCGCCTGCGGGGGACGAACCCACGACGGAGGTACCCGGCGACACGTCGCCGAGGTGACGCGCCCGTGACGCGCGCCGAGTCGCGCGTCGAGGCGAGGGAGACCTCGCCGTGCCGCCCGGTGTGAGCGGGCCGACCCTCGGGCCCGCGTGCCGTCGTCGGGCACGCTGTTAGGATGGAGTTCCGTGGCAGATCACCTGAACCGGCCCTCCTCCCGCCTCAACGCCTCGGGCGCTCGTACCGAGCACCGCACCGCGCACGTCTTCGTCACCGGCGGCGTCGCCTCCTCGCTCGGCAAGGGCCTCACGGCGTCCAGCCTCGGTCGTCTGCTCCGCTCGCGCGGCCTGCGCGTCACCATGCAGAAGCTCGACCCGTACCTCAACGTCGATCCCGGGACGATGAACCCGTTCCAGCACGGCGAGGTGTTCGTCACCGAGGACGGCGCCGAGACGGACCTCGACATCGGCCACTACGAGCGCTTCCTCGACGTCGACCTCGAGGCGTCCGCGAACGTCACGACCGGTCAGGTCTACTCCCAGGTCATCGCGCGCGAGCGGCGCGGCGAGTACCTGGGCGACACGGTCCAGGTCATCCCGCACATCACCGACGAGATCAAGACGCGTATGCGCGCCCAGGCCGGTGAGGACGTCGACGTCATCATCACCGAGATCGGCGGCACCGTCGGCGACATCGAGTCGCAGCCCTTCCTCGAGGCGGCCCGCCAGGTGCGCCACGAGCTCGGCCGGGACGACGTCTTCTTCCTCCACGTGTCGCTCGTGCCGTACATCGGTCCGTCGGGCGAGCTCAAGACGAAGCCCACGCAGCACTCGGTCGCGGCGCTGCGGTCCATCGGCATCCAGCCCGACGCGATCGTGCTGCGCGCGGACCGCGTGGTGCCCGAGCCGGTGAAGCGCAAGATCGCCCTCATGTGCGACGTCGACAACGAGGCGGTCGTCAACGCGATCGACGCGCCGAGCATCTACGACATCCCGCGCGTGCTGCACGCGGAGGGCCTCGACGCCTACGTCGTGCGCCGCCTCGGCCTGCCGTTCCACGACGTCGACTGGGACGGCTGGAGCCAGCTCCTCGAGCGCGTGCACCAGCCCGCCCACCGCGTCGAGGTCGCGCTCGTCGGCAAGTACATCGACCTCCCGGACGCCTACCTCTCCGTCACGGAGGCGCTGCGCGCCGGCGGGTTCGCGAACGACGCCAAGGTCACGATCCGCTGGGTCGCGTCCGACGAGTGCCAGACGCCCGAGGGCGCGGACGACGCGCTGCACGGCGTGGACGCCGTCCTCGTGCCCGGCGGGTTCGGCGTGCGGGGCATCGAGGGCAAGCTCGGTGCGCTGCGCTGGGCGCGCGAGCACAAGGTGCCGACCCTCGGCATCTGCCTCGGCCTGCAGTCGATGGTCATCGAGTACGCGCGCAACGTGCTCGGCATCGACGACGCGTCCTCGACCGAGTTCGACCCGGGCACGTCCCACCCCGTCATCGCGACCATGGAGGAGCAGCTCGCGATCGTCGGCGGCGACGGCGACCTCGGCGGCACGATGCGCCTCGGCTCCTACGAGGCCGCACTCACCCCGGGCTCGGTCGTCGCGAAGACCTACGGCGCGGAGCGCGTCACGGAGCGCCACCGCCACCGCTACGAGGTGAACAACACCTACCGCAAGCAGCTCGAGGAGGCGGGGCTCGTCATCAGCGGGACGTCGCCCGACTCGTCGCTCGTCGAGTTCGTCGAGCTCCCCGCGGACGTCCACCCGTACTACGTGAGCACGCAGGCGCACCCGGAGTTCAAGTCGCGCCCCACGCGCTCGCACCCGCTGTTCAGCGGCCTCGTCCGCGCCGCGCTCGAGAACCAGGCGGACTGAGTGGCCGGCGAGCACCCGGTCGTGGACGCGCTCGCGCCCCGGCCGGTCGTCGAGACGGCGCTCGTGCACGAGGGTCGCGTGTTCGACCTGCGGTCCGACGTCGTCGACCTCGGCGACGGCGGCCGCGTCACGCGCGAGTACCTCGACCACCCCGGTGCGGTCGCGATCGTCGCCCTCGACGCGGACGAGCGCGTCCTGCTGCTGCGCCAGTACCGCCACCCGGTGCGGCGCGAGCTGTGGGAGGTGCCCGCGGGCCTGCTCGACGTCGTGGGCGAGGACGGGCGCGTCGCCGCGGCCCGCGAGCTCGCCGAGGAGGCGGACCTGCGGGCGGCCCGGTGGGACGTGCTCGTGGACTACTTCACGACGCCCGGCGGGTCCAACGAGGCGCTGCGGGTGTTCCTGGCGCGCGACCTGTCGCCCGTGCCGGACGACGAGCGGTTCGCGCGCGAGGCGGAGGAGCTCGACATGGAGCTGCGCTGGGTCCCGCTCGACGAGGCGGTGTCCGCCGTCCTCGGGGGTGCGCTGCACAACCCGTCGGCGGTCGTCGGGATCCTCGCGGCCGCCACGTCGCGCGCGGGCGGCTGGGCCTCCCTGCGCCCCGCCGACGCGCCGTGGCCCGAGCGCCGCGGGGGCTGACGCGCCCTCGCGGGCGGGACGGCGTCGGCACCGAGGACTAGTGTTCTGCGTCGTGCGCCACCACGAGGACCTCCCGGCACCGCCCGAGGTGCTCGTGCGCGTCCTCGGGCCGGTCCGCGTGCCCGGGCCCGACGGCCGGGCGGTCGCCCCGCGCGGGCCGCGTGCGGCGGCGCTCGTGGTCGCGCTCGCGCTCGCGGGCGGTCGGACGCTCGGCGTGGCGTCGCTCGTCGAGGACCTGTGGGGCCCGGACGCGCCCCAGGACCCGCGCGCCGCGCTGCAGAGCCTCGTCTCGCGCCTGCGGCGCGACGCGGCGCCGGGGACCGTGCTGTCGCGCTCCGGGGGCTACGCGCTCGGCGCGCCGAGCGACCTCGACCTCGCACTTGGCGCGCTCGCCCGCGCGCGCGGCGCGCTCGCCCGGGCCCGGGAGGGCGGCCGGGACACCGACGGCGCCGCCGCGGTCGTCGCCGACCTGCGCGCCGCGCTCGCCT
Source organism: Cellulosimicrobium sp. MI9406 (assembly GCF_040595865.1). Classification (NCBI taxonomy): domain Bacteria; kingdom Bacillati; phylum Actinomycetota; class Actinomycetes; order Micrococcales; family Promicromonosporaceae; genus Cellulosimicrobium; species Cellulosimicrobium sp. MI9406. The sequence goes on from NZ_JALIZI010000006.1 coordinate 15,210, forward strand.
CGTGGAGCGACGAGGAGCCCGGCACGGGCGTGCCCGGTCCCGTCGCCCAGGCGCTGCGCACCGAGGCCGCGCGGCTCCGGGCCGGACTGACGGCCGCCCTGCGGTCGGCCGCGGCGTTCGCCGGGGACCACGTGACCGTGACGGCGCTGGCGTCCGCGGCGCTCGACGAGGACGCGACCGACGAGGACGCCGCGCGCGACCTCGTGACGAGCCTCGCGGCGTCGGGCCGGGAGGGCGAGGCCCTCGCCGCCTACGCGCGCCTGCGGCACGCGCTCGTCCGGGAGCTCGGCACCGACCCGGCCCCGGACATCCAGCAGCTCGCCGCAGACCTGCTCGGCAGGTCGTCGTCCGCGCCCGACGCGGTGCCCACCCGCGTGTCTGCCCCCGTGAACGTCCCCGTGCCCGGTCCTCCGGCCGAGCGCGGCGGTCCGGGGGACGGCGGGGGACCCCGCCCCGGCGGTGAGTCGCCGGTCGAGCCGGTCGGTCGCGCCACGTCCGTGCGTGGCCTGCGGGCGGCGCCGGACGCGCTCGTCGGCCGGGACGAGGACGTCGACGCCGTCCGGGACGCGCTCGCGCGGGCCCGGCTCGTGACCGTCCTCGGCCCCGGCGGTCTCGGCAAGACGCGCCTCGTGCAGGAGGTCGCGCGGCGCACGGCGGCGACCGGCTCGGTCGACCTGGTGGTCGTCGTCGAGCTCGCGGGCGTGCGCTCGGACGACGACGTCGTCGTGGCGCTGGCCGACGGCCTGGGCATCTCGCCGCCGGCCCGCACCGGGCGGCTCGCCGACCGCCTGGCCGCGCCCGAGCTGCGCGAGCAGGTGCTCGACCGGGTACGCGGACGCGCGGCGCTGCTCGTGCTGGACAACTGCGAGCACGTCCTCGACGGCGCCGCGCACTGGGCCGCCGACCTGCTCGGCGCGGCGCCCGGGCTCGTGGTGCTCACGACGAGCAGGTCGCCGCTCCGGCTCGCCGCCGAGCTCGTCTACCCGCTCGAGCCGCTCGGTGCGGCCGCGGGCGACGGTCCCGCCGTGCGCCTCTTCGTCGAGCGCGCGCACGCGGTCCGGCCGGGCGCGAGCCTGCCGCCCGCCGTCGTCGCGCGGCTGTGCGACCGCCTCGACGGGCTGCCGCTCGCCATCGAGCTCGCCGCGGCGCGCGTGCGGACCCTGAGCGTCGAGGAGGTGGAACGTCACCTCGACGAGCGCTTCGCGCTCCTGCGCTCCGGGGACCGGACCGCCCCGGACCGGCACCGCACGCTCGAGGCGGTGATCGAGTGGAGCTGGAACCTGCTGGGCCCGGCCGAGCAGGACCTGCTGTGCCGCGTCGCCGTCTTCCCGGACGGCTTCTCCGCCGAGGCGGCGCAGGCCGTGTCCGACGCCGGGAGCCGGGCGCCGTCGCGGGCGCCGGCCTGGGAGGTCCTCGACGCGCTCGACGGGCTCGTCGCGCAGTCGCTGCTGCGCGTCACCGAGGACGACGGCGTCGTGCGCTACCGGATGCTCGAGACGGTGCGCGAGTTCGGCGCCCTCCGGCTCGAGGCGACCGGGACGACGGGCCCGGCGCGCGAGGCCGTGCAGCGCTGGGCGGCCCACCTCGCGACGCGGTGCGCCGACGCGCTCGTGGGCGGGGACCAGGCCGCCGCGGCGACGGACCTGCGCCGCGAGCAGGAGAACCTCGTCTTCGCGCTCCGCGAGGCGGTGCAAGACGAGCGCCCCGACGTCGTCGTGCGCGTGTTCACCGCGCTCACCGGATCCTGGCTCCTGCTCGGCGTCGAGGACCAGGCCACCGGCCTCGTGGAGGTGGTCCTCGACTCGGTCGTCGGGTGGGACGTGCCGCCCGGCGACGTCCAGCCCGCCGCGCTCGCGCTCGCCGCCGTCGCGGGGGCGAGCGCGTTCGCCCGGCCCGAGCTGACGGCCCGCGCCCTCGGTCGCCTGCGCCGGCTGCTGCGACGCCCCGAGGCAGGGCCGCGGACCCGTGCCCTCGCCCGCCTGCTCACCGTCCGCAGCCAGGAGGAGATGGAGGCGACGCTCGCCGGGCTCCGCGCGTCCGACGACGCGTTCGTGGCGATGCTCGCCGAGTTCACGACGGCGCAGACCGCGGAGAACGAGGGTCGGCTCGCCGAGGCCCGGCGCTCGGGCGAGCGCGCGCACGACCGCGCGGTGGCCCGCGGCGACGTCGCGGCCCGCGCCACCACGGCGATGTTCCTCGCGTCGTGCGCGAGTGAGGCGGGGGACGCCGTGGACGTCGGGCGCTGGGCGCGCGCCGCGCGCGGCCACCTGCAGGCCCTCGGCGCGACGGCGACGCTGCAGCAGCTCGACTGGGTCGAGATGTCGGCCGCGGTGACGCTCGGGGAGACGGAGCGTGCCGAGCGGAAGCTCGCGGCGCTCGCGGGCGCGGTCGAGCACGGTCCCGTGGGCCCGGACGTCCCGGCGGACGTGCGGTCCGTCGTCGCGATGGCGCGCGCGGAGGTCGCGGCGCTGCACGGCGACGACGCCGCCGCCCTCGAGCTCTACGGGCAGGCCGCGGCGTCGTTCGACGGCGACGCGCGCTGGTCGCCCTGGTACGTGCTCCTCGTGTCGTCGTGGCTGGTGCGTCTCGCCGGGACCGGCGCCGGTGCCGGACCAGGGGCGTCCGCGGCCCGGGCGCGGGCCGCGGACGTCGCCGCGGAGCTCCGCGAGGTCGTGCTCGCGATGCACCGGGCCCGGCCGCACTTCGTCGACTACCCCGTCGCCGGGACGGCGTTCCTCGCGCTCGGTGTCGCCGCGGTGCTCGACGCCGGCCGGCACCCGGGGCCGGGAACGGGGGAGGGAGCCCTCCTCGTCGCGCTCGCCGAGCGGATGGGCTCGCGCCAGGACCAGCCCGCGCTGCGGCACGAGAGCGCGTGGGCCCAGGTCGCCGGAGCGGCGGGCGCGGACGCGGCGGAGCGCGCCCGGACGAGGGCTCGCGAGCTGTCCCGCGCGGACCTCGCCCGGCAGGGCTTCGCGCTGCTCGCCGCCGCGGACGCGGTCGACGACCCGACCGCTGCGGGCGGCCCGGACGACGACGGGGCCGGCGCCCGTCGGGGCGCCGACCCCGCCTGACGACGGCTCGGCCGTACCGCGTCAGGCCTTGCGCATGTAGGCCCGCACGGTGAGCGGTGCGAAGACCGCCACGATGACGGCGGCCCCGACGAGCGAGACCACGGCGTCCGACCCCAGGCTGCCGGTGTTCGCGAGCTCGCGGACCGCGGTGACGAGGTGCGACACCGGGTTCACGGCGACGAAGCCCTGGAGCCAGCCCGGCATCGTGTCGGGCTGCACGAACGCGTTCGACAGGAACGTCAGGGGGAACAGGACGATCATCGAGATGCCCTGCACGCTCGACGCGGTCCGCGCGACGACGCCGAAGAACGCGAAGATCCAGCTCACCGCCCACGAGCAGACGATGACGAGCAGGCCCGCGAGCACGACCGCCCCGAGCCCGCCGCCGGGCCGGTAGCCCATGACGTAGCCCATCGTGAACGTGAGCGTCGTCGCGATGAGGTACCGGACGGTGTCGGCGAGCAGCGCGCCGGACAGCGGCGCGATCCGGGCGATGGGCAGCGACCGGAACCGGTCGAACACGCCCTTGTCCATGTCCTCGCGGAGCTGGGTGCCCGTGACGACCGACGTCGTGATGACGGTCTGCACGAGGATGCCGGGGATGATCGTCGGGAGGTAGCTCCCGACGTCGCCCGCGATCGCCCCGCCGAAGATGTACGTGAACATCAGCGTGAAGAGGATCGGCTGGAGCGTCACGTCGAACAGCTGCTCCGGCGTGCGCTTGATCTTCAGCAGACCGCGGTAGGCCATCGTCAGGGTGTGCTCGGCGGTCGCGCGGAGCGACGGCCGGTCCGCGAGGACGCGGTCGGCGCCCGCCTCGATCCGGCGTCGTGCCGTCGGGACGGCCGGTGCGGTGGTCGTGGTGGTGGTGCTCATCGCAGCGCCGCCTCTCGTGTCGTGGCCGCGCGGTCGCCGCGCGGGCGGGGGCCGGGGTCCGTCGGGCCGGGGTCGTCGTCGGCCGGGGTGTCCGCCGCGGTGCCGTGCCCCGTGAGCGTGAGGAAGACCTCGTCGAGGCTGGGCTTGTCCATGCTCAGCGAGCCGACCTCGATCCGGGCCTCGCGCAGGCGCACGAGGAGGTCGGTCACCGAGCCCGGTCCGGGCACGGGGACGGTGAGCCGTCGGGCCTCGGGGGAGACGGTCGCGGTGAGGCCGAGGGTGCGCTCGACGATCTCCAGCGCGGGCCCCACGTCGTCGCCGTGGGCGAGCGAGAGCTGTAGCGACTGGTCGCCGACGGCGTCCTTGAGGTCGTCCGCGGTGCCCTCCGCCACGACGCGCCCGCGGTCGATCACCGCGATGCGGTCCGCGAGCTGGTCCGCCTCGTCGAGGTACTGCGTCGTCAGCAGGACCGTCGAGCCGCTCGCGACGAGGTCGCGGATCGTGCCCCACATCTGGGCGCGCGTGCGCGGGTCGAGGCCCGTCGTCGGCTCGTCGAGGAAGATGAGGGGCGGCTGGGCGATGAGGCTCGCGGCGAGGTCCAGCCGGCGGCGCATGCCGCCCGAGAAGTTCTTCAGCGGTCGCGACGCCGCCTCGGAGAGCCCGAACGCGTCGAGCAGCTCCACGGCCTTGCGCCGCGCCTGCCCGCGCGAGAGTCCCAGCAGCCGCCCGAAGATCACGAGGTTCTCCGTCGCGCTGAGCGTCTCGTCGACGGACGCGTACTGACCTGTCACGCCGATGAGCTGGCGCACCCGGTGGGGGTGCGCGACGACGTCGTGCCCGAACACCCGGGCCTGCCCGGCGTCGGGACGCAGGAGCGTGGCGAGCATGCTGATGGTCGTCGTCTTGCCGGCGCCGTTGGGCCCGAGGACCCCGTAGACGGTGCCCGTGCGCACGGTGAGGTCCACGCCGTCGACGGCGCGGTGCGCGCCGAAGACCTTCACGAGGCCCTCGGCCTCGATCGCGGGGATGGTCATGTGTCCTCCTGGTCGGTGGGTTACGACCAGGCTGGACGGGCGGCCTCGCACCGCGCTGTCACGGGAGCGCGGCCCGCTGTCACGCCGCTGTCACGCCGACGCGCAGCCGGCGTCCTCGGGGGCGCGTGCTAGCGTCGACGGCGGTCGTGAACGAGCCGAGGAGGTGAGCCCCGTGAACCCTGTGTCCGTACCGGGCGCTCCCTCGCTGCCCACGATCGCGCGACGGCCGTAGCCGTCCCCGGGAGCGCTCGCCGCACCATCGCGAGAGGCGACTCCCATGAGCACCACCACACCTTCTTCTGCACCCGGCTCCTCAGCAGGCGCCGCGGCCCCCGGCCCGGCGGCAGTCCCGGTCCCGGTCCCGGTCCCGGTCCCGGCCCCGACGACTGGCGAACGCGCCCTCGTGCTCGGGGGCGGCGGGTCCACCGGCAACGCGTGGCTGATCGGCGTCGTCGCCGGTCTCGCCGACGCCGGGGTCGACGTCACGACTGCCGACCTCACGGTCGGGACGTCGGCCGGCGCCACCACCGCGGCGCAGCTTGCCGGCGCGACGCCCGCCGAGCTCTACGCCGCCGTCGTCGCCGGAGCCCCGCCGCGGCGCGCACCGGCTCCCGGGCGCGACGACCGCCGGGAGCGGACGCGCCAGGCGGCGGACCAGATGGCGCGTACGGCCGCGCTCATCGCCGCGTCGCGCGACGCGGCGGACATGCGGCGCCGGCTCGGCGCCGCGGCGCTCGACCTCCCGGCGGCCTCGGACGCGTCCGCGCAGGAGCACTGGCGGGCGACGGTCGCGCCGCGCCTGCCGAGCATGGCGTGGCCGCGCCGCGCGCTTCTCCTCACCGCGGTCGACGCGCGGACCGGCGCACCGGTCGTCCTCGGCGCGCACAGCGGGGTCGACCTGGTGGACGCGGTCGCGGCGAGCTGTGCGGGCGGGTTCGCGTACGGCGTCGGGCCGGACCGGTTCATCGACGGCGGGTACCGCCGCAACGAGAACGCCGACGTCGCGGCGGGGTACCGCCGCGTGCTCGTGCTGTCGCCGCTGGGCGGCAGGACGCGCACGCCGCGGGAGTGGGGCATGCAGCTCGACGCGCAGGTCGCGGAGCTGCGCGCGCAGGGCAGCGCAGTCGAGACGCTCGTCCCCGACGGGTCCGCCGAGGGGCTCGTGGGACCGCGGGCGATGGACCTGACGCTGCGCCCGTCCGCCGCCCGCGCGGGACACGCCCAGGGCGTGGAGGCCGCCGACCGCGTCGCGCGCCTCTGGCGCTGAGCGCGGGCCCGGTCCGGCGCGTCGTCCGTCGACGCGCCGGACCCCGGTGTCAGGCGCGCGTGCGGGTCGTGAGGACGACGCGCGTGGACCCGGCGACGAGCAGCGCCGAGCCGAGCATGTGCAGGCCCACGAGCAGCGCGGGCAGGCCCGTGAAGTACTGGACGTAGCCGATCGCGCCCTGGGCGAGCGTGATGGCGAGCAGGATCCACCCGGCGCGACGCACCTCCTGCGGCCCGCGGCGGACGCTCACGAGGTACGCGACGAGGACGGCGACGAAGACCCACACGGCCCACGCGTGGACCTTGCTCATGAGCGCCGGGTCGACGGCGAACCGGTACCCGACCTCCTCGTCACCGCTGTGCGGGCCCGCGCCCGTGACGATCACACCGAGGACCACGACGACCGCGGTGAGCCCGTACAGCGCCCACGCGAGCGCGCGCGAGCGCGGCGCGACCGTCGGGACGGGCGGGCCGTCGCCCTCCCCGGAGCGGTGCAGCAGCAGCAGCGAGACGGACACGAGCGCTGCCGAGACCACGAAGTGGAGCGACACCCAGCCCGGGTGCAGGTGCAGCAGCACGATGACGCCGCCGATGACCGCCTGCGCGGCGACGCCGAGGAGCGGCACGGCGCCCAGGAGCCGGTAGGACAGGACGCGCGAGCGGTCGGTCCACACGAGCACGAGGGCCGCGATCGCGATGACGCTCAGCACCCCGGTGAGCGTGCGGTTCCCGTACTCGACGAACTGGTGGTACGTCGTCTCCGGGTGGAAGCGCGCCGCGAACTGCCCGGGCTCGCACTGCGGCCACGTGGAGCACCCGAGGCCCGAGCCGGTCAGCCGGACGGCGCCGCCGGTGACGATGATGCCGATCTGCGCCACGAGGTTGGCGACGAGCACCGGCCGGGTCCAGCGGCGCAGCGGCGCGAGCCGGTCCGGACGGGCGACGCCGTCGCCGGCGGGGCGGTCGGTCGTGCCGGGGTCGAGCGCGGGGGGCGGGGTGCTCACGGTCCCACGGTATCGGGACGCGCGCGCAGCCCCGGAATCCTGCGGGTGTGAGATGTGCCCGGAGCGGGTCAGGTCCAGCGGAAGAGCTTGCCCGCGCCCCAACCGAGCGCGGCGGTCCAGCCCAGCAGCACGACGACCGAGAACGGCGGGACGGAGCCGTCGAGCAGGGCGCCGCGCATCGCCTCGCCGAGCGCGCCCGACGGGAGCAGCAGGGCGACGTGCGCGAGCGGCCCGGGCAGCTGATCGGCCGGGACGAGCACACCGCCGCCGACCGTGAGGAGCACGAGCACGAGGTTCGCGACCGCGAGCACGCCCTCGGCACGCAGCGTGCCCGCGAGCAGCATCGCGAGCGACGTGAACGCCGCGGTGCCGAGCAGGACGGCGAGGAGCGCGGCCGGGATCCCCGCGACGTCGGGCTGCCAGCCGAGCGCGAGCGCGACGGCGGTGATGACGACGACCTGCACGACCTCGACCGCGAGCACGCCCAGCACCTTGCCCGCGAGCAGGCCGCCCCGGCCGAGGGGGGTCGTCGACATGAGGCGCAGCACGCCGTTGCGGCGGTCGAACGCGGTCGCGATGGCCTGGGACGTGAACGCCGTCGACATCACGGCGAGCGCGAGCACGCCCGGCGTCACGAAGTCGACGCGCGACGCACCGCCCGTGTCGAGGTCGACGAAGGACGTGAGCACGAGGCCGAGCAGGAGCATGACGGGCAGGATGATCGTCACGAGCAGCTGCTCGCCGTTGCGCAGGATCATCCGGGTCTCGAACGCCGTCTGGGCGGCGACGCGGCGCCACGCGGGCGCGGCGAGCTCGGTTCCGGCCGACCCCCGGGCCGCGGCGGTGGCCGACGGCGTCTCGTTCGCGGTCATCGCAGGTGCCGTCCCGTGAGGTCGAGGAACACGTCCTCGAGCGTGCGGCGGCCCACCGTGACGCGCGACGCGAGGACGCCGCGCGCGGCGAGCCACGTCGTCAGCGCGACGAGCGTCGCCGGGTCGGCGGGGCCGGTGAGGGTGTACGAGCCGGGCTGCGGCTCGGCGACGGTCCACGACCCGGGGCCGGGGGCGCCGTCGGGCGCGGCGAGCGCGTCGCGCAGGCCGCCGAGGTCCAGGCCGGCCGTCGCCTCGACGCGGACCGTGCGGTCGGTCTCGCCGTCGGCGCCGGACTCGAGGAGGTCGCGCGTCGCGCCCGCCGCGATGACCTTCCCGTGGTCGACGACGTACACCTGGTCCGCGAGGTCCTCCGCCTCGTCCATGAGGTGCGTCGTGAGGACGATCCCGACCCCCTCGGCCCGCAGCTCGCGCACGAGCTCCCACACGGCGTGCCGGCTCTGCGGGTCCATGCCCGCGCTCGGCTCGTCGAGGAAGACGACCTCGGGCCGCCCGACGATCGCCGCGGCGAGCGCGAGGCGCTGCCGCTGGCCGCCGGACAGGCGCCGGACGGTCGTGCGCGCGAAGCTCTCCAGCCCGAGGCGCTCGGTGAGCTCGCCGACGTCGCGCGGCCGGGCGTACATCGACGCGACGTGCCGCAGCATCTCCAGCGCGCGCACGCCCGTCGGCAGCCCGCCGTCCTGGAGCATGACGCCCACGCGGGGACGCAGCTCGCGCGCGTCGGTCAGCGGGTGCAGCCCGAGCACCTCGACGCGCCCGGCGTCGGGGGAGCGCAGGCCCTCGCAGCACTCGACGGTCGTCGTCTTGCCTGCGCCGTTGGGGCCGAGCACCGCGGTGATCGCGCCACGCTCGGCGGTGAGGGACACGCCGTCGACGACGGCACGACCGTCGTAGCGCTTGACGAGGTCGTGCACGAGCACGGCGGGGGCGGGCACCCGGCCGATTCTAGGGGGAGCGCGCGCGCCCGCCGACCCGCGCCCGCCCTGGTCGCGCGGGGTGTCGCGTACGCCACATCCGCCGTGTCAGGGCCCCGTCTGAGGGTCGCCTTGCTTGCGCCGGAACAATTAGGGAACAACCATGTTGTCTATATCGAGGGCGCTGCGCGCGCAGGCGTGCCCCCGACCGACCACGGAGGTGAGCATGGGAGCAGGAGCCGTCCGACCGGACGCGCTGCGTACCGGCGCCCCCTCCGGCGCGCCCGCTGCCGACGTCGACCGGCGCACGCGCGAGCGCGTGCTCGAGCTCGTCGCGAGCGCGGGCCCCGTCAGCGCGGCCGACCTCGCTGCGACGCTGGGCCTCACGCCCGCCGCGGTGCGCCGCCACCTCGCCCTCCTCGAGGAGGACGACCTCGTCGCCGTGCACGACGCCGGGCACCCCACCGGGATGCGCGGCCGCCCCGCGCGGCGGTACGTGACGACGTCGGCCGGCCAGGGCGAGCTCAGCGGCACCTACGCCGACCTCGCCGCGCAGGCGCTGCGCTACCTGCGCGACGTCGCGGGACCGGGCGCCGTCGAGCGCTTCGCCCAGGACCGGCTGTCCGAGCTCGCCGACCGCTACGCGGACCGGCTCGACGCGCCGGACGTCGAGGGCCGCGCCGCCCAGCTCGCCGCCGCGCTCGCCGACGACGGCTACGCCGCGAGCGTGCGCCCCGTGCCGGGCACCTCCGCCGTCCAGCTGTGCCAGGGGCACTGCCCGGTCCAGCACGTCGCCGAGGAGTTCCCGCAGCTGTGCGAGGCGGAGGCCCAGGTCTTCGCCAAGCTCCTCGGCTCGCACGTGCAGCGCCTCGCGACCCTCGCGACGGGCGCGCACGCGTGCACCACGAACGTGCCGGTCGGGATCTCCGTCCCGGCCCCCGCACCGCGGGTGGCGCGAGCCGCCCTGGCCCACGACGTCCGGGCGCGGGGGCGCCCGTCGTCGGGCGAGACCTGACCCCGAGGGGCGCCCCGCCCCGCCCGCACGACCTCCCCCGAAGAACCTGTACCGACTGCCCCCCGCCCGCAACGACGGACAGTGGAAGGACGACCATGAGCGCTCCCACCCAGGACGCCGCCGGCACGGCCCTGCCGACCGGTGAGAAGCAGACCGACGACGAGATCATCGCCTCGATCGGCGCCTACGAGTACGGCTGGCACGACTCCGACGAGGCGGGCCAGATCGCGCAGCGCGGCCTCAACGAGGACGTCGTGCGCAACATCTCCCGGCTCAAGAACGAGCCCGAGTGGATGCTGAACCAGCGCCTCAAGGCACTGCGCCTGTTCGGCAAGAAGCCCATGCCGAGCTGGGGCTCCGACCTCACCGGCATCGACTTCGACAACATCAAGTACTTCGTGCGCTCCACGGAGAAGCAAGCCGCCACGTGGGACGACCTGCCCGAGGACATCAAGGAGACGTACGACAAGCTCGGCATCCCCGAGGCGGAGAAGCAGCGCCTCGTCGCGGGCGTCGCCGCGCAGTACGAGTCCGAGGTGGTCTACCACCAGATCAACGAAGAGCTCGAGCGCCAGGGCGTCATCTTCCTCGACACGGACACCGCGCTGCGCGAGCACCCGGAGATCTTCCAGGAGTACTTCGGCACCGTCATCCCGTCGGGCGACAACAAGTTCGCCGCGCTCAACTCGGCCGTGTGGTCGGGCGGGTCGTTCGTCTACGTGCCGCCGGGCGTGCACGTCGAGATCCCGCTGCAGGCCTACTTCCGCATCAACACGGAGAACATGGGCCAGTTCGAGCGGACGCTGATCATCGCGGACGAGGGCTCGTACGTGCACTACGTCGAGGGCTGCACCGCGCCGATCTACTCGTCGGACTCGCTGCACTCCGCGGTCGTCGAGATCGTCGTGAAGAAGAACGCCCGCGTGCGCTACACGACGATCCAGAACTGGTCGAACAACGTCTACAACCTCGTGACCAAGCGGGCGACCGCGGCCGAGGGCGCGACGATGGAGTGGGTCGACGGCAACATCGGCTCCAAGGTCACCATGAAGTACCCGGCGATCTACCTGCTCGGCGAGCACGCGCGCGGCGAGACGCTGTCGATCGCGTTCGCGGGCGAGGGCCAGCACCAGGACGCCGGGGCCAAGATGGTCCACGCGGCGCCCCACACGTCGTCGTCGATCGTCTCGAAGTCGGTCGCGCGCGGCGGTGGCCGCACGTCCTACCGCGGCCTGGTCCAGGTGCTCGAGGGCGCCTCGCACTCGGCCTCGACCGTGCTGTGCGACGCGCTGCTCGTCGACCAGATCTCCCGGTCCGACACCTACCCGTACGTCGACGTCCGCGAGGACGACGTGTCCATGGGGCACGAGGCGACGGTCTCGCGGGTGAGCGAGGACCAGCTGTTCTACCTCATGTCCCGAGGCATGGAGGAGACCGAGGCGATGGCCATGATCGTGCGCGGGTTCGTCGAGCCCATCGCGCGCGAGCTGCCCATGGAGTACGCGCTCGAGCTCAACCGCCTCATCGAGCTGCAGATGGAAGGGTCCGTCGGCTGATATGACCACCACCACCGTTCCCGAAGAGGCCGGTCTGACCACCGACCACTCGCGCGCGCAGGCCGACGGGGCGCACTCCCACGGCGTCGTCGTGCCCCAGGGCTCGCGCGCCGAGCGGCTCACGTCGTTCGACCTCGCCGACATCCCCGTGCCCTCCGGGCGCGAGGAGGAGTGGCGCTTCTCGCCCGTGGCGCGCCTCGCGCCCCTGTTCGACGACAAGATCGTCGGGCAGAGCGGCGGCGGCGACGTGCGCGTCACGGTCGTCGAGGCGCCCGAGGTCGAGGTCACGATCGTCGGCCGTGACGACGAGCGCCTCGGCACCGCCGGCAAGCCCGGCGACCGCACGGCCGTGACGGCGTGGAACGCCTTCGAGCAGGCCACGGTCGTCACGGTGCCGAAGGAGGCCGTCGCCTCCGACGTCACCTCGGTCCGCATCGAGGGCCACGGCTCCACGCCGACGGCGAGCCACGTCCTCGTGCGCGCCGAGCGGCACTCCGAGGCCGTCGTCGTGCTCGACCACGTGGGCGCCGCGACGCTCAACGAGACGGTCGAGATCGTCGTCGAGGACGGCGCGCACCTCACCGTCGTGTCCGTCCAGGACTGGGCCGACGGCGCCGTGCACGCGTCGTCGCACCGCGCGCGGATCGGGCGCGACGCGCGCCTCAAGCACGTGGTCGTCACGCTCGGCGGCGACGTCGTGCGCGTCACCCCGGACGCGGAGTTCACGGCCGAGGGCGGCGAGGTCGAGATGGTGGGCCTCTACTTCGCCGACGCGGACCAGCACCAGGAGCACCGCCTGTTCGTCGACCATGCCGTCCCGCGCTGCAAGTCCCGCGTGACGTACAAGGGCGCGCTGCAGGGCGAGGGCGCGCACGCCGTGTGGGTCGGGGACGTGCTCATCCGGGCCGAGGCCGAGGGCACCGACACCTACGAGCTCAACCGCAACCTCGTCCTCACGGACGGCGCGCGCGCGGACTCCGTGCCGAACCTCGAGATCGAGACGGGCGAGATCGAGGGCGCGGGGCACGCGTCCGCGACCGGCCGCTTCGACGACGAGCAGCTCTTCTACCTGCAGGCTCGTGGCATCCCGGAGGTCGAGGCGCGCCGCCTCGTCGTCCGCGGCTTCTTCGCCGAGCTCATCCAGGAGATCGGCGTCGCGTCGGTCGAGGAGCGCCTGCTCGAGGCGATCGAGCGCGAGCTGAGCAAGTCCATGTCGATCATCGACGGGAGCGCCGAGCCCGCCGAGGCGACGGCGTGACCGCACAGCCCGCCTGCACGACGTCCGACCTCGGCCCGGAGGAGGCGCTGCGCGTCGAGCTCCCGGCCGAGGACGGGCGCGTCGTCGAGGTCGCGGTCGTGCGCGACGGCGACGGCGGGTGGCACGCGATCTCCGACATCTGCTCGCACGGGGCCGTGTCCCTGTCCGACGGGGAGGTCGAGGGCTGCTTCGTCGAGTGCTGGCTGCACGGCTCGCAGTTCGACCTGCGGACCGGCATGCCGACGGCACTGCCTGCGATGCGGCCCGTGCCGGTCTACCCGGTGACGGTCGACGGCGAGCAGGTGCTCGTCGACGTCGACCGTGTCGTCGCTCCCACCTGAACCGCCTCTTCTGACCCGGCGCGCCGCGCGCGCCCCCCAGCTCAAGAACCTCTTGGAGAACCACTGATGTCCACTCTCGAGATCCGCGACCTGCACGTCAGCGTCGAGACCAAGGAAGGGCCGAAGCCGATCCTGCGCGGCGTCGACCTGACGATCGCCAGCGGCGAGGTCCACGCCATCATGGGCCCGAACGGCTCGGGCAAGTCCACGCTCGCCTATTCGATCGCCGGCCACCCCAAGTACCAGGTCACCGGCGGCACCGTGACGCTCGACGGCGAGGACGTCCTCGCCATGAGCGTCGACGAGCGCGCCCGCGCGGGCCTGTTCCTCGCCATGCAGTACCCGGTCGAGGTCCCCGGCGTCTCCGTGTCCAACTTCCTGCGCACCGCGAAGACCGCGATCGACGGCGAGGCCCCCGCGCTGCGCCACTGGGTCAAGGACGTCAAGGGCGCCATGGAGCGACTGCGCATGGACGACTCGTTCGCCGAGCGCTCGGTCAACGAGGGCTTCTCCGGCGGTGAGAAGAAGCGCCACGAGATCCTCCAGATGGAGCTCCTCCAGCCGAAGTTCGCCGTCCTCGACGAGACCGACTCGGGTCTCGACGTCGACGCGCTGCGCATCGTCTCCGAGGGCGTGAACCGCGTCCACGGCGAGACCGACGCGGGCATCCTCCTCATCACGCACTACACGCGCATCCTGCGCTACATCAAGCCGGACTTCGTCCACGTCTTCGTCGACGGCAAGGTCGCGGAGGAGGGCGGCCCGGAGCTCGCCGAGCGCCTGGAGGAGGAGGGCTACGACCGTTACCTCTCCGGCGCGGTCGAGTCCGCCTCGGCCGCCTCGGCCTGAGCGCTCGCACCACCTGAGGAGACGACCATGACGACCACCGCGCACCCCGCAGGGCAGCACGCCGGTCCGGCGCGCCTGACCGACGTCGAGCTCGCCGCCGTGCGGGCGGACTTCCCGCTGCTCGAGCGCACCGTGCGCGGTGGTCGTCCGCTCGTCTACCTCGACTCCGCGGCGACGTCGCAGAAGCCGCAGGTCGTCCTCGACACCGAGGTCGACTTCTACGAGGAGCGCAACGCGGCCGTGCACCGCGGCGCGCACCAGCTCGCCGAGGAGGCGACCGAGGCGTTCGAGGACGCCCGGGACGACGTCGCGGCGTTCGTCGGCGCGCGCCCGGGCGAGATCGTCTGGACGTCCGGCGCGACGGCCGCGATCAACCTCGTCGCGTACGGGATCTCGAACGCGACGCTCGGCCGCGGGGGAGAGGCGGCCCGCCGCTTCGCGCTCGCGCCGGGCGACGAGATCGTCGTCACCGAGGCGGAGCACCACGCGAACATCGTCCCGTGGCAGGAGCTCGCGGCCCGCACCGGGGCCGTCCTGCGCTGGTTCGAGGTGGACGACGACGGCCGCGTGCGTGTCGAGGACGCGGCGACCGTCATCACCGAGCGCACCCGCGTCGTGGCCTTCACGCACGTGTCGAACGTGACCGGCGCGGTGACGCCGGTCGAGCCGATCGTGGCCCGGGCGCGCGAGGTCGGGGCGCTCACGGTGCTCGACGCGTGCCAGTCCGTGCCGCACCTGCCGGTCGACCTGCCCGCGCTCGGCGTCGACTTCGCCGCGTTCTCGGCGCACAAGATGCTCGGGCCCACGGGCGTGGGCGTGCTGTACGGGCGGCGCGAGCTGCTCGAGGCGCTGCCGCCCGTGACGACCGGCGGGTCGATGATCGAGGTCGTCACGATGACCGAGTCGTCGTACATGGCGCCGCCGCAGCGGTTCGAGGCGGGCACCCAGCCCGTCGCACAGGTCGTCGGGTTCGGCGCCGCCGCGAAGTACCTGCACGAGCTCGGCATGGACGGTGTCGCCGCGCACGAGCACGAGCTCGCCGCGGAGCTGCTGCGCATCGGGGAGATCCCCGGCGTGCGCATCATCGGCCCGCGCGAGCCGGCCGACCGGCTCGCCGTCGTGTCGTTCGTCGTGGACGGCGTGCACGCGCACGACGTCGGCCAGGTGCTCGACGACGCGGGCATCGCCGTGCGCGTCGGTCACCACTGCGCCCAGCCCCTGCACCGCCGCTTCGGGATCGCCGCGACCGCGCGCGCGTCCGCGTCGGTGTACACCACACGCGAAGACGTCGACGCGTTCCGGGAAGCATTGGCCGGGGTGCGCGCGTTCTTCTCGGTGGACTGAGAGAGGACCCGATGAGCTCGATCGAGCAGATGTACCAGCAGGTCATCCTCGACCACGCCAAGACCCCGCACGGCCGGGGCCTGGTCGAGGTGGCGGACGGCGCGACGAGCGGCCAGTCGCACCAGGTGAATCCCACGTGCGGCGACGAGGTGACGCTGCGCGTCGAGCTCGCCGACGGCACCATCGACCGCGTGAGCTGGGAGGGGCAGGGCTGCAGCATCTCGCAGGCGTCCCTGTCCGTGCTCACCGACCTCGTGACGGGGCGCCCCGCCGCGGAGGCCGAGCACCTCGGCGACGTGTTCCGCGAGCTCATGGGCTCGCGGGGCAAGGGCCTCGACGAGGCCGCGGAGGACGAGCTCGGTGACGCCACGGTGTTCACGGGCGTCTCGCGCTACCCTGCACGGATCAAGTGCGCCCTGCTCGGCTGGGCCGCGCTGCGCGACTCGCTCGTCACCTCGGGCGCCCTGAGCCCGCTGGGCGACGCATCGACCGCACTGGCTTCCGACGCGGCGCTCGCCGCGCGGGGAACGACGGAGGAGAACCGATGACCACCGAGACCGGCGCGCCCGCCGAGGGCGCCACGCCGAGCCCGCCGAACGTCGCGGACGTCGAGGAGGCGATGCGCGACGTCATCGACCCCGAGCTCGGCATCAACGTCGTCGACCTCGGCCTCGTCTACGGCATCCAGATCGACCAGAACAACCACGCCGTCATCGACATGACGCTCACGTCCGCGGCGTGCCCGCTGACCGACGTCATCGAGGACCAGTCCGCGCAGGCGCTCGAAGGCCTCGTCGACGGCTTCCGCGTCAACTGGGTCTGGATGCCGCCGTGGGGCCCGGAGAAGATCACCGACGACGGCAAGGAGCAGCTCCGCGCGCTCGGCTTCAACGTCTGAGACCACCGCTGCGACCGACGCCGCGTCCCCGTCCGGGGGCGCGGCGTCGTGCTGTTCCCGGCAGGTCGTGCGGTGCCGTTCGCGCCCGGCCGCGGTTCGCCCCTTCCGGTACGTTGACGCGGATCGTCCTGAGTGTTGGGATATGTGCGCCCACACCACTTTTCGGAGGACGACGTGACACAGCAGGACCAGACCGGCGCGGGCGGTTCCCCGCGGCAGGTGCGCTATCGCGGCCGGCACCTCCCGATGGTGGCGGTGGTCATCGCGGCGACGATCGCCACCGCCCTGGCGTACAGCGGCATGGTCCTGTTCGGTCTCGAGGTGGCGCACATGTCGCCGCTCGAGGCGTACGGGCTCGCGGGCTTCCTCGAGATCAGCCTCGTCGCCGTGGCGCTCATGGCACGCAACGCCGCGCTGGAGGGGCGGCCCTACGGCGTGCTCCTCGCGCTCACGTGGGTGCTCTCGGGAACGTCGGGCCTGTTCGCCGCTCTCCACGAGATCGCCGTCCCGACGGCGAGCACCCCGTACATGGTGGTGTTCCGGTTCGTGCCGCCGCTGGTCGCCGCGCTCATGTGGCACCTCGCCCTCGTGGGGGAGCGGCACATGGTCACGGGCCACACGCTCGAGGAGCGCCGTCGTGAGCTGCGCGTCCACGGGTACGTGTCGGCCCTGGAGCAGTGGCGCGACGCGCGCGCCGACAGCGCTGGCTCGCCGGCGGACCTGCGCAAGGTCCGCGCCGCGCACGAGCGCCAGCGCGCCGCCCGTGACGCCGCGCTCAAGCTGCTGACCGTCGAGGACTTCGAGCGCCGCATGCAGGTCTGGGTCGACCGTCTGGAGGCCGCGGAGCGGCACGGCAACCGGCTCGACCTCATCGGAGCGAGCTCCGCGAAGCGCGGCACCGCGCGGGGCAGGGCCGGCGCTGCGATGCCCGAGGCGCCCGCGCCCGCCGAGGCGCCCGCGGTCGTGGCCGTCGGGGCGGCAGTGTCCGCCGCGACGAGCGGCCCGGCTCCGCTCGCCTCCCGGCCCGCGAGCGGTGACGAGTCCGATGCGGTCGAGGCTCTCCCGGCGGTCGAGCCGGTCGACGCCGTGACGCCCGACGCTGACGTGTCCGACGACGTCGCGTCGGACGCCGCGCCGTCGTCCGACCTGCCGGTGCGCGAGGTGACCCGCGAGCTCCCCGCCGCCGAGGCGGCTGCCGAGGTTCCCGACGCGGAGACCGCGCAGGAGGCGCGCGCCGCCGAGCCCGCGTTCGAGGCCCTGCCGGACCTCGAGGCGCGGGTGAAGGAGATCTTCGGGCGCACGCGGCCCCTCCCGTGGGAGCAGCCCGTCCCCGAGGAGGAGGCGCAGACGTCGTCGGCTCCGGAGCCCCCGGCCGTGACGGGCCACACGCGCCGCGTGGAGGTCTTCGACCTCCCGCGGCCGCAGGACGTGGAGGTGACGACGGCGGACGACGTCGAGGCGACGCTCGGCGAGGACCCGACCGCCGAGCGCGACCGGCGCATCGTCGAGCTCGCGCGCGAGGGCCTCAACCAGCGCGAGATCGCCCAGCGGGTCTCGGCGTCGCGGTCGACCGTGAGCCGCGTCGTGCGTCGTTACGAGGACCAGCTGGCCGACGAGGCCCGCGAGCTCGCGAACGCCTGAGCCCCCGCCGAACGATCGGCGCCACGACGCCGCGTCCCGTCCGGGGCGTGGCGTCGTGCCGTCCCCACCGCACGTATGGCCGGCGGGTGGCTTTCGCCGTGGGTACCGAGGACCTTGGTCCCGGGGGCGGCTGTGGTCGGACCGCGTCGCCTAGGGTCGGGGCAGGCACCGGTCGCACCCGGGTCGGGGCCTCGACGCAGCCCCGCCTCTCGAAAGTGCTCCCCGTGGCCTCCCTCTCTCAGCCCTCGCCCCACGACGGCCCTCTGGACGGCGATCGGATCGTCGTCGTCGGCGCCGGCATGACGGCCCACCGTCTCGTCGCGAGCCTGCGCTCGCGCGACCCCGAGGGCGCCTGGTCCGTCACCGTGATCGGTGACGAGCCGCACGAGCCGTACGACCGCGTGCACCTGTCCGAGTGGTTCGACGCCCGTGACGTGGAGGCCCTCACCCTGGACCGCGCGGTGTGGGGGGACCCGCGCGTCACGCTCGTCACCGGGGACGCGGTCGCGTCGCTCGACCGCACGGCGAGCGTCGTGACGACACGGTCGGGGCGCCAGGTCCACTACGACCGCGCCGTGCTCGCGACGGGCTCGTGGGCGTGGACGCCGCGCGCGGAGGGCACGGACCTGCCGGGCCTGTTCACCTACCGCACGCTGGACGACGTCGAGCGGCTCGCCGAGTGGGTGCGCCTGCGCGAGCGGGCGCTGGGTCGGGCGGTGCGCGGCGTCGTCGTGGGCGGTGGCGTGCTGGGCCTCGAGGCGGCGGCAGCGCTCCAGCGGCTGGGCGCGGAGGCCACGGTCGTGGAGTTCGCCGACCGGCTCATGAGCGTCCAGCTCGACCAGGGCGGCGGCGAGATGCTGCGGCTGCTCATCGAGGACCTCGGCGTCACGGTTCGCACAGGTGCCGGAGCGCACCGGTTCCTGCCTGCGGGCGACGGGTCCGTGGGCTCGGTCGAGCTCACGGACGGCTCCGAGCTGGCGACCGACGTCGTCGTCTTCTCCGTGGGCATCCGGCCGCGCGACAGGGTGGCGCGCGAGGCGGGCCTGGCGATCGGCGAACGCGGCGGCGTCGTCGTCGGCGAGGCGTGCCAGACCTCCGACCCGGGCGTGTGGGCGATCGGCGAGTGCGCGTCGGTCGACGGCGCGTGCGCGGGGCTGGTCGCGCCCGGGAACGACATGGCCGACGTCGTCGTCGACCGCTTCCTCGGCGGCGAGCGCGTGCACCGGCGCAACGACGACGGCACCAAGCTCAAGGGCGTGGGCGTCGAGGCGGCATCGTTCGGCGACGTCAACGCGGTGAGCGCGGGCGCGCTCGAGGTGTCGTTCGTCGACCCGATCCACCGCCGGTACCGCAAGCTCGTGCTCTCGGACGACGCGACGACGCTGCTGGGCGGCGTGTTCGTCGGCGACATCGAGCTCTACTCGGCGCTGCGTCCGCTCCTGGGCCGTCCGCTCGGCGCCGACCCCGCGGCTGTGATCGCGCCCGACGGCGAGGGCCTGGCCGAGACCGAGCTGCCCGACGAGGCCGTCGTGTGCTCGTGCAACAACGTCGACGCCGGGACGGTCCGGGCTGCGGTGACCGAGCACGGTTGCCGGACGATCGGGCAGGTCAAGGACTGCACGACGGCGGGCACGGTGTGCGGGTCGTGCGTCCCGGCGCTCACCAAGCTGCTGAACGGCGAGCTGTCCCGGGCGGGCGTCACCGTCTCGGAAGCGCTGTGCGAGCACTTCGCGATGTCCCGGGCGGCGTTGTACCGCATCGTGCGGGAGGAAGGGCTGCGCACGTTCTCCGAGATCGTCGCGGCGCACGGGACGGGCCGCGGCTGCGCCGTCTGCCGCCCGACGGTCGCGTCGATCCTCTCGACGCTGCGCCGCGGGCACGTCCTCGAGGGCGAGCAGGCCGCGCTCCAGGACACCAACGACCACGTCATGGCGAACCTGCAGAAGAACGGCACCTACTCGGTGATCCCGCGGATGCCCGGGGGCGAGGTGCGTGCGGACCAGCTCCTGGAGTTCGCGAAGGTCGCCGACGAGTTCGGGCTCTACGTGCGCGTGACCGGCGGCCAGCGGCTCGCGATGTTCGGCGCGCGCCTCGACCAGCTCCCGGAGATCTGGCGGCGCCTGACGGCCGTGGGGTTCGAGTCCGGGCACGCGTACGGGAAGTCGCTGCGCACCGTGAAGACGTGCGTCGGGCGTACGTGGTGCCGGTTCGGCGTGCAGGACTCGTCGGCCATGGCGGTGCGGCTCGAGCTGCGCTACCGCGGCCTGCGCTCGCCGCACAAGATCAAGTTCGGCGTCTCCGGGTGCGCGCGCGAGTGCGCCGAGGCCCGTGGCAAGGACGTCGGCATCATCGCGACCCACAAGGGGTGGAACCTCTACGTCGGCGGGAACGGCGGAGCCCAGCCGGCCCACGCCCAGCTCCTCGCCGAGGACCTCGACGACGAGACCCTGGTCCGCTACGTCGACCGGTTCCTCATGCTCTACGTCCAGGAGGCCGACCGTCTCCAGCGCACGGCGCCCTGGGTCGCGGAGCGCGCGGGCGGGCTCGAGGAGCTGCGCCGCGTCGTCGTCGAGGACTCGCTCGGGATCGCCGACGAGCTCGAGGCGGCGATGGCCGAGCACGTGCGCGACTACGAGGACGAGTGGAGCGCGACGCTCGCGGACCCGGCGAAGCTGCGCAAGTTCACTCCGTTCGTCAACGCGCCGGAGGCGGTCGACGGCGACCTCGCGTTCGTCCCCGAACGCGGGCAGGTCCGTCCCGCCGACGAGACCGACGCCGTCGCCTACCCGGACCCCCGCGCGGCGCGCGACGTCGCGCTCGTCGCCGCCCGCGCCGAGCTGGAGGACGTCCGATGAGCACGTTCGTCGACATCTGCGCGCTCGACGACCTCGAGCCCGAGCGCGGGGTCGGGGCCCTCCTGGGCAGGACCCAGATCGCCGTCTTCCGGCTCGCCGACGGCACCGTGCGCGCCGTCCAGCAGCGGGACCCGTACTCCGGCGCCAACGTGATGTCGCGCGGCCTCGTCGGCACGCACCGCGTCACGCTCGACGACGGCACGGAGCGCGACGTCGACACCGTGACCACCCCGATGCTCAAGCAGGTCTGGGACGTCGACACCGGCGAGGTGCTCGACGCCGGGGGCAAGGACCGCAGGCCGCTGGCGGTCTTCGCGGCCGAGGTGCGCGACGGGCGCGTCCTCGTCGCGGACGTCGCGACCTCGATGCGCGAGGAAGGCGGGACGCGCGACGACGTGAGCGGCAGGGCCGTCGTCGGCTGATGGCCCTGCTGGCCCGTCCTGCCGTCGATCCGCGCGCGCAGGAGGTCGGCGTGCCCGCCGTGGTCCACCGCACGGGCGAGGTCATCGCCCATGCTCACGCGCACCGGGGTGCCCCACGAGATCATTCGCCCCGGTCCCAGGCGCTAGGATCGGCCACCGCCGGCAAGGACGCCGGTGCACGACCGAAGGAGTCTCCTCGCCCATGATCGTCGCGTGGGGCGCGCTCGCCCTGCTCACCCTCGTCCATCTCGCCGCCCACCTCCTCGGTGCCGAGACCCTCGCCGACACGTCGCAGTGGTTCCTCATGCCGGTCCTGGCGGGCTGCTTGTGGTTCGCCACGCGGCGCCACGCCGCCGCCGGCCCGGGCCGGCGCTCGCGGCTCGTCCGGCTCACGCTCGTGGCGCTGGGCTTCTCGTGGCTCGGCGACACCGCGCCCGACCTCGCCGACGGCGACACCGCCTTCCTAGTCATGGTCGGGTTCTTCCTCTGCGCCCAGATCACGTACACGATCGCGTTCTGGCCCTACCGTGCGGGCTCCGTCCTGCGCCGCCCGCTCGCGCTCGTGCCGTACGGGCTCGCTCTGCTCGCGCTCGTCGTCGCGTGCGCGCCCGACGCCGGGTCGCTGCTCGTCCCCGTCGTCGTCTACGGCGTGTGCCTCGTGACGATGGCCGTGGTCGCGACGGGCATCGACCGGCTCGCCGCGGTCGGCGGTGCGGTCTTCCTCCTGTCGGACGCGCTCATCGCGCTGAACGCCTTCGCCCCGGGGTACGACCTGCCCGGGCACGGCTTCTGGGTCATGCTCACCTACGTCGTCGGCCAGGTGCTGCTCGTGTTCGGCGTGCTGCGCCGTGAGCGCGGGCTACCGGTCGTCGACGCGGAAGGTCACCGCGCGCGGGTGTCGACGTGACGCTCGCGCACGGACACCCCTCGGGCGACGTCCCCCTCGACGGGTCCACGACGGGTGGAGCGCGCAGGCCCACGAGTGGCGTGCACGGCGAGGAGTCCTGCTCCGGCCGGGCTCGGGCAGCACAGGGTTAGGTGCCACCCGCGGCCGTGCGCTCGTCGTCGACGTGCACCATGACGAGCGCGACGTCGTCCTGCGAGCCGAGCGGTACGAGCTCGGCGAGGAGGGCGTCGAGGAGCGCGTCGGGCGGCACAGCGCCGAGCGCCTCGACGCGGGCCGGCAGCTCGTCGAGCACGTCCCGCAATGACCGGTCCCGCCGCTCGACGAGCCCGTCGGTGTAGAGCAGGAGCGTGTCGCCCGGGTCGAGCGACGTCTCGTGCTCGGCGCGCGGGCCGCCGAGCCCGACGCCGAGCATCGGCGAGGGGCGTGCGGTGAGCAGGTGCGCGGTCCCGTCGGCGCGACGCACGACGGGCGGGACGTGCCCGGCGCTCGCCCAGCACACGGCGCGCCGCCCCGTCAGGCCAGGGGTGCCGATGCGCGCGACGGCGACGGTGGACAGCGCCTGGAGCCCGAGCCCTTCCGCGGTGCGCTCGGCGGCGTCGAGCGCCTCGGCTGGCCCGGCGTCCGTCGCGAACGCGACCGAGCGCAGCACGCCGCGCAGGTGGGCCATGTGGGCGGCGGCGGCGACGTCGTGCCCCGTCACGTCGCCCACGACGACGGTCGCCTCGCCGTCGGGGTGGACGAACGCGTCGTACCAGTCGCCGCCGACGTGGACCTCCGGCACCGCCGGCCGGTACCGCACGTCGATCGTCAGGCCGGGGATGCGCGGGGGAGGCGTGAGCACGGAGTCCTGGAGGGCGAGCGACGCGCTGCGCTCGCGCGTGATCACGTCCGCGTACCGGTCGACGGACGACCCGAGCAGCAGGGCCTGGTCGACGACCGAGAGCGCGGTGGGGTCCGCGGGGCCGGACGGGGGCTCGGGCGCCGTCGTCCCGCCGGCCTGCACGACGGACGTCACGTCCTCCGCGCGGTGGACGACGGCCGTGACCCGGCCCGCGGCGTCGAGCACGGGGAGGTTCGTCGTGAGCCACCAGCGCTCGGACCACCCGCCACCGGGACCGCGCAGGTCGTACCGGTGCGGGCCGATCATCTCGAGACGTCCCGTCCGCGCGACGCGCTCGAGCGACAGCACGACCCGGTCGACGGCACTCCCGTCCGGCCCCTGGACGGGGAAGACGTCGAGGTAGTGGCGCCCGACGACGGCGCTCGCGGGCGCGCCGATGGTGCGCAGGAGGGACTCGTTGGCGTCGAGGATGGTCAGGTCGGGCGCGAGCACCGCCTTGGGCGCCGTGAGGACCGAGAAGACGGCGTGGTAGTCGACGGGGCCGGCGGCCCCGTCCACGTCCGAGGGCGTGCGGACGCCGCCCCCTTCGTTCTCTGCCACACCTCGAGCCTGCCCCGATCCCGTGCACTCGCAAGGGCGGGCGCGCGTGGGGCATCCCGCCCGGCGCACGACGCGGACCGGGCGCGAGGGTCGAGCGCTACCCGACGGCCGTGACCGGGGACGCGAGCGGCGTGCCCGACCCGTCGCGGCGCTGGTCGACCGGGGGCAGGTCGACCGACTGCCCGCCCGACCCCGTCGCGCGCGCCGGACCCTGCCCGACCCACGCGAGGATGAGCGCGTCCTCGCCCTTGAGGAACCGGTGCGCGCGGACGCCGCCGGTCCCGCGGCCCTTGCCGGGGTAGAGCTCGTACGGGGTCACCTTGCCGGCGCCGGTCTGGGTCCCGGGGAGCGCGTCGGACGACCCGGCGACGGTGACGACGACGCCGAGGTCGCGCACGTCGGCCGGGACGACGCCGAAGAACGCGACCCGCTGGCCGTCGGCGAGCCGGATGCCGGCCATGCCGCCGGCCGGGCGGCCCTGGGGCCGCACGGCCGACGCGTCGAAGTGCAGCAGGGACGCGTCGCTGGAGACGAACACGAGCTCGTCGGCGTCCGTCGCGGGCGCCGCGCCCACGACGGTGTCGCCGTCCTTGAGCCCGATGACCTCCCACTCGTCGCGGTTGCCCGGGACGTCGCCCGGCGTGACACGCTTGACGACGCCCTGCGCGGTGCCGAGCGCGAGCGGGGGAGCGTCGGGGTCGAGCGACGCGATGGTCACCGCGTCCTCGCCCGGCTCGAGCGCGACGACCTCGCTGAGCGGGACGCCGCCCGACAGGCTCGGCGCGTTGTCCGTCGGCGGGAGGGCGGGCAGGTCGAGCACGGACACGCGCAGCATGCGGCCCCGGCTCGTGACGAGGCCGACCTCGCCGCGCGCGGTCGTGCGGACGGCGGCGCGCAGCACGTCGTGCGCGGCGCGCGGCCCCGAGCGCGCGGGCTCCGTCTCGTCGCTCGTGCGCGCGAGGAGCCCGGTCGCGGAGAACAGCGCCCAGCACGTGGTGTCGGCGACCTCGAGCGGGACGGCCGCGGTCGTCGTCGGCGCCGCGCCCGCGGACTCCAGCAGGACCGTGCGGCGCGGGGTGCCGTACGTCTTGGCGACGTCGGCCATCTCGCCCGACACCACGGCGCGCAGCCGTGCGTCGCTGCCGAGGATCTCCTGGAGCTCCTCGATCTCGCGGCGCAGCGTCTCCTGCTCCTTCTCGAGCTCGATGCGCGAGAACTTGGTGAGGCGGCGCAGCTGGAGCTCGAGGATGTACTCCGCCTGCGGCTCGGACAGGTCGAACACCGTCTGGAGGCGCCCGCGGGCGGTCGCGGTGTCGTCGGACGAGCGGATCACCTGGATCACCTCGTCGATGTCGACGATCGCGACGAGGAGGCCGTCCACGAGGTGCAGCCGCTCGGACCGCTTGCGCAGGCGGTAGGCCGAGCGACGGCGGACCACGTCGATCCGGTGGTTCACCCAGACCGTGAGCATCTCGCGCAGGCCGAGCGTGCGCGGCTGGCCGTCGACGAGCGCGACGTTGTTCATGCCGAACGAGTCCTCGAGCGGCGTGAACTTGTAGAGCTGCTCCAGCACCGCCTCGGGGTTGAAGCCCGTCTTCACCTCGACGACGATGCGCAGCCCGTGCTCGCGGTCCGTGAGGTCGGTCGCGGCCGTGATGCCCTGGATCTTCTTCGTCTTGACGCCCTCGGCGATCTTCTCGATCACCTTCTCCGGGCCGACGAGGTAGGGCAGCTCGGTGATGACGATGCCCTTGCGGCGCGGCGT
Source organism: Cellulosimicrobium sp. MI9406 (assembly GCF_040595865.1). Taxonomy (NCBI): domain Bacteria; kingdom Bacillati; phylum Actinomycetota; class Actinomycetes; order Micrococcales; family Promicromonosporaceae; genus Cellulosimicrobium; species Cellulosimicrobium sp. MI9406. The sequence continues at coordinate 40,557 of NZ_JALIZI010000006.1, forward strand.
GAGGTTCTCGACGCGTGCCGTGGCGCGCGTGCGGAACGTCCCGCGGCCCGTGCGGTAGGCGTCGCGGACGCCGTCGAGGCCGACGATCTTGCCGCCCGTCGGCAGGTCCGGGCCGGGCACGAACCGCATGAGCGCCTCGAGGTCGGCATCCGGGTGCGCGACGAGGTGGCGTGCCGCGGCGACGACCTCGACGAGGTTGTGCGGCGCCATGTTGGTCGCCATGCCGACCGCGATGCCCGACGCGCCGTTGACCAGCAGGTTGGGGATCGCGGCGGGCAGGACCTCGGGCTGCTGGAGCTTGTTGTCGTAGTTCGGCACGAAGTCGACGACGTCCTCGTCGAGCCCTGCCGTCATCGCGAGCGACGGCGGCGCGAGACGCGCCTCGGTGTACCGGGAGGCGGCGGGGCCGTCGTCGAGCGTGCCGAAGTTACCGTGCCCGTCGACCAGCGGCAGCCGGAGCGAGAAGTCCTGGGAGAGGCGCACGAGCGCGTCGTAGATCGCGGCGTCGCCGTGCGGGTGCAGCTTGCCCATGACCTCGCCGACGACGCGCGCCGACTTCACGTGGGCGCGGTCGGGGCGCAGCCCCATGTCGGCCATCATGTAGAGGATGCGGCGCTGGACGGGCTTGAGGCCGTCCCGCGCGTCGGGCAGGGCGCGCGAGTAGATGACGGAGTAGGCGTACTCGAGGAACGACGTCTCCATCTCCGCCTGGACGTCGACGTCGACGATCTTCTCGTTCACCTCGGCCGGGTCGATCGAGGGGGTCGAGGACTTGCGCGCCATGGGCCTGCGGGCTCCTGCCGTTCGGTGCGCCGCGGTGGCGCGGGGTCTGTGCCGTCGTGGCCGGTGCTGGGCCGGCCGGGGTGCTGCGGGTTCGTGCCGCACGCGAGGGTACGCCACGGGTCCGACACGCGGCGCCACGGCGCCTGCCACGGCACGTGCCGGCACCGCCTGCCGGGACCATTGTCCTCCCGGCTCGGGCCGGGGTGGCGCAGGCGCACCGCGCGCGCGACCGCATAGCCTGGGGTCGTGGACGACGGCGCGCCGGGGCGGGACCCGGACCGGTACCCGGTGGAGTGGGAGGCCGACGTCGTGCTGCGCGACGGGACCACCACGCACGTGCGCCCCATCCGCCCCGAGGACGCCGACGCGCTCCAGCGCTTCCACATCGGCCAGTCCGAGCGCTCCACCTACCTGCGGTTCTTCGCGCCCATGGAGCGGCTGTCCGAGCGCGACCTCGAGCGCTTCACGCGCGTCGACCACGTGGACCGCGTCGCGCTCGTCGCGGTGCGCCCGCGCGACGGCGCCCCCGGGGACGGCGGCGAGGACATCATCGGGGTCGCGCGGTTCGACCGCACCGGCCCCGCCGAGGCGGAGGTCGCCTTCAACATCGCGGACTCCGCGCAGGGCCGGGGCCTGGGCTCCGTGCTGCTGGAGCACGTCGCCGCGGCGGCGCGCGAGCGCGGCGTGCGCCGCTTCACGGCCGAGGTGCTGCCCCAGAACGGCAAGATGCTCGCGGTGTTCCGCGAGGCGGGGTACGACGTGCGCCAGCAGATGGACGACGGCTTCGTCCAGGTCAGCGTCGACCTCGACCCCACGGAGCGGTCCCGGGCCGTCATGGCCGACCGCGAGCACCGCGCGGAGGCCCGGAGCATGCAGGGGCTGCTGGGCGCCACGAGCGTCGTGCTCGTGGGCCCCGACGCCCCGGCCGACGCGCGCGCGGAGCACGACGGCGAGGCCCTCGACCGCCTGCTCGCGCAGCGCGCGCTCGCCGCGCTCGAGCGCAGCGACGTGACGGTCCACGTCGTGGGGGCCGCGCGCGGGCCGGAGGAGGAGCGGTGGTCCGCGACCCTCGCCGACGTGCCCGGTCCCGTCGACCTCGCCGTCGTCGCGCTGCCCCCGCCCGCGGCGATCGACGCCGTCCGCCGGCTCGCGCGCCTCGAGGTGCGCGGCGTCGTCGTGCTGTCGGCCGGCTTCGCCGAGACGGGCCCGGACGGGCTCGCGCTGCAGCGCGAGCTCCTGCGCGTCGCGCACACGGCGGGCCTGCGCGTCGTCGGGCCCGCGAGCTACGGGCTGCTGCGCACGGGCGACGCGCCCGACCGCCCGGCGCTCGCCGCGACCCTCGCCCACGACCTGCCGGCCCCCGGCGTGGTGGGCCTGTTCAGCCAGTCCGCCCCCATGGCCGTGACGCTCCTCGCGACGACGGCGCGGCGCGGCCTGGGCGTGTCGTCGTTCCTGTCCGCCGGGCACCGCGCGGACGTCTCGGGCAACGACCTCATGCAGTACTGGCAGGACGACGCCACGACGCAGGTCGTGTGCCTCTACCTCGAGTCCATCGGCAACCCGCGCAAGTTCTCGCGCATCGCGCGCCGCCTCGCGTCGGTCAAGCCCGTCGTCGTGGTCACGGCCGGGCGCTCGGGGCACGTCGTGCCGCCGGGGCACGCGGTCCGCTCGACGCGAGCGCCGCGGCGGACGCTCGAGGAGATGCTGCGGCAGTCCGGCGTCATCCGCGCCGAGAACACGCACCACATGATCGACATCGCCCAGCTCCTCGCGCACCAGCCGCTCCCGGCCGGGCGCCGCGTCGGCATCCTCGCGAGCTCCGCGTCGCTCGCCGCGCTCGTCGCCGAGGCGTCCTCCTCGGCGGGGCTCGTCGTCGCGCGCTCGGACTTCCTGCCCGAGGACGCGTCCGCCGACGAGCTCGCCGCCACGGTCGACGCGCTCTACGCGCCCGACGCGTGCGACGTCGTCGTCGTGGTGCAGGTCCCGGTCGTCGGGCCCCGGCGCGCGGACGTCTCGCGCGCCGTCGCGGACGCGGCCGCCCGCACGGGCCGCACGACCGTGGCGAGCATGCTCGGCCTGCACGGCCTCACCGACGAGCTCTCGGCCCCGGCCCCGGGGGCGCAGAGCGGGGCGGCCCCCGTGCGCGTCCCCGCCTACTCGACGCCGGAGGACGCCGTCGCCGCGCTCGGCGCGGTCGTGCGCTACGCGCGCTGGCGCGAGGCCGACCACGGCACGCCCGTGCGGCCGGCCGGCGTCGACCCGGTGCGGGCGCGCGCGCTCGTCGAGGAGGCGCTCGCCGGTCAGGACGCCGTCGACCTCGACCCGACGACGACGGCGGAGCTGCTCGCGTGCTACGGCGTGCGGGTCTGGCCCGCGCGCCGGGTGCGCACCGCCGACGAGGCGGTCGAGGCGGCGCGCGAGGTCGGCTGGCCCGTGGTGCTCAAGAGCACCGCGGCAGGCCTGCGGCACCGGGCCGACCTCGGCGGCGTGCGGCTGGACATCGCGGACGAGACCGAGCTGCGCACGGACTTCGCGCAGATGCGCGAGGCGCTCGCGGCCGTGCTGCCGGGCGCCGCGGACGAGCCGTTCGAGGTCCAGGCGATGGCCGACGCCGGGGTCGCGTGCGTGGTCCGCTCGACCGAGGACCAGCTCTTCGGGCCCGTCGTCTCGTTCGGGCTCGCGGGCGACGCCGTCGACCTCCTCGGCGACGTCGCGTACGGCGTGCCGCCCCTGACCGACGTCGACGTCGCGGCGATGGTCCGCTCGGTGCGGGCCGCGCCGCGCCTGTTCGGCTACATGGGCACGCACGTGGTGGCCACCGCCGCGCTCGAGGACGTCCTGGCGCGCGTGTCCGTGCTCGCGGACGACCTGCCCGAGGTCCGCAGCCTCGAGCTGTACCCCGTCGTCGTCTCGGAGCACGGGGCCGCGGTCCTCAGCGCGCGCGTCACGCTCGCCGACGCCCAGCGGGCCGACGCGCTCCGGCGGGCCCTGCCGGGCTGACGGGCCGACCGCGACCCGCCCGGGCCCCCGACGGCGGGTGGCCCCGGCCCGGCGCCGGATGGGACAATGCGCGGGTGCCCTCTGCTACCTCCAGCGCCTGGACCGACCTGACGACCCAGCTCCACCGCGCCGGCTACTACCCGGAGCTCGTCGCGGACGTCCTCGACCTCGCGGTCGCGGGGGAGGAGATCGTCTCGCACCTCGTGCTCCCGGAGACGACGTTCGACGCGACCGAGGTGCGCCGCCACCTCACGGTGCTCGTCCTCACGCCGACGCGGCTCGTCACGGCGCACGTCGACGACCACCCGGCGGACAGCGAGAACCCGTCGGCCTCCGCCGCCGCGACGACCGAGGCGGTGCCCCTGTCCGAGGTGCGGTCCGTCTCGCTCACGCACGTCGTGGCGGAGCCGCACGAGCACCGTGCGGGCGCCGCGCCGCTCGAGGTCACGCTCGCGCTCGGCTGGGGCGCGGTCTCGCGCGTCGACCTCGAGCCCGCCGGCTGCCCCGACCCCGCGTGCGACGCCGACCACGGGCTCACCGGTCAGATCACGCCCGACGACGTCGTCGTCCGCGTGAGCGCCGAGGCGGAGGGCCGCGACGCCGTCCGGGCCGCAGTGGACTTCGCGCGGGCCCTGTCGCGCTCGACCACTCGGCACAGCGCCCGGTGAGCGAGGCACCCGCGGGCGCGTCGGCCCCGGTCTTCGACCCGGCGCTCCCTCCGGGCCTGCTCGCGCCGGAGTACGGGACGCGCGGCCTCGCGGCCGTCCTGCCCGCCGCCGCGGGCGCGCTCGGCGTCGGGCTGACGACCGCCACGGGGCTCGCGAGCGAGACGGCGCGCGGCGCCCTCGACCTGCCGCGCGCCGAGCGCGTGTGCGTCGTGCTGGTCGACGGCCTCGGCCACCTCAATCTCGCCGAGCGCGCGGGGCACGCCCCGTTCCTGCGCTCGCTCCTGCCCGACGCGCGGCCCCTCACCTCGACGTTCCCCAGCACGACCGCCGCCGCGATCGGCGCGTTCGGCACGGGCACCGCGCCGGGCCGCACGGGCATGCTCGGGTACACGCAGCGCAACCCGGTGACGCGCGGCCTCGCCAACATGGTGTCGTGGGAGGGCGCGCCCGCGCCCGCCGAGCTCCAGCGCGAGGAGCCGGTGCTCGCGCGCCTGGCCGGGGCGGGCGTCGCGGTGACGTCCACCGGCCCCGCCCGGTTCGCCGGGTCGGGCATGACGGTCGCCGCGCTGCGGGGCGGCACGTACGCGGCCGCCGAGCCGCTGGCGGGGCGCGTCGACGCGGCCGTCCGCGCGCTGTCCCGGCCCGGTCTCGTCTACCTCTACTGGGGCGAGGTGGACAAGGCGGGCCACCACCACGGCAGCGCGTCGTGGCAGTGGGGCGACGAGCTCGAGGCGCTCGACCGCGAGCTCGCGCGCCTCGTGCGGTCGGTGCCGCGCGGCACGCTCGTGCTCGTCACCGCGGACCACGGCATGGTCGACGTCGACCCGGCGCTGCGCCGCGACGTCGCGACCGACCCCGCGCTCGCCCGCGGCGTCGAGCTCGTCGGCGGCGAGCCGCGCGCGGTCCACGTGTACACCGAGCCCGGCCAGACGGCGGCCGTCGCCGCGCGCTGGCGCGACGTCCTCGGCGACGACGCGCTCGTGCTGGAGCGGGACGAGATGCTCGCCCGGGGATTCCTCGGGCCCGACCCTCGGCCCGAGGCCGTCGCCTCCGCCGGTGACGTGATGGTCGCGCTGCGGGGGCGGGCGACCGTCGTCGACTCGCGCACCCAGACGCCCGCGTCGCTCACGCTCGTGGGCGTGCACGGCTCGCTCACCGAGCGCGAGATGCGCGTGCCGCTGCTCGTCGCGGCCACCTGACCCGACCGCGTCCCGTCGCGCCGGAGCCACCCGGCGCGGACGCACCGACCGACCTCGCGGAGGACCGCCGATGGCAGAGCTCGTCTTCTTCTCCGGGACCATGGACTGCGGCAAGTCCACCCTGGCGCTCCAGCTCGACCACAACCACGCCGCGCGCGGCCGCCGCGGGCTGATCTTCTCGCGCGACGACCGCGCCGGGTCTGACCGCCTCTCCTCGCGCCTCGGTCTCGAGGTCGTCGCGCGCGAGGTCCACGACGACACCGACTTCTGGTCGCTCGTCACCGCCGAGCCGGTGCCCGTGGACTACCTGGTGTGCGACGAGGCGCAGTTCTACTCCCCGGCGCAGGTCGAGCAGCTCGCGCGCCTCGTCGACGAGACGGAGATCGACGTCTTCGCGTTCGGCATCACGGCCGACTTCCGCACGCGCCTGTTCCCGGGCTCCGCACGCCTCATCGAGCTCGCGGACCGGGTCGAGGTCCTCCAGGTCGAGTCGCTGTGCTGGTGCGGGCGGCGCGCCACGCACAACGCGCGCACGGTGGACGGGCGCATGGTCGTCGAGGGCGACCAGGTCGTCGTCGGGGACGTCCGGGCCGGCTCGGGGGAGATCGGCTACGAGGTGCTCTGCCGGCGCCACCACATGCGGCGCATGACGACGGCGGTCGCTCGCCGGCACGCGACGGAGGACGGCCTGCCGCTCGACCTGCCGCGCTGACGCGCCGCGCGCGTCACTCGGGGCGGGCCCCGAACACGATCTCGTCCCAGCTCGGGACCTTCGCGCGCGACCGGTTCTTGCCCTTGCGGGCCTCGCGCGCGGCCGGGGGCCGCGCCGTGCTCGAGGCGCCGTCGGCGTCGGACGCCGACGGGGCGTCGTCGTCCGCGCCCGCCTCCCCGGACGGCGCGGTCTGCGGGCGCCCCGGCTCGTCGGGGCCGTCCTCGAACGCGTCGGCGGCGGCCACCAGGCCCTGCGGGGGCCGGATCGTCGGCAGGTGCACCACGGTCGCGCCCGCGGGCAGGCCGCCGGAGAACCCGCCCTCGTCCTCGTCCTGCTCACGGTGCCCCGGGGCGAGCGGACCGAAGCCCTCGAACGGCTCCTGCCCGACGGCGTCGCCCGCGGACGCCGGGTCCTTGCGCGGGCGCACGCCGCGCCGCTGGCTCAGGTCGTCGAGCAGCTCGGCCGTCCCGTCGTCGGCGGGCGGTGCGGCCCGCAGGCCGCGGGCGCCGCGCGCGGTCGCGTCCACGTCGAACACCGCCACGGCCCCCGGCGCCGGGTCGCGCGGGGCGTCCGTCCCGGAGAGCCAGCGGGCCTCGTCGTCGAGCGCCTGCAGCGCGCGCGTCGCCGGGTCGTAGGTCCAGCGGGCCGTCCGCTCGCCGGTGCCGGCCTCGAACGTCGCCGTCACGACCCACGGGGAGCCGTGCGCGCGCGCCGCGGTCCACGCGACCGCTGCGGCGTCGACGTCGCGCGCGGCGAGCCGCTGCGCGACGAGCTCGCCCACCGTCGGGGAGTCCTCGTCGTGCCCCGGGCGCAGCCCGCGCACGCGCTCGACGACGTACTCCTGCTCGGCGACGACCGGGCCGGCGAACCGGCGCACGTGCTCGACCCCGAGCCCCGCGGCCTCGGCGACCGCCTCTACGGAGTCCCCGGCGCGCAGCCGGGCCTGGATCTCGCGCGGGGCGAGGTTGCGCTCGCCCTCCGCGCGCAGGTGCTCCAGGTGCGGGCGGTCGCGCCGTACGGCCGCGCGCAGCGCCTCGGTGATGGGCAGCACGAACTGCGCGCCACCCGTCGCGCGCAGGACGAGGTGCTCCCCGTCCTCGTGCAGTCTCACCAGCTCCAGCTCGTCCATGGACCCTCCCGTGTCGCCGCGCCCGGTGGCGCTCGCGGTGCCGCTCGTGTGCCGCTCGTGTGCCGTCCCAGTCGCCCGGGGCCGGCCGCGTGCCGGACCGCCGTGCGCCGTGGACCGCGACGCCCGCGCCACCGCTCCCTCGAGGGTGCCATCGTCCCATCCCCGAGCGGCGCAGCACGCGCGGTGTGCCGCCCATTCGCACCGGCCCGGCCCGGTCCCGGCCCGGCCCCAGCGGGCCGTGGCTGGGATGATGCGGGGGTGATCCTCGACCTCGTGCCCGGCGACGCCCTCGAGCTCGGCGGCGTGTTCTTCGCGGCGCTGTCCGGCGGGCTCGCCGCGGTGCGCAAGCGGTTCGACCTCGTGGGTGTCCTCGTGCTCGCGTGGGCCGCGGGGCTGGGCGGCGGGCTCCTGCGCGACGTCCTCATCGGGGCCATCCCGCCCGTCGGCATCTCGGACTGGCGGCTCGTGGCCGTCGCCGCGCTCGCGGGCGTCGTCACGTTCTTCTGGCACCCGCGGCTCGAGCGGCTGCGGCGCAGCATCATCGTGCTCGACGCCGGCGCCCTCGCGCTCTTCGTGCTGTCCGGGACCATGAAGGCCCTGGAGTACGGCGTCGGCCCGCTCGCCGCGGTCTTCGCGGGCGTGCTCACGGGCGTGGGGGGCGGCATCCTGCGCGACCTGCTGACCAACGAGGTGCCGCTGCTGTTCCAGGACAAGCAGCTCTACGCCATCCCGGCGCTCGCGGGGGCCGCGCTCACCGCGGCGCTCGCCGAGGCGGACCTGCTCGGGCCGTTCTCGCAGGCGGCGGTCCTCGCGCTCGTGTTCGGCTTCCGCCTCGTCTCGTTGCGCCTCGGCTGGTCCGCGCCCGGCCCGTGGGAAGGTCGCCGGGCACGCCGCGGGTCGGGCAGGATGTGAGCCGTGCGCCTCTTCATCGACGACCCCCGGCAGCCCGACGACGTCACCGTGGCCGACCTGCGCGACCTGGCCGAGCGCCTCGCGCGCGAGGCCGGCGAGCTGGTCCGCTCCGGCCGCCCCGACCGCGTCGAGGTGGCCGCGACGAAGTCGACCGCGACCGACGTCGTGACGCGGATGGACGCCGACTCCGAGGCGCTGCTGCGCCGTGGCATCGCCGCCGCCCGCCCCGACGACGCGATCCTCGGCGAGGAGGAGGGCTCGTCGGCCGGGACGTCGGGCGTCACCTGGGTCATCGACCCGGTCGACGGCACGGTGAACTACCTCTACGGCGTCGCGTCGTACGCGGTGTCGGTCGCCGCGGTGGTCGGCCCGCCGGACCCGCTGGAGTGGACGGTGCTCGCCGGCGCGGTGCACTCCGTCGTCGACGACCGCACGTGGACGGCGGGGCTGGGGGCGGGGGCGACCCTCGACGGCCGGCCCGTGCACGTCAACGCCGAGACCGACCTCGGCCAGTGCCTCGTGGGCACGGGCTTCGGGTACGACGCCGACCGGCGCCGCGCGCAGGCCCGCGTGCTGCTCGACGTGCTGCCGCAGGTGCGCGACATCCGCCGCCTCGGCTCGGCCGCGATCGACCTGTGCCTCGTCGCCACGGGCGAGCTCGACCTCTACTACGAGCGCGGTCTCAACCCGTGGGACATGGCCGCGGGAGCGCTCGTCGCGCACGAGGCCGGGGCGCTCGTGACGGGCCTGCGGGGTCGCCCCGCGGACCGCGAGATGACGGTCGCGGGACCGCCCGAGGCGGTCGCCCGGCTCGTCCGGATCCTCGAGGACGCGGGAGCGGACTCCGACTCCTGACGGGGTGCCGCGCACCCGTGACCAACGACACCCGGGCGGGTGCCCGGCCACAGGGTGCATCACTCAGGGAAATGGTGCAGAATCCGGGGGCCCACCGGGAACAATTCCGGTGCGCCGCGCATTGATGAGCGTGCAGTGCCACGAACCCCCTCGGGGCACGACACGTCACGGGGTGCCCCCGCACCCCGCACCCGTGCCGCCCGGCACGACCGGCCGTCGCCGGTGGTCCGGACGCGCACAGTCGCGATCGACGATATTCCGGAGAGTGACCCCACAGATGGCAACAGACTACGACGCCCCCCGCAAGAGTGAAGAGGAGCTCAGCGAGGACTCGCTCCAGGAGCTCCAGGCTCGTCGCTCCGACAAGAGCTCGGGCGTCGTTGACGAGGACGAGACCGAGGCGGCCGAAGGCTTCGAGCTGCCCGGTGCCGACCTGTCCGGCGAGGAGCTCTCCGTCCGGGTCCTTCCCCGTCAGGCGGACGAGTTCACGTGCGCGAGCTGTTTCCTCGTGCACCACCGCAGCCAGCTCGCCTACGAGAAGAACGGCCAGCAGATCTGCTCGGAGTGCGCTGCCTGACCCGCCGCGCACCACGGCCGACGGCCGCCGCCCCCTCCCCGGGGCGGCGGCCGTCGTCGTCCGCGGGGCCCGTAGGCCGAGCGGGACGCGGGCGCGCGGTGAGCGGACGACCCGCCGCCGCGTGCGTGCGCCCGCGCTCAGGCGGCGTGCGCGGCGCGGACCGCGTCCGCCAGGCGCTGCGGGTGCCGGGTCGAGACGAGCCAGTACGGCGTCGGGTCCTGCGGGTCCTCGAGCACCACGTGGACCCCGGTGCGCGCCCACGCGCGCAGGCACACGTAGGCGCGCGCGTCGAGGCGGGGGCCGAGCTGGACGCGCATCGCGTCGGCGTCGAGCGTCGTCACCTGGCCGAGCAGCGACGCCGGGACGTGGGCCCGCCCCGCGCGCAGCTCGCCGTCGGCGACCTCGACGACCGGCGACGTCCACCACAGCGCGACGACGCCCGCGACGGCGGCCAGGCCGCCGACCCCGAGGGCGACGGCGTGGCTCGCCGGCCACAGGGCGATCCCGAGGACGAGCGCGAAGCCGAGCGCCGCGGCCCAGCCGCCGACGCCCGGGACGAGGCGCTCGCGGTAGGAGGCCGTGCCCGCGGTGCCGGGCGTCCCGGCGGCTCCGCGGGTCGAGGACGGGGTGCTGCGGTCGGCGGCGTCGGTCATGGGTCCATCATCCCAGCCCCGCGCACCGCGGCCGACGTGCTCGCAGCGCGCCGCGCGCACTAGGCTCTGCGGGTGCCGAACCACCAGCAGCCCTCGACCGGCGACGTCGACGTCCTCATCACGCTCCTCGACGACGTCCCCCTGCCCGCCTACGCCCACCCGGGCGACGCGGGAGCGGACCTCGTGACGACCGTCGACGTCGAGCTGGCGCCGGGGGAGCGCGCCGTGGTCCCGACCGGCGTGTCCATCGCGCTGCCCGACGGCTACGCGGCGTTCGTGCACCCGCGCTCGGGTCTCGCGGCCAAGCACGGTCTCACGGTCGTCAACGCGCCGGGGACCGTGGACGCCGGGTACCGCGGCGAGATCAAGGTGACGCTGCTCAACACCGACGCGCGCGAGCCCGTCGTGCTGCGGCGCGGCGACCGGGTCGCGCAGCTCGTCGTCCAGAAGGTCGAGCGGGCGCGGTTCGTGCAGGCCGAGCGCCTGCCCGGCTCGCACCGCGGCGCGGGCGGGTTCGGGTCGAGCGGCGGCTGGACGGCCGCACCCTGACCGGCGCACCCGGCCCGCCGCTGCGCGGGCTAGTGTGGAATCAGTGCGGGGCGAGCGCCCCGTGAGGAGACCCGGCCGAGTGCCGGGCAGGTGAAGGAGTTCGTCCGTGGGTCTGTTCCGTCGCTCCAGGTCGTCCGAGCCGGCCGAGTCGCCCGAGCCGTCGGGCACGACGTCCGAGCAGGTCGGCGACGGCGCGCCCGCCCCGGAGGTGGCCGCCGAGGCCCCCGCGCGCGGCCCGTACGACTCCGCCCAGGTGCCCGAGCGCGGCCCGCGCCTCGACCTCGGCGCGGTGTGGCTCCCCGGCGTGCCGGGCATGGAGCTGCGCATGGAGGTCGACAAGAAGACGCAGCGCATCACGGGCGTGGCGTGCGCGGTCGGCGGCTCCGGGCTCCAGGTGCAGGCGTTCGCCGCGCCGCGCACGGAGGGCATCTGGGACGAGATCCGCGGCGAGATCGCGGCGTCCGTCACCAAGCAGGGCGGCACGGTCGACGACCTGCCGGGCCCGTTCGGGCGCGAGCTGCTCGCGCGCATCCCCGCGCAGACGCCGGACGGCCGCCCGGGCGTGCGGCCCGCGCGCTTCGTGGGCGTCGACGGCCCCCGCTGGTTCCTGCGCGGCGTGCTCACCGGCAAGGCCGCGGTCGACCCGGCCGAGGCGCGCCTGCTCGAGACCGTGTTCGCGAACATCGTCGTCGTGCGCGACCAGAGCCCGCGCCCGCCGCGCGACCTGCTCACCCTGCACCTGCCGGGCAAGGGTCCGGAGGCCGCCCCGGCGCCGACCCCGGCCGGTGCCCCCGAGACGCCGTCGTTCGACCCGCTGACCCGTGGGCCGGAGATCACGGAGATCCGCTGACATGGTCCCCACCCTGCGTGACGCCTGGCGCACCGCGCTCGCCTCCCAGGAGGAGCTCGCGGCCGACGAGGAGCGCACCGAGGCGGCCCGGCAGAAGGGCTGCCGTGCCGTCGCCGAGCTGCCGAACCGCCGCCGCGCGAAGATCTCCGGCGTCCTGCGGTCCGTCGTGCTCCGCCCGCGCGAGGGCGTGCCGACCGTCGAGGTCGAGCTCTTCGACGGGTCCGGCGTCGTCGACCTCGTCTGGCTCGGGCGCCGCCGGATCGCCGGCATCGAGCCCGGGCGCCGCGCGCTCGTCGAGGGGCTCGTGTGCGACGTCGACGGCCGACGCACCATCTTCAACCCGCGCTACGAGCTGCTGGCCAAGCCGGGGGAGTGAGCCCGGCGGCCGTCGTGGACGGCCGTGCCGTACGATCCTGCGCACCCGACCCGGCCGCACCGGCCCTCCCGCCGGCGCCGCCCACCCGAGCCCCGAGGACGCCACGACATGACGAGCAGCAGCGACGCGACCGGCGGCCCCGTGGGCGGGCGCCCCGACCCGGGACGCGTGCCCGAGCCCGTCGCGCACGACGCCGAGGTGGTCGAGACGGTCGTCGACGACGTCGCGGCGCCCGAGGACGGCCGCGCCCGGGGCGTGCGCGCGCTGGCGAGCGAGGACTTCTCGGTGGCCGACGCGATCGGCGGCGTGCGCGGGCTCGTGGAGTCCGTCGCGCCCGGGCTCGTGTTCGTGGTCGTCTACGTCGCGACGACCAACCTGCGCTGGGCGCTCGTCACGTCCGTCGCGGCCGCCCTCGTGGCCGTCGCCGCGCGCCTCGTCCAGCGCACGCCCGTGACGCAGGCTTTCGGCGGCCTGCTGGGCGTCGGCATCGGCGTCCTGTGGGCGTGGCGCTCGGGGGAGGCGCAGGACTACTTCGCGTGGGGCCTGTGGACCAACGCCGCGTACCTCGTCGCGCTCCTCGTGTCCGTGGTGGTCCGCTGGCCGCTCGTCGGGCTCGTCGTGGAGGGCTTCCGCAGCGGCTTCGGCGTGGGGACGGCGTCCGGCGGCACGACGGCGGACGCGACCGACGGCGAGCACCGCGAGGGCGCGGACGTTCCCGCGCCGCGGCCCGCCGAGCCGGCCGGCGGGAGCGCGGGAGAGCCCGGCGCGTTCGCCCGCTGGGCGCGGGCGTGGAGGTCGGACCGCGCGCTCGTGCGCCGCTACACCGCCGCGACGTGGCTGTGGATCGGGCTCTTCGGGGCGCGCCTCGCCGTCCAGGTGCCGCTGTACCTCGACGGCGACGTCGGCTGGCTCGGCACCGCGCGCCTCGTCATGGGGATCCCGCTGTGGGCCCTCGTGCTGTGGCTCACGTGGATCCTGGTGCGCCGCCCCGCGACCGCCGGCCCGCGCCCCGCGGCGTAGCCGCCCCGTCGCCCAGGCCGCACCGTCGCGCGGGCCGCACCGTCGCGCGGGCCGCGCCGTCAGAGCAGGTCGCCGCCGAGCTCGGGAGCCTCGACGGGCGCGTCCGGCGCCGTCGGGCCGTCCTCACCCTCGCCGGCGAGCAGCCGCGCGAGCGCGCCCTCGTCCGCCTCGTTCCCCGTGACGAGCAGGAGCTCGTCCCCGACCTCGAGCGTGTCGTCCGCGCTCGGCGCGATGGGGCGCGTGCCGCGCACGATCGCCGCGAGCACGGTGTCCGCCGGCCAGCGCACCTCGCCCACGCGTCGGCCGAGGAGCGGTGACGACGGGGGCAGCGTCACCTCGAGGATGTCCGCGCCGGACTGGTGGAACGTGAAGATGCGCACGAGGTCGCCCACGGCGACGGCCTCCTCGACCATCGCCGTCATGATGCGCGGCGTGGACACGGCGACGTCGACGCCCCACGACTCGTCGAACATCCACTCGTTCTTCGGGTTGTTGACGCGCGCGACCGTGCGCGGCACGCCGAACTCGGTCTTGGCGAGGAGCGACACGACGAGGTTCACCTTGTCGTCGCCCGTCGCGGCGACGATGACGTCGCACTCGTCGACCTTCGCCTCGGCGAGCGACGACAGCTCGCACGCGTCGGCGAGGAGCCAGTCGGCGTCCGCGACCTGCGCGACGCGCATCGCCGCGGGCTGCTTGTCGACGAGCATGACCTCGTGGTCGTGGCTGAGGAGCTCGCGGGCGATCGAGCGGCCGACGGAGCCCGCCCCGGCGATGACGACGCGCATCACTCGGCCTCGACCTTCGGTGCGTGGGTGAGCTTGCGTTCGACGACGGCGGCCCGTTCGTCGTCCATGAGCACGTGCAGCACGTCGTTCTCCTGCAGGACGGTGCGGTCGGTGACGAGGACGCCGTCGCCGAAGCGGCTGACGAACGCGACGCGCGCCTCGGTCGCGTCCTCGATGGCGCGCACGGTGCGGCCGATCCAGCCGGGGTGGAAGTCGACCTGGGCGAGCCGCACGCGCCCGGACGGGTCGCGGTACTCGTCGGTCGCGCCGAACGGGAGCATGCGGCGCAGCACCTGGTCGGAGGTCCAGCGCACGGTCGCCACGGTCGGGATGCCGAGCCGCTGGTAGATCTCGGCGCGCTGCGGGTCGTAGATGCGCGCGACGACCTTCTCGACGCCGAACGTCTCGCGGACCACGCGCGCGGACAGGATGTTCGAGTTGTCGCCGTCGGAGACGGCGGCGAACGCGTACGCGTCCTCGATCCCGGCCTGCACGAGCGTGTCGCGGTCGAAGCCGACGCCGGTCACCTTCTTGCCCGTGAACTCCGCGGGCAGGCGCCGGAACGCGTCGGGGTTCTGGTCGACGACGGCGACCGAGTGGCCGCTCGACTCGAGGGACTGGGCGAGCGTCGCACCGACGCGCCCGCAGCCCATGATCACGAAGTGCACGCACCGAACGCTACCGCCCGCCGGGCCCGCGGGCGCGCACCAGCGCGACCGGGCGCCGTCGGGCATAGCATGTGGCCTCGTGTCGGAGATCGCTGATGCCGCGAAGCGGCTGCTGCTCGGACGGCCTGTCCGTTCCGAGCACCTGGGGCACACGCTGCTCCCCAAGCGCGTCGCGCTGCCCGTGTTCGCGTCCGACGCGCTCTCGTCCGTCGCGTACGCCCCGGACGAGATCCTCCTGACGCTCGCGCTCGCGGGCCTCAGCGCGACGATGATCTCGCCGTGGGTCGGCCTCGCGGTCGTGGTCGTGCTGCTCACGGTCGTCGCGTCGTACCGCCAGAACGTGCGGGCGTACCCGTCGGGCGGCGGCGACTACGAGGTCGCGACGGTCAACCTCGGCCCGACGGCGGGCGTCGGCGTCGCCTCGGCCCTCATGGTCGACTACGTGCTCACGGTCGCGGTGTCGATCTCCTCGGGCGCGCAGTACGCCGCGAGCGCGATCCCCGCGCTGCGGGACCACGAGGCGCCGTTCGCGATCGGGCTCGTCGTGCTGCTCACGCTCGTCAACCTGCGCGGGGTCAAGGAGTCGGGCACCTTCTTCGCGATCCCCGTCTACCTCTTCATGCTCGCGATCGGGACGACGGCGGTCGTCGGCTTCTTCCAGTACGTCACCGGCAACCTCGGCCCGGCGGAGAGCGCGGAGTTCGAGCTCACGGCGGAGAGCGGGTTCGACCAGGGGCTCATGGGCATCGCGGGCGCGTTCCTCGTGGCGCGCGCGTTCGCGTCCGGGTGCGCCGCCCTCACGGGCGTCGAGGCCATCAGCAACGGCGTGCCCGCGTTCCGCAAGCCCAAGTCGCGCAACGCGGCCACGACGCTCGCCCTGCTGGGCGGCATCTCGGCGGCGATGATGCTCTCCATCCTCTTCCTCGCCCGGGCGACGGGCGTGCACTACGCGGAGGACCCGCACGCGCAGCTCTCGCTCAACGGCGAGCCGCTCCCGGTCGACTACGTGCAGCACCCCGTGATCGGGCAGCTCGCGGAGACGGTGTTCAGCGGCGCCCCGATCCTGTTCTACGTCGTGTCCGCCGTGACGGGGCTCATCCTCGTGCTCGCGGCCAACACCGCGTTCAACGGGTTCCCGGTGCTCGGCTCGATCCTCGCCAAGGACGGCTACCTCCCGCGCCAGCTCCACACGCGCGGCGACCGCCTCGCGTTCTCGAACGGGATCATCACGCTCGCGGTCGCGGCGATCGTGCTCATCTGGGCCTTCGACGCCGAGGTGACGCGCCTGATCCAGCTCTACATCGTGGGCGTGTTCGTGTCCTTCACGCTGTCCCAGCTGGGCATGGTGCGGCACTGGACCCGCGCGCTGCGCACCGAGCACCAGCCGCGCGAGCGGTCCCGCATGCGCCGCTCGCGCGTCGTGAACACCGTGGGCCTCGGCATGACCGGCACGGTGCTCGTCATCGTGCTCCTCACGAAGTTCACCCACGGCGCGTGGATCGCGATCCTCGCCATGGCGATCGTCTTCGTGCTCATGAAGTCGATCCGCAAGCACTACGACACCGTGCGCGACGAGCTCGCGCTCGGCGACGACGCCGCGGCCGCCCGCGCGCTGCCGAGCCGCGTGCACGCGATCGTGCTCGTCTCGAAGATCCACCGCCCGACGATGCGGGCGCTCGCGTACGCGCGAGCGTCGCGGCCGTCGGTGCTCGAGGCCGTCACCGTCGGCGTCGACGCCGAGGACGTCGAGGACCTCATGCGGCAGTGGGAGGCTCTCGACCTCCCGGTGCCGCTGCGCGTGCTGGACTCGCCGTTCCGCGAGATCACGCGCCCCGTGCTGTCGTACGTGCGGTCGGTCCGCCGCGAGTCCCCGCGTGACCTGGTGGTCGTCTACATCCCGGAGTACGTCGTCGGGCACTGGTGGGAGCAGCTGCTGCACAACCAGAGCGCGCTGCGCCTCAAGGGCCGGCTCCTCTTCACGCCGGGCGTCGTCGTGGCGTCGGTGCCGTGGCAGCTCTCCTCGACGGAGGGGCAGACCGGGCTCGAGGGCGAGGGCTTCCGCCAGCGCTTCACCGGGTACTGATCGCGCCGGCGCGACTCCCCGCGGAGGCCCGGTCCCGACGTCGGGGCCGGGCCTCCGCGCGTCCGCGGCGGGGGGCGGCGGGAGCCCGGGGGGAGAGTGCGGGGGGAGCGCGCGGGAGAGTCCGGGATACTGGGGGCATGCCGTCCTCCTCGCGTGGTCCTGCCGTGCCCTCCGACCGACCGTCCGACCCCGGCGCGGGTCGTCCCGAGCGCGCGCCGCGCCGGTCCGGCCGACGACCCGGCCGGCAGACCCGGCAGTCGCCGCGCGCGCTCCCTCGACCTGAGGTCGAGGTCGAGCTCGAGGTCGGCCCGGTGGCGCACGGCGGCCACTGCGTGGCACGGCACGAGGGCCGGGTCGTCTTCGTGCGGCACGCCCTGCCGGGCGAGCGCGTGCGCGCCCGCGTCACCGAGGGCGGCGACGCCGCGAAGTTCTGGCGCGCCGACGCGGTCGAGGTCCTCGAGGCGTCGCCCGACCGCGTGCCGTCCGCGTGGCCCGAGGCCGGTCCGGGCGGCGTGGGCGGCGGGGAGCTCGCGCACGTCGCGCTCGGCGCGCAGCGGCGGTGGAAGCGCGACGTCCTGGCCGAGCAGCTGCGCCGTCTCGCGCACGTGGACCTCGTCGATCTTCACCCTCAAGTAGAGGTCGAGGGTCTGCCGGGGGACGACGAGCGCGGCGGCCTCGCCTACCGCACGCGCGTGGACCTCGTGGCCGACGGCGGCGGCCGCGCCGGCATGCACCGCTTCCGGTCGCACACCGTCCTCCCGCTCGACGCGATGCCGCTCGCGAGCGAGGACGTCGCCGACCTCGCGGCGCACGAGAAGGTCTTCACCCGCTCGTGGCGCCCGGGCACCCGGATCGAGCTCGTCGCGCCTGTCGGGTCCGCGCCGGTCCTGCTCGTCGACGGCGAGCCCTGGCGCGGGGGCTCTCTCGACCACCGGCCCAACGCGCGGCGCAGCGTCACCGAGCGCGTCGTGCTCGGCGACCGCGAGCACACGTACCGGGTCGCCGCGGACGGGTTCTGGCAGGTCCACCGCGAGGCGCCCGCAGCCCTGACGCGCGCGGTGCTCGACGGCGTCGGCGACGTCGACGGCGCGCGCGTGCTCGACCTCTACTCGGGGGCCGGGCTGTTCACGTCGCCGCTCGCGGCCGCCGTCGGGGACGCGGGCACCGTGCTCGCGGTCGAGGGCGACGAGCGCGCCGTGCGCGACGCCCGGCGCAACGCGCACGGGCTCGAGCGGGTCGAGCTGCGGCACGGGCCGGTCGAGCAGGTGCTCGCCCAGGACGGGAGCGGCGCGGACGTCGTCGTGCTCGACCCGCCCCGCGTCGGTGCCGGGCGCGCCGTCGTCGAGGCCGTCGCTGGTCGCGAGCCGTCGCGCGTCGTCTACGTCGCGTGCGACCCGGCCGCGCTCGCGCGCGACGTGTCGTACCTCGCGGAGCACGGCTACGGGCTCACCTCGCTGCGCGCGTTCGACCTCTTCCCCATGACCCACCACCTGGAGGCGGTGGCGGTCCTCACGCGCTGACCGCGTGGGGGCGCGTGCGCGCCGCCCCGGGCGCATGATGAGGGGGAGACCCCTGCGAGGACGGACGGTGAGGCGCGCATGACGAGCACGGCGGCGACGGGGGCCCGGACGGGCGTCCGGGCGGCGAGCCAGGACGGGCCCGGCGACGGTCCGGACGACGTCCGGGACGTCGTCGGCGTGGGCGTCCTGATGCCGAACGGGCGGCTCGCGGGCCGGAGCTTCGCGTCGCGCGCCGAGGCGGAGGCGTGGGCGCGGCCCGAGGAGGGGGAGCAGGTCGTCGAGCTCAACGTCCTGTGCGACTGCGACCTCTGAGCCGTCGCCGACTCCATATATCTTGACGTCAAGATATATGGGGTATGCTGGTCGCGGTGCAGGTCGCAGCGGGTCGTGGACGAGCCGCCGGCCACCGCCCCGCCCGTCCTCCGGGACGCGGCCGGAGCGGCGCACCGGCCCGGCGTAGTCTGGGCGAAGCCCCCTGAACCATGGCATCCGTGCCACCGTCTCGCCACGAAGGAGCTACGAGTGAGCAGCGTCGACACGTTCGGGTCGAAGGGAACGCTGGAGGTCGGTGAGAACTCGTACGAGATCTTCCGCCTCTCCGCCGTCGAGGGTGTCGAGCGCCTCCCGTACAGCCTGAAGATCCTCGCCGAGAACCTCCTGCGCACGGAGGACGGCGCCAACATCACCGCGGACCACGTGCGCGCGCTCGCGTCCTGGGACCCGGACGCGCAGCCGGACACCGAGATCCAGTTCACGCCGGCGCGCGTGATCATGCAGGACTTCACCGGTGTCCCGTGCGTCGTGGACCTCGCGACGATGCGCGAGGCCGTCGCGGAGCTCGGCGGCGACCCGTCGCGCATCAACCCGCTGGCGCCGGCCGAGATGGTCATCGACCACTCGGTCCAGATCGACGTCGCGGGCCGCTCGGACGCGTTCGAGCGCAACGTCGAGTTCGAGTACCAGCGCAACCACGAGCGCTACCAGTTCCTGCGCTGGGGCCAGACGGCCTTCGACGACTTCAAGGTCGTCCCCCCGGGCACCGGCATCGTGCACCAGGTCAACATCGAGTACCTCGCGCGCACCGTCATGACCCGTGAGGTCGGCGGCGTGCTCCGCGCCTACCCGGACACGTGCGTCGGCACCGACTCGCACACGACGATGGTCAACGGCCTCGGCGTGCTCGGCTGGGGCGTCGGCGGCATCGAGGCCGAGGCGGCCATGCTCGGTCAGCCCGTCTCGATGCTCATCCCGCGTGTCGTGGGCTTCAAGCTCAACGGCTCCATCCCGGCGGGCGTGACCGCGACGGACGTCGTGCTCACCATCACGCAGATGCTGCGCCAGCACGGCGTCGTCGGGAAGTTCGTCGAGTTCTACGGCGCGGGCGTGGCCCAGGTGCCGCTCGCGAACCGCGCGACCATCGGCAACATGAGCCCCGAGTTCGGCTCGACCGCCGCGATCTTCCCGATCGACGGCGTGACGATCGACTACCTGCGCCTCACGGGCCGCAGCGACGAGCAGCTCGCGCTCGTCGAGGCGTACGCCAAGGAGCAGGGCCTGTGGCTCGACCCCGAGGCCGACGGCTACGTCGAGCCCGTCTTCTCGGAGTACCTCGAGCTGGACCTCTCGACGGTCGTCCCGTCGATCGCCGGCCCGAAGCGCCCGCAGGACCGCATCGAGCTCGGCGAGGCGAAGGAGTCGTTCGCGTCCGCGATCCTCGACTACGTCGACGCCCAGGAGGCGGCGCCGTTCACGGGCCTCGACGAGTCCGTCGAGGAGACGTTCCCGGCGTCCGACCCCATCGCCGCCGCCGCGCACGACGACCCGTCCGACCAGCCGGTCGCGCCGGGCCACGCCGACAGCGCGAAGCGCCCGCACAAGGTCGTCCCGGTCACGCTCGAGGACGGCACGACGACCGAGCTCGACCACGGGCACGTCGTCATCGCGTCGATCACGTCGTGCACCAACACGTCGAACCCGTCGGTCATGCTCGCGGCGGCCCTGCTCGCGAAGAAGGCGGTCGACCGCGGTCTCGCGTCGAAGCCGTGGGTCAAGACGTCGATGGCGCCCGGCTCGCAGGTCGTGACGAACTACTACGAGAAGGCCGGCCTGTGGCCGTACCTCGAGAAGCTCGGCTTCCACCTGGTCGGCTACGGCTGCGCCACGTGCATCGGCAACTCGGGCCCGCTCGCCGACGAGATCTCGGCGACGGTCAACGAGCACGACCTCTCGGTCGTCTCGGTCCTCTCGGGCAACCGCAACTTCGAGGGCCGCATCAACCCCGACGTGAAGATGAACTACCTCGCGTCGCCGCCCCTCGTCATCGCCTACGCGCTGGCCGGCACGATGGACTTCGACTTCGACGGCGAGCCCCTGGGCACCGACCCGCACGGCGAGCCGGTCTTCCTCAAGGACATCTGGCCCTCCCCGGAGGAGGTCCAGGCGACGATCGACGCGTCGATCGACCGCGACATGTTCACGAAGGACTACGCGGACGTCTTCACGGGTGACGACCGCTGGCGCGCGCTGGAGACGCCCGAGGGCGACACGTTCGCGTGGGACACCGAGTCGACCTACGTGCGCAAGCCCCCGTACTTCGACGGCATGGGCATGGAGCCGTCGCCCGTCACGGACATCTCCGGCGCGCGCGTGCTCGCGAAGCTCGGCGACTCGGTGACGACCGACCACATCAGCCCCGCCGGTGCCATCAAGGTGGACTCGCCGGCCGGCAAGTACCTCGCGGAGCACGGCGTCGCGCGCCGCGACTTCAACTCCTACGGCTCGCGCCGCGGGAACCACGAGGTCATGATCCGCGGCACGTTCGCGAACATCCGCCTGCGCAACCAGCTCCTCGACAACGTCGAGGGCGGCTACACCTTCAACTTCGTGAAGGACGCGCAGGACACGATCTACGACGCCGCGCAGGACTACGCCGCGCAGGGCACCCCGCTCGTCATCCTGGGCGGCAAGGAGTACGGCTCCGGCTCGTCGCGCGACTGGGCGGCCAAGGGCACGGCGCTCCTGGGCGTCAAGGCCGTCATCACGGAGAGCTTCGAGCGCATCCACCGCTCGAACCTGATCGGCATGGGCGTCCTGCCGCTGCAGTTCCCGGCGGGGGAGAGCGCCGAGTCGCTCGGCCTCGCGGGCACGGAGACCTTCGACATCGAGGGCATCACCGCGCTCAACGACGGCACCACGCCGTCGACCGTCAAGGTCACGGCCACCAAGCCCGACGGCACGAGCGTCGAGTTCGACGCCGTCGTGCGCATCGACACCCCGGGCGAGGCGGACTACTACCGCAACGGCGGCATCCTGCAGTACGTGCTGCGCTCCCTCGTCGCCTGACACGCACGCGCGTCCCGACGGCGCGTCCACCCCGGCCGGGGCGGGCGCGCCGTCGCCGTTCTCCACCAGCCCCTGCGCGGGTGTCGGGAGTCCGGCGTAGCGTCGGTCGCATGACACAGCGGTCGTGGTCGGTCCTGAGCGTCCCGTCGAGCGCGGCCGCCCACGGCCCCGGTCTCGAGAAGGCGCCCGCGGCGCTGCGTGCGGCCGGGCTCGTGGACGCGCTCCGGGCGCGCGGGCTCGTGGTCACCGACCAGGGCGACGTCGAGCCGGCCCGCTGGCGCGCGCACCACGTGCCTGGGCGCCTGAACGATGTCGAGCGTGTCGCCGTGGGCGTCGGTCGCGTCCGCGAGGCGGTGGGGCACGAGCTCCGAGCGGGTCGTGTGCCGCTCGTGCTCGGCGGCGAGTGCACCGTGACGCTCGGGGTCGTCGCCGCGGCCGTGGACGTGCACGACGACTGCGGCCTGGTCTACGTCGACGGCGGGCAGGACCTCTTCACGGTCGCGTCGCACCCCGAGGAGCCCATCGCCGACGCGACGGGCGTCGCCCACCTCCTCGACCTCCCGGGCGCGAGCCCGGAGCTGAGCGCCGTCGGGGCGCGACGACCGCTCCTGGACGCGCGACGGCTCGCGTTCCTCGGCTTCTCCGACGCCGAGGAGGACGAGGACGGCCGCGTCGCCGCGACCCGGGTCCCCGCCGCCGAGGTCTCCGCAGGTCCCGAGGCGGCGGCCCGTCGTGCCGTGGACGGCGTGGGCGGCGGGCCGTTCGTGCTCCACGTGGACGTGGACGTCCTCGACTTCTTCGCGCTGCCCGCGGCCGACGTGCCCGTCTTCGGGCGCGGGCTCGTCCCCGCCGAGCTGGAGCGCGTCGTGCGCGAGGTCGTCTCCGACCCGGACCTCGTCGCGGTCACGCTGGTCGAGTTCAACCCGGACCACGGCGGGTCGACGACGGCCCGCGCGCTGGTCGACCTGCTCGCCCGCGCGCTCGCGTCCGGCTGACGCGGGGTACGGGCACCGAGGGGCGGGCGGGCCGTCAGAGCGGGGCGTCGAGCGTGCGCGTCCGGTCCCACGGCTCGGTCCAGCCGAGCCGGTCGAACAGCGCGTCGAGGATGCCGCCGGTGAAGCCCCAGACGAGGTGCTCGCGCCCGTCGGCCTCCACGAGGAAGCCGGGGCTCTTGTGCACCCGGCGGTCACGGCGGACCGTCACCGTGCGGCGCCGGCCGGGGTCGAGGAGGTCGGCCACGGGGACCCGGAACACGTGGGCCGACTCGGCGGCGTCGACGGCGCGGACCGGGGTGGGCCGGGCCCACCACCCGAGCACGGGCGTGACGACGTGGTTGCTCACCGGCACGGGCAGCCGACCGAGCGTGCCGAGCACCTCGACGCCGCCCGGGTCGAGGCCCGTCTCCTCCTCGGCCTCGCGCAGCGCGCCGCCCACCGGGCCGTCGTCGTCGGGCTCGAGCCGGCCGCCCGGGAACGCGACCTGGCCCGGGTGGTGGCCGAGCGTCGTCGCGCGCGCGAGCAGGAGCACGTCGAGGTCGGCGGGGACGGCCGCGGCCGGGTGCTCCGCGGGCACCCCGTCGAGGACGCCGAAGAGCAGCAGCACGGCGGCGTCGCGCGCGTCCGGGCGCAGCGTGCCGACGGCGTGGCGCCACGGCTCGGGCCAGGCACCGCCGTCCCGGGCGAGGGTCGCGAGCTGCGCGCGCGCCGACGCGCGCGCAGCCTCGGGCGGGGTCGTCACCAGCTCACCGGGAGCGGGCGGCCCTCCTCGTAGCCCGCGGCCGACTGCACGCCCACGACGGCGCGGTCCGCGAACTCGGCGAGGCTCGACGCCCCGGCGTAGGTCGCGGAGCTGCGCAGCCCGGACGTGATCTGGTCGAGCAGGTCCTCGACGCCGGGCCGCTGCGGGTCGAGGAACATGCGGCTCGAGCTGATGCCCTCCTCGTACAGCGCCTTGCGCGCGCGGTCGAACGGCGAGCCGCCCGCGGTGCGGGCGGCGACGGCGCGCGCCGACGCCATGCCGAAGCTCTCCTTGTAGAGGCGGCCCGTGCCGTCGTCGTGCAGGTCGCCCGGGGACTCGTAGGTGCCCGCGAACCACGAGCCGATCATCACCTGCGAGGCGCCCGCGGCGAGCGCGAGGGCGACGTCGCGCGGGTGGCGCACGCCGCCGTCGGCCCAGACGTGCTTGCCGAGCTCGCGCGCCGCGGCGGCGCACTCCAGCACCGCGGAGAACTGCGGGCGGCCGACGGCCGTCATCATGCGCGTGGTGCACATGGCGCCCGGCCCCACGCCCACCTTGACGATGTCCGCACCCGCGGCGACGAGGTCGCGCACGCCGTCGGCGGTGACGACGTTGCCCGCCACGACGGGGACGTCCGGGCCCACCGAGCGCACCGCCTCGAGCGCCTGGAGCATCTTGGCCTGGTGGCCGTGCGCCGTGTCCACGACGAGCACGTCCACCCCGGCCGCGAGGAGCTCCTTCGCCTTCGCCGCGACGTCGCCGTTGATCCCGACGGCGGCACCGACGCGCAGGCGCCCGGCGTCGTCCAGCGCGGGCGCGTAGACCGACGAGCGCAGCGCGCCCTTGCGCGTGAGGACGCCGACGAGCGCACCGTCGCGCGTCACGGGCGCGACCTTGAGGCGAGCGGTGTGGAGCTGCTCGTAGGCCGCCTCGAGCCCGGCACGACCGCCGTCGAGCACGGAGGCGTCGAGGACGAGGGGGTGGTCGGTCATCACCTGGTGGACCTGGGTGAAGCGGTCGACGTCGGCGCAGTCGGCCTCCGTGACCACGCCGACCGGTCGCCCGCCGTCCACGACGACCGCGGCGCCGTGCGCGCGCTTGCCGATGAGCGTGAGGGCGGTGTGGACGGTGTCGTGCGGGCCGACGACGACGGGCGTCTCGATGACGGGGTCCTTGGACTTCACGTCCGCGACGACGTCCGCCACGACGTCGGTCGGGACGTCCTGCGGGATGATCGCGATGCCGCCGCGCCGCGACACGGTCTCCGCCATGCGGCGCCCCGCGACGGCCGTCATGTTGGCGACGACGACGGGGATCGTCGTGCCCGTGCCGTCGGCGGAGGAAAGGTCGACGTCGAAGCGCGACGCGACCTCGGAGCGCGACGGGACGAGGAACACGTCGCCGTAGGTGAGGTCGGTCGCGGGGGACTGTCCGGGCAGGAAGCGCATGGCTCCATCCTACGAGGTCGCACACCGCCGTTGTCCGCAGTGCGGAAGGAGAGTTCCACGAACGCCGCGTCCGTGCGTCCGCGGCGCGAGTGTGCGTCAATGACGTGAAGGTCCCGTCGCCCGGCGCACCGCGGCGCAGGTCATCGGCCCGGACGGCCTAGAGTTGTCGGGCTGGTCGCACGGGAACGGAACGGAGCATCTGCATGAGCCTGCTTGGCACGATCACCTCGCCCGAGGACGTGCAACGGCTGACCCCGGGGCAGGCGCGCGAGCTCGCCGCGGAGATCCGGGCGTTCCTCGTCGACTCCGTCTCCCGCACGGGCGGCCACCTCGGCCCGAACCTCGGGGTCGTGGAGCTGACCATCGCGATGCACCGCGTGTTCTCCTCGCCCACGGACACCTTCGTGTTCGACACGGGCCACCAGTCCTACGTGCACAAGCTCCTCACGGGGCGCCAGGACTTCTCCGCGCTGCGCAAGCAGGGCGGGCTGTCCGGGTACCCGTCGCGCGCCGAGTCCGAGCACGACGTCGTCGAGAACTCGCACGCGTCCACCGCGCTGTCGTGGGGCGACGGCATCGCGAAGGCGAACGTCGTGCGCGGTCTCACCGACCGGCACGTCGTGGCGGTCATCGGCGACGGCGCGCTCACCGGCGGCATGGCCTGGGAGGCGCTCAACAACATCGCGGAGAGCCAGGACCGCCGGCTCGTGGTCGTCGTCAACGACAACGGGCGCTCGTACTCGCCCACGATCGGCGGCCTCGCGCACCACCTGTCGACGCTGCGCACCACGCACGGCTACGAGAGCTTCCTGCAGTGGGGCAAGCGCACCCTCAACCGGTCCGGCGCGCCCGGGCGGTTCGCCTACGAGTGGCTGCACGGCCTGAAGAAGGGCCTCAAGGACGTCGTCGCGCCCCAGGGCATGTTCGAGGACCTCGGCATCAAGTACGTCGGGCCGGTCGACGGCCACGACGTCGAGGCCATGGAGCACGCGCTGCGCCGCGCGAAGGCGTACGGCGCGCCCGTGATCGTGCACGCGCTCACCGAGAAGGGCCGCGGCTACACGCCCGCCGAGCAGGACGTCGCCGACCGCTTCCACGCCGTGGGCAAGATCCACCCGGAGACCGGGCTCCCGGTCGCGCCGTCGCGCTTCGGCTGGACGAGCGTCTTCGCCGACGAGATCGTCCAGATCGGGCGCCGGCGGTCCGACGTCGTCGCGATCACCGCGGCGATGCTCGAGCCGGTCGGTCTCAAGCCGTTCTCGCAGGCCTTCCCCGAGCGCACGTTCGACGTCGGGATCGCGGAGCAGCACGCCGCGACGTCGGCGGCCGGCATGGCGTTCGCCGGGCTGCACCCGGTGGTCGCGGTGTACGCGACGTTCCTCAACCGCGCGTTCGACCAGGTGCTCATGGACGTCGCGCTGCACAAGGCCGGCGTGACGTTCGTGCTCGACCGCGCGGGCATCACGGGCGACGACGGCGCGAGCCACAACGGCATGTGGGACATGGCGATGCTGCGCATCGTGCCGGGCCTGCGCCTGGCCGCGCCGCGCGACGAGGAGACCCTGCGGACCGCGCTGCGCGAGGCCGTGGACGTCGACGACGCCCCGACGGTCGTGCGGTACCCGAAGGGCGCGGTCTCGGACGCGCTGCCCGCCGTCGAGTCCGTCGACGGCGTGGACCTGCTCGCGGTGCCCGCGGGCGCGGGCGACGAGGCCGCCCCTGCGGCGGCGGCGCCCGGAAGTCCGCGCCGCGTCCTGCTCGTCGGCCTGGGCTCGATGGCCCGCGTCGCGCTCGACGCCGGGGAGTCGCTCACCGCGCACGGCGTCGACGTCACGGTCGCGTCGCCCACGTGGGTGCTCCCGCTGCCGAGCGCGCTCGTCAAGCTCGCCGGGGAGCACGACCTCGTGGTGACGGTGGAGGACGGCGTCGTGGACGGCGGGGTCGGTGCGCTGCTGGCCCAGCGGGCGCTGGAGTCGGGCGTGCGCACGCCCGTGCACCCGATCGGTCTCCCGGCGCAGTTCCTCGACCACGCCACGCGCGACCAGGTCGTGTCCGCGTACCGCCTCACCGGGGCGGACGTCGCGCGCGACGTGCTGGACGCGCTCGCGGCGCTCGCACGCGGCTGACGACCCCTGCCGTGCACCCGGCCCCCGGGTGCACGGCCCCAGGCATGCGGACGGCCCGCGGCGCAGGTGCGCTGCGGGCCGTCGCGTCGGTCAGGAGTGGGTGACCTCGACCGCGTGCTCGACGACGGCGCGCAGGTCGCCGCCGGACGCCGCGTGCCACGCGCGCTGCCGGGCGGCGCCGTTGCCCCCGGACCACAGGCGCCCGAGCAGCTCGGTCACCGCGTCCAGGTCTCCGGCGTCGACGAGCGCGTCGCGCACGTGCGCGACGAGCTGGCCCACGACGTCGTGCGCGGGGGCCGGGCGCCAGGTGAGGGGCGAGACGAGGTCCTCCTCGAGGCCCGAGCGGCCAGCGCGCCAGGACGCGGTGCGCAGGATCTCGGGCCGCAGCTCGGGCGCGGGCGCGCCGTCGGCGGACTCGCGGGCCGCCGTCTCGACGAGACCGCGGGCGAGCGCCGCGAGCAGCGTCGCGGTGTCCGGGTCGAGGCACACGTCCGCGACGCGGATCTCGACCGTGGGGTAGCGCGACGACAGGCGGGCGTCGAAGTAGACCATGTTCTCGTCGAGGATCGTCCCGGTCGCGACGAGGCCGTCGACCGCCGCGCGGTACGCCTCGGGCGAGCCGAACGCGCGCGTCGGGCCGGAGGTGGGCCAGCGCGACCAGACCTGCGACCGGAAGCTCGCGTACCCGCTGTCCTGGCCCTGCCAGAAGGGCGAGTTCGTGCTCAGCGCGAGGAGCGTCGCGAGCCACGGCCCGATCCGGTCGAGCACGGCGACGCCCTCGGTGTCGTCCGCGACGGCGACGTGCACGTGACAGCCGCTCGTCAGCTGCTCGCGCGCCGTGAGGCCGAACGCGGCGCGCGCCTCGAGGTAGCGCAGGCGCGACACGGTCGTGCCCTCGAACGGCAGGGGAGACGTCGAGAGCGCGGCGACGCGGGCCCCGACGCGGTCCGCGGCCTCCTGGGCGCGACGCCGGCCCTCGCGGATCTCGGTCGCGAGCTCGTCGATCTCGCGGCGCGGGTGCGTCGCCGTCTCGAGCTGCTCCTCCATGAACTCCGACTCCAGCGAGCCGGTGCCCCCGCCCTTGTCGTCCGTGCCGGAGGCCTCGAGGGCCTCGGCCGCGCGGGCGACGGGCTGCCCGTCGTCGCCGACGAGCAGGAACTCTTCCTCGACCCCTACGGTGCGTTTCACCCGGGCAGTCTCACACGGATGCGCGCGGCACGTCCGGCGAGCGTGTGACGCGCGCCCGTGTCGTGCGTCACGACGGCGGCGCGGGGTCCCCAGGGGGAGGGCCGGAGGGCTTGTGAAGGTCATCACAAGACCTCCTCGGCAGGGGTGTCGCGGGGGCGAGGAACCCCGGAATCCTGCCGTTCCTGCCGGGTCCCGCCCGCCTCGGGACCTAGGTCCCCAGGCGGTCCCGAACGCCTCCGCGGCGGGCTCCGGGAACCTAGCCTGGAGGTGGCGAAGGAGCCCGTCGGAACCTCGGCCGAGGGCCCCACCCGGGACCTCGCGAGGCCGGCGGGTCCGGCCGGCGCGCGGACCCGCGCGTCAGGCACGAGGGAGGTCCAGATGACCAGCGTTTCCGAGGCAACCGGCACGACGAGCGGCGGCCGCGCGACGGGGGCGGGCGCCGTCGACCCGCAGCGCGACACCGCGCACGTCCCTGCGTGGGAGGGCTTCACCGACGGCCCGTGGCGCGACACGGTCGACGTGCGTGACTTCATCCAGCGCAACTACCGCCCGTACACGGGCGACGCGTCGTTCCTCGCCGGCCCCACGGAGCGCACGACGGGCATCTGGAGCACGCTGTCCGCCATGTTCCCGGAGGAGCGGGAGATGGGGATCTACGACGTGGACACCCACACGCCCGCCGGCATCACGGCGCACGCGCCGGGCTACATCGACAAGGCGCACGAGGTGATCGTCGGTCTGCAGACCGACGCCCCGCTCAAGCGCGCGATCATGCCGAACGGCGGCTGGCGCATGGTCGAGGGCGCGCTGGAGACGTACGGCTACGAGGTCGACGAGACCCTGCGGAAGGTCTTCACCGAGTACCGCAAGACGCACAACCAGGGCGTGTTCGACGTCTACCCGCCGAACGTGCGCGCGGCCCGCAGCTCGCACATCATCACGGGCCTGCCCGACGCCTACGGCCGCGGCCGGATCATCGGCGACTACCGCCGCGTCGCGCTCTACGGCGTCGACGCGCTGATCGCCGCGAAGAAGCTCGACAAGCTCGGTCTCGACACGCAGCCCTTCAGCGAGAAGGTCGTGCGCGAGCGCGAGGAGCACGCGGAGCAGATCCGCGCGCTGGGCGAGCTCAAGGAGATGGCGGCCTCGTACGGCTACGACATCTCCGGCCCGGCGACGACGGCCCGCGAGGCCGTGCAGTGGCTCTACTTCGCCTACCTCGCCGCGGTGAAGGAGCAGAACGGCGCCGCGATGT
Organism: Cellulosimicrobium sp. MI9406; assembly: GCF_040595865.1. NCBI lineage: Bacteria > Bacillati > Actinomycetota > Actinomycetes > Micrococcales > Promicromonosporaceae > Cellulosimicrobium > Cellulosimicrobium sp. MI9406. The sequence goes on from NZ_JALIZI010000006.1 coordinate 69,995, forward strand.
CCCTCGGCCGCACGTCGACGTTCCTCGACGTGTTCATCGACCGCGACCTCGAGGCCGGCCGCATCACGGAGTCCGAGGCGCAGGAGATCATCGACGACTTCGTCATCAAGCTCCGCATCGTGCGGTTCCTGCGCACGCCCGAGTACGACGCCCTGTTCTCCGGCGACCCGACGTGGGTCACCGAGACGATCGGCGGCATGGGCGAGGACGGGCGCCCGCTCGTCACGAAGAACTCGTTCCGGTTCCTCCAGACGCTCTACAACCTCGGGCCGGCCCCCGAGCCGAACATGACGGTCTTCTGGAGCCCGGACCTGCCGCAGGGCTTCAAGGACTACTGCGCGCAGGTCTCGATCGACACCTCGGCCGTGCAGTACGAGTCGGACGAGCTCATCCGCCAGCACTGGGGCGACGACGCGGCGATCGCGTGCTGCGTGTCCCCGATGCGGGTCGGCAAGCAGATGCAGTTCTTCGGCGCTCGCGTGAACCTCGCCAAGACGCTGCTCTACGCGATCAACGGCGGCCGCGACGAGATCTCCGGCAAGCAGGTCTCGCCCGTGGCGGCGCCCGTCGAGGGCGACGTGCTCGACTTCGACGACGTCATGGCGAAGTTCGACGCGACGATGGACTGGCTGGCGGCGACGTACGTCGAGGCGCTCAACTGCATCCACTGGTCGCACGACAAGTACGCGTACGAGCGCATCGAGATGGCGCTGCACGACAAGGACGTGCTGCGGACCATGGCGTGCGGCATCGCGGGCCTGTCCGTCGCGGCGGACTCGCTGTCGGCGATCAAGCACGCGAAGGTCTCCGTCGTCCGCGACGAGCGCGGCCTCGTCGTCGACTACGTCACCGAGGGCGAGTACCCGACGTTCGGCAACGACGACGACCGGGCCGACGCGATCGCCGTCGACCTCGTCGAGCGGTTCATGGCGAAGGTCCGCACGCACCCGACGTACCGTGACGCGGTGCCCACGCAGTCGGTCCTGACGATCACGTCGAACGTCGTGTACGGGAAGGCGACGGGCAACACGCCTGACGGCCGCCGCGCCGGCGAGCCGTTCGCCCCGGGTGCGAACCCGATGAACGGGCGCGACACGCACGGCATGCTCGCCTCGGCGCTGTCGGTGGCCAAGCTGCCGTACGACGAGGCGCAGGACGGCATCTCGCTGACCAACACGGTCGTGCCGAGCGGCCTCGGGCGCACCAAGGAGGAGCAGGTCACCAACCTCGCCGGCCTCCTGGACGCCTACATCGGGTCCGAGGGGTACCACATGAACGTCAACGTGCTGAACCGCGAGACGCTCCTGGACGCCATGGACCACCCGGAGAACTACCCGCAGCTGACGATCCGCGTGTCCGGGTACGCGGTGAACTTCGTCCGCCTCACGCGCGAGCAGCAGCTGGACGTGCTCTCGCGCACCTTCCACGGCGCGCTCTGACGAGCGCTGAGGAGCCAGCCATGACCGTCACCCTTCCCGGCCCCGCCGTCCGCCCGTCGCGCGGGTGCGGCGTCGCCGGGGGCACCCTGCCCGACGACGCCACGCGCCTCGAGGTCCCGGGCGTCCCGACCTCCGCGGCCGAGCCCGCGGCGTCGGGCACGCCGGTGGGCCACGCGCGCCGGGCCGGCGCGGGCCTGGACGGGCTGACGGTCGCGGACGTGGACCGGGCCGACAAGCTCGCGGCGATGCGCGCGGGCGAGCTCGGCTCGGTCCACTCCTGGGAGCTCGTCACCGCCGTGGACGGGCCGGGGACCCGGCTCACCGTGTTCCTCAACGGGTGCCCGCTGCGGTGCCTGTACTGCCACAACCCCGACACGTTCGCGATGAAGGACGGCAGGCCCGTCACGGCGGACGAGCTCCTCGGGCGCGTCCGGCGCTATCTGCCCGTCTTCCGGGCCACCCACGGAGGGCTCACGCTCTCGGGCGGCGAGGTGCTCATGCAGCCCGCGTTCGCGGCGCGCGTCCTGCGCGGTGCGAAGGCGATGGGCGTGCACACCGCGCTCGACACGTCCGGCTTCCTCGGCGCGAACGCGACCGACGCGATGCTCGACGACACCGACCTCGTGCTGCTCGACGTGAAGTCCGGCGACCCGGAGACCTACACGAAGGTCACGAGCCGCGACCTCGAGCCGACCCTGCGGTTCGGGCGACGGATCGCCGAGCGCGGGCTCACCGGCCACGCGCCCGAGGTCTGGGTGCGCTTCGTGCTCGTCCCGGGCCTCACCGACGACCCGGACAACGTCGAGAAGGTCGCCGCGTACGCGGCGTCGCTCAACGCGATCCGGCCCGGCACGGTGACGCGCGTCGAGGTGCTGCCCTTCCACCAGATGGGCCGTGACAAGTGGGACGCGCTCGGGCGCACCTACGAGCTCGACGACACGCCCGCGCCGTCGGCCGAGCTCACCGAGCGCGTGCGCGGCCAGTTCCGCGCCCACGGCCTGACGACGTACTGACCCGACCCGCCGACGAGCGCCCGCTCGCCGAGACGTGAGAAGTGGCCCCGGACCGTCGTGCTCCCGGGGCCACTTCTCCCGTCTCGGCGGGTGCGCGCTCCCCGGGGCGGGGTCGGGTCGTAGGGTGCGCGGGTGCCTGCAGCGACCGTCGACGCCCACGACCCCCGATGGACCGACGCCGGGAGGCGGTGGACGGAACGCGTCGCCGCCGCGCTCGCCGACCTCGCGAGCCCCGACGGCACGAGCCCGGTCGTGGTCGAGCACATCGGGTCGACGGCGGTCCCCGGGCTCGCGGCGAAGCCGATCATCGACCTCCAGGTGCGCGTCGCGCCGCTGCCCTCCGAGGCGGAGCTCGACGCCGCGCTCGGGCCGCTCGGGTTCTCGATCGAGCGCGGCGCGCGCCCGGACTCGCCAGGCGTGTACCGGGACGTCCCGCGTCCGGGCGCCGACCCCGCCCCCGAGCTCTACGCCAAGCGACTGCTCACCCGCCCCGGCGACGAGGACGAGCCGCCCGTGATCCTGCACGTCCGGCGCCTCGACTCGCCGTTCGCGGCGTACGTCGTCGCGTTCCGCGACTGGCTGCGTGCCGTCCCCGCCGAGGCCGCGGCGTACGAGGCGACGAAGCGCGACCTCGCCGCGCGCCACGCGGACGCCGACGACTACGACGACTACACGCGCGACAAGACGGCGTTCCTCGACGCGGCGCAGGCCCGGATGGAGCGCTGGCTCGCCGGGCGCGCGAACGCTCCCGCCTGATCCCTGCACGGCGCCGCCCGCGCACTGATACCGTGGTGGTACCAAACGAGAGGAGCTCACGTGGCTATGACCTTGCGGCTCGACGACGACGCGCAGGCGGCGCTGGAGCGTATCGCCCGCCGCGAGGGCGTCTCCGCGAACACCGCCGTCGCGCGCGCGGTCGTGGAGTACGACGCGAAGCGGCGCGAGATGCGTGACCGGCTGCTCGCCGACATCGTGGCGGAGGACCAGGAGCTGCTCGACCGGCTCGCGCAGTAGCCGTGGTCGTCTACCTCGACGAGGACGACCTCGTCGCCGCCGCCACGGCGTTCCTCGGGCACCCGCCCGCCGTCCGCGACTACGGGCTCCTGTCGTCCGCACTGGCGCGTCCGGCCGCGTCGATGTACGGCGTCGAGGCCTACCCCGCCCTCGACGAGAAGGCAGCGGCGCTGCTTCTCTCCGTCACGAAGAACCACGCGCTGATCGACGGGAACAAGCGACTGGGCTGGGTCGCGGTGAGACTCTTCTACGCGCTCAACGGGGTGCGGCTCGCCATGCCGCAGGACACTGCGTACGCGCTCGTCGTCGGTGTCGCAGCCGGTGAGATCGACGACGTCGAGACCGTGGCGGGGAAGCTCGCGGAGCACGTCGTGCGCCGCGAGTCGTGACCGCCGCGAGCGGCGCGCTGCCCGACGTCGCCACCGCGCGGGCGGTCGTCGCAGACGCGGACGCCCTCGCCGCGCTGCTCGCGACCCTCTCCGCCGCGCCCGGGACGGCCCGCGAGCAGGTGCGCGCCGCGTTCGGCGACAGCCGCGAGGAGAAGGTCCTGGCGCGCCTCGACACCGTCGACGTCGCGTCGCTGCGCGACGTCACGCGCGAGCGCCTGCGGCTCGGGGCGCTCGCGGACGCGGGCGTGCGGACGGTCGGCGAGGTCGCGCGGCTCGGGCGCGACGGGCTGGAGAAGCTCCCCGAGATCGGCCCGCAGACGGCGACGCACCTGCTCGCCGCCGCCGAGCAGGTGGCGCGCGCCGTGCGCGAGAGCCTGCGCTTCCGGATCGACCTCACGCCGACGGACCCGGTCGCGACCGCGCTCGTCCAGGCGCTGCACACGCTCGACCAGGCCGACGCCGCCGTCGCGCGCTACGGCGACCAGGTGCGAGCCGCGCTCGCGGAGCACGAGCGCGTGAGCGCCGCCGCACTGGTCGCCGCGAGCGGGCCGCGCCGCCTGCTCGCGTGGGGCGAGCGGCGGCGTCGGGCCTCAGCCGCAATCACGGTGCTCGCCGTGGTCGCCGAGCGGGCGCGGGCCACCGGGCTCGCCGAGGAGGCGCGGCGCGTCGTCGGGCTGCTCGCCGAGCCCGAGCGCCCGTACGACGTCTGGGAGGACTTCCGGCGGCGGTCCGCGGCGTACTACGCGCTGCTCGACGGCGTCGCCCCCACGGGCCGCGACGTCGCCGCCGCGGCCGGGCACCTGCCCGCCGAGCTCGTGGACCGCGTGCAGACGCAGGCGCTCGACGAGTCGCTGCTGACCGTCTCGCTGCGCGGGTACCAGGCGTTCGGGGCCCGCTTCGCGCTCGCCCAGCGCCGCGTCGTCCTGGGCGACGAGATGGGCCTGGGCAAGACGGTGCAGGCCGTCGCCGTCGTCGCGCACCTGGTCGCCGGCGGCGCGACCCACGCGCTCGTCGTGTGCCCGGCGAGCGTGCTGGAGAACTGGGTGCGCGAGCTGCGCGCGCACGCGAGCCTCCCGGTGCACGCCGTCCACGGCGAGGACCGAGAGGAGGTGGCCACGGCGTGGCGCGCTGCGGGCGGTGTCGCGGTCGTGACCTTCGCGGGCCTGCGGCGCGCGGGGACCGAGGCGTTCGCGACGGCGGCGCCGGCGGTGCTCGTCGTGGACGAGGCGCACTACGTGAAGAACCCGCTCGCGAAGCGGTCGGTGGCCGTCGCGGCCCTCGCGCGGACGACCGAGCACGTGCTGCTGCTCACCGGCACGCCCATGGAGAACCGGGTCGAGGAGTTCCGCACCCTGCTGAGCTACCTCCAGCCCGAGCTCGCGGCACGCCTCGACGCCGCGCACGGCGCCGCCGGCCCCGACGCGTTCCGGCACGCCGTCGCGCCCGCCTACCTGCGCCGCAACGCCGAGGACGTGCTCGAGGAGCTGCCCGAGCTCGTGCAGGTCGACGAGTGGGAGCGGCTCGGCACGGTCGACGGCGCCGCGTACCGGGAGGCGGTCGCGGCGGGGTCGTTCATGGCCATGCGGCGCGCGGCGTTCGCCGTCGAGCACCCCGAGGACTCGGCGAAGCTGCGCCGGCTCGTCGAGATCGCGCGCGAGGCGGCCGAGAACGGGCGCAAGGTCGTGGTGTTCTCGTACTTCCGGGACGTCGTGGACGTGGTCGTGCGCGCGCTCGGCGACCTCGCCCTCCCGCCCCTCACCGGCTCCGTGCCTGCCCGCACGCGCCAGACGGTCGTCGACGACTTCACCGCGGCCGAGGACCCGCGCGTGCTCGTCAGCCAGATCGACGTCGGGGGAGTAGGTCTCAACCTCCAGGCGGCGTCCGTGGTGGTCCTGTGCGAGCCGCAGACCAAGCCCACGACCGAGGCGCAGGCCGTCGCGCGCGCCCACCGCATGGGGCAGGTCGAGACCGTCCAGGTGCACCGCCTGCTCACCGTCGACAGCGTCGACGAGCACCTCGTGCGGCTGCTCGGCACGAAGGCCCGGCTCTTCGACGCCTACGCACGCCGCAGCGCGCTCGCCGAGGAGGTCGCGGGCGCGGTCGACGTGTCCGAGGCGTCGCTCGCGCGCGCGGTGGTCGACGCCGAGCGCGCCCGGCTGTTCGTCGACCCGGCCGTGACGTCGGTCGAGGACGCGCCCGCCGAGCGCTGACGGGGCCCGGGTCCGCGCCGTCGTCGCGCTCGGCGCCGGGACGCGGCATAGCGTGGCGTCATGACCGAGACGGTAACTCTGCCCCCGCTCACCCCGCTGCGAGAGGACTGGTCGACGGCGCTCGCGGTCGTCGCGCACCCGGACGACATGGAGTTCGGCGCGGCCGCCGCCGTCGCGCGGTGGACCGCGCAGGGCAAGCGGGTCGTGTACTGCATGGTCACGAGCGGCGAGGCGGGGATCGACGGGATGGACCCGGACGAGGCGCGCCGCGTGCGGGAGGCGGAGGAGGTCGAGTCGGCACGGATCGTCGGCGTCGACGAGGTCGAGTTCCTCGGGCTGCCCGACGGCGTGCTCGAGTACGGCCTCCCGCTGCGGCGCGCGATCGCGGGGGCGATCCGCCGTCACCGGCCCGACGTCGCGATCACCGGGAACTACCGCGAGACGTTCCCGGGCGGGATGCTCAACCAGGCGGACCACGTCGCGACGGGGCGGGCCGTCGTGGACGCCGTGCGCGACGCGGGGAACCGGTGGGTGTTCCGCGAGCAGGTCGAGTCGGACGGGATCGAGCCGTGGGGCGGCGTGCGCCAGGTGTGGGTCGCCGCGTCGCCCGACGCCCGGCACGGCGTGGACGTCAGCGCGACCTTCGACGCGGGCGTGGCGTCCCTGCGCGCGCACGCCGCCTACCTCGACGGCCTCGGCTGGGAGGACTTCGACCCGGCGGCGTTCCTCGCGTCGATGAGCGCCCCGACGGGCGAGCGGATGGGCGTGGAGCACGCCGTAGCCTTCGAGGTCCTGCCTATGAACGGAGAGGACTGACTCACCCCCTCGGCTGGCCGCCGAGCATGCGGCTGTGGCCCGTCTAGAAGCGGGGACGGGCCACGACCCCATGCTCGGCGGAGCAGGGTTGGTCAGACGAGTGACGCCGCCGGGACGTTCGCGACGCCGTCAGGCAGGAACCGGCGGCCCAGGACCTTCTCGCTGTAGCCCGTGCGGTCGAGGTACGGCGTGATCCCGCCCAGGTGGAAGCCCCACCCCGCGCCGAGGATCATGCACAGGTCGATCTGCGACGGGCTCGCGACCACGCCCTCGTCGAGCATGAGCCCGATCTCCTGCGTGAGCGCCGTGAGCACGGAGTCGAGGACGCCGGCCTCGTCCAGCGCTCCGTCGCCGCCCGCCGTACCCGTGCCGAAGACCCGCTGGATCGCCGGGTCGACGGGCTTGGGCAGGCCCTTCGGCGCGTCGAGGACGACGGGGATCTGCTCGTCCACGATGCGCTGCAGGCCGGGCGACTCGGGGAACCGGTCGCCCAGGTCCTCGCGCAGCGACGTGAGGACGTGCAGGCCGACGGCCGGTCCGACGAGGTCGAACAGCGCGAACGGCGGCATCGGCAGGCCGAGCGGTGCGACGGCGCGGTCCGCGACCTCGACCGACGTGCCGTTCTCGACCGCCTCGACGATCTTGCCCATGAGCAGGATGAGCAGGCGGTTGACGACGAACCCGGGGCGGTCGGCGACGAGCACGGCCGTCTTGCGGAGCTTCTTCGTCATGGCGAAGGCCGTCGCGAGGGCGGCGTCGTCGGTCTTCGCCGCCTGGATGATCTCGACGAGGGGCATCTGGGCGACGGGGTTGAAGAAGTGCATCCCGACGACGCGCTCGGGGTGCTGCAGGTCGGCCGCCATCTCGGTGATCGACAGCGCGGACGTGTTGGTGAGCAGCACGGCCTCGGGCGACAGGACGCCCTCGAGCTCGGCGAAGACCTTCTTCTTGAGCCCGAGGATCTCCGTGACCGCCTCGATGACGACGTCGCAGCCCGCGAAGTCGCCGAGCTCGGTCGTGCCGTGCACGGAGCCGACGATGCGCGCGCCGGTGTCCGCGGACATGCGGCCCGAGCGCACGAGCTTCTCGACGGTGGAGCGGACGTAGCCGAGGCCCTTGCCGACGCGCTCCTGGTCGAGGTCGCGCATGACGACCGGCACCTGGAGGCGCTGGGCGAACAGCAGCGCGATCTGCGCGGCCATGAGCCCCGCGCCCACGATCCCGACGCGGGTGACGGGGCGGGCGAGCTTCGCGTCGGGCGCGCCCTGGGGCCGCTTGCCCTTCGAGACGAGCTGGAACGCGTAGACGCTCGCGCGCATCTCGTCGCTCATGATGAGGTCCGCGAGGGCCTCGTCCTCGGCGGCGAACGCCTCCTCGCGCGACGCGGTGCGGGCGGCGGCCACGAGGTCGAGCGCGCGGTACGGGGCGGGGCGCGAGCCCGCGACCACGGCGTCGAGGCGCTGACGCGTCCCGGCGACGACGGCGTCCCACACGGGCTGCGGGTCGAGCTCGCGCCGCTCGACGACGATCTCGCCGCGCAGCACGGCCTCGGCCCAGCGCAGCGAGGACTCGAGGAAGTCCGGCGCCTCGAAGAGCGCGTCGACGAGCCCGATCTCGTACGCCTCCTTCGCCTTGAACGGCTTGTTCGCGGCCGGGCGGGCGAGGATGACGTCCATCGCCTTCTCGACGCCGAGCAGGCGCGGCACGAGGTAGGCGCCGCCCCAGCCGGGGACCAGGCCCAGGCCGACCTCGGGCAGCGCGAGCGCACCGGCGTCGGACGCGACGGTGCGGTACGTGCAGTTCAGCGCGACCTCGAGGCCGCCGCCGAGCGCGACGCCGTTGACGAACGCGAACGTCGGCACGCCCATGTCCTGGAGCAGCGTGTACGCGGCGTGCCCGGCGCGCCCGAGGGCGAGCGCGTCGTCGCGCACCTGGACGGCCGCGGCCTGCGTGAGGTCCGCGCCCGCGGCGAGGAAGTACGGCTTGCCCGTGATCGCGACGGCGACGATCTCGCCGTCCGCGGCCCGGCGCCGCAGCGTCTCGAGGGCCGCGTGCAGCTCCGCGAGGCCCTCGGGGCCGAGCGTCGTCGGCTTGGTGTGGTCGAGCCCGTTGTCGAGCGTGACGAGGGCGAGCGTGCCCGTCCCGCCGGGGAGCGCGACGTCGCGCACGAGCGAGTGCGTGACGCGCTCCCCGCGCGCGGCGTCCTTCGTCGCGTCCGCGGAGGTGGTGGGCGTGGTGTCGGTCGGTGCGCTCATCGTCAGTTCTCCGCGGTCTCGAAGGTGTGGCCGGAGTAGTCGGCGTGGTGCGGGTTCTCCCAGATGACGGTCCCGCCCATGCCGAGGCCGACGCACATGGTCGTCAGGCCGTAGCGCACCTCGGGGTGCTGCTCGAACTGGCGCGCGAGCTGCGTCATGAGGCGCACGCCCGACGACGCGAGCGGGTGGCCCATGGCGATGGCGCCGCCGTACTGGTTGACGCGCTCGTCGTCGTCCGCGATGCCGAAGTGGTCGAGGAACGCGAGCACCTGGACCGCGAACGCCTCGTTGATCTCGAACAGGCCGATGTCGTCGATCGTCAGGCCCGCGGACGCGAGCGCGCGCTCGGTCGCGGGGACCGGCCCGATGCCCATGACCTCCGGGTCGACGCCCGCGTACGCGTACGCGACGAGGCGCATGCGCGCCGGGAGCCCGAGCTCGTCGGCGACGTCGCCCGCGGCGAGCAGGCACGCCGTCGCGCCGTCGGTCAGCGGCGAGGCGTTGCCCGCGGTGACCTTCCCGCCGGGGCGGAACGGGGTCTTGAGGTCGCGGATCGAGTCGACCGTGGTGCCGGGGCGGGGGAGCTCGTCGGCCGTGGCCAGGCCCCACCCGAGCTCGGTCGACCGGGTCGCGACCGGCACGAGGTCGGGGGAGATGTCGCCGTTCGCGAGGGCCTTGGCGTACTTGGCCTGGCTCGCGACGGCGTACGCGTCGGCACGCTCCTTGGTGAGGTGCGGGTACCGGTCGTGCAGGTTCTCGGCCGTCGCGCCCATGACGAGCGCGGAGGAGTCGACGAGGCGCTCGGCGACGAACCGCGGGTTCGGGTCCGACCCCTCGCCCATGGGGTGGTGGCCCATGTGCTCGACGCCGCCCGCGACGACGACGTCCTGCGCGCCCACGGCGACGTTCGCCGCGGTGGTCGTGACCGCGGTCATCGCGCCCGCGCACATGCGGTCGATCGCGAAGCCGGGCACCGACTTGGGCAGCCCGGCCAGCACGGCGACGCTGCGGCCGAGGGTGAGGCCCTGGTCGCCGGTCTGCGTCGTCGCGGCGAGCGCGAGCTCGTCGATCCGCTCCACGGGCAGCTCGGGGCGGCGGCGCAGCAGCTCGCGGACCGTCTTCACGGCGAGGTCGTCCGCGCGGGTCTCGGCGTAGATCCCGTCGGGGCGTGCCTTGCCGAACGGGCTGCGGACGCCCTCGACGAAGACGACGTCGCGCACGGGGCGTCGGCGTGAGCGCTGGGTAGCCGCCTGGGTGGGTGCCGAGGTGGGAGAGGGGGCCTCGTTGGCCACGGTCATGGCATCTCCATCCGATGCAGATGGTCGGGACGGCGGTGTCCGGAGCGGCACCGCTCGGGGGTCGTACGTGCGATACACGCTACCGCGGGTATCGGGAAAGCACGAGACCGATGCTACGACATGAAGAGACCCGGTATCGCATCGCGCGATACCGGGTCTCTTCGGGGTTCGGGGTGCTCGGGAGCCCGCGTCAGCGGCTCCCGCGGAGCTTGCGCACGACCTTCTTCGCGGTCGGCAGGCCCTTGTTCCACGCGGAGTACCACATCGAGAACGGCACGTCGACGCTGTGCACGAGCTCGTCGTCGTGCTGGGCGAAGCTGCGCTTGAACTCGCTGATCCCGTCGTTGAGCAGACCGTTCATGTCGTACCGGACCAGGCCGGCCTGCTGCGCGAGCGTGATCGCGTGCCACTTCACCGGCGCGTTCGCGCGCAGCTTGCGACCCGCGTCGTTGATGCCGCCGTAGAGCTCGAACGACGTCGTCGCCGACGACACGCACCACACGAACGACACCGGGGCGCCCTCGGAGAACGCGGCGACGAGCACCGAATGCTCGCCGAGCTCGCGGTGGATCGCGAGGTAGTACTCGTCGTCGTGCAGCGCGAAGCCCGCTCGCTCGGCGGTCTCGTGGTAGACGTCGAGCACCTGGCGCACCTCGGCCTCGTCCGTCACGCGCCGCACCTCGAGGCCGGTGCGCGCCGCCTTGCGGATGTCGTACCGCGTCGACTTGCCCATGGCCTTCGTCAGCTCGTCCTCGGACTTCGTGAGATCGAGGATCAGCGTCACCGGGTAGAGGATCGGGTTCGCCGCGGGGCGGGCGTCGGGCAGCGCGAGGTGCGTCCCGACCGGCCAGTCGGGCTCGATCGTGACCCCCACGCCGCCCACCGTCGTCTTGCACCACGCGACGACCGCACGGGTCACGGCGTCGCGCGTCGCGTCGTCGCCCACGCCCGGGCCGGCGCCCCAGCCGTCTCCCGCCGGCGCGATCACGGGCCCACGGGGCACGTGGCACAGCGCCTTGAACTGCGCCGGGAGGGACCGCACGAGAACCTGCGCCAGGCCGCGGACGCGGCCGTCGCCGTCCACCGCCTCCACGCGGTGCGGGGTCCAGGCGCCCGTGGCCTTGACCTCGCCCCAGCCCCACAGCTGCAGGGGGTGGCCGCCGAGCTCGTTCACCCGGGCGTCCCAGGAGGCTCGGTCGGTGACTGTCCGGATCGTCAGGTTCGCGTCGTGCACGCGGACGACCCTACCCTCCCGCTACCGCTCGCCGGCGCGCTCGAACGCGTTCGCGAGGGGCTCCGCGACGAGCCCCACCTGCCACTCGCGCGCCCCGCGGCCGCGCAGGAACGCGGCGATCCCTGCCGCGTCGGCGGGCTCCGGCGGCGTCCAGCACAGGCGCCGCAGGGCGTCGGGCTGGAGCACGTTCTCGACGGGCAGCGCGTACCGCTCGGCGAGCTCCTGCACGACGCCGCGCGCCGCGTCGAGCCGTGCCGCGGCGCCCGGGTCGCGGTCCGCCCACGCGCGCGGCGGGGGCGGGGCGTCCGTGCGCGGCCCGCGCGTGGTCGGCAGCGCGCTCGCGGGCAGCGCGAGCGCCGCGTCGACGGCCCGCTGCCAGTACGCCGCGCGACGGCGCGTGCCCTTGCCCGCGAACGGCGGCAGCTCCACGAGCTGGCCGGCCGTGCGCGGCAGCGCCTCCGCCGCGGCGACGATCGCGCGGTCGGGCAGGACCCGGCCCGGGGCGATGTCGCGGGCCCGGGCCGTCGCGTCGCGGGCCTCCCACAGGCTGCGGACCACGGCCAGGCGCCGCGGGTCGCGCAGCGTGTGCGTGCCGGACGTCCGACGCCACGGCTCGGGTCGCGGGGCCGGCGGCCCCGCGGTGCGGACGGCCTCGAACTCCTGTGCCGCCCAGTCCGCCTTGCCCGCCTCGTCGAGCCGCTCCCCGAGCGCGCGGCGCAGCGGGACGAGCACCTCGACGTCGAGCGCCGCGTACCGCAGCCAGTCCTCGGGCAGGGGCCGCGTCGACCAGTCCACCGCCGAGTGCTCCTTGGCGAGGCCGAGCCCGAGGACCTCGGCGACCACCGCCGCGAGGCCGACGCGCTCCATCCCCAGCAGGCGGGCGGCGAGCTCGGTGTCGAACACGCGGGCCGGGACGATCCCGTGCTCCGCGAGCCCGGGCAGGTCCTGGGACGCCGCGTGCAGGACCCATTCGGCGTCCCCGACCGCCTCGCGCAGCGGCGACAGGTCGGGCACGGCGACGGGGTCGACGAGCGCGGTGCCCGCGCCCTCGCGGCGCACCTGCACGAGGTAGGTGCGCTGGCCGTACCGGTAGCCGGAGGCGCGCTCGGCGTCGGCGGCCACGGGGCCGCTCGCGGCGGCGAACGCCTCGACGACGCGCGCGAACGCGGCGGGCGTGTCGACGACGGGGCCGACGCCGTCGGACGGCTCCGTCAGCGGGGTCACGACGGTCGGGGCGCGCTCCGCCCCGGGTGCGGGGTCGAGCGGAGGGGGAGCGGGTGCTGCGGTCGAGCTCATGAGCCCACGGTATTGCGTCGCGCGGGGGGTCGAGCACCGAGGGGGGTCACGCCCTCGGGCAGCGGCGGCAGCCCGGCGGCCGTGCACAGGAGCTGCGCCCACGCCGCGAGGTGGTCCCCGAGGTCGGCCGTGCCCGGGCCCGGCGCGACGGGCGTCCACGACGCGCGCATCTCGAGCTCGACGTCGTTGTGCTTGCCGGCCAGCGCCCCGAAGCTCTGCGACAGCACGCGCGTGACCGTGCCGCCCTCCGCGCGCACGACGGCGCCCGTGTCGTGCAGGGCGTCCTCGAGCCACGTCCACGCGACCTCGGCGAGCACGTCCTCCGCCGCCATCTCCGGCTCCAAAGTCGCGCGCACGAGCGTGACGACGCGGAACCGGCCCTCCCACGCCTCCTGGCCCGCCGGGTCGTAGAGGACGATGAAGCGCCCCGACGCGAGCTCGGGGTCGTCGGAGCGCGCCGCCTCGACCTCGCCCGTGAGCGCGACCGACCACGGCGCGATCCGGCGCGGGGCGGGGACTTCGCGCAGCGTCACCTCGGGCCGCAGCCGGCGCGCGCCCAGGGCGTCGAGGACGGCACGGAACTCCGGGGGAGCGTCGGTCCCGTGAGGGGTGGTCACCCCGGCACAGTACGAGCGCGAGGGGCGGGAGGGACGCACGCCGCGCGGGTGTCATCGAATCGTGATCCCGACTTCGTCACGATCCCTGCGGGTGACCGGATCGTGGCACCCCCGGGGCTCGACGGCGCCCGAGGACTAGGCTGGCAGCGTATCCATCCCCGGTGCACCCGGCCGCGCGCCCGCGCCCGGCCCGGTTCCGCGCCCTCCCGCGCGCAGCCGTCGTGCGCCGGGACCGACCCTCGAGGAGCAGGGAAGCAGATGTCAGCACGCGCACAGATCGGTGTGACCGGACTCGCCGTCATGGGTCGCAACCTGGCCCGCAACTTCGCCCGGCACGGCTACACGGTCGCGGTGCACAACCGCTCGTACGCCAAGACCGAGTCCCTGATCGCCGAGGCGGGCACCGAGGGCGACTTCGTGCCGTCGGAGTCGATGGTGGACTTCGTGGCCTCGCTCGAGCGCCCGCGCAAGGTCGTCATCATGGTCAAGGCGGGCGCGGCGACCGACGCCGTCATCGACGAGCTCGTGCCGCTGCTGGAGGAGGGCGACATCGTCGTCGACGCCGGCAACGCGCACTTCCCCGACACGATCCGCCGGGAGAAGGCCCTCGCGGCGTCGGGCCTGCACTTCGTCGGCACGGGCGTCTCGGGCGGCGAGGAGGGCGCGCTCAACGGCCCGTCGATCATGCCGGGCGGCACGCGCGAGTCGTACCAGAGCCTCGGCCCGATCCTCGAGGACATCTCGGCGAAGGTCGACGGCGTGCCGTGCTGCACCTACGTCGGGCCCGACGGCGCCGGCCACTTCGTCAAGATGGTGCACAACGGCATCGAGTACGCCGACATGCAGCTCATCGCCGAGGCGTACGACCTGCTCAAGCAGGGGCTCGGCGCGTCCGCGCAGGAGATCGGCGAGATCTTCGCGCAGTGGAACACGGGCGACCTCGAGTCGTTCCTCATCGAGATCACCGCGGACGTGCTCCAGCACGTCGACGCGGAGACCGGCAAGGCGTTCGTCGACGTCGTGCTCGACCAGGCGGAGCAGAAGGGCACCGGCCGCTGGACGGTGCAGAACGGCCTCGACCTCGGCGTGCCGATCACGGGCATCGCCGAGGCGACGTTCGCGCGCGCGCTGTCCGGCTCGGTCCCGCAGCGCGAGGCCGGTCGCGCCGCGCTGCCCGCCGACGCCGCGGCGTGGGACGTGCAGGACCGCGACGCGTTCGTCGAGGACGTGCGCCTCGCGCTCTACGCGTCGAAGGTCGTCGCGTACTCCCAGGGCTTCGACCAGATCGCGGCCGCGTCGGCCGAGTACGGCTGGGACATCGACCGCGGCGCGATGGCCCGCATCTGGCGCGGCGGCTGCATCATCCGCGCGCGCTTCCTCAACCGCATCACCGAGGCGTACGAGCGCGACGCGCAGCTCCCGCTGCTCCTCGCCGACGAGTACTTCACCGGCGCGGTCGGCAACGGCCTCGCGGCGTGGCGTCGCGTGGTGGCGCAGGCCGCCCTCAACGGCGTGCCGACGCCCGCGTTCTCGTCGTCGCTCGCCTACTACGACGGCGTGCGGGCCGAGCGCCTGCCCGCCGCGCTCATCCAGGCGCAGCGCGACTTCTTCGGCGCGCACACCTACCGCCGCGTCGACAAGCCGGGCGTCTTCCACACCGAGTGGTCGGGCGACCGCACCGAGTCCGACGCCTGACGTTTCTCTCCGACGTCCCGACGGCGGTCGTCGCGCTCCGGCGCGGCGGCCGCCGTCGCGCGTCCCGGGCCCGTACCTCGTGTCGCCCGCACGTCCGGTCGCGCGCGGTCGGTCCCCGCGCGTGACGAGCGGCTCGGCCCGGCCGGCCCGCCGACGTGGCAGGCTAGGCGCGCGGGCCGCTGCGTCGGCCCCGACCCCCTGACGCCGGACGACACGGAGAACGATGAGCCGCCACCCGCAGGACGCGACCGCGACGAGGATGCTCGCCGACCGGACGGGCACCGACCCGGCCGACTGGTTCCTCGTCTTCAAGGCCCGCTACGGGATGGAGGTCGTGTTCCGCGCGCTCGCCGAGGCCCGGGGCCCGGGCGACGTGGTCACGCAGGTGTTCACGTGCTCGACGGCGGTCGACCCGGTGCTCGTGGCCGGGCTGCGGCCGGTCTACGCCGAGGTGTCCCCGGCGACGGTCGCGATCGACCCCGACCGGCTCGCCGTCGGCCCGGGCACGCGGGCGGTCGTGCTCCAGAACACGTTCGGGATCGTCGACGAGCCGGCCGCGCGGCGCCTGCGCGACGCCGCGCGCTCCGTCGGGGCGCTGCTCGTCGAGGACAGCGCGCACTGCGTGGGGCGCCTCGCGCGCGACGCCGACGGCACGCCCGTCGCCGACGTCTCGTTCCACTCGTTCGGCGTCGAGAAGCTGCTGCCCACGCGGTTCGGCGGGGCGGTGTGGGTGAGCCCCGCGCTCGACCCGGCGCTGCGCGCGGCGACGGTGGCGGCGCTCGACGCGCTCCCCGCCGTCGGGCCGCGGCTCGACCTCGCCGCGCGCAGCTTCCGCACCCAGGTGCGCGTGCTCAACCGCCTCCCCGGCGCGGCGGCGGGCAAGGTGCGTGGCGCGCTCACGGCCGTCGGGGCGTACGAGCCGGCGATCGCTCCCGTGGAGAACCGGGGCGGCCTCGCGCACCCGCCGCAGCGCCCGTCCGCGTGGGTCGTGGACCGCATGGTCGACGCGCTGCGGTCCAGCGGCGACACCGAGGCGCGCCGCGCCGACACGGTCGCGGAGTACGTGCGCGGGCTGTCGGGCGTCGTCGAGGTCCCGGCCGGGATCGGGGAGCGCGCGCCGCTCGTGCGGTTCCCGTTCTTCGCGCCCGACGCCGCGACCGCCGACCGCCTGGTCGCCGAGCTCACGGCCGCCGGGTTCTATGTCGGCAAGTGGTACCGGCCGGCGCTGTTCCCCGGTCCGGACGACCCCGCGGTCTACGGGTACACCCCGGGCGACCCCGCGCTCGCGACGACGGAGGACCTCGTCGCGCGCGTCGTCAACCTGCCGACCACGGTCGGGGTCGCGACGGCGCGCCGCCTCGTCGAGGCCGTCCGGTCCGCCCTGGGCGCCTGAGCCCCACGACCAGGCGGTCCGTGCCGGCCGACCAGGTGATCCCGGCGCGTCCGCGACACCGGACGGGCCAGGACCACCTGGTCGGCCCCGCGCCTCCCGCGGCTAGGCCGACGGGCGCGAGCGCGCGAACTTCACGTAGTCGAGCGTGTGGCGCAGGTCCACGCGCCACACGTCGAGGCGGCGGCGCAGGCTGCGGTCGGGCGCGTACCGCAGGGTGTGCCACACGCCGTGCTTGCGGGCCTTCTTCACGCGGTGGCGCAGCGACACCGGGACGAGCGCCCGGACGACGGGGTAGGGCACGTTGACCCACAGGCGCGCGTCCGACGTGACCTGCTCGGGCAGCTCGCGCCCGTACACGAGGTCCTCGACGTAGCAGCGCGCGAGGTTGCCGCCGGCGGCCATCGTGTAGAAGCTCGCCGCGCCCTGGCGCAGGTTGACCTCGAGGATCTTGCTCGTGCCGGTGCGGCGGTCGTACATGACGTCCAGGTTCGCGGCGCCGACGTAGCCGAGGCTGTCGAGCAGGTGCCGGACGGACTCCGTGAGCCGGTCGTCCTTCATCGTCACGACGGCGTTGTAGTTCCCGACGAGCTTCGGGTCGTACTCGCCGAGCACGATCTGGGCCGCGGACAGGAACCGCAGGCGGCCGTGGCGGTCGGAGTACGTGTTGACCACGCGCATGACCGACTCGTCGCCCGCGAGGTACTCCTGGACGATGAGGTCGTCCGTGTAGCCGGCGGCGTAGATGCGGCGGCCGACGTCGCGCAGCTCGGCCGCGTCCTGGACGAGGTACACCTTCTTCTTGCCCTCGAACCGCAGGCGCGGGTAGGTGTCGGTGTCGGCCGGCTTGAGGATGAGCGGGTACGGGAAGGGCAGGTCCTCGCCGAAGCCGGGGGCGTCGACGTCGGCCGCCGTGGCGACCACCGTCTCCGGGTGCGGCACGCCGAGCTCCGCGCACGTGCGCGCGAAGTCCGTCTTGTTCATGAGGCGCGCGGCCAGGTCCTCGCCGACGAGCGGGATGACGTAGAGGTCCTCGAGCTCGGGCCGGTGGGCGACGACGACGTTCGTGTAGAACTCGATGTTCGCGATGAGCAGGCGCTTGCGGCCCGGGAACTCCTCGGCGAGCTCGCGCAGGACGGCGACGATGCGCTCCGGGTCGTCGAAGTCGCGGTAGGTGCGCACGTCGACGATGCGGGAGTCCGCCGTCTCGCGCAGGGGGAAGCGGCCCAGGGCCAGCGTGCGGACGCCGTACGCCTCGTGCAACGACCTCGCGATGTTGTAGGTGTTGAGGTTGGTCCCCAGGACGATGGGGAGGAACTCGGCGTTGCCGTACGTCATCGCGGAGGGTCGTCCGTTTCTCTGTCGGGTCGGCGGGCGTCCGCCATCCTACGGTCCGCGCCGCCCGCTCCCCGGGACGCGGGCGCCGTAGGATCCACGGGTGACGTCGCGACCGGACCAGGACCACGCCCAGCCCCTCGTCGGAGTGCTCGGAGGTGTCGGGCCGCTCGCCACGGCCTACTTCCTCCAGCTCCTCGTCGCGCTCACGGAGGCCGAGCGCGACCAGGACCACGTCGACGCCGTCGTGCTCAACCACGCGACGATCCCCGACCGCACGGACTTCATCCTCGGGCGGTCGGACGCGGACCCGGGCCCGGTGCTCGCGCGGGACGCGGAGCGGCTCGAGCGCTTCGGCGCGGACTTCCTCGTCATGCCGTGCAACACCGCGCACTACTTCACGCAGCAGGTGCTCGACGCGATCAGTGTCCCGTTCGTCTCCATCATCGACACGACGGTCGACGCGGCGCGGGCGCGGGTCGACGACCTGCACGCGGTGGGCCTGCTCGCGACGGCGGGGACCGCGGCGTCGGGCGTGTACCAGGACGCGTTCGCGCGCCACGGGATCGAGGCGCTCGTGCCCGACGACGCCGACCAGGCGCTCGTGTCGCAGATCATCTACGAGCAGGTGAAGGCGGGGCGGCCGGTCGACATCGAGACGTTCCGGGCCGTCGCGGGGCGGCTCGTCGAGCGCGGGGCCCAGGTCATCGTGCTGGGCTGCACGGAGCTGTCCGTGGTCGCCGTCGACCACGATCTGCTCGCCGACCCGCTCTACCTCGACTCGACCGACCAGCTCGCCCGCGCGACGATCCGCCGCGCCGGGCACCGCGTCCGCGGGGCGTGACCCCGCGGGTCCGCCGACCGCCGGACCGGCCGGCGCGCTCGTCGGCCGGACGCGCGCAGGGTCAGCCCAGCTCGCTCGTGCCCGAGTAGAGGTGCAGCACGGGGACGTGCAGCTCCTCGCGCGCGCGGGAGGCCCAGTCGGTGTGGAACGTGTCCTCGACCGCGTGCGGGTACGTCACGACGACGATCTCGCGCGCCCCGCCCGACGCGACGGCCGTGCGCAGCGCCGGCAGCGGGTCGTCGTCGACGACGACGCCGTCCGCCTCGCGGCCCGCCGCGCGGAGCTCGGCCACGCTGCGCTCGAGCTGCTCGCTCGCCTCCGCCTTCGCCGTCGTGGGCGAGGGCTCGCGGCCCAGCACCTCGTCCCACGCCTCCTTGAGCTCGCCCACGCTGAGGTGGTCGATGATCCCCGAGATGACGTTGCGCTCCGTGTCCGCCGGGACCAGGACCCGGTAGGCGAGCTGCTCGTCCTCGTGCAGCGACAGGATGTGCTGCACGTCGGCCGGGTTGAGCGTGTCTTCGGTCAGGACGAGGATCGTGTCGGTCACGCGGGTCAGCCTAGCGGGAGGAGCCAGCGCGCGGCGGTCGTACCGGCGGGCGACCCGGGCCGGTCCGCGGGGGCGTGCAGCAGGTGGGCGAGGCGTGCCCCGCGGGGGAGCGCCGTCGTCGTCCCGGGAGCCGGGGCGCCGCCGACGATCCGGCCGGGCCCGGCCCCCACGAGCGTCGGGGTGGTCGTCACGCACAGCTCGTCGACGAGGTCCGCGGCGAGGAGGTCCGCCAGCAGCGACGGGCCGCCCTCGGTGAGCACGCGCGTGAGGCCCCGCCCGGCGAGCGCGGCCAGCCCCGTGGCGAGGTCGAGCGCGTCGTCCGCCGCGTCCTGCCCGACGACGAGCACCCGGTCCGCGGGCACGTCGCCCCGGGCGGTGGCGGCCCCGGCCGGGCCGGTCAGCACGAACGGCGGGCGGTCCGTCCCGGCGAGCGCCGGGGGCACGCGGCCGCTGCGGCTGACGACGGCGAGCTCGAGCGGGGCGTCGTGCAGGTGCCGCAGCCCGCGCGGCCGGCCGAGCGGGGTGTAGCCCTCGGCGCGCGCCGTGCCCGCCCCGACGAGCACCACGTCCGCCAGCGCCCGCAGGACGCGGAACACGCGCCAGTCCGCGTCGTCGTTGATCGACCCCGAGCGCTCGTCGGGGCCCCACGCCGCCCCGTCGACGCTCGCGACCATGTTCGCGCGCACGACGCTCGCCCCGCGCACCGGGGGCCCGTAGGCGTAGAGCGCGGCGAGCCGGTCCTCGCGCGGGTCGGGCGGGAGGTGCTCCGCGGCGGGCAGGAGCACGTCGAGCGCGGGGAGGTCGGTGCGCCCGTCGGGCGCGACGGGCCCGTCGGGCGGGGTGGTGGTCGAGGTCACAGCGGCCAGGCTAGCCGCAGGCGTAGGCTGGATCCTCGTGACTGCGCCCGCCTCCGGTGGTCCCTCGGCCCCGGCAGCCCTCCCCGGCACCGCCCGCGCGTCGGCCTCCTCGCCGACCCCCGGCGGGCCCGTCCGCGCCCTCGCCGACGTCCGGCCCTCCGTGCCTCCCGCCCGGCTCCTCGCCGACCTCGTGCCGCCGCGGCACTTCGCCGACGCGCGGTTCTCGACCTACCGCGCCAACGCCGCCTACCCCAGCCAGGCGCGCACCGTCGCGCGGCTCGAGGAGGTCGCGGCCGCCGTCGTGAAGCCCGCGCGCAAGGGGCTGTTCGGCGCCCGGAAGCAGACGGCGCCCGCGGTGTATATGGACGGCGGGTTCGGGGTCGGCAAGACGCACCTGCTCACGTCCCTCGCGCACGCCGTGGGCCTCGACGTCAGCGCGTACGGCACGTTCGTCGAGTACACGAACCTCGTCGGCGCGCTCGGCTTCCGGGCGACGGTGGACGCGCTCGCCACGAAGAAGCTCGTGTGCATCGACGAGTTCGAGCTCGACGACCCGGGCGACACCGTCCTCATGTCCCGGCTCCTGCGCGAGCTCGCGGACCGCGGCGTGGCGCTGGCCGCGACGTCGAACACGCTCCCCGAGGCGCTCGGCGAGGGCCGCTTCGCCGCCGAGGACTTCCTGCGCGAGATCCAGGCGCTCGCGGCCCGGTTCGAGGTGCTGCGCGTCGACGGCGAGGACTACCGGCACCGCGCGGTCGTCACGGACTCCGCGCCGCTTCCCGAGGCCGACGTGCGGGCGGCCGTCACCGGCCGGCCCGGCGCGACCCTCGACGTGTTCGACGACCTGCTCGCGCACCTGTCGCAGGTCCACCCCAGCCGGTACCGGGCGCTGCTCGACGGCGTCGAGGTCGTCGCGCTCACGGGCGTGCACCCCGTCACCGAGCAGTCCGCGGCGCTGCGCCTCGTCGTGCTCGTCGACCGCCTCTACGACCGCGACGTGCCCGTGCTCCTCGCCGGGACCGGCGCGTACACGGGGGAGCGGAGCCTGTTCACCGAGGAGATGCTGCGCGGCGGGTATCGCAAGAAGTACTACCGCGCGCTGTCGCGCCTCGGCGCGCTCGCGGAGGACGGCCGCACGGTCGCGCGCGGCGCGGCCTGAGCGTCACGTCGCGGCGAGGCGCGCCTTCTCGACCGGGACGTCGAAGTCGGCCGGGGGCCACCCGAGGTCGAGGCCGCGCAGCGCGTCGAGCAGGAGCTCGCTCACCGCGAGGCGCGCGAACCACTTCCGGTCGGCCGGGACCACGTGCCACGGCGCGACGTCGGTGCTCGTCCGGTCGAGGACGGCCTGGTACGCCTCCTGGTACGCAGGCCACTTCTGGCGCGAGTCGACGTCGTTCGGGTTGTACTTCCAGAACTTGTCCGGGCGCTCGAGCCGCTCCATGAGCCGCGCGCGCTGCTCCTCGTAGGAGACGAGCAGGGCGACCTTGACGATCGTGGTCCCCGCCGCGGCGACCTCGGCCTCGAAGCGGTTGATCTCGTCGTAGCGCGCCTCCCACACCGCGGGCGGCACGAGCGCGTCGACGCGCGCGACGAGCACGTCCTCGTAGTGCGACCGGTCGAAGACGCCGATGTACCCCGGCTCGGGCAGCGCGCGGCGGATCCGCCACAGGTAGTCGTGCCGCCGCTCCTCGGGCGTGGGCACCCCGAACGACCGGTGCGCCACGCCCTGCGGGTCGACGAGCCCGACGACGTGCCGCACGATCCCGCCCTTGCCGGCCGTGTCCATGCCCTGCAGCACGAGGAGCACCGACCGCGACCCGCCCGAGCGGCCCTCGGCGAACAGGCGCTCCTGCAGCTCGGACAGCTCGTCCGCGTGCTGCGCGACGAGGGCCTTCCCGGCGGCCTTGTCGCCCGTGAACCCCGGGGTCGACGCGCGGTCGAACGCTGCCAGGTCGAAGCCCTCCGGCACCCGCAGCGCCTGCTCCGGCGGGACGTCCCAGGCGCCCTCCGCGCCGCCCCCGTGCGTGGCCTTCGTCTTCGTCGTCGTCGCCATGGGCGCGAGCGTAGTCACCCGCGCGCCAGGACGGCGACCGAACGCGCGGGCAGGTCGACGTGGTGCCGGCCTGCCCGGGTCGCCGGGTCCCAGGCGGCGAGCACGCGCGGCGTGCCGCCGAGCGCGAGCCGCAGGCGCCGCGGGGCGTCCCCGAGGTTCACGGCGACCGCGACGGTGCGCCGGTCCACGACGAACGCGGGCCCGCCGAGCGGGGCGGCGCCCGTCGTCTGCTCCTCGCCCGCCGCGTCGTCCTCCGGGCCGCCCGGGCCGTGGACGCGCACGAGCGAGAGGTCGCCCGAGCGCACGTCGGGCCGCGACCGCAGCGCCACCAGGTCCCGGTACCAGGCGAGCAGGCGCGCGTGCTCGCCGCGCTCCCGCTCGGACCAGTCGAGGACGCTCGCGTCCCGCGTCGAGCGGGCCTGCGGGTCGGGCACGGGGTCGCCGCCGCCCCACCCGTGGTCGGCGAACTCGGCCGCCCGGCCCGCGCGGACGGCCTCCGCGAGCTCCGGCTCGGCGTGGTCCGTGAAGAACTGCCACGGGGTGGACGCGCCCCACTCCTCGCCCATGAACAGCATCGGCGTGAACGGCGACACGAGCACGAGCGCCGCGGCCGTCGCGAGGCCGCCGCCGTCGAGCGTCGCCGACGGCCGGTCGCCGTGCGCGCGGTTGCCCACCTGGTCGTGGTTCTGCGCGCTCACGACGAACGCGTGGCCGTCGGTCCCGGCGGGGACCGGGTGACCCCACTCGCGCTCCCGGAACGTCGAGTACGTGCCGTCGTGGACGAACACGCCCGTGAGCGCCTTGCGCAGCACCGCGACCGAGCCGAAGTCGACGTAGTAGCCCTGGCGCTCCCCGGTGAGCAGCGCGTGCACGGCGTGGTGGACGTCGTCCGCCCACTGCGCGCGCATCCCGCGCCCGCCCTGCTCCACGCCCGTCACGGTCGCCGGGTCGTTCTCGTCCGACTCGGCCACGAGCGTCAAGGGCCGCCCGAGCTCCTGCTCCACACGGTCCACGCGCCGCGCGAGCTCCGCGAGGAGGTGCGTGGGGGAGTCGTCGACGAGGGCGTGCACCGCGTCGAGCCGCAGCGCGTCCACGTGGAACTCGACGAACCACCGCTCGGCGTTGTCGATCACCCACTCGCGCACCTCCCGGCTGCCCGGGCGGTCGAGGTTCACGGCCGAGCCCCACGGGGTCGTGTGCGCGTCCGTGAAGTACGGGCCGAACTCCGGCAGGTAGTTCCCCGACGGACCGAGGTGGTTGTAGACGACGTCGAGCACCACCGCGAGCCCCCGGGCGTGCGCGGCGTCCACGAACCGCTGGAGCGCGCGGGGGCCGCCGTACGGCTCGTGCACCGCGTACAGGTGCACGCCGTCGTAGCCCCAGCCCCGCTCGCCGCCGAACGCCGCGACCGGCAGGAGCTCGACCGCGCCGACGCCCAGCGCCACCAGGTGGTCGAGCCGGTCGATCGCCGCGTCGAGGGTGCCCTGCGGCGTGAACGTCCCGACGTGCAGCTCGTAGAGCACCTCGCCGCGCACGTCGCGGCCCGGCCAGGCGGCGTCCGTCCAGGCGAACGCCGGGTCGAACGTGCGGCTCGGCCCGTGCACCCCGTACGGCTGCCACGGGCTGCGCGGGTCCGGCCGGCCCGGACCGCCGTCGACGGAGTACCCGTAGTCCGTGCCCCACGGCAGCTCGTGGTCGAACCCCCACCAGCCCGGCACGTGCGCCCCCACGAGGCGCAGCGGGAGGCGCTCGGCGCCCTCGAACGTGCCCGAGCCCTGCTCCGGAAGCAGGAGCTCGACGCTGCGCGCCGTCGGCGCCCACACCACGGGCCGCGGCCCCGGCACGGCGAGCAGGGGCGTGGCCTGGGGTGCGGGGACGCGCGGGGGCGGGACCGGGGTGCCCGCCGTCACGGTGCGCCCTCGCCCGTCGTGGCGGCGCCCTCGCCCGTCGCCGCGGCGCTCGCGGCGGAGCCCGGCGCGACGAGCAGCGCGACCGGCAGGTCGGCGAGCAGGTCCGCGACGCGGACGGTCCCGGCCGGGTGCTCGCGCCCGGTGAGCACGTCGATCCACATGCCCGTGCCTGCGGGGAGCGCGACGACGTGGTCGCGCCACCCGCCGAGGCGGTCGACCGTCCCGGCGAGGCGGGTCGCCACCGTGACGACGTGCGCGACGGCCGCGTCGTCCGTGCGGTCGTCACCGGACGCGTCGGCGGTCGCGGGCGTCCCGGCGGGGGCGGCGGCCGGGGCCGTGCGCGCGAACGCGAGCGCGCACGGCGTCGACGACGCGACGGGCGCGTACCCGGCGCCGTCGCCGACGAACGCGGCGGCGAGGGCGCGGCGCACGCGCAGGGCGCGCGCCGTGACGAGCAGCTTCTCGTCCGCGAGCGTGCGCGCGGGCGCCCCGCCGTCGAGCCGGGCGAGGCGCTCGGTGAGGTCGTCGACGTCCACGGGGCGGCGGTTGTCCGGGTCGACGAGCGTGGGCGCGTACGACTCGGCGCCCTGGTAGACGTCCGCGACGCCCGGGGCCGTGAGCCGCGTGAGCGTGATCCCGAGGCTCGCGGCGCGCAGCTCCTCGCGGTGCTCGCGCGCCCACCGGGCGAACGCCCCGGTCACGGCGGGGTCGGCGAGCGCGCGGCGGGCGAGCTCGGCCACGGCCTCCTCGTACGCCTCGTCCGGGCTCGTCCACGACGTCGCGACCTTCGCCTCGCGCAGCGCCTTGCGCAGGTAGTCGACGAGCCGGTCGGGAGCGATCGCGGCCTGGGACGTGCCGTCGGGCGCGTCGTCCGGCGTGGCCGCGTCGGGGAGCCAGGTCCCGGCCACGGTCTGCCACAGCAGGTTCTCGGCAAGACCGTCGACGAGGACCCCGCGGTAGGGGGCGGTCGCCGCGCGCACCTCGTCGACGAGCCGCGACCACGCGCCCGCGTCCTCGGACAGCACGCCGAGGGCCGCGCGCGTGTCCTCGCCGCGCTTGGTGTCGTGCGTCGACCCGGCCGTGAGGGCGTGCGGGGTGAGCGCGGCGAACCGCTGCGCGAACGCGTGCCAGTCGTGCACGCCGAGGCTGAACCGGTCCGGCTCGCCCCCGACCTCGCACAGGCTCACGAGCTCGGTCCAGCGGTAGAACGCCGTGTCCTCGACGCCCTTCGCCGTCACGGCCCCGCACACCTGCTGGAAGCGCACGACGAGCTCGTCGCGGCGTGCCTCGCGCCGTCGTCCCGCGCTGCCGACCTCGCGGCCGAGCACGAGGTCCACGACGACGGCGAGCGTCTCCGCGCGCTGCGGGTCGAGGTGCGCGCGGGCGCGCTCGGCCGCCTCCTCGACCGCCCGGACCGCCTCGTGCCGCGGCGGGGTGCCCGGCACCACGTACGCGCGGTAGCGGTCGAACGCGACGAGCAGCTCGCGCAGGCACTGGTGCAGGCCGCGCCACGTGTGGTCGCGCAGGCGCGGGTCGTCGTGGCAGACGGCGGCCGCCAGGTCCGTGAGCCGGTGCACCTCCGCGTAGAGGGGCCCGGCGACGACCTCGCGCTTCGCCTCCTCCACGAGCGCACCGAGACCGCCCGGTGCCGCGCCCGTGAGGCGCGTCATCACCGCGTCGAGGCCCGACCGGCCGCCCGGGTCGACGAAGAGCTGCTGCAGACGCCACGCGACGTCGTAGCCGGTCGTGCCGACCGTCGCCCAGTCGGGCGGCACCTGCTCCTCGCCCGCGAGGATCTTCTCGACGACGACCCACGCGCCGTCGGTGCGGTCGGCGAGGCGCTGGAGGTACTGTGCCGGGTCCGCGAGGCCGTCGGGGTGGTCGATGCGCAGGCCGTCGACGACCCCGGACGTGACGAGGTCGAGCACGAGCGCGTGCGTCGCGTCGAAGACCTCCTCGTCCTCGACCCGGACCGCGACGAGCGACCCGACGTCGAAGAACCGGCGGTAGTTGAGCTCCTCGTCGCCCACGCGCCAGTAGGCCAGCCGGTAGTGCTGGCGCTCGACGAGCTCCGCGAGCGGCAGGTCCTCCGTCCCGGCGCGCACGGGGAACACGTGGTCGTAGTAGCGCAGCACGCGCCGAGGCCCGGGCGTGCCCGGGACCTCGACCTCGTCCAGCACGAGCTCGCCCGCCGCGAGCACGTCCCCGAGGCGCGCGCCGAGGACGGGCATGAGGACCGCCCCCTCGCCCGCCGACCAGTCGACGTCGAACCACCGGGCGTACGGGGAGTCGGAGCCCTCCTCCAGGACCGACCACAGCGCACGGTTGTGCCACGCGGGCGTGGGGACCGCCATGTGGTTCGGGACGACGTCGAGCACCATGCCGAGGCCCGCGCCGCGGGCCGCGGCCGCGAGCCGTCCGAGGCCCTCGCGCCCGCCGAGCTCGTCGCTGATCCGCGTGTGGTCGACGACGTCGTACCCGTGGGTCGACCCGGGCGCCGCCTGGAGCACCGGCGAGAGGTAGAGGTGCGTGACGCCGAGGGTCGCGAGGTACGGCACCTGGCGCGCGGCGTCGTCGAACGTGAGGTCGGGACCGAGCTGGAGCCGGTACGTCGAGACCGGGACGCGGGGCGGCGCGCCCGGCGTGCCGACGGGGGAGACGGCGGTCATCGCAGCGGCGGGCGGGTCAGGACGATGACGCTGCGGCCCGTCACGGACACGGTCTCCCCGGGCTGCAGCACCTCGCCGACGTCGACCGTGCCGTCGGTGTCCAGCACGACGTCCCAGCTCTCCCCGTACGCCGCCGGCGGCACGGTGAAGTCCAGGTCCTCGGAGTGCGCGTTGAGCAGCAGCAGGAACGAGTCGTCGACGATCGGCTCGCCGCGCCGGTCCTGCTCGGGGATCGCGTCGCCGTTGAGGAACACCATGACGGTGCGCGCGTAGGCGTGGTCCCAGTCCTGCTGGTCCATGCGCGAGCCGGTGATGTCGAGCCACTCGATGTCCGGGAGGTCGTCCGGACCCTCGGGCGTGCCCGGCTCCGCGCCGTCCTGCCGGCCCACGAAGAAGCGCCGCCGGTGCAGCACGGGGTGGTCGCGGCGCAGCCAGACGACCCGGCGCGCGAAGTCGAGGAGCGCGGCCCGCTCGTCGTCGAGGCCCTCCTCGCCGCCCCAGTCCATCCAGGTGATCTCGTTGTCCTGGCAGTAGCCGTTGTTGTTGCCGCGCTGGGTGCGCGCGATCTCGTCGCCGTGCGCGAGCATGGGCACGCCCTGCGACAGCAGCAGCGTGGCGAAGAAGTTCCGGCGCTGGCGCGCGCGCAGCGACCGCACGTCGGGGTCGTCCGTCGGGCCCTCGGCCCCGCAGTTCCAGGACCGGTTGTGGCTCTCGCCGTCGTTGTTGTCCTCGCCGTTCGCCTCGTTGTGCTTCTCGTTGTAGGACACGAGGTCGTTGAGCGTGAAGCCGTCGTGCGCGGTGACGAAGTTGATCGAGGCGATGGGCTTGCGCCCGCCGTGCTCGTAGAGGTCGGACGAGCCCGTGAGGCGGCTCGCGAGCTCGGGCAGCGTCGAGGGCTCGCCGCGCCAGAAGTCGCGCACCGTGTCGCGGTAGCGCCCGTTCCACTCGGTCCACAGGGGCGGGAAGCCGCCCACCTGGTAGCCGCCGTCGCCGAGGTCCCACGGCTCGGCGATGAGCTTGACCTGGGAGATGACCGGGTCCTGCTGCACGATGTCGAAGAACGCCGAGAGGCGGTCGACCTCGTGGAACTGGCGCGCGAGCGTGGCCGCGAGGTCGAAGCGGAACCCGTCCACGTGCATCTCGGTCACCCAGTACCGCAGCGAGTCCATGATGAGCTGGAGCACGTGCGGCGAGCGCATGAGCAGCGAGTTGCCCGTGCCGGTCGTGTCGAAGTAGTGCGCCTCGTCGCCGTCCACGAGCCGGTAGTAGGCCTTGTTGTCGATGCCGCGGAAGCTCAGCGTCGGGCCGAGGTGGTTGCCCTCCGCGGTGTGGTTGTAGACCACGTCGAGGATGACCTCGATGCCGGCCTCGTGCAGCGCCTTGACCATGGTCTTGAACTCCATGACCTGCTGCCCGCGCGTCCCGTGGGCCGCGTAGCCGTTGTGGGGCGCGAAGAACCCGATGGTGTTGTAGCCCCAGTAGTTCGACAGCCCCTTCTCGACGAGCGTGGGGTCGTTGACGAACTGGTGCACGGGCATGAGCTCGACCGCCGTGACGCCCAGGGTCACGAGGTGCTCGACGACGGCCGGGTGCGCCATGCCGGCGTAGGTGCCGCGCAGCTCGTCGGGGACGTCCGGGTGGAGCATCGTCATGCCCTTGACGTGCGCCTCGTAGATGACGCTGTCGTGGTAGTCCCGGTTCGGCGGGCGGTCGTGGCCCCAGTCGAAGAACGGGTTGATGACGACCGACATCATCGTGTGCCCGGCCGAGTCGTCGTCGTTGAGCGGGGGAGCGGGCGGGGGTGCGTCGTCCTCCTCGCCCTCGGCGAGCTCGTCCGCCTGCGCGACCTCGTCCGCGTCGGCGAAGCGGTAGGAGAACAGCGACTCGTCGCCGTCGATCTGCCCCTCGATCGCCTTCGCGTACGGGTCGAGCAGAAGCTTCGCCGGGTTGCAGCGGTGCCCGTTCGCGGGGTCGTAGGGACCGTGCACGCGGTAGCCGTAGCGCGTACCGGGGCCCTTGCCCGGGAGGTAGACGTGCCAGACGTGCGCGTCGATCTCCTCGACGTCGACGCGGGTCTCGTTCCCGTCGTCGTCGAAGAGGCAGAGCTCGACGCGCTCGGCGATCTCGGAGAAGAGCGCGAAGTTGGTCCCCGTGCCGTCGTACGTGGCGCCGAGGGGGTAGGGGTGGCCTGGCCAGGTCTGCATGTCCCTGAGGATGTCACGGGGTCCTGTTCGCTGTCGTCGCAGGAGACCCCTCGGTGACGCGATCGATCTCGACCGGGCTCTCCCGCCGCGATCCGAGCAGTAATAGTGTGCCAAGCGGCGATCGCGCTGATGGTCGCCCCGCCCGTGCGACGCACCGACCCGCCCGGAGGCGGACGATCGTGCATCGCGGGGTCGGACCTGGTAGACCCGTGCCATGAGCACCCACGCACACCACCGCGACGACCTCAACCAGTCCGACATCGCGTCCGCCCGGCTGTCCCCGCGCCGCGAGGACGAGGGAGAGGGGTCCGGCGACGTGCTCACCGGGGGAGACGCGACGAAGGCCCCGCAGTCGCTCTCGGAGAACGAGCGCCGGCCCATCGACGGCGCGTCGTCGGGCACGTCCTGGGACGACCCGGACGAGCTGTAGGAACTTCGCGCCCGGCCCCTCAGTCGACGCGCGGCAGGCGGTCGGCGTCGACCGCGATGAGCCGCGGCATCCCCGCGGGGGCGACGGCGCTGAGGGCGAGGTAGCGCGCCTCGGCCCGGTGCAGGCGGATGTGCTCGTCGACGGTCCAGTCGGGACCGTTGGTGAGCGGCATGCCGCACGAGCAGTCGATGGTGACGCGCCCGGCGGCGTCCTCGCGGACCTGCCCGATCGTCACGTGCTCCGACCGCGCGTCCGCCTTGGCCCGGCGCATGGTCGCGCTCACGGGCTCGGGCCGGTGTGCCTGGGGTGGGGGCGAGGCAGGTGCGTCGGTCACGGGTTCCGAGCCTAGACGCCGCCGGGACCTCGCCGCACCCGCCGTCGCGGCCCGTCTCAGTGGGTGTGCGCGATCCCGAGCTCGTGCGCCCGCTCGTGCTCGCGCTCGGCGGCCCCGCGGGCGGCGATGCGCGCCCGGACCTCCTCGCGCCGCAGGGGCGGGACCGTCGTCGGCGGGGTCCGGCGTTCGGGCAGCTCGTCGAGCAGGCGCGCGACGATCGCGGTCACCTCGTCGACCGCACGCTCGAACGGCTCCTCGGTCGCGGCGCTCGTGCGCTGGATGCCCGTGACCTTCCGGACGAACTGGCGCGCGGCCGCCTCGATCTCCTCGTCGGTCGCGGGCGGCTCGAGGCCGCGCAGGGTCGTGATGTTCCGGCACATGCCTCGACGCTACGTGCGTGTGAGGAGCGCCACAAGAGCGGCCGTTGTCAGGCGAGCCGGGCCGTCACCGCGAGGTGCTCGCCCGCCTCGACCCGCACGTCCGCCACCCGCACCCCCGGCGGCAGGTCGGCCGCGAGGTCGACGTGGCGCCCCTCGACCTTCGCCAGCTCTCCGCGGGCCACCACGAGCAACGCCGCGACGACGGGGTTGCGGCTCGAGAGCTCGAGGTCGCGGACGGTGAGCACCATGCGTGCGTCGACCTCGGCGGTGCCGGTGGCGCGCACGCTCGCCGAGAGCAGTCCCTTGCGCACGCGGGCGAACGCCTGGAGCGACACCGTGCGCGGCCCCGTCGCGACGAGGTCGACGTCGAGCGAGGCCAGCGTGAGACCGATGTTCTGCAGCTCGGTGGCGACGATCCTCCGGGCGGTGGCGAGGACCGCCTCGCGCGGGGCCGAGACGCGGACGTGCCCGCCGAGGGGTGCGGCGTCGTCGGGCTCCACGCCCTCGACGGCGAGAGACCCGTCGGCGCCCTCGACCCAGCGGAAGCGCAGCCCCTCGATCTCGGCCGTGACGTCCACGGGGACGTCGTCGACCAGGAGCGGGTGCGCGTCGACCCGGAGCTGGCGCACCACCGCGTCCTCGCGCGAAAGGACGTGCTCGACGTCGACCGTCGGGGAGGTGCTGCGCCCGGACGAGGAGGCGGGGCGGTCCGCTCCGACCCGGACCCGGACGCCCGTGAGGTCGACGTCGAGGCGAGAGACGTCCGCACCCTCGAGGTCGGCGTCGAGCCGGACGGCCGCCGCGCCCTCGACCTCGGGGCCCAGGGCGTCGAGGACGGCCGGCCGCAGGCGTGCGAGCAGCTCGGGGGCGGTCGTGGGACGCGGGGCCGCGCCGAGCGGCAGGACGTCGTGGGCGGGGCGCTGGTCGGGCATGCGCCGAGAGTAGACGACGAAGGCCGCCCCGGCGTCGGGACGGCCTTCGAGTGGTGGGCGATACTGGGATCGAACCAGTGACCTCTTCCGTGTCAGGGAAGCGCGCTACCGCTGCGCCAATCGCCCGGGTGCTGCATACGAGGTGGAGATGGGATTCGAACCCACGTATACGGCTTTGCAGGCCGCTGCCTCGCCTCTCGGCCACTCCACCTTGAGACGCGTCCTCTCATGCTCCCGGGGGAGCGGGCCAGAGAGTGGGCCTCCGAGCGGATGACGGGACTCGAACCCGCGACCCTCACCTTGGCAAGGTGATGCTCTACCAACTGAGCCACATCCGCGCGGCCGGTCCGTCGGGGGCTCTCATGAACCCCGTGGTGATCGGCGCGAAGCACATACTAGCCGACTTCCGCCCGGTCCCGTGCATCCGGTCCAGGTGATGGTCGGCGCGAGAGAGGCCGCTCCGGACGGTGCCGGGGCGGCCTCTCTCGTCGTGCTCGTGGGCGATACTGGGATCGAACCAGTGACCTCTTCCGTGTCAGGGAAGCGCGCTACCGCTGCGCCAATCGCCCCAGAGGGGTGGTGCTGTTGCGAGGTGGAGATGGGATTCGAACCCACGTATACGGCTTTGCAGGCCGCTGCCTCGCCTCTCGGCCACTCCACCGCGACCTGCCCTCCGCCACCACGAGGGCGGCGGAGGGTGGGCCTCCGAGCGGATGACGGGACTCGAACCCGCGACCCTCACCTTGGCAAGGTGATGCTCTACCAACTGAGCCACATCCGCGCGGCCGGACCCTGGAGCTTCGAGGAGTGTTTCCCCCGGCCCTCCGGCGTTCCGGCGCGTCCCAGACATTAGTCCACGTTCGCGTCCGGCGTCCAACCGGCCCCGCCGAGCCCGCGGTCGGTGCTCGGGGGCCGGGGTCCGGGCGGAGGGTGCGCCCTGGGTAGCGTGGTCCTGTGCCAGGACCTGGGAGAACACCCGCGCCGGGGTTCGCTCGCTTCGCCGGGCGCGCCGCGAGCGGCGTGCTCGAGTGCGTCGACCTCCGGCGCGAGCCGGAGCGGCTGGCCGACGACGGGCCGTGGTTCGTGGTCGCCGACTTCGACGACCCCGCCCGCGGCGGCCGGGCGCGCGCGTGGCGGTTCGCCGAGCGGCTCGCCCCGTCGGACCTGGACGCGGCGACGCCCGCGGGAGCGGAGGCCGCCCCGTGGCGCGGGCCCGACCCGTCCGCGTGGCGCAGCTCCCTGGACCGGGCCGGCTACGAGGCCGCCGTCGCGCACGTGCGCGACGAGGTCCGGGAGGGCGAGGTCTACCAGGCGAACGTCTGCCGTGTGCTGGCGGCCCCGCTCGTCGGCCCGGGTGGCGGCGAGCCCGACGCCCGGGCCCTCGCGCGTCGTCTCGCCCGGGGCAACCCCGCTCCGTACGGGGGCGTCCTCCACGTGCCGGCGGGATCCGGCGTCGACCCGGTGTGGGTCGTCAGCGCCTCGCCCGAGCTGTACCTCCGGGTCGCGGGGGGCACGGTGACGTCCGGGCCCATCAAGGGCACCGCCCCGACGCCCGCGGGGCTCACCGCCAAGGACCGGGCGGAGAACGTGATGATCACCGACCTCGTGCGCAACGACCTCCAGCGCGTGTGCGACCCGGGGACCGTCGAGGTCACCGACCTGCTCGCGGTCGAGCAGCACCCCGGTCTGGTCCACCTCGTGAGCACGGTGACGGGACGCCTGCGCGCCGAGCTCGCAGGGTCGGCCGCGCTGTGGCCCGCGCTGCTCGAGGCCACCTTCCCGCCGGCGTCGGTCTCCGGGGCGCCCAAGTCGTCCGCGCTGCGGATCATCGACGCGCTGGAGCCCGTCCCGCGCGGCCCCTACTGCGGCGCCGTCGGCTGGGTCGACGGCGACGAGGCCGTGCTCGCCGTCGGGATCCGCACCTTCTGGTGGTCCGACGGCGTCCTGCGCTTCGGCACGGGCGCCGGGATCACCTGGGGGAGCGACCCCGCGCGCGAGTGGGAGGAGACCGAGCTCAAGGCGCGCCGCCTCGTCGGCCTCGCCTCGGGCACACTGGAGCCATGAGCACCCCTGCCGCCACGACACCGACGTCCGCGAGCACGACCGAGAACCTCGTGATCTGGGCCGACGGGCGCCTCGTGGCGCCCGGCGAGGTCGCGCTCAGCGCGGTCGACCACGGCGTGACCGTCGGGGACGGCGTGTTCGAGACGTGCGCCGTGTTCGACGGCCGGGCCTTCGCACTCACGCGCCACCTGCGCCGGCTCGCGCGGTCCGCCGCCGGGCTCGGCCTCGACGCGCCGGACGAGCGCCGCGTGCTCGACGGCGTCGAGGCCGTGCTCGCCGAGGCGGACGCGCGCACGCGTGCCGGCGCCGGGCCGGTGGGCCGGCTGCGCATCACGGTGACGGCCGGCGTCGGGCCGCTCGGGTCCGGGCGCACCCCCGGCGAGCAGACCGTCGTCGTCGCGGTCGGCCCGGCGGTCATCCGTCCCGCCGGCCGTGCGGTGCGGTCGCCCTGGACCCGGAACGAGCGCTCCGCCGTCGCCGGGCTCAAGACGACGTCGTACGCGGAGAACGTCGTGGCGCTCGCCGACGCCGTGGCCAAGGGCGGCGACGAGGCGCTCCTCGCGAACACGGCCGGCGACCTGTGCGAGGGCACCGGGGCGAACGTCTTCGTCGAGCGCGGGGGCGAGCTCGTCACCCCGCCCCTGTCCTCGGGCTGCCTCGCGGGCATCACGCGCGAGCTGCTGCTCGAGTGGGCCGCGGAGGACGGCCTGCCCGCGCGCGAGGCGCGTCCCGGCGAGCTCTCGTTCGCCGTGCTCGACGAGGTGACCGCGGGGGAGTCGGCGCTGCTGCTCACGGGCTCCGTGCGCAACGTCCAGCCGGTGACCTGGCTCGACGGCGCGGACGTGGCTGCGGGGGAGCTCTCCGTGGCGGCGCGGGACCTGTTCGAGCGGCGTCGCCGCGAGCGTCTCGACCCCTGAGGGCGGCCGGTTTTTCGATCCGGTCCGTTTCAGGCTAGTATCGACCACGCACTCGGGCGATTGGCGCAGTGGTAGCGCGCTTCGTTCACACCGAAGAGGTCACTGGTTCGAACCCAGTATCGCCCACCGAGCAGAGGCCGTCCCCGCACCCGCGGAGGCGGCCTCTTTCGTGTCACGGTGCGCCGGCGGCCCGAGGATCCGCGTCGGGACCTGTTCGCCCCCGCCCTGCCGTGCAGCGCCTCGAGAGGTTT
Source organism: Cellulosimicrobium sp. MI9406 (assembly GCF_040595865.1). Lineage (NCBI taxonomy): Bacteria > Bacillati > Actinomycetota > Actinomycetes > Micrococcales > Promicromonosporaceae > Cellulosimicrobium > Cellulosimicrobium sp. MI9406. The sequence goes on from NZ_JALIZI010000006.1 coordinate 104,388, forward strand.
ACCGGGTGCTGAGCCCTCGCGGGTCCCGGGCCGGCGTCGCTCGTCGGGAGTCAGCCGGTCGTGGCGTCCGGCTCGCTCGGCGTCCCGACCTCCAGCCCGACGCCGGCTCCCGCGGCCTGGTCGGCCAGGTGCTGCCACGCGGCGGCGTCCGGGACGGCGCCGGGCGGCGGGGTGACGGTGATCGTGCGGTCCGTGACCTCGACGTCGTCCATGCCGAGCTCGAACGCCCCGCTGATCAACGGTGCCAGGATCGCCATGTCCGCGTCGGGCGAGAGATGTGCCACCAGAGGTCTCGTCGCCGGAGTGCCCGGGTCGCGGTCCTCGTCCCACCACCCGACGTAACGGAGCGGCAGCGCCGTGCTCTCGTCGTGGAGCGCGCGGAGCGCGTCGAGCAGGCGGGCGCGCTCGGCGGACGTCGTCACGACGACGAGCGCGCGGTCGGGGTCGTCCGTCGAGGGTGTCGCGCCCGCAGTGAACCCCGGGGCGTCGAAGTCGCCGTCGTACCCCGGCAGCAGACGACCCATCGCGGCGCTCGCGGCGGCGAGCCCGGCCACCGTCTCCTCGGCGAGGCACGCGCTGCCGTACGGGGCCGCGCTCCGGAGGGTCACCGACCCGGCCTCGTCCGTGTCCGGTGCCGCGGTGGTGAGCGTGAGGCGCGTGAGAGGTGCGTCGCGTGCGCAGCTCGCCTCGGCGATCCGGCGCACCTGCTCCGCGTCGAGGTCGTCCTCGAGCCGGACGGTCATCTCGTGGTCGTCGGGTCCGACGAGCTGGTTGTCCCGGGACAGGTACTCCACCAACACGACGCCGTCGAGGTCCTCCATCGCCTCCGCCCAGACGTCCTGGCCGGAGGAGCACCCGGCGAGGAGCCACGTCGTCGCCAGGCCGAGGGCCGCGAGCGTCGGCGCGGGGCGCCGTCGCGCGGTGGGGCGTCGTCCTCGGTTCGCGGGTGAGAGGTCCACGGTGTTCGTCCTCCGGCGTGCACGTGCGGGTCCGGGCCCATCCTCGACCGGTTCGCGTTCGCGGGCCAGCACGGTAGCGCCGACGTCGAGGTCCCTCGCCCGGTGCGAGCCGGGACGATGCCTCCTAGGGTTCGAGGCATGTCGAGCAGGGGAACGTACGTCCTGGCCTCCGTGTCGCGTACGGTGCGCACCGTCGAGCTGGTCGCCGCGGCGGGCGCGCTGCGCCTCGCCGAGCTGGCCGCGTCTCTCGGGGTGAGCCGTCCGGGCGCGTTCCGCATCGCCCAGACCTTGGTCGCCCACCGGTGGCTCGTGCAGGGTGAGGACCGCCGGTACCGGATCGGGCCCGCGGCGCGGGACCTCGCGCACGCCACCGAGCCCGTGCGGGACGACACGAGGGGCGGGTGAAGCCCTGCCCGATCTCACTATGTGAGCGTTCCCATGGCGCGCGTGCACCGGATGAAAGCGGACGAAGGGTGCACGAAAAGCACGCATCCCCGCCCGAACCGCGCAAGCCGCCGGATCCTGGTCGAGCGTCCAGCCTGCACCGATCCCCGCAGCGGTGCACAGTGCTCGCGGGACCCGGTGCGGGCAGCGGCCCGCAGGCGTCCCCGCAGCAGCGACGGTGTCCTCGCCGGCAGCGCCCGGACCGCCTCGGTCGCGGTCGGCGAGGAACGGTCGTGGCGGTCGTGCTCACGGTGCCCCGGAGACCGTGAGGACGGACGGTCCTCCTCCGTGCGCAGGGGGCAAGGAGGAGGACCGGTCACCGCCGCAGCGCGGCGACGAGCCGGGCGATGTCCGCGCCGATGCGGTCCACGACCCGTCGGTGGACCTCCTCGGGGCGCCCGTACGGGTCTTCCACGTCGGGTGCCTCGCGCGTGAGGTCGACTCCTGCTCGTGCGCGCGGCGCGACGCCGAGCACCTCGGTAAGCCGCTCGGCGTCGTCCGCCCGGCCGGGCCACGGGCCCACGCGCTCCGCGAGCGCCGAGAGCTCCGTGAACAGCAGCGACCTGCGCAACGCCGACGGCGCCACCTCGAGCACGGCGGCCCGGTGACGGCGGGTCATCGCGAGCACCACGTCCGCGGACGCCACCAGTGCGGCGTCGAGGGGGCGGGCCACGAACCCCGAGGGGTCCAGGCCGCGGTCCTCCAACAGGCGCGCCACGGGAGGGGCGACCGGGGCACCGACGACCGCGGCGGTGCCGGCGCTGGCGACGTCGACGGAGCCGTCGAGCGCAGCGGTAAGCAGGAGCTGGGCCGCGGGAGACCGGCAGATGTTGCCGGTGCAGACGACGAGGACCGAGAGCACCGTTCATCCTTCCTGCGGTCGAGGGTCTGGGTAATGTAGCGCGGGCGACGGCCCCGTGACGGGGTCGTGTCATCGGGGGCGAGTCGCGGGGGGCGGCATGGTGCACGACGGGTGGGGCCCGGGATGGTCCGGGGCGGCGACGGTGGTCGTGTCCGACGAGGCCCCGGTGGCCGAGCGCGGACGACCCGCGCGGCGGGCGTCGACCGGGCGACGCCCGTCCCGGCGGACCCGACGACGGGTGGCCGCGGTCGTGGCGCTCGTGGTGGTGCTGGTCCTCGTCTGGCTCGCCTGGCTCGTCGCGGACGTGCTGCGCGCCCGTGCCGCGCTCGAGGACGTCGCGGCCCGGCTCCCGGGTCTCCAGGAGCAGGTGCGCGCCGGGGAGGACGCCGGCCGGTCCGTCGACGAGGTGCGTCGCTCCGCGGCCGTCGCGGCCGCCGCGACGCACGGCCCACCCTGGGTGGTGGCGCGCGCCCTGCCGTTCGTCGGCGACGACGCGCGGGCCCTGGGGGACGTGACGAGCGCCGTCGACCGGGTCGCGCAGGACGCGCTGCCGCGGCTCGCCGACGCCGTGGCGATCGCGTCGCCTGCGGTCGTCGCGCCGTCGGGCGGTGCCGTCGACCTCGCCCCGCTCGTCGAGGCGCGCGACGGCGTCGTGGCGGCCGACCGGGCGGTCGCGGCGTCGTTCGCGAGCGTCGCGAGCATCGACACGTCGACGCTCGTGGGCCCGCTCGCGTCGGCCGTGGACGACCTCCGCGACGAGCTCGGGGACGTCGCCTCGCAGACGGCGACCGCCGCGCGCGCGGTCGAGCTCGTCCCGCCGATGCTCGGGGCTGACGGCACCCGCGACTATCTCGTGCTCGTGCAGAACAACGCGGAACCGCGCGCGACCGGCGGGATCGCGGGCTCGGTGCTCCACCTCCGTGCGGAGTCGGGCGGCGTCGAACTCGTGGACGTCCGTGCGGGGAGCGACCTCGGTACGGACCAGAGCGTCGTCGAGCTGAGCGGCGCGGAGGCGGCCCTGTTCGGCGACGACCTCGGCCGGTACATGCTCAACGTCACCTCGACGCCCGACTACCCCCGCGCGGCGCGCGTCGCGCGCGAGGCGTGGGCCCGCCACACCGGTGAGGACGTCGACGGCGTGCTGGCCGTCGACCCCGTCGCGCTCGCCGGGGTGCTGGGCGCGGTCGGGCCCGTCGTCGTCACGACGCCGGGGGGAGAGGAGCTGCGCCTCACGGGGGACGACGCCGCGGGCTACCTCCTCAACGGCGTCTACCGGGACTATGAGGACCCGGCAGAGCAGGACCAGGTGCTGGGGCTCGTGGCGCGCCAGGTGTTCGCCGCGCTCACCGCGGGCACCGCAGACCCCGCGCGGGTCGTCGAGACGCTCGCGCAGTCGGCCAGGGAGGGTCGGCTGCTCGTCTGGTCCGCGCGCAGCCCGGAGCAGGAGCGTCTCTCGGGGACGGTGCTCTCCGGCGAGCTGCTGGGCCGGCGCCCCGCGGCCGGCGGCGAGCCGACCTCCCCGGTGGTGGGCGTCTACCTCAACGCGACGACGGCGTCGAAGACCGGGTACTACCTCGACTCGAGCGTCGCGCTCGACGACGTGACCTGCCGGCCCGACGGCTCCCAGGCGTTCACGCTCCGCGTCACGCTCACGTCGACCCTCTCCGCGGACGCGGCGGCCGAGCTCCCGGCGTACGTCCTGGGCGCGGGCGGCGACGGGACGATCCGCACCAACCTCCTCGTCTACGCGCCGGCCGGCGGAGGGATCCGCGGGTCGTCCGGCGCCGACGGCGACCCCGGGCTCTTCGCCCAGGTGCACGACGGCCTCGTGGTCGGAGGCCGGACCGTCGCGCTCGCCCCCGGGGGGTCGGCTACCTACGCGTACGAGGTCGTGAGCGGTCGGAACCAGCGCGGTGATGTTTCCGTGAGGAAAACTCCTGGTGCCAGGCATGAGACAACGGCCGTCTCCGCTACCGGGTGCCCGTGAGGTGTGTTCTTCTGGAGAGGCACACGGCGGGGGCCCGTGCGCACGGACGGCGCGGTGACGACGTCCACGTCAGGCTCCCGCACCAGTCGACAGGGCAGGGGGCCTCTGACATGAAGATCCGATACGCCGCGACCACGCTCGTCCTCGCCGCCGCGCTCGCCGCGGCTCCGGCCGTCGCCAACGCCTACGAGGCCGACGAGTACGAGGTGGGCGTCTCCACCACCACACCCGCCGTCGGGGAGTCGTTCACCGTCACGGTGGGCGGCCCGGCCGGGAACCCGACGATCACGCTGACGATCTCGTCGCCCGACGTCCCGGACGGCGCGATCACCATCGCGGGCACGAAGGCGCTCACGAAGAGCACCACCGACGGGTTCGCCTCCTTCGAGGTCACTCTGTCGCAGCCGGGCACCTACTCCCTCGTGGCGACCGACGCGGACGGCACGGTGCTCTCCAGCCAGCAGATCGTCGCCGTCCCGGCGGACGGCGCGGGCAGCGGGAGCGGCTCGGGCTCCGGCGCGGCCGGTGGCTCCGCGGGCAGCGGCTCCACCTCGGGGGGCGGCGGGCTCGCGCAGACCGGTTCCGACGACGTGCTGCTCCTCGGCGGAGCAGCGCTCCTCGTCGCCGGCGGCGCGACCGCGGTCGTCGTCGCGCGGAACCGCCGCCGGTCCACCGGCACCCAGGCCTGACGGGGGTGCCCGCTCCGGCGGGCACTCCCTCGGACCACCCCGGTCGTCCGACGACCGGCCGTCGCCGTGACGAAGACGTCCCGGTCCGCGACGGAGACACTCGCCAGGCCACCGCTTGGACGGTGGCGCGAGCGCGCCCCCGGGCAGCCGCGCCGTCGGACCTCGCGTGCGCCGCCAGGACGTCGCAGGGGGCACCATGACGTTGGAGAAGGACCACGAGATCGGCACGGTCGAGCGGGAGGGTGCGGGTACGCCCGCAGACGTGCCGGCGTTCGACACCGGGCAGCTCGTCCGGATCGCCCTGGGCGCGTACCGACGCCCGGGCTGGAAGGCGCGGCTGTCTCGCCGCGTGGCGGCGGTCGACGCGCTCGCCATCTCGGCGGCGATCGCGACCGCCTATCTCGTCCGGTTCGACGGGATCGACGGGACGGTGCTGGACCTCCAGTACCTCGCCATCTCGGTCGGCCTGCTGGTCGGCTGGTGGTGCGCGCTGCGGGCGGCGTTCTCCCGGGACAGCCGCAGCCTGGGCTCGGGGGCGCCGGAGTACGCGCGCGTCGTCAACACGACCGTCGCCGTGTTCGGAGTCGTCGCGATCGCGGCCTACCTGTTGCGCTACGACCTCGCTCGGGGCTACGTCGCGATCGCGCTCCCCGTCGGCCTGGTGCTCCTCGTGCTGGGCCGCTGGGCGGTACGGCGCCGGCTCGTGAGCCTGCGTCGGCGTGGCCGCTGCCGCTCCCGGAGCCTCGTGGTCGGTGGCCGCGACGGCGCCGCGCACCTCGTCGAGCGGCTGCGCGAGGCCGCGGACAGCGGGTACGAGGTCGTCGGCGCCTGCGTACCCGGCGGACCCGTCGAGCCGCACGAGAGGGTGGCGGGCGTGCCCGTCGTCGGAGAGGTGTCCGACACTGCCCGTCTCGTCGAGCCGCTCCGGGCCGACACGGTCATGGTCACCGGGTCCGACCTCGTCACGCCCCGGACCGTCAAGCGCCTCGCGTGGGACCTCGAGCCCTGGGGTGCCGACCTCGTGCTCGCCCCCGCGCTCACGGACGTCGCAGGCCCGCGCATCCGGACGCGCCCTGTGGCGGGGCTTCCGCTGCTCCACGTCGAGGCGCCCGGATACTCCGGTCCGCAGCACGTGCTCAAGCGTGCTTTCGACGTGGTCGGGGCGCTCTGCCTCATCGTGCTGTTCTCCGTGCCGCTGCTCCTCACGGCGCTCGCGGTCCGGCTCACGAGCCGCGGCCCGGTGCTGTTCACCCAGGAGCGGGTCGGGCTGCGCGGCGAGCCCTTCACGGTGCTCAAGTTCCGCTCGATGGTCGTCGACGCCGAGGAGCACCTCGGGGACGTCCTCGGGGCCGACACGGTCGGGGTGTTCTACAAGCCCAGGCAGGACCCGCGCGTGACCCGGGTCGGCGCGTTCATCCGCCGCTACTCGATCGACGAGCTCCCGCAGCTCTTCAACGTGCTGGGCGGGTCCATGAGCCTCGTCGGACCGCGCCCGCAGATCGCGCTCGAGGTCGACCAGTACGACGACGAGATCGGCCGTCGGCTGCTGGTCAAGCCGGGGCTCACGGGTCTGTGGCAGGTGTCGGGTCGCAACAACCTCACGCTGGAGGAGAGCGTCCGGCTCGATCTCTACTACGTGGAGAACTGGACGGTGACGGGAGACCTGCTCATCCTGCTGCGGACGCTGCGAGCGGTGGTGGGTCGTGACGGCGCCTACTAGCCGACGGGTCGTCATCACGCAGCCGTACGTCCCCGCCTACCGCGAGAGGCTGCTCGGCCTCGTGGTCGAGGGCCTCGCCGAGGTCCGGGTGGACACGCACGTCTTCTACGGCGGCGACGTCGAGCAGATGCGGCGCCGTCGGGAGCGCGGCGACCTGGTCGAGCCACCCTGGGCGACGGAGGTGCCGGTGCGCACCGTGCGGGTCGGGAGAGGCGGCCGGCATCTGCTCCGCCGTGTCGTCCCGCCGGGGTGGCGCGACGCCGTGCTCGTCACCGAGATGCAGGCGGGCAACCTGGACGCGCTCTCGGCGGCGCTCCGCGGGAGGCCGTACGTGACGTGGGGCCACGGCGCGTCCTACACGGCGGACGAGGTGGGCCTCGCGGAGCGCTGGGAGGCGTGGCTGAACCGCCGGGCGCGGCACGTGCTCACCTACACCGACGCGGGCAGGCGGCACGTCGTCGAGACGGCCCGCGTGCCGGCCGACCGGGTGACCTCGTTCGGGAACAGCACGGACACCCGGACCCTCCGCCGCGAGCGGGACGCGCTCGACGCGGGAGCGGTCGACGCGTACCGGGCGGCCGTGGGCCTGCCGGCGGACGCGCGCGCCGCGCTCCTGCTCGGTGCGCTGAACGAGCACAAGCTGCCGGAGCTGGTCGTCGAGACCGCCCGGACCGTGCTCCGGCGCGACCCGGCAGCCTGGCTGCTCGTGGCCGGCGACGGGCCCGCCCGGGGCCTGTTCGAGGGCCTGGCCGCCGAGACCGGACGCGTCGTCCTGCTGGGGCAGGTCGACGCGCGGGGGACGGCGCGCGCGGCGGCCGTGTCGCGGGTGCTGCTCAACCCGGGACGGGTCGGGCTCGTCGCGGTCGACGCCCTGGTGCTGGGCCTGCCGGTGCTCACGAGCGACGCCGGGCGGCACGCACCGGAGATCGAGTACCTCACCGAGGGCTCCGACCTCTTCACGGTCCCCGCGACGCCCACCGACCTCGCGGACGCCTGGCTGCGTCTCACGGCACAGGACCGTCGCCCGCGCACCGACGGCGAGGTGCCGTCGACGGAGGCGGCGGCCGAGCGGATCGTCCGCGCGGTGCACGCGGTCGTGATGGAGGCGGCATGAGGGTCGTGCACTACTACGCCAGGTTCCTGGCCCACCCGTCGGGCGTGACCGAGTCGATCGAGAACTGGGTACGGCAGGCCCACCGGGCGGGCCGGGAGGCCGTGGTCCTGTGTGCGAGCGTCCCCGACCCGCGCGAGCTGCCCACCGACCTGCGGGGGTGCGTCCGGACCGTCTCCCACGTGGGGCGCGGACGCACGAGCTGGGTGCCGACCGGCCTCGCCGGCGAGGTCGGCGAGGGGGACGTCCTCTACCTCCACGAGGGCTGGGTCCTGAGCAACGTCGCGGCGGCGCGCAGCGCCCGGCCGCGCGGCGCCGTCGTCGTGCTCATGCCGCACGGCGTCTACGAGCCGGGCGTCACGACGCGCCTGCGCGACCTCGCCGGCGCGCGACGGGCCGCGGAGGCCTCCGTCGTGCGTCGGGCCGACTGGCTGCACGTCTTCTACGCGTCCGAGGGCCCGCTCGCGGACGGCGTGGCGGGCGGCCGGTCCGGGGACACGCTCGTGCTGCCCAACGGCGCACCGTCCCCGGCCGAGGTGCCCCGGTGGGTGGGCGGGGGCGACTACTTCTTCTGGATGGGACGGTACGACCCCGACCACAAGGGGATCGACAACCTCCTGCGCCGCTGGGCCGAGCTGCCCGCGCCGCGCCCGCGCCTCGTGCTCGCGGGCCCCGACTTCCGGGGCGGTCGTGAGCGGACCGCTCGACTGGTCCGCGACCTCGGGCTCGGTGACTGCGTGGAGCTGCGCGGGAACGCGCGGGGCGAGGAGAAGTGGCTCCTCGTCACGGGCTGCCGTGCGTACCTGCATCCGTCGCGCTGGGAGTCGTGCAGCATCACGGTGCTCGAGATGCTCGCCGCGGGGGTGCCCGTCGTGGTCTCGTCGACGATCCACGCGGCCGAGCCCTTGCGCGCTGCGGGCGTGGCCGTCGTCGCCCACGTCGACCGTCCGGGGGGCCTGCTGGGCCCGCTCCAGGAGGTCGACGAGAACCGGGACCTCGGCCGCCGCGCCCGGGAGTGGACCGAGCGCGCGGCGACGTGGGACCGCGTCGGTGCTCGGTACGGCGACTGGCTGAGCAGGGTCGAGGCGGGAGCGGTCCGATGATCGTGGTGGTGGACCCGGGAGCGGCGTCGACGAACGTCGGCGACCAGATCATCTCGGAGGCGGTCGACGCCGAGCTCGTGACGCCGCTGCGCGAGCAGGGCCACGAGGTCGAGCTCGTGCCCATGCACGGGCGGCTGACCACGGCGCACCGGGCCGCCCTGCGGCACGCGCGCTCCGTGATCGCGTGCGGGACGAACCTCCTCTCCGACCACATGCGGTTCCGCCGCGCGTGGCACTGGCCGGCCGACGACGTCGACCTGTGCCGAGGTCGGCTGACGTTCCTCGGCGTCGGCTGGTGGCAGTACCAGCGGGCCGGGATCGACCCGGTCTCGGCCGCGTGGCTGCGCTCGCTCGCCGGCGACGTGCCGTGGGCGGTGCGCGACGAGTACTCGCTCGCCCGGCTCCGCCGCGCGCGCGTGTCGGCCGTCCACACGAGCTGTCCGACGCTCTGGAGCGTGGAGAAGCAGACGCTCCCGTCCGACGAGCGGCGGGTCGTGGTCACGTTCACCGACTACAGCCAGGACCCGCTGGCGGACGGGAGGCTGGTGCGCGCGCTCGCCGAGCGGTTCGACGAGCTCCTCTTCTGGCCGCAGGGCCCGGGCGACCGCGAGTACGTGGACGGCGTCCGTCGCGGGACGGGCACGATGCTCGGCCCCCGCCTCGAGGACTTCGACGCGGTGCTCGACGAGCCGGGGACCGCGTACGTGGGCCTGCGGCTCCATGGCGGTATCCGGGCGATGCAGCGGGGCGTGCCCACGCTCGTCCTGTCCATCGACAACCGCGCACGGGAGATCGCGCGGTCCGTCGGGCTGCGCGCGCCGTCGCGGAACGCGGCGCGGCGCTACCGGGAGGACCTGCGGTCGGGCGAGGTGGTCCGCATCGACGTGCCACGGGACGCCGTCGACTCCTGGCGTGCACGATGGGGGATCGGGTCGTGACGGGGCGTCGGCCGGAGGCGACGGCCGTGCTGTCCGCCCCCGGGCACGCCGCCGCACGCGCGGACCGTGCCGCCGACTACGTGCTCGTCACCGACGAGCAGGGGTGGCACGACGCGGTGGCCGCGGGCCTGGACCCCGTGGCCACGCACCTGCGGTTCAGCGTCACGGACCGCCGCTCCGACGCCGCGGCTCGGCTCGGGCGGCTCGTCATGCCCTGGCGGTGGCGGCGGACCGTCCTCAACACCGGGATCGGCGTCGTGTACTGGCGGCGCGGGGCCCCGCTCGCGCCGCGCCTCGGCGCGCTCCTCGCGGGGAGCAGGCTCGTGAGGCTGACGCATGACCCCTCCTGACGTGCTGCGCCGCTCGCTCGCGGCCCCGGCGACGGCCCTGACCCGCCCGCTCGTCCTCTCCCAGGCGGCGGCCAGCGCCGCGGGCGCGTTCGTCGTGCTCCTGGGCGCGTGGCACATGGAGCCCGCCGAGTTCGCGAGCTTCAGCCTCGCGCTGCTGGTGCTGAACGTCGGCACGGGCCTGGTGCGCAGCGGTCTCTTCCAGCCCGCGCTCATCGAGCGGCGCACGGACCCGCACGCCGTGGTCCCGGCCCGCTACGTCGTCGTCGCGGCGGGGGCGGTCGCGGTCCTGGTCGCCGCGGCGGACCTCGCCGTGACCGCGCTCGGTGCCGGCGGAGCGGTCGCGCTGGGGTCCCTCAGCGTCGCGCCCGTCGTGCAGGACTGGCTGCGGTTCCGGTGCATCGGTCAGGGCCGCAACGGCGCGGTCGCGCTCTCGGACGGGGTCCGCCTCCTGCTCGTGCCCGCGGTCCTCCTCGTCAGCGGCTCCTCGCAGCCGCTCGTGGCCTTCTACGCGGTGTGGTGCGCGGGCTACGCCGTCGCGGCCGTCCCGCTCGCGCTGGCCGCCCGACGCGTGGACCGGTACTCGCGGTACGCGGGGTACGGGGCCCGGGCGCGCTCCCAGGCGTACGAGTTCCTCGTCGCGCAGCTCGCGACGACGGTGCCGCTCCTGGTGCTCGGGGCGCTCTCCGTGAGCGCGAGCATCGGTGCGTTCCGGCTCAGCCAGACGCTCTACGGTCCCGTGAACGTCCTCTTCGCCGCGGTCGCGCTGAACCTGCTCTCGGACGCGGTCGGCACGGCCGACCGGCCCGACGACGCCACGCTCGTCCGGCGCGCACGACGTCTCGGCCTGCTCTCCGCGGGGGGCGCGACGGTGCTCGGAGTCGCGCTGGTCGTCGTCGCCGCAGCCGGGGCGGTGCACCCGTCGGGCATCGAGCGCGGGGAGCTGGCCGTCGCGCTCGCTGCGGTGGGTTGCTTCGCGGCCTGCGGCGGCCTCGTCGGACCGCACCTCGTGGTCATGCGGATCTTCAAGGCGCAGTCCGTCGTGACCCGGGCACGGATGGGGATGGTGGCCGTGACATGGTGCGGGTTCGTGGTCGGATACCTGGCCGGAGGGCCTTTCTCGAGCCTCGCCCTCGGATTTGTCCTCGGGGGCGCGGGATACGTCGCGTTTTTCCTTCCCGCCGCGGTCCGGACGTACCGCGGGGTGGCGGTGTGAAGCGCGTTCCAGGGGGTGGCGAGAAGTCGATGCGCAGGTATTTGCCGCCGGCCCGGCGGCGGAAATGCTCACGAAGCGCTTCGACGCATTCTCGCGCGGGTGCGGAGCGCGAGGTCACGGGACCTGTTCCCGAGAGCGGGACGGTACGCCGTCCGCACGCAGGAGAGGTCGCCCGCGGCCGCTTCGTGGGGCGCTCGGCGGGGCCGGTGCGGGACGTGACACGAGGACAGGTGATGGACTGTGCATGACCGTTCGATGGCTCGCGCTGTCCGGCCGCAAGGAGCCGCGGTGCGGCCTGGTCGCGTCGAGGGCCGCGCCGGCGGCCGGGGCTCCTCCGGGCAGACGGGCGGATCCGGGCGCCCCGGCGGCAGCGGGGCGGAGAGCCGTGGGGGCTCGCGCGACCCCGTGCTGGCGCTGGCACGGGGGCTGCTGTACTGCGGGCTCGTCCTCGTCTCCGTGCTGGTCCTGCGGGTGGGCGTCGGAGTCACGGCGGGGGACGTCGTCCTGCTCGCGAGCCTCGCGCTGTGCCTTGCGGCGGTGGGGCGGCCGCCGACGCCTCATCCGTACGGCGCGTGGGCGCTGCCCGCGTGCCTCCTGCTCGTCGTCGGGGGCTGCCTCGCGACCGCGGGCTCGCCGGCGCCCGTGGAGAGCCTCGTCAGCCTGCTGCGGGTGCTCTACGTCGCCCTGGCGCTCCCGTGGCAGCTCGCGGTCCTGCTCGACGACGAGCGCCGCCTGCGTCGCGGGCTCGTCGCGTTCGGCGTCGGAGCCGCTCTCTGCTCGCTCGGCACGCTCGTGCAGTACGCGCTCGGGCCCGGGGCGATCCCGGGCGGCGTCGTCACGACGGCCGGGCGCTACACGGGGTTCACCGGGCACGTGAGCGACACGGGTGCCGTCGCGTCGCTCGCCGTGGTGATCGGCCTGTCCGGGCTGACGCGCGGCCTGGGGCGCCTGCAACGGCTCCTGCTCGTGGGCGTGGCGCTCTCGGGGATCGTCGGGCTCGTCCTCAGCGGCAGCGTGAGCGGCATGCTGGCGGCCGTCCTCGGGAGCGCGACGCTCCTCGTCCTGCGCGGGATCCCGCTCGGACGGGTCGCCGTCGCTGCGGTCGTCGCGGGCGCGGCGCTGTGGTTGGCGGGTGGCGTCCTCGGGGAGACGCAGGGTGCGCTGCGCCCCGCCGAGCGTGTCAAGCAGGTGCTCGGGCTCTCCGGCGGGGATGCGTCGCTCAACACGTCCGCGTCGCGGTGGGACACCATCGTGCTCGGTTGGCGCGGCTTCCTGGAGGACCCGTTCACCGGAGCGGGCCTGGACGCGCGGTCCTCCCTGGTGGTCGAGACGCTCGGCGTGCACAGCCTGCCGGTCGCGGCGCTGTACCAGGGCGGCGCGGTCTTCGCCCTCGGACTGCTCGGCTGCCTCGTCGTCGCGGTCGTCAGGGCCGTGCGGGCCGTGCCTCGGACGCCGATCCAGGTCCGGGTCCTCGCGGTGGGGGTCACGGCGCTCGTCTTCAGCGCCACGGCCCCCAGCCTGTACAACCGCTACCTGTGGGTCCCGGTCGCGCTCGTCGCCGCGGCTGCCGTGCTCGCGCCGGAGGGCCGCCCGGGTCGCGAGGCTCACCGCGTGTAGGCCTGCTCCAGCTCCTCGGCCACGGTCTCCATCGAGTAGTCCTCCCGGACGAGCTCGCGGGCCCGCACGCCCGTCGCCCGGCGGTGGGCCGGGTCCTCGAGGAACGCCGCCACCGCGGCGACGAGGTCGTCGACGTCCTCGCCGACGACCGCCCCGGCGCCCGCACGCTCGACGGGCGCCGCCAGACCGCACGACCGCGTGACGACGACCGGGACCCCGCACGACATCGCCTCGAGCACGCTCATGGGGAACGGCTCGTCGACCGACGGCAGGACGTACAGCGCGGACCGGGCGAGGCGTCGCGCCGTCCGCTCGGGCGGCAGCGCGCCCTCCCACGTCACCCGGGCGCGAGCGTCGCCGGGCAGGTCGGCGATCCGCTCGCGCACCGCCGCGGCCTGGCCCTCGTCGGGCCCGACGAGGGTGAACCGCGCCGTGGGAAAGCGGGGTGCGAGGCGAGCCGCGGCCTCCACGAAGGCCAGGGGGCGCTTGCGCGCGTGCAGCCGCGCGAGGAACAGGACCTCCGGGTGGCGCGGGTCCGCGAGCGGCGCCCCCTCGGCGGGCAGAGGCACTCCGTTGACGAGGCGGCGCACGGTCGCCGCGCGGCCGAAGAGCGTGCGCAGGCCGGCTTCCTCGACGGGGGTGAGCGCGAAGCTCGTGGACGCCCGGGCGACGACGCGCCGGGTGAGGACGGCGTCGAGGGGTGCGGCGAACGGGTGCCCGGACGGCATGACCATGCCGTGCGTCTGCGTCACGAACGGCTTGCCCGAGCGGCTCCAGGCGGCGGCCGCGGGCAGGGTGACGAGGTCGCGGGCGAGATGGACGTGGGCGACGTCGGCGCGCGCACCGTGGGTGCGGATCCATCGCACCATCGCCGGAGCGGCGATCCCCGCGAAGCCGGTGCCCGGGACGGCCCGCACCGCGGGGAAGGTGACGACGGGCACGCCGTCCCACGTGGTCGGGAGGCGGTCGAAGCCGGACGCCGCGGCGACCAGGATCGCGTCGTGGCCTCGCGCGCGCAGGGAGCGGACCTGGTTCGTCGCGACGCGGACCGGGCCGCCGTAGGCGCCGTCGGGCGTCAGGAGCGTGGCGACGTGCAGGACGCGCAGGCGGGGCGGCACGTCAGAACCGTGTGCGGTCGGAGAGCGACCGCCCGTCCCAGACCCCGCCGTCGGGCACCTCGCCACGGACGACGGACCCCGGTGTGACGAGCGCGGAGCGCCCGATCCGCGTGCCTCCGAGGACGACGCACCGCGCCGTGACCCACGCGCCCGGACCGACGTGCACCGGGGCCGTCACCAGCCCCATGTCCGTCCGGTGTCGGTGGCTGCCGGTGGTGACGAGGGTGTCCTGGGACAGCACGGCGTCGTGCCCGATCCAGACGTCGTCCTGGTTGTGGATCCAGACACCTTCACCGATCCAACAATTTGCTCCGACATGAATCTTCCATGGGAATCGCACGCGCGTACGAGGGCGGAAGACGACCCCCTCGCCGATATGGGCACCGAAGGCGCGCAGCACCGCGACGCGCAGGCGCGAGCTGATCTGCCACGGGTTCGAGACGAACAGCAGCTCGGCCGCACCCCAGAGATACACGAGCGCGCCCGGGCGACCCCAGGACGTCTTTTCCCCGGGTGCCTCCGAGAGCGGTACGACCCGAATTCCGTCGCGTTCTTCCTGTGCTGTCATCTGCCCCCCAGCGAATGTGCCCGAACGTCGTTATCGTGAGTGCGTGAGCATCTCGGGAACGCGCATCCTGGTGATCGGCGCCAACTATGCCCCTGAACCTACCGGAAATGCGCCCTACACGTCGGCGCTGAGCCGTGCGCTCGTCGCGCGCGGCGCTCGGGTGCGCGTCGTGACGACCTACCCCCACTACCCGCAGTGGCGCGTGCGCGAGGGTGATCGAGGGTGGGCGCGCCGAGAGCGCATCGACGGCGTCGACGTGCTGCGCCTGCGGCACTACGTCCCGCGGTCGCCGACCTCGGCGCGCCGTCTGCTCGCCGAGCTGAGCTTCGGGGTGCGGTCTGCCGCGGTCCGCTGGCCCGACGCCGACGTCGTCCTGCTCGTCTCGCCCTCGCTGTTCGCGGCGGCCGTCGCGATGCTGCGCCTGCGGGCCGGCCGTGCCCTGGCCCCCCGCCGCGCGCGGAGGACGGCGCTCCCGGGGGTCGTCCTGTGGACCCAGGACCTCTACTCGCTCGGCGTCGCGGAGACCGGTACGGCGTCGGGTCTCGCTGCGCGGGCGGTGGGCGCCGTCGAGCGGTTCACCGCCCGCGGCGCGGACGGCGTGGTCGCCATCCACGAGAGCTTCGCGCGCCACCTCCGCGAGTCGCTCGGTGTCGACGCCGCTGCCGTGCGCGTCGTGCGCAACTGGACCCACCTCGCGGACGACGTGGAGCCTGCGGAGCGCCCGGCCGTG
Organism: Cellulosimicrobium sp. MI9406; assembly: GCF_040595865.1. NCBI lineage: Bacteria > Bacillati > Actinomycetota > Actinomycetes > Micrococcales > Promicromonosporaceae > Cellulosimicrobium > Cellulosimicrobium sp. MI9406. The sequence goes on from NZ_JALIZI010000006.1 coordinate 119,797, forward strand.
CGCGCGGCCCACGGGTGGGCCCAGGACGAGACCGTCGTGCTCCACGCGGGCAACCAGGGGGTGAAGCAGGGGCTCGAGAACGTGGTCGAGGCGGCGCGCCGCGCCGACGCGCAGGGGGCTGCGGTGCGTTTCGTGCTCCTGGGGGACGGGAGCCGGCGGGCCGCCCTCGAGGCCGCCGGGGCAGGTGTCCGCAGCCTGCAGTTCCTCGACCCCCTGCCCGACACGCAGTTCCGTGCCGCGCTCCGTGCTGCGGACGTGCTGCTGGTCAACGAGCTCGCCGGGCTCGCGGAGATGTCCGTACCGAGCAAGCTCACGTCCTACTTCCACGCGGCGCGACCCGTGCTCGCCGCGTCGTCCGAGCGTTCGACGACCGCGGTGGAGCTGCGCGCGTCCGGCGGGGGCGTCCGGGTCGACCCGGAGGACCCGCAGGCGCTCCTCGACGCGGCGCTCGTGCTCGCGGCCGACCCAGGACGGCGGGACCGTCTCGGGGCCGCGGGTCGTCGATACCGCGACGAGAGGCTCACGGAGGGCGCGGCGGTCGACGCGTTCGCGGCGGTCCTCGCCGCGACCGCCCGCCGCCCGGTCCCGGAGCCGCGCACGAGCGCGGTCGCGACGGACGCGACGGCCACCGCTGCCCTCGCCACCGCGACGACCACCGCGACCGCGGGCACCGGGGCTCGCGCCACCGCACGGGCGGCCGACGGCGCTCCTCGTGCCCCGGACGTCGCCCGCACGTAGCCATCGGCCGCCGCGCCGCCGCACACCACACGGGGGGAACCATGAAGAAGGCACTCATCTCGGGCATCACCGGACAGGACGGCTCCTACCTGGCGGAGCTCCTGCTCCGCAAGGGCTACGAGGTGCACGGCCTGATCCGCCGCGCCTCGACGTTCAACACGGCACGGATCGACCACCTCTACCAGGACCCGCACGAGGAGGACGCGCGCCTCTTCCTGCACTACGCGGACCTGTCCGACGGCGCCCGGCTCGTCACGCTCCTCTCGCAGATCTGTCCCGACGAGGTCTACAACCTGGCGGCGCAGTCGCACGTGCGGGTGTCGTTCGACGAGCCCGAGCACACCGCGGACACGACCGGGACGGGCGCGATCCGGCTGCTCGAGGCGGTGCGGCTCGCGGGCGTGGACACGCGCTACTACCAGGCGTCGTCGTCCGAGCTGTTCGGGTCCACCCCGCCGCCGCAGGGCGAGACGACGCCGTTCCACCCGCGGTCGCCGTACGCGGCGGCCAAGCTCTACGCCTACTGGATCACGAAGAACTACCGCGAGGCGTACGGCATGTTCGCGGTCAACGGGATCTTGTTCAACCACGAGTCCCCGCGTCGCGGCGAGACGTTCGTGACGCGCAAGATCACTCGCGCGGTCGCCGCGATCAAGGCCGGCCGGCAGCAGCACCTGTACCTGGGCAACCTGGACGCGGTCCGCGACTGGGGGTACGCGGCCGAGTACGTCGAGGGCATGTGGCGCATGCTGCAGGCCGAGACGCCGGACGACTACGTGCTCGCCACGGGGACGGGCCTCACGGTGCGCGACTTCCTCGAGGAGTCGTTCTCGCACGCGGGTCTCGACTGGGAGCAGCACGTGCGGTTCGACGAGCGCTACCTCCGTCCGGCGGAGGTCGACGCGCTCGTCGGCGACCCGAGCAAGGCTCACGCCGACCTCGGGTGGAAGGCCACGGTCGACGGCCGCGAGCTCGCCCGGATCATGGTGGACGCCGACCTGCAGGCGCTCGACCACGCAGGCTCGCCGTGGATCGACGAGGTGGCGCTCGCGACGTGGGACGCCGCGTGAGCGCGCAGGACCCGGTGGCCTTCGAGCCCGGACCGCTCGACCGCGACGCGGTCTTCTACGTCGCGGGCCACCGTGGGCTCGTCGGCTCCGCCGTCTGGCGCCGCCTCGAGGCGGCGGGGTTCGGTCGGCTCGTGGGCCGCACGTCGGCGGAGCTGGACCTCACCGACCGCGACGCCGTCTTCGCGCTCTTCCGCGCCGAGCGGCCGCGCTACGTCGTGCTCGCGGCGGCGAAGGTGGGCGGGATCCTCGCGAACGCGACGCACCCGGTGGACTTCCTCTCCGAGAACGTCCGCATCCAGGTCAACGTCCTGGACGCCGCGCGCGCGGTCGGGGTGGAGCGGCTGCTCTTCCTCGGGTCGTCGTGCATCTACCCGCGCCTCGCGCCCCAGCCGATCGTCGAGGAGTCGCTGCTCACGGGGCACCTCGAGCCGACGAACGACGCGTACGCGATCGCGAAGATCGCGGGCATCCTGCACGTGCAGGCGGTGCGCCGCCAGGACGGCCTGCCCTGGATCTCCGCGATGCCGACGAACCTCTACGGGCCGGGTGACAACTTCTCCCCGCAGGGCTCCCACGTGCTGCCCGCGCTGATCCGGCGCTACGACGAGGCGGTGCGCAGCGGCTCGCGCGTGGTGACGAACTGGGGGACGGGGACGCCCCGGCGCGAGCTCCTGCACAGTGACGACCTGGCCGACGCGTGCCTGCACCTCCTCGAGCACTACGACGGCGCCGAGCACGTCAACGTGGGTACCGGCCACGACGTGACGATCCGAGAGATCGCGGAAGCGGTCGCGGACGTCGTCGGCTACGACGGCGAGACCCGGTGGGACACGTCGAAGCCGGACGGCACGCCGCAGAAGCTGCTCGACGTGTCGCGCCTGCGCGCGACCGGCTGGGAGGCGCGCACCGGGCTGCGCGAAGGCCTCGAACGGACCGTGGCGTGGTACCGCGAGCGGGCCGGGCTGGTGCGCGGATGACCCGCGCCGGCGCGGGTGCGCCCAGGCTCGCGACGGGCGAGGGGCTGTGCGAGATTGGGGCGGTCGTGGGTCGACGCTCAGGGGGAGCGGGCCGGTGAGGGGGACGACGATGGAGCTCAAGGACTACCTGCTCCTGCTGCGCAGGCGGTGGGTCACGGTCGCCGTCGCGGCGGCGCTCGGACTGGTGCTCGCGGGTGCCTACTCGTTGCTGAGCACACCGACGTACTCCGCGCGGTCCCAGGTCTACGTGTCCGTGCAGGGCTCCGACTCGACGACGGACCTCCTCCAGGGCTCGAACTTCACGGTGCGCCAGGTGAAGTCGTACATCGAGCTCGTGACGAGCCCGCGCGTCCTGGACCCCGTCGTCGACGAGCTGGGGCTCGCGGACGACGCGGCGTCCCTCGCCCAGCGCGTGCAGGCGGACTCGCCGCTCGACACGGCGCTCGTCAACGTCACCGCGACCGACGAGTCGCCCCAGCTCGCGGCCGAGATCGCGAACGCGACCGCGCGCTCGCTCGCCTCGGTCGTCGCCGAGCTTGAGACGCCGGTCGGCGGCGGGGACTCGCCGGTGCAGATCAGCACGGTCAGGGCGGCGTCCGTGCCGACGGCGCCCGCGTCGCCGAACCTGCGGCTCAACCTCGTGCTGGGGCTCGTGATCGGCCTCGCGGTCGGGGTCGCGGTGGCCGTGGTCCGCGAGCTGCTCGACACGCGCGTCCGGTCCACCGCCGACGTCGAGGACGTGACGGACGCGCCGGTGCTCGGCGTCATCGGGTACGAGGCCGACGCTCCGGAGCACCCGCTCATCGTGCAGGAGTCGCCGCAGGCGGTACGTGCCGAGGCGTTCCGACGGCTGCGTACCAACCTGCAGTTCCTCGAGCTCGGACCGGCGGCGCGCACGTACGTCATGACGTCCGCGCTGCCCGGCGAGGGCAAGACCACCACGAGCGTCAACCTCGCGATCACCCTCGCGGACGCCGGCCAGCGCGTCGTGCTCGTCGACGCCGACCTGCGCCGTCCCGCGGTCGCCCGGTACCTGGGCATCGAGGGGTCGGTCGGGCTCACGACGATCCTCATCGGCAAGGTCGCCGTGGAGGACGCGGTCCAGCCGTGGGGCAACGGGAACCTCGACGTCATCGCGTCGGGCCAGATCCCGCCGAACCCGAGCGAGCTGCTCGGTGGCGACTCCATGGCGCAGCTCCTGGAGCGGCTCCGGACGGAGTACGACGTGATCGTCGTCGACACGCCCCCTCTTCTCCCGGTCACGGACGCGGCCATCCTCGCGAAGGGGGTCGGGGGAGCGATCGTCGTCGTCGGCGCGGGCACGGTGCACCGGAACCAGCTCGAGACGGCGCTGTCGGCACTCGGCACGGTGGGCGTGCGGCCGCTGGGCATCGTGGTGAACCGCGTGCCGGTCAAGGGGCCGGGCGCGGGCCCGTACGAGTACGGCTACTACGAGTACACGGCGGACGCCGCGGCGGAGGCCTCGCAGGGCCGCTCCGCGCGGCGGTCGGCCGTGCGCGGAAGCCGGCACGCTCGCGGCGCGGCACGGCAGGCGGCTCCCGCGACCGGCACGGGGCCGTGGGCACCCGTCGCCTCGGAGGGTCCGGCCGGCGGGGCTCCGGCCGCGGAGGCAACGCGCGGTGCGGTGCCCGCGCCCCCGCCGACGGGCGTCGCGACCGCCGTCGACGGCGCGGAGGCCGACCTCGGCCCGGGGCGCCCCGGGAGCGAGGCGGCGGTGGCGGTCGGGTCGCGCCCGGCGACGGGGACCTTCGACGAGGTGGTGCTGCCGCGCGAGCGGCGGTGAGGGTGCAGGCCGTGGGCCGTGGCCCGGTCGCCCGGCGGCGGGACGGACGCGCGCGGCCATCGGCGGGACGAGCAGGGGGGGACGGCATGAGGATCTCGGTGATCGGTTGCGGGTACCTGGGCGCGGTGCACGCCGCCTGCATGGCCCGGCTGGGGCACGACGTGGTGGGGGTGGACGTCGACGCGCGGAAGGTCGCGTCGCTGCGCGAGGGGCGGGCGCCGTTCTACGAGCCCGCGCTCGACGAGCTGCTCGCGGAGGCGCGCGCGTCAGGGCGCCTGACCTTCACGACCGACGTGGCCGAGGCCACGGACGCGGAGGTGCACTTCGTGTGCGTCGGGACACCGCAGCGGGCCGACTCCTACGCCGCCGACCTGTCGTACGTCGACACCGCGTTCCGCGCGCTGCTGCCGCACCTGGCCGCAGACGCGGTCGTGGTGGGCAAGTCCACGGTGCCCGTCGGCACCGCGACGCGCCTGGCGGCGGACCTCGCCGCGGCGGCGCCGGGCGCGACGCTCGTCTGGAACCCGGAGTTCCTGCGCGAGGGCTTCGCCGTCCAGGACACGCTGCGGCCGGACCGGCTCGTGTACGGCGTCCCCGACGACGCAGCGGGCGCCCGGGCCGCCGAGGTGCTCGACGCCGTGTACGCCGCGGCGCTCGCGGACGGCACGCCGCGTCTCGTGGTGGACCGCGCGACGGCGGAGCTCGTCAAGGTCGCGGCGAACTCGTTCCTCGCCACGAAGATCTCGTTCATCAACGCGATGGCGGAGCTCTGCGAGGTCGCCGGGGGAGACGTCACCCTCCTCGCCGACGCGATCGGGCTCGACGAGCGCATCGGCCGCCGGTTCCTCAACGCGGGCCTCGGCTTCGGCGGGGGCTGCCTGCCGAAGGACATCCGGGCGTTCATGGCGCGCGCCGAGGAGCTCCACGCCGACCCGGCGGTGAGCTTCCTGCGCGAGGTCGACTCGATCAACCTCCGGCGTCGCGAACGGATGGTCGACCTCACGGTCGGCGTCCTCGACGGCCGCCCGCTCGCGGGCGCGCGCATCGCGGTGCTGGGCGCGGCGTTCAAGCCCGACAGCGACGACGTGCGGGACTCGCCCGCGCTCGACGTGGCGGAACGGCTCCACCAGCGCAGCGCGCGCGTCGTCGTCACGGACCCCCGCGCGCTCGCGAACGCGCGGGCCAAGGCGCCCGCCCTGGGCTTCGCGGAGACCGTCGAGGAGGCGGTGGACGGCGTGGACGCCGTGCTCGTCCTCACCGAGTGGCGCGAGTACCGCGAGCTGGACCCGGGAAAGCTGTTCGGCCTCGTCGCGGCTCCGCGCGTCGTCGACGGGCGCAACGCGCTCGATGCGAGGGCGTGGCGCGCCGCCGGCTGGACGTACCGCGCGCTCGGGCGGCAGTGAGCGCCGCGCGGCGTCCCCGGCGGCGCCCGTGGCTGCGCACCACGCGGGGGGCCACCGTCCTCGTCCTGGTGGCGACGCTCGGACCTCTGGCGGCGTGCTCGCCGGACGGCGACGCCGACCACCGGGAGAGCGGTGGTCCGGCGTCCGACCACCCGGCGACGGAGGCGCCCGCCCAGGCCGCGCCCGGCGCCGTGCCTCCGTCGTCCGGTGCGTCGGGGGCGGCGGACCTCGACGAGTATGCCGCGGGCCTGCTGCGGGGGACGCAGGAGGTACGCCGGGACGAGGGGCTGCCCCCGCTCGACGAGAGCGCGTGCGCGATCTCCGCTGCTCGTTCGCGCGCCGCGGCGCTCGTCGGTGCGCCGCTGGAGCACGCGCCGCTCGACGAGGTCCTCGCCGCGTGCGACCCGCCGGCGGGGAGCGCGGCAGAGAACCTCAGCCGCACGGCCGCGGACCCCGCCGAGGTGGTGGACGCGTGGATGGCGTCGCACGGGCACCGGGCGAACCTGCTCGATCCGACGCTGACCTCGGTCGGCATCGCGTGCGCCGCCGACCCCGGCGCCGACCCCGGCGCCGGGCCGGCGGAGGTCGTGTGCGCGCAGGTGTTCCTCGGTTGACGGCGCTGAACCGTTGATATTTCAACTGTGAGGCACGTTGCGCCCCCGTGCGTCTGTCTGTAGGTTGAGCCCGCCCGCCGAGGCCCGGCGCGGGGGCAAGCGCGCAGGGGGAGCTTGGCGTCGGGCCCGGCGGGCTCAGACGCCCGCGAGGACGCGGGCCGTCCCCTCCCTGCTCGTCCGGTCGCGCAGCGCGCGGCCCAGCCGACGCAGCGCGTCGTCGTCCGCGAGCAGGTCGGACCAGTCGTCCGGGTCGACGCTCGGGGCGTCACCCCGGGCCCGCCGCGTCGCCGCGAGCTGGAGCTGGTAGGCGAGGATCACCTCGCGCGGGCTGCCGGGGACGGCGACGCGCACGTGGTCGACGTCGTCCCGACGCGAGTGCAGCGCGAGCGCGGCGAGGCCGTCGAAGATCTCGATGGTGCGGTGGTACTCGTCCACCGCCGCGCTGGACCCGGGGAGGCCCCCGCCGCCCACGGTCGCCACGACGAAGGCGTGCAGGTGCCCGAGATCGCGACGGCGCTCGCGGGCGAACGCCGCCGACGACGCGAGCTGGCCCACGATGCCGACCGTCAGCAGGACGCTCGCCGCGAGCACGAGGTACCGGGTGCGCACGCCGAGGACGAGGTACGGCTCGGCGCTGCCGGGCTCGTGCAGCAGCGCGGCCACGAAGCTGACGACGGCCCACACCATGGCGACGACCGCCCCGGCCGCCGCGACGTCCATGCCCCACCGCAGCCGCACGGGCCGCCGCGAGCGCGTGCGGACGCACGACACGGCGAACGTCGCGGTCGACGCCACGAACGCGCCGTAGTACAGCGCGCGGTACACCCACATGAGCGGTCGGCCGGAGCTCTGGGCGTCGAGGTCGAGGGTCGTCCACGGCCCGCTCGCGACCGCGAGCGCGACCATCGCCCCGCCGACGAGACCGGCCGCGAGCGCCACGTGCCGCGTCCGTGGCGCGTGCCCGGTCGTTGTGCTGTACGCCCACACGCCGACGAAGAGGCACCCGGCGACGAGCGCGACGTGCTTGGCGACCTCGTGCGTGCCGCCGGGGGCGTGCGTCTTGAGGAGCTCGGCGACGGCCGGGACCCGCAGCGCGGACGCCACCGCGACGAACGCGAGGCCGAGCGGGAGAGCCGCGTCGGTGCCCGTGCGGGCGCGCAGCGCCGTCCATGTGGCGGCGGTGACGAACAGGGCCGTGGCGAGGAGGTCGAGCACGTGGCTCATCGGTAGAGCTCGAGGGACGTGAGGCGTGCGGCCGAGCTCCCGTGCGACGCGATGGAGATCATCAGCTCGCTCGCGAGGCGCTCGACGCGCTGCTCGGCGGGGTCGTCGTGCACGTCGCGGCACCCGGTGGGGAGCGGGCCCGGCGCGGGGCCGGGGCGGATCGCGTCGAGGACGTGCACGAGCTCGTGCGCGACGACGTGGTCGCGGTGCGGTCCGGGGAGCGTCTGGCGGGCGTCGACGAGGACGAGGTCGCGCTCGGGGAACGCGAGCCAGAGGCCGGTGACGCCGGGGCCGAGGTCGCCCTCGACGACCTCGAGCGGCTTGCCGCGGGCCGCGGCGACGAGGCGGCACGCCTCCTCGATGCTGCGGGCGCGGTCGAGCCCTGCGGCGCGCAGGAGGTCATCCATGGTCGGCCTCCGGGGCAGGAGGGTGCCCGTGGGGCGTGCCCGGCGGTGCCACGGGAGGGAGGTGCTCGAGGCTCCGGACGCGGTCGACGATCTCGATGATGGCGCGGACGTTCTCGGGGGACAGCCCCTGGGCGCGCAGCGCGAACTGCTCCACGCCCTCGTCGGCGAGCGCGGCGCGCAGGCGGTCGTCGGGGCTCTCCTCGGGGTCGACGAGGCTGCCCGTGCTCACCTTGAAGAAGGCGGCGATGCCCTCGACGACGCGCAGGCTGGGCGACGAGCGGTGCCCGCCGCGCAGGGCGCTGAGGTACGCCTCGTTGATGGAGTATCCGCGCTCCGTCATCCAGTGGGCGGCCTCCCTGTTGGTCACGGGACGCCCGCCGCGGCCGCGCGCGAAGAGCTCGTTGAGCCGGTGCCGGAAGATGCGCGCGGTGCGCTCCCCGGGTGCCACGTCGTCGTCCATGGGCCGATTCTGGCAGGCCCGGACCGTGCGTGCGCCGGTCCGGGCCGGCGGGTCACGCGGGTCGTGGCCGCTGCCGGTGCCCCGTCGCGCGGCGTGGTGCCGCCGGGTAGCGTTTCGTGCGGGCGCGGGACGGCCGCCGCCCGGCGCGGGACGCGCGCACCACGACCCCCGAGGGAGCCGGTATGAGCGAGCAGACACCGAAGGACCGGGGCGGACTCGGCGACCTTCTCGGCAAGGCCAAGGAGTTCATGACCGAGGAGCGCATCGACAAGGCCAAGGAGTTCATGACCGACGAGCGCATCGACGAGGTCGCGGGAAAGATCAAGTCGGTCGCCCCGGACTCTGTCGACCGGCACGTCGACACCCTCGCCGAGAAGGCGAAGAAGGCCAACGACTGACCTGCGGGTCGGTACGATCGAGGGGCGCCGTCCACGACGGCGCCCTTCGTGCTGTCGGGGACGCCCCGGCGCCGGGGGACCTGACCGGGCGCCGCGCGCGCCTCCCGCCACAGAACGGAGCACGGACGTGTCTGACGTCGTCTCGTCACCACTCACCATCACCCTCGACGCGGAGGAGACCACGGTGACGACGGGCACGACGGGCACGGACCTGTTCGCGTCGCGTCGCGACGTCGTCGTGATCCGCGTGAACGGGGAGCTCAAGGACCTCGACACACCGGTCGCGGACGGCGACGTCGTCGAGGGCGTGACGATCGACTCGCCGGACGGCCTCGCGGTGCTGCGACACTCGGCCGCGCACGTGCTCGCGCAGGCCGTCCAGCAGGTCAACCCGGACGCGAAGCTGGGCATCGGCCCGCCGATCACGGACGGGTTCTACTACGACTTCGACGTCGAGACCCCGTTCACCCCCGAGGACCTCAAGGCGCTCGACAAGGCGATGTCGCGCATCATCCGTGAAGGCCAGACCTTCCGCCGCCGCGTGGTCACCGAGGACGAGGCGCGCGCCGAGCTCGCGCACGAGCCGTACAAGCTCGAGCTCATCGGGCTCAAGGGCTCCGGCACCGCGGACGACACCGAGGGCGCGAACGTCGAGGTCGGCGGCGGCGAGCTGACGATCTACGACAACGTGCGCGGCGCCGGGCGCGAGAGCGAGACGGTGGTCTGGAAGGACCTGTGCCGTGGCCCGCACCTGCCGAGCACGCGCCTGATCGGCAACGGCTACCAGCTCATGCGCTCGGCCGCGGCCTACTGGCGCGGCAGCGAGAAGAACCCGCAGCTCCAGCGCATCTACGGCACGGCGTGGCCGACGAAGGACGAGCTCAAGGCGTACCTCGAGCGGCTCGCGGAGGCGGAGCGGCGCGACCACCGCCGGCTCGGCAACGAGCTCGACCTGTTCTCCTTCCCGGAGGAGATCGGCTCGGGCCTGCCGGTGTTCCACCCCAACGGCGCGACGATCCGCATGGAGATGGAGGAGTACTCGCGCAAGCGGCACGTCGAGGCCGGCTACTCGTTCGTCAGCACGCCGCACATCACCAAGGCGAACCTGTTCCAGACGTCGCGCCACCTCGACTGGTACGCCGACGGCATGTACCCGCCGATGCACCTGGACGAGGAGCTCGACGACGACGGCAACGTCAAGCGCGCCGGCCAGGACTACTACCTCAAGCCGATGAACTGCCCGATGCACAACCTCGTGTACCGCTCGCGCGGGCGGTCGTACCGCGAGCTGCCGCTGCGGCTGTTCGAGTTCGGCACGGTGTACCGCTACGAGAAGTCGGGCGTCGTGCACGGGCTGACGCGGGCGCGCGGCTTCACGCAGGACGACGCGCACATCTACACCACGCGCGAGCAGATGCGCGACGAGCTGGGCTCGCTGCTCTCGTTCGTGCTGGACCTCCTGCGCGACTACGGGCTCGACGACTTCTACCTCGAGCTGTCGACGCGCGACCCGGAGAAGTCGGTGGGCGACGACGCCACGTGGGAGGAGGCGACCGAGGTCCTGCGCCAGGTCGCGACGGAGTCGGGCCTCGAGCTCGTCGCCGACCCGGGCGGCGCGGCGTTCTACGGCCCCAAGATCTCGGTCCAGGCGAAGGACGCGATCGGCCGCACGTGGCAGCTCTCGACGATCCAGCTCGACTTCTTCGAGCCGGAGCTGTTCGAGCTCGAGTACACGGCGTCCGACGGCACGCGCCAGCGTCCCGTGATGATCCACCGCGCGCTGTTCGGCTCGATCGAGCGGTTCTTCGGGATCCTCGTCGAGCACTACGCCGGTGCGTTCCCCGCGTGGCTCGCGCCCGTCCAGGTCGTGGCGGTCCCCGTCGCGGAGCCGTTCAACGACTACGTGGCCGACGTCGTCGCGCAGCTCAGGGCGCAGGGGATCCGCGCGGAGGTCGACTACTCCGACGACCGGTTCGGCAAGAAGATCCGCAACGCCAGCACGCGCAAGGTCCCGTTCGTCCTCATCGCGGGCGGCGAGGACGCCGAGGCGGGCGCCGTGTCGTTCCGCTACCGCGACGGCCGCCAGGACAACGGCGTGCCCGTCGCCGAGGCCGTCGAGCGGATCGTCTCCGCCGTGCGCGACCGCGTCCAGGTCTGACGGCGCGTGAGCGACGAGCGCACGGGGGCGCCCGGCGCGGCCGACGAGGCCGCGCCGGGCGCTGCACCCGACCCCGCGACCGGTGCGACGGTCGAGACGCCGGACGCGCACCCACGGTTCGACGACGGCCTGGACCGGCTCTGGACGCCGCACCGCATGGTGTACATCGGAGGGCAGGACAAGCCCGCGGACGACTCGCGCGGCCAGTGCCCGTTCTGCCGCGTGCCGGACCGCACGGACGAGGACGGGCTGATCGTCGCGCGCGGCCGGACCGCGTACGTCGTGCTCAACCTCTACCCGTACAACCCGGGCCACCTCATGGTCGTGCCGTACCGGCACGTGTCCGACTACACGGACCTCACGGAGGCCGAGACGGTCGAGGTCGCGCACCTCACGCAGACGGCCATGCGGGTCGTGCGTGCGGTGTCCGCGCCCGACGGCTTCAACCTCGGCATGAACCAGGGCGCGGTCGCGGGTGCGGGCATCGCCGCGCACCTGCACCAGCACGTCGTGCCGCGCTGGGCGGGGGACGCCAACTTCCTGCCGATCGTCGCGCAGACGAAGGCCGTGCCGGAGCTGCTCGCCGACACGCGGGCGCGGCTCGCGGCCGCCTGGCCGACCACCGGCGAGGGGGACGACGCCTGATGTTCGGTCGCCTGCGCGCGCTCACCACGCGCCTGTTCACGCCGCTCGCCGCGTTCCTCCTGCGCGTCGGGGTGAGCCCGGACGCGGTGACGGTCACGGGGACGCTCGGCGTCGTCGTCGGCGCGCTGTGGCTCTTCCCCACGGGCCACCTGTTCGCCGGGGTCATGGTCGTCATGGTCTGCGCCTTCGCCGACGTGCTCGACGGCGTCATGGCGCGCCGCGCCGGCCGGTCGGGTCCCTGGGGTGCGTTCCTCGACTCGACGCTCGACCGGCTCGCCGACGCCGCCGTGTTCGTCGGGCTCACGCTGTGGTTCGCCCGCGCCGACGACCCGCGCCTCACGCCCGACCTCGCCGCGTGGGGGACCGTCGTCGCTCTCGCGTGCCTCGCGCTCGGCGCCGTCGTGCCGTACGCGCGGGCTCGCGCCGAGAGCGTCGGCATGACCGCGCAGGTCGGGATCGCCGAGCGTGCCGACCGCCTCGTCGCGGCCCTCGTCGCCGCCGGGCTCGTCGGCCTCGGCCTGCCGCCCGTCGTGCTCGTCGCGGTGCTCGGCCTGCTCGCGCTCGCGAGCGCGGTGACGGTCGTGCAGCGCGTCGCGACGGTGCGCCGCCAGGCGCTCGCCCTCTCCGCGAGCGCCTCCCGGACCGACGACACGGAGGACGGTTGCTGATGGCCCTCGACGCCGGCAAGGCGTTCACGTTCGCCTGGCGCAACGCGCGCAAGGTGCCTGACCCGCTGCTGCGCGGGCTGTTCGACGCGATCGCCGACGTGACGTGGCTCGTGCACGGCGGGGGAGTGCGCCAGCTCGAGCGCAACCTCGCGCGCGTCCGGCCCGGGCTCTCGCCGCGCGCCCTGCGTCGGCTGTCGCGCGCGGGGATGCGGTCGTACATGCGGTACTACCGGGAGGCCTTCACGCTCCCCGCGTGGACGCCGGAGCAGGTCGAGGCGCGCGTGCGGCTCGTCGGGTACGAGAACCTGGCCGAGCACCTCGGCGGCGACCGGAGCCCGGTGCTCGCGCTGTCCCACCAGGGCAACTGGGACCTCGCGGGCGCGTACGCGACCCCGCACATCGCGCCCGTGCTGACGGTCGCGGAGCGGCTGAAGCCCGACGAGCTGTTCGAGGAGTTCCTCGCGTTCCGCACCGGGCTCGGGCTCGAGATCCTCGCGCTCGGCGACGGCGACGTCTTCCGCGACCTGGTGCGCGGCGCCAGCCGGCCGGGGAAGATCATCCCGCTGCTTGCCGACCGCGACCTCACCCACCGCGGCGTCGAGGTCGACCTCTTCGGCGAGCGGGCGCGGGTCGCGGCCGGGCCCGCGGCGCTCGCCGTGAGCACGGGCGCGCCGCTCGTGCCGGCCGGCATCCATTACGAGCGGCTGCGCGGGGAGCGGCGCCGGGCCGCGGGCTCGCCCTGGGGCCTGGTCATCCGCTTCTTCCCGCGCGTCGAGATCGCGACGGACGTCCCGCGCGCCCAGCGGGTGGCCGCGGCGACGCAGTCCTGGGTCGACGCGCTGAGCGTCGCGATCCGCGAGCACCCGCAGGACTGGCACATGCTCCAGAAGGTGTTCGTCGACGACCTCGACCCCGAGCGCTACGCGCGCACGCGCGCCGCGGCGGGCGAGCCGTCCCCGGACGCGGAGCGTGCCGCATGAGCCTGCGCGTGGGCATCGTGTGCCCCTACTCGTTCGACGCCCCCGGCGGCGTGCAGTTCCACGTGCGCGACCTCGCCGAGGCGCTCATGGCGCGAGGCCACGAGGTCTCCGTGCTCGCCCCGGCCGACGACGACACGCCCGTCCCGGACTACCTCACCTCCGCCGGCGGTGCGGTGCCGGTGCGCTACAACGGCTCGGTCGCGCGGCTCACGTTCGGCCCGCGCACGGCGGGCCGCGTGCGCCGGTGGCTCGACGCCGGACGGTTCGACGTGCTGCACCTGCACGAGCCCGTGACGCCCTCGCTGAGCATGCTCGCGCTCTGGATCGCACAGGGCCCGATCGTCGCGACGTTCCACACGTCGCTCGTGCGCTCGCGCGCGCTCCAGGTCGCCTACCCCCTCGTGCGGCAGAGCCTGGAGAAGATCGACGCGCGCATCGCGGTCTCGGAGGACGCGCGGCGCACGCTGGTGGACCATCTGGGCGGCGACGCCGTCGTCATCCCCAACGGCGTGTACGTCGACGCGTTCGCCGACGCCGTGCCGAGCCCGGCCTGGCAGGGCACGCCCGAGGCGCCGACGATCGCGTTCCTCGGGCGCCTCGACGAGCCGCGCAAGGGCCTGCCCGTCCTGACGGCAGCGATCCCGCGGATCCTCGAGCAGCTCCCCGGCGCGCGGTTCCTCGTCGCCGGGCGCGGCGACGACGGTCGGGACGCCGCGATCGAGGCGCTCGGCGCGCACGCGTCCTCCGTCGAGTTCCTCGGTGGTGTGAGCGACGAGGACAAGGCGAGCCTGCTCGCGTCGGTGGACCTCTACATCGCCCCGCAGACCGGGGGCGAGAGCTTCGGGATCGTCCTCGTGGAGGCGATGAGCGCCGGGGCGTGCGTCGTCGCGAGCGACCTCGGCGCGTTCCGCCGCGTGCTCGACGACGGCGCCGCGGGCGTGCTGTTCCCCGTAGGCGACCCCGAGGCGCTGGCCCGGGCGGTGGTCGACGTCCTCGCGGACCCTGACGCCCGTGCCGCGCACCGGGAGCGTGCGGCCGAGTTCGTGCGACGGTTCGACTGGTCCGCGGTGACCGACCAGGTCTCCGCGGTGTACGACATGGTGCTCGCGGCGTCCGAGGCGGTCATCCCCGTGCACGAGGACCCGCGCTCGCGCCGCGGCGGGCGGCTGCTGGGCCGCGTCCGCGAGGAGGAGGTGGGTCGCCCGTGACCTGGTCCGAGACCGCCGTTCTCGTCCTCGTCGTCGCGGCCCTGGCCGCGTGGCTGCTGTGGGTCGCCGCGTCGCGGCTCGACCGCCTCCACCGCAAGGTCATGGCGTCGCGGCTGGCGCTGGACGCCCAGCTCGTGCGCCGCGCGTCGGCCGCCGTGGACCTCGCGGCGTCCGGCGAGCTCGACCCCGCGAGCTCCGTCCTCGTCGCCGAGGCCGCGCACGCCGTCCTCGACGACGACGCCGACGCGCGTCGGCTCCGCGAGCAGGTGCCCGGCCTCGTGCCGGCGGACGGCCCGCGCCCCCGGCGCCTCCTGGGCGGCATGGCGGAGTCGCGCGCGCTCGCGGAGAGCGACCTCACCGCGACCCTGCGTTCCGCGCTGGAGGACGCGGACGACCTCGCCGAGGTGCGGTCGGTCCCCGCGGGCGACGAGCTGCTCGCCACGCTGTCCGCCGCGTGGTACCGCGCCCAGCTCGCGCGCCGCTTCCACAACGAGGCCGTCGCCCAGGCGCTGCGCGTGCGCAGCAAGTGGTGGGTGCGTCTGTTCCACCTCGCGGGCCACGCGCCGATGCCCGTGACGGTCGAGCTCGACGACGCCGCGCCCGACGCGCTCGTGCGCCCTGTCGCCAGCGCGGCCACCCCCGACTGAGGGGCGGCTCTCGCGGGTCGTACCGGGCCCGGCGGTCCTCTCCCGGCCGGCCCGGGGACCGGGGTCGTGGACGGCCCGGCGATAGGATGGGGAGCGCGTGGGAGCATGTGCCGTCGAGCCTGTTCGACGGCGTCCGCGCGCGAGCGCGCGACGTTCCCCTGACCTGAAGGTGTGAGGTACCGGTGACCAACGTGGCCGACCAGAACGTCCCTGCCGAGAGCGCCCCGGGCGCCGCGACCACGGAGGGTGCCGGCGCGGTCGGCACCGCGAAGGTCAAGCGGGGGATGGCGGAGATGCTCAAGGGCGGCGTCATCATGGACGTCGTCACGCCCGAGCAGGCGAAGATCGCCGAGGACGCCGGGGCCGTGGCGGTCATGGCGCTGGAGCGCGTGCCCGCCGACATCCGCGCCCAGGGCGGCGTCTCGCGCATGTCCGACCCGGACATGATCGACGGGATCATCGAGGCCGTCTCCATCCCCGTGATGGCCAAGGCGCGCATCGGCCACTTCGTCGAGGCGCAGGTGCTCCAGTCGCTCGGCGTGGACTACGTCGACGAGTCCGAGGTCCTCACGCCCGCGGACTACGCCAACCACATCGACAAGTGGCAGTTCACCGTCCCGTTCGTGTGCGGGGCGACCAACCTCGGCGAGGCGCTGCGCCGCATCACCGAGGGCGCCGCGATGATCCGCTCCAAGGGCGAGGCCGGCACGGGCGACGTCTCCAACGCGACCACGCACATGCGCACCATCCGCGGGGAGATCCGCCGCCTCACGTCGCTCCCCGAGGACGAGCTGTTCGTCGCCGCGAAGGAGCTCCAGGCGCCGTACGAGCTCGTCAAGGAGGTCGCCGCGACCGGCAAGCTCCCGGTCGTCATGTTCACCGCCGGCGGGATCGCGACCCCGGCCGACGCCGCGATGATGATGCAGCTCGGCGCCGAGGGCGTGTTCGTGGGATCGGGCATCTTCAAGTCCGGCAACCCCGCCCAGCGCGCGGCCGCCATCGTCAAGGCCACGACGTTCTACGACGACCCCGACGTGATCGCCAAGGTCTCCCGCGGGCTCGGCGAGGCGATGGTCGGCATCAACGTCGACGACATCCCCGTCCCGCACCGTCTGGCCGAGCGCGGCTGGTGACCGACCGCCGCGCGTCGCAGCCGTCCGTCGTCGTGCCGACGACGGACGGCTGAGCCGTCGTGGCCGAGGCCGCCGGAGCGCCGTCGTCCCTGGGCCCCGACTGGGTGCTCGGGGACGACGGCCTGTACTTCCGCCGCGGCGCGCGCGTGCTGCTCCTCGACGACGCGGACCGCATCCTCCTGGCCCGCGGGCACGACGTCGACCAGCCCGAGCGCTCGTGGTGGTTCACGATCGGCGGGGGAGTGGACCCGGGCGAGAGCGACGTCGACGCCGCGCTGCGCGAGGTCCACGAGGAGACGGGCCTGCTCCTCGACCCGGGCGCGCTCGTCGGTCCGGTGTACACGCGCAGCGCGATCTTCGACTTCTACCGGCAGCACTGCCGCCAGGACGAGGTGCTGTTCCTCGCGCGCGTCACCGGGGCGGACGGCGACGGCGGGCTGAGCCGCGACGGGTGGACCGACGTCGAGCTCGACGTCGTCGACGAGATGCGCTGGTGGACGCTCGACGACCTGCGCGGCGTCCAGATCGAGGTCTTCCCCGAGGGGCTGCCCGACCTCGTCGCACCGCTGCTGCACGGGTGGGACGGCGTGACGCGGCACCTCGGCACGGCGCGCGCGGACTGACCGGCGCTACGCCCGGCGGGCGATCACCCGCCACACGATCCCGCCGACGAGCAGCCCCGCGCCCAGCAGCCCGCCGCCGATCGCGACGAACCACAGCACGATCGTGCCGCCGAGCGTCGCGAAGAACGTGCCGAAGCGCCAGCCCTCGGTGACGACGAACGTCGTGCCCGCGGGCGCTGCGCCCTGCGCGACGGTCACCGTGCACGTCCCGGACACCGGCGGCGTCGCCTCGGCCACCGTCGTCGCCTGGGAGGAGCCCAGGCCGGAGCTCCCGGACACCGAAGGGGCGCTCACCGTGAGGTCGCCGTCGGCGCAGGTCACGGTCACGTCCTCGACGTCGAGGCCCGCGCCGTCCGAGGACCCCGCGCGGCCCACCGCCCAGATGCTGTACGGCTGGCCGCCCGTGACCTCGAGCTCCGCCTCGCCCGGCACGTCGCCCGACGCGAGCGCCGCCGACCCGGGCCGGCCCGCGCCGTCGATCACGCCGGTCGGCAGCGCCCGGACGAACGTCGTGACGCCGAGGATCCCCGCCACGAGCGCGAGCACGAGCACGACGGCGCCGACCACGATCATCGTCGTGGCGCCGCGCGTGCTGCGCGGGGGCCGCGGCGCCGCCCCGGGGTACGGCGCCGGACCGGGCGCGGGATAGGGCTGGCCGGGGGCGGGCGGGTACGTCACGACGGCGAGGCTAGCAACCGTGGGCGCGGCCGGAGGCCCGCCGCGGGACGGGCGGCGGGGCCGCCGACGTATCATTCCCCTTCGTGACGATCACGATCGGTGTCCTGGCCCTCCAGGGCGACGTGCGCGAGCACCGCGCCGCGCTCGAGGCCGCGGGCGCCCGCACGGTAGGCGTCCGCCGCCCCGAGGAGCTCGCCGCGGTCGACGGGCTCGTGCTCCCGGGCGGCGAGTCGACGACCATCGACAAGCTCCTGCGCATCTTCGAGCTCGACGAGCCGCTCCGCGCGCGCATCGCCGAGGGCCTGCCCGTCTACGGCTCGTGCGCCGGCATGATCCTGCTCGCCGACCGCATCCTGGGCGGCACCGCCGACCAGCGCACCATCGGCGGGCTCGACGTGACGGTCCGCCGCAACGCGTTCGGCCGCCAGGTCGACTCGTTCGAGACCGACCTCGCGTTCGCCGGCCTGGCGCCGGCGGACGACGGGCGCGACGACGCACCGAGACCGGGCCGGGACGGGGACGCGGTGCACGCCGTGTTCATCCGGGCGCCCTGGGTCGAGGAGGCCGGGCCCGGGGTCGAGGTGCTCGCCCGGATCCCCGAGCACGGCGCACCCGGCATCCCGGCGGCTGCCGCCGGTAGGATCGTCGCAGTCCAGCAGGGATCGCTGCTCGCCACCTCGTTCCACCCGGAGATCTCCGGGGACGCGCGCGTGCACGAGCTGTTCGTCAGAATCGCGAAGGGGTAGGAACGCATGTCAGGGCACTCCAAGTGGGCCACGACCAAGCACAAGAAGGCGGCCATCGACGCCAAGCGCGGCAAGCTCTTCGCGAAGCTCATCAAGAACATCGAGGTCGCGGCGCGCACGGGCGGCGGTGACCCCGCGGGCAACCCGACGCTGTTCGACGCCATCCAGAAGGCGAAGAAGTCGTCGGTCCCCAACGACAACATCGACCGCGCCGTCAAGCGCGGCTCGGGCACCGGCGCCGACGCCGTCGACTACCAGACGATCATGTACGAGGGCTACGGCCCCAACGGCATCGCCGTCCTGGTCGAGTGCCTCACCGACAACAAGAACCGTGCGGCCTCCGAGGTGCGCCTCGCGTTCAGCCGCAACGGCGGCAACCTCGCCGACCCGGGCTCCGTGTCCTACCTCTTCGCGCGCAAGGGCCTCGTCGTCGTGCCGAAGGCGGAGGGCGTGACCGAGGACGACGTCATGCTCGCCGCGCTCGAGGCGGGGGCCGAGGAGGTCACCGACTCCGGCGACGTCATCGAGGTGCTGTCCGAGGCGAGCGACCTCGTCGCCGTGCGCACCGCGATCCAGGAGGCGGGGATCGAGTACGACTCCGCCGACTCGATCTGGCACCCGTCGATGGAGGTCGAGGTCGACGCCGAGGGCGCGCGCAAGATCCTGCGCCTCATCGACGCGCTCGAGGACAGCGACGACGTGCAGAACGTCTACGCCAACTTCGACGCGTCGGACGAGGTCATGGCGGAGCTCGAGAACGACGACTGACCCGGTTCAGGTCGCGTCCGGATGGTCGGGTCGCGGCGTGGCCGGGAGGTCGGCGCGCGGTCTACCATCCGCGGCGCTCGTGCCTCGCGCCGCTCCCGCCAGGCCCGCCACGACCGCGCACCGACCTCCCGGCCCCACCGCTGGCTGGTCCGTCGCCGGACCGCGTGGCACGGCCGGTCCGTGCCGTTCACGTGAAAGGGTCGAGGGGTGCGCGTTCTCGGAGTGGACCCTGGGCTGACCCGGTGCGGTGTCGGGGTGGTGGACTCCGCGCGGGGGCGGCGGGCCGAGCTCGTCGCGGTCGGGGTGATCCGGACGGACCCGGAGCTGAGCGTGGACCTGCGGCTGCTGCGGATCGCGGAGCGGCTGGACGCGTGGTTCGACGAGCACGTGCCCGACGTCGTGGCGGTCGAGCGCGTGTTCGCGCAGCACAACGTCGGGACGGTCATGGGCACCGCGCAGGCCGCGGGCATCGCGATGGTCGGGGCGGCGAAGCGGGGCGTCCCCGTCGCGCTGCACACGCCGTCGGAGGTCAAGGCCGCGGTCACGGGGAGCGGACGCGCCGGCAAGGAGCAGGTGCAGCGCATGGTCGCGGGGATCCTCGGCCTCGCGGAGCCGCCGAAGCCCGCGGACGCGGCCGACGCGCTCGCGCTCGCGATCTGCCACCTCTGGCGCCCCGCGGGTGCCCTGCAGGGCGGCGAGCGGCACGAGCTCACGGCCGCGCAGCGCGCCTGGGCGGCCGCCGAGCACGCGGCGAAGGGACGGCGCGCGCCGCGCTAGCGGCGCCGGTTCCGCCGGTCGTGCCGGTGGGGGTGCCGGCGGTCCGTGTCGGTCGGTCGGCGGGTGGGCGGCCCTTGCTAGAGTGACCGCGGTCGTACGGGTGTTCGACGCGCCCCCTCGGCGCGCGGCCCGACGGCGGTCCTCGGGGCCGGCGGACCATCGGACCAGGTCGGTGCTGCCGGCCGGGAGAGGAGCCTGCGTGATCGCGTCCCTGAGCGGTGTCGTGGCGAGCGTCCAGCTCGACCGCGCCGTGCTCGAGGTCGGAGGAGTGGGCTACCTCGTCCACGCCACGCCCGCCACGCTCGCCGGCCTGCGCGTGGGGGAGACGGCGCGCCTCGCGACGAGCCTCGTCGTGCGCGAGGACTCGTTCACGCTCTACGGCTTCGCCGACGACGACGAGCGCGCCGTCTTCGAGACCGTCCAGACCGTGAGCGGCGTCGGACCGCGCCTCGCGCTCGCGATGCTCGCCGTGCACACGCCCGACGGCCTGCGTCGTGCGGTCGCGGGTGCCGACATCGCCGCGCTCGTGCGCGTCCCGGGCATCGGCAACAAGGGCGCGCAGCGGATCGCGCTCGAGCTCGGCGACAAGCTCGGCCCGCCCACGGGCGCCGACGCCCCCGAGGCGGGATCGACCGCCTCGGCGTCGGCGCCGCGTCCGGAGGACCGGCGCGACCAGGTGGTCGAGGCGCTCGTCGGGCTCGGCTGGAACCTCAAGGCCGCGGACGACGCGGTGTCCACCGTGCTCGCCGAGGCGGGCGTCGACGTCGTCGAGGCACCCGACGTGGCGGGCGCGCTGCGTGCCGCGCTGCGGGTGCTCGGCGGGCCGAGGAGCTGACGATGGCGACCTTCGACCAGGTGGGACTCGACGACCTCGGCGGGGACGGCACGTTCTCGTCCGAGCGCATCGTCGCGGCGGGCGCCGACGACCTGGAGCGTGCGGCCGAGGCAGCGCTCCGCCCGCGTCGGCTGGAGGAGTTCGTCGGCCAGGCCGTCGTGCGCGACCAGCTGTCGCTCGTGCTCCAGGCCGCGCTCGCGCGGGGGAGCGCGCCCGACCACGTGCTCCTGTCAGGTCCGCCCGGGCTCGGCAAGACGACGCTCGCCATGATCATCGCCGCGGAGCTCGGCACGTCGCTGCGCGTGACGTCGGGGCCCGCGATCCAGCACGCCGGCGACCTCGCGGCGGTGCTGTCCTCGCTGGAGGAGGGCGAGGTCCTGTTCATCGACGAGATCCACCGGCTCGCGCGACCGGCCGAGGAGCTCCTCTACATGGCGATGGAGGACTTCCGCGTCGACGTCGTCGTGGGCAAGGGGGCCGGGGCGAGCGCCATCCCGCTCTCGCTGCCGCCCTTCACGGCGGTCGGCGCGACGACGCGCGCGGGGCTCCTGCCCGCGCCGCTGCGCGACCGGTTCGGCTTCACCGGGCACCTGGACTTCTACTCGGGCGACGAGCTCGAGCGCGTGCTGACGCGCTCGGCCGGCCTGCTGGGCGTCGCGCTCGACCCCCAGGCCGCCCGCGAGATCGCGGGGCGTTCCCGCGGCACGCCCCGCATCGCGAACCGCCTCCTGCGGCGTGTGCGTGACTGGGCGCAGGTGCGCGGCGACGGGACCATGGACCTCGCGGCCGCGCGCGCGGCCCTCGAGGTCTACGAGGTGGACCCGATCGGCCTCGACCGGCTCGACCGGGCGGTGCTCACCGCGCTGTGCACGCGCTTCAACGGCGGTCCCGTGGGCCTGACGACGCTTGCGGTGACGGTGGGCGAGGAGGCGGAGACGGTCGAGACCGTCGCCGAGCCGTACCTCGTGCGCGAGGGGCTGATCGGGCGGACGCCGCGGGGCCGCGTCGCGACCCCGGCCGCCTGGGCACACCTCGGGCTCACCCCGCCGCGCGAGGGCGGGACGCTCTTCGACGCCTGATGCGACGCCGGAGGTCACGAGCCCGCGAGGACGCTCCGGTGACGGCGGTCACAGGCGCTCCGCGGGTGGTCCTAGAATGGTCGGGACCCGGGCGGGCGGAACTCCGCGGCGAGACGGCTCGTTGGTGAACCGTGCGCGCACGCCTAGACTGCGCGCAGATCCCGCACAGAACAGGACACGAGACTCCGTCATGGATATCAGCTTCATCCTCATCCTCGCCCTCGCGGCGGGTGCGATGTTCCTCATGACCAGCCGCACCCGCAAGCAGCAGCGCGAGGCCCAGAACTTCCGGGCGACCCTCGCCCCCGGGCAGGAGGTGATGACGGGCTCGGGCATGTTCGGCACGGTCGTCGACGTCGACGACGAGGCCGACGTCATCACCATCGAGTCGACGCCGGGCAACCAGTCCCGGTGGCTGCGCGCCGCGATCGCCAAGCTCGTCGAGCCCCCGGTCGAGGAGACCGAGGAGACGACGGCGGACGACGCGTCGGAGGGCGCGGCCGAGTACGGCACCGCTAATGCCGACGCCGGGAGCACCACGAAGGGCGACGTCGACGACCTCGTCGTGCCCGACGACCTCTCCGGTCTGACCGACGACCGGTCGGAGAAGGACCGCGGACGCCGGGACGACGGCACCGACATCAAGTGACCCTATGCCGGTCGCTGCCGCGACCGGCCTGACGCGGTGGGCCGCGAGGCCCACCGCACACGCACGAGAAGAGACGGACAGTTGGCCACCAGCAGCACACGAGCGAGGCCCGTACGGACCCTCGTCACCCTGGGAATCCTCATCGTCGTCCTCTTCGGGTCCCTCTTCGCGGGCACGAAGCTCGACCCGAAGACCGAGGACAACCCGGGCGGGGCGAGCCTCACCCCGGGCCTCGCGCTCGATCTCGAGGGTGGCACGCAGATCATCCTGGAGCCCGTCACCACCGACGGCTCGCAGCCGACGGCCGAGGACATCAACCAGGCGATCAACGTCATCCGCCAGCGCATCGACGCGCAGGGTGTCTCCGAGGCCGAGATCACGAGCCAGGGCCGCAACAACATCGTCGTCGGCATCCCGGGGCAGCCGTCCCAGGAGACCATCGACCTCGTCAGCACCTCGGCCCAGATGCGCTTCCGCCCCGTGCTCTCCGTGGGCATGCCGACGGCGACGCCCGCCGACGAGTCCACCGACCCGGCTGCGGGCGACGACGCCGCGGCCGAGGACGCCCCGGACGCGACGGAGTCCGCGGACGCGGCCACCGACGGCGCGACGGACCCCGCGGCCGAGGACGGCACGGACCCGGCGGCCGACGCAGCGACGGACGCCCCGGCGGACGACGCCACGACGGACCCGGCGCCGGAGACGACCCGCCCGGAGAACCCGAGCGACCTCGCGCAGATCACGCCGGAGCTGCAGGCGCAGTTCGACGCGCTCGACTGCACGCTCCCCGAGAACCTCGTGGGCGGCGACAGCGGCCCGACCGACAGCGCGTTCGTCTCGTGCGCCGACGACGGCACGGCCAAGTACATCCTCGGCCCGGTCGAGATCGAGGGCACCGACATCTCGAACGCGAGCTCCGGCCTGCGCGTCGGGCAGAACGGCGTCGTCACCAACGAGTGGGTCGTCAACATCGAGTTCGACTCCGAGGGCACCAAGGCCTTCCGTGACGTCACGACGCGTCTCACGACGCTCCCGTCGCCGCAGAACCAGTTCGCGATGGTCCTCGACGGCCTCGTCATCTCGGCACCCGTCTCGCAGGTCGCGATCCCCGACGGCAAGGCCGAGATCTCGGGCAGCTTCACGCGCGACAGCGCGGCGACGCTCGCGAACCAGCTCAACTTCGGCTCGCTGCCCCTGACGTTCGAGGTGCAGAGCCAGGAGCAGATCTCCGCGACGCTCGGCTCCGAGCAGCTCGAGAAGGGTCTGCTCGCGGGCGCGATCGGCCTGCTGCTGGTCGTCATCTACTCGCTCTTCCAGTACCGCGTGCTCGGCCTGGTCACCGTCGCGTCGCTCGGCATCGCGGCCGTCGTGACGTTCGGCGTGATCTCGGTGCTCTCGTGGACGATCGGGTACCGCCTGTCGCTCGCCGGCGTCGCGGGGCTCATCGTCGCGATCGGTATCACCGCGGACTCGTTCATCGTGTACTTCGAGCGCATCCGCGACGAGCTGCGCGACGGCCGGACGCTGAACTCCGCGGTGGAGAAGGGCTGGCAGCGCGCCCGCCGCACGATCCTCGCCTCGGACGCGGTGAACTTCGTCGCCGCGGTGGTCCTGTACTACCTGGCGGTCGGCGGCGTGCGCGGCTTCGCGTTCACGCTGGGCCTGACCACCCTGGTCGACCTGATCGTGGTGTTCCTCTTCACGCACCCGCTCATGCAGCTCCTCGCCCGGACCAAGTTCTTCGCGAACGGCCACCCGGCGTCGGGCCTCGACCCGCGGCGCCTCGGGGTGCGCGGCACGCGGTACGCAGGTCGCGGCCGCGTCGTCGGGGCGACCTCGACGGCACCCGCGGACGGCGGCGACGTCGTCGAGGACGCGCCGGTGCAGGACGCCCCGGCGCGCGAGCGCACGGCGCCCGTCCGGGAGACGGTCGGTGCCGGCGTCGGCCGGTCCGACGGCCCGCGCATGACCATCGCCGAGCGCCGTGCCGCCGAGCGGCGGGCCGCCGCCTCCGCGGACGGCGACGAGGGGTCCCCGGCCGCTGACGCGGCGGGCGACGAGAACGAGGAGAAGCACTGATGGCCAGCGGTTTCGCCCAGTGGGGCAACGACCTGTACACGGGCCGCCGGTCCTACGCCATCGTCGCCAAGCGGCGCGCCTACTTCGTGGTGGCGCTCGTCCTGGTCGTCCTGTCCCTCGGCATCATCGGGGTCCGGATCGCCGGTGACGGGCTCAACCTCGGCATCGAGTTCCGCGGCGGGTCGGAGTTCACCGTCTCGGGCGTCTCGGACACCTCGCAGCAGCCGGCGCTCGACGCCGTCGCGGCGGTCGCCCCCGAGGAGGTGCCGCGCGTCACCTCGGTGGGCTCCAGCACCGTGCGGGTGCAGACGGCGGAGCTCAGCAACGCGCAGGTCGAGCAGGTCGCCGTCGAGCTCGCGAGCGCGTACGACGTGTCCGAGGGGGAGGTGACGAGCTCGTACATCGGCCCCACCTGGGGCAAGGACGTCTCCCAGAAGGCGATCGTCGGCCTCGTCGTCTTCCTGCTCCTCGTGAGCCTGGTCATGACGATCTACTTCCGGAACTGGCGCATGGCGCTCGCCGCGGTCATCGCGCTGTTCCACGACCTCATCGTCACGGTGGGCATCTACGCGGCGATCGGCTGGGAGATCACGCCGGCGACGGTGATCGGCCTCCTGACGATCCTCGCGTACTCGATCTACGACACGGTCGTGGTCTTCGACAAGGTCCGCGAGAACACCGCGGGCGTCCTCGACCAGACGCGCAGCACGTACGCCGAGCGGGCCAACCTCGCGATCAACCAGACGCTCGTGCGCTCGATCAACACGTCCGTCGTCGCGCTGCTCCCCGTCGCGGGCATCCTCTTCATCGGGGCGTTCCTGCTGGGCGCGGGCACGCTGCGCGACATCGCGCTCGCGCTCTTCGTCGGCATGGCCGTCGGCGCGTACTCGTCGGTGTACCTCGCGACGCCGCTCGAGGTCGCGCTGCGCGAGCGCGAGAAGCCGATCCAGGAGCACACGGCCAAGGTCCTCGCGCTGCGCGCGGAGCGGGCCGAGGTCGCGGGCGACGAGGAGGACGCCGCGCTCGCGGCGGCCGGCGTCGGGGCGGGGCACCGCCAGCTCCAGCCGGGCGCGCACCAGGGCAACAAGGCGCAGCCGCGCCGCCGTCGTCCCCGATGACGGCACCCGGTCACGTGCCGGCCGGCGAGGCGGGCGGCCTGCGCGCCGTCCACCTCGCCGGGCTCGGCCCGGA
Organism: Cellulosimicrobium sp. MI9406; assembly: GCF_040595865.1. NCBI lineage: Bacteria > Bacillati > Actinomycetota > Actinomycetes > Micrococcales > Promicromonosporaceae > Cellulosimicrobium > Cellulosimicrobium sp. MI9406. Next base: position 145,756 of record NZ_JALIZI010000006.1, read on the forward strand.
GCGCGCCTCGCGCGTGCTCGAGCTCGTCCGTGCCGTGCCGGACTACCCGGGACCAGGGATCGTCTTCCGGGACATCACCGGCCTGCTGGCAGACGGCGACGCCTTCGGCCACGTGGTCGAGGCGCTCGGCGACGTCGCGCGCGCCGCGGGCGGGGTCGACCTCGTCGCGGGCATGGAGGCGCGGGGCTTCCTCATCGGGGCGCCGCTCGCGACGCACCTCGGCGTCGGGTTCGTGCCGCTGCGCAAGGCGGGCAAGCTCCCGCCGCCCACGGACACCGTCACGTACGACCTCGAGTACGGCACCGCGACCATCGAGCTCCGGTCGGGAACACTGCCCCCGGGTGCGCGTGTTCTCGTGGTGGACGACGTGCTCGCGACCGGGGGCACGGCGGCCGCGGGCGCCGAGCTCGTCGAGCGCGGGGGAGGCGTCGTGGTGGGCCTGGCGTTCCTCCTCGAGCTCGAGGGTCTGGGCGGCCGCGAGCGGCTCGCGGGCCGCGAGGTGGCCACGCTGGTCCACGTCGAGTCGTAGGATTGCCACTCCGGTCGTCTCGGCTGGTCGCCGGCATCGTGCCGGTGGCGGCCGCCCTGCGGAAGGAGGCGCGCATGAGCGAGAACACCCGGACGTCGCGCGCTCCTGAGCGCGCGGGCACCCCGACCTCCGGCACCGGCGGCTCGGGCGGGCGCGGTGTGCGCTCGCGCCTGGTCCGCTTCGGCGCGCGCCCCAACGCGGGCAGCCCGGCGCTCGAGCCGGTGCTCCAGGCCGTCCGCACCAACCACCCGCGCACGGACCTGAGCGTCATCGAGCGCGCGTACGAGACCGCCGAGCGCGCCCACCGCGGCCAGCTGCGCAAGAGCGGCGACCCGTACATCACGCACCCCGTCGCGGTCGCGACGATCCTCGCCGAGCTCGGGTTCGACGGGTCGACGCTCGCCGCCGCGCTGCTGCACGACACGGTCGAGGACACCGACTACTCGCTCGCGCAGCTCACCGAGGAGTACGGCGAGGAGATCGCCATGCTCGTCGACGGCGTGACCAAGCTCGACAAGGTCACGTACGGCGACGCGGCGCAGGCCGAGACGGTGCGCAAGATGGTCGTCGCCATGGCACGGGACATCCGCGTGCTCGTCATCAAGCTCGCCGACCGCCTGCACAACGCGCGCACCTGGAAGTACGTGTCGTCGTCGTCGGCGGGTCGCAAGGCGCGCGAGACCCTCGAGATCTACGCGCCGCTCGCCCACCGCCTCGGCATGAACACGATCAAGTGGGAGCTCGAGGACCTGTCGTTCCAGGCCCTGTACCCCAAGGTGTACGACGAGATCGTCCACCTCGTCGCCGAGCGCGCGCCGGCGCGCGAGGAGTACCTGGCCGTCGTGCGCGAGCAGGTCACGGCCGACCTGCGCAGCGCGAAGATCAAGGCCACCGTCACCGGCCGGCCGAAGCACTACTACTCGATCTACCAGAAGATGATCGTGCGCGGCCACGACTTCGCGGAGATCTACGACCTCGTCGGCGCGCGCGTCCTGGTGGACAGCGTCCGGGACTGCTACGCGGCGCTCGGTGCGCTGCACGCGCGGTGGAACCCCGTGCCGGGGCGGTTCAAGGACTACATCGCGATGCCGAAGTTCAACATGTACCAGTCGCTGCACACGACGGTCATCGGGCCGGGCGGGAAGCCGGTCGAGATCCAGATCCGCACGCACGAGATGCACCGGCGCGCGGAGTACGGCGTCGCGGCGCACTGGAAGTACAAGGAGACCGCGAAGTCGGGCGGCAAGACGGCGAAGGACGACGCCGCGGCCAACGACATGCGGTGGCTGCGCCAGCTCGTGGACTGGCAGCGCGAGACGGCCGACCCGGCCGAGTTCCTCGACTCGCTGCGCTTCGAGATCGGCGGCGCGGAGGTCTACGTCTTCACCCCCAAGGGCGACGTCATGGCGCTGCCGGCGGGCTCGACGCCGGTCGACTTCGCCTACGCGGTGCACACCGAGGTCGGGCACCGGACGATGGGCGCGCGCGTCAACGGGCGGCTCGTCCCGCTCGACTCGACGCTCGAGAACGGCGACTCGGTCGACGTCCTCACCTCGAAGTCCGAGAACGCGGGTCCGAGCCGTGACTGGCTCGCCTTCGTCAAGAGCCCGCGGGCGCGCAACAAGATCCGGCAGTGGTTCTCCAAGGAGCGCCGCGAGGAGGCCGTCGAGCACGGCAAGGACGCGATCGCCAAGGCGATGCGCAAGCAGAACCTGCCGATCCAGCGCCTGCTGTCGCACGAGTCGCTCGTCGCGCTCGCCAACGAGCTCCGCTTCGCGGACGTCACCGCGCTGTACGCGGCGATCGGCGAGGGCCAGGTGTCGGCGGCGAACGTCGTCTCCAAGCTCGTCCAGGCGATGGGGGGCGAGGAGGGCACGGTCGAGGACGTCGCCGAGACCGCGCGCCCCGGGAACACCGCGCGCCGCGTGCGCACGGGCGACCCGGGCGTCATGGTCAAGGGCGTCGACGACATCTGGGTCAAGCTCGCGAAGTGCTGCACCCCGGTCCCGGGCGACGAGATCATCGGCTTCGTCACGCGCGGGCAGGGCGTGAGCGTGCACCGCGCGGACTGCGCGAACGTCGTCGGGCTGCGCAACCAGCCCGAGCGGATCGTCGACGTCTCGTGGACCACGGGCAGCAACGCGATGTTCCTCGTGCAGATCCAGGTCGAGGCGCTCGACCGTGCGCGCCTGCTCTCCGACGTGACGCGCGTCCTGTCGGACAACCACGTGAACATCCTCTCGGCGACCGTCTCGACCTCGAACGACCGCGTGGCGATGTCGCGCTTCGTCTTCGAGATGGCGGAGCCCGCGCACCTCGCGCAGGTCCTCAGCGCGGTCCGCAAGGTCGACGGCGTGTTCGACGTCTACCGCATCACGGGGACGAAGGCCGCCGAGACGGCGCAGCTCCCCGCCTGAGCCCGCGGGCGGCACGCTGACCGAGGCCACCACGCCGCGCAGGGCGGCAGACCCGGTGGCAGCATCGGCACATGGACCTGCCCGTCATGCCCCCCGTGCTGCCCATGCTCGCGAAGTCCGTGCCCGCCGTGCCCGAGCCCGACGCCGTCGACGGCGGGTACGTGTACGAGCCGAAGTGGGACGGCTTCCGCGCGATCGTGTACCGCGACGGTGACGAGGTGCGGCTCGACAGCAGGAACGCGCGGCCCATGGACCGCTACTTCCCCGAGGTCGTCGAAGCGGTGCGGGCCGCGCTGCCGCCCCGGTGCGTGGTCGACGGCGAGATCGTCGTCGCGCGGGACGGTCGCCTCGAGTTCGAGGTGCTCCAGCAGCGCATCCACCCGGCGGCGTCGCGCGTGCGCCTCCTCGCGGAGCAGACCCCCGCGGCCCTCGTCGTCTTCGACGTGCTCGCGCTCGGGGACGAGGACCTCACGCGCGCGCCGCTCGCGCGGCGTCAGGAGGTGCTCGACTCCCTGGGCCTCGACGGCCCGGCCGTGCACGCCACGCCTCGCACGCGCGACGTCGCCGTGGCGCGGGAGTGGTTCGACACGTTCGAGGGGGCGGGCCTCGACGGCGTCGTCGCCAAGCCGCTCGACGGCACGTACCAGCCGAACAAGCGCGCGATGCTCAAGATCAAGCACGGCCGCGAGGCGGACGTCGTGCTCGCGGGGTACCGCCTGCACAAGACGTCGACCCCCGCGAAGCCGCTGCTCGGCTCGCTCCTGCTCGGCCTGTACGACGACGCGGGCCAGCTCCAGTTCGTCGGCGTCGCCGCGTCGTTCCCGACGGCGCGGCGCGCCGCGCTGGTCGAGGAGCTCGCGCCGCTCGTCGTCGAGCCGGGCACGCCGGACGCGGACGCGCACCCGTGGTCCGGGTGGGAGAACCCCGCCGGCGAGCGGATGCCGGGTGCGGTGTCGCGCTGGAGCTCGGGCAAGGACCTGTCGTTCACGCCGCTGCGCCCGGAGCGCGTGCTCGAGGTCGCCTACGACCACATGGAGGGCTCCCGGTTCCGGCACACCGCGCAGTTCCGGCGCTGGCGCGACGACCGTGACCCGGAGTCGTGCACCTACGAGCAGCTCGAGGAGCCGGTGCGCTACGACCTCACGGGCATCCTGCCCGGGGCGCCCGGCGTCGACTGACGCCGCCCGCACCCGCGTGGTCGCGGCACGTCAGTCCCGGGCGCGGTCCCGGTCCTTGCTCGGCTGGACGCGCTTGGGCTCGCCGGGCATCTTCGGGTACTCGGGCGGGTAGGGGAGGTCCCCGAGCCCGTGCTCGGCCTCGTCGCGGCGGGACAGCTCCAGGGCGGGCTCGAGCGACGCGCCCGGGTCCTCCCGGTCGGCACGCAGGGGTGCGAAGAGGTCGCCCACCGCGGCGAAGCGCGTGGGCATCGACAGCACGTCGAAGTCGTCCGGGTGGACGTCGCCGAGCTCCTCCCAGCGCAGGGGAGCGGACACCGTCGCGCGCTGGTTGGAGCGGATCGAGTAGGCCGACGCGATCGTGCGGTCGCGCGCCATCTGGTTGTAGTCGACGAAGATCTTGGCGCCGCGCTCCTCCTTCCACCACTTCGTGGTGACCTGGTCCGGCAGGCGCCGTTCGAGCTCACGACCGATCGCGATCGTCGCGCGGCGCGCGGCCACGAAGTCCCACTCGGGCGCGACCGGGACGAACACGTGGATCCCGCGACCGCCCGACGTCTTGGGGTAGCCGGGGAGACCGAGCTCGTCGAGGATCTCGCGCAGGTGCGGTGCGACGCGCACGGCGTCGTCGAAGTCGGTGCCCGGCTGCGGGTCGAGGTCGATGCGGAGCTGGTCCACCGCCTCGACGTCCCCGCCGCGCACGGGCCACGGGTGGAACGTCAGCGTGCCGAGGTTGGCGGCCCAGGCGACGACGGCGAGCTCCGTGGGGCACACCTCGTCGGCCGTGCGCCCGCTCGGGAACGCGATGCGCGCGGTCTGCACCCACTCGGGCGCGCCCTTCGGGATGCGCTTCTGGTAGAACGCGTCGCCGGTGTTGTCCGTGCGCGTGCTCATGCGGGCGCCCTCGAACACGCCCTTGGGCCAGCGCTCGAGCGTCGTCGGGCGGTCGACCAGAGCGCCGAGGATGCCGTCGCCCACGTCGAGGAAGTACTGCACGATGTCGAGCTTGGTGAGCCCGCGCGCGGGGAAGACGACGCGGTCCGGGCTCGTGACGCGCACGGTCCGTCCTCGGACGTCGAGCTCCACGGGGGGAGTCGTGGCTGCGGCCATGCCGACCAACCTAGACCGGCTCGCCGGTCCCGGCGAGCAGGAGCGCGAGGGTGCGCCGCGCCTGCGCCCGGCCGGTCCACCGGTGGCGCAGCTCGAGCGACCGCGCCGCCGCACGGGCGTCGAGCTCGCACACCGCCTCCAGCCGGCGCAAGGTGCTCAGCGCCTGCACCGGCTCGCACCGGGTGGCGACGTCGAGCGCGGTCCGCAGCACCGACGTGACGAGTACTCCCGCGACGAGGCTCGTCTCGTCGCGCAGCACGTGCGCCTGCCGCGCGGCCCGGCCCTGCCGTGGCGGCGGGCGATGACGACCGGGCGGGTGGACGACGTCGAGCACGCGGGGCGGCGCGGAGCCGCACAGCACCCACGCGGCGGCCGCGCCCGCGAGCACCGTGCCGCGCGGGACCTGGTCGCGGACGGCGAGCGCGCGCAGCGTGGGGGTGACGGGCACGCTCGCCGGAGCGGCGACGTCGCCCCACAGCCGACCCAGGGCGCCCGCGCGGACGAGCTCCTGGAAGGCCGCCGGCCCGCCGACGTCCTCCGGGACGACGAGCAGGCCGATCTCCGGTCCCGGCGGCGCGAGCAGGTGCGCGAGCGCGACGGCGGGGACGTGCCCCGTGGCGCGGGCGGGTGCGGCGTGGACGGGCGCGGTCGTGGCTGCGGGCACGCCCCTACCGTGCCGCACGGCGGTGGGGACGCGGAAGGGCCGGCACCCGTCTGTGGACGAGCGCCGGCCCTGTGACCGAGCGGGAGTGCGTCAGCCGCGCGAGTCCTCCGCCGCGCGGACGACCTGCTCGAGCCAGGAGCGCCGTGCGGCGAGGGCCGTCTCGGCCTCCTTGACCGCGCGCGCGTCCCCGCGGCTCTGCGCGGCGGCGAGGTCGGCCTCGAGCGCCTCGATCGCGGCCTCGAGCTGCGCCGCCGCACCCTCCGCGCGGGCGCGCGTCTCGGGGTTGCTCCGCGTCCACTGCGCCTGCTCGGCGTCGCGGACCGCGTTCTCGACGGCACGCAGGCGGCCCTCGACGCGCTGCAGGTCGCCACGCGGCACGCGGCCGGCCTCTTCCCAGCGCTCCTGGAGGTCGCGCAGCGCCGCCTTGGCCGCGGCGAGGTCCTTGACGGGCACGAGCGCCTCTGCCTCGGTGAGCAGCGCCTCCTTGACCTCGAGGTTCGCCGCGTACTCGGCGTCCGTCGCGGAGTTCACCGCGTCGCGCGCCTGGAAGAACGTGTCCTGGGCGGCGCGGAAGCGGGCCCACAGCGCGTCGTCGTCCTTGCGGCTCGCCCGGCCCGCGGCCTTCCAGCGCGCCATGAGGTCGCGGTACGCGCCCGCCGTCGGGCCCCAGTCGGTGCTCGACGACAGCGCCTCGGCCTCCGCGACCAGCTTCTCCTTCGCGGCCTTGGCGGAGGCGTTGCGCTGCTCGAGCTCGGCGAAGTAGTGCCGGCGCTCGCGGTCGAACGCGGTGCGCGCGTGGCTGAACCGCTTCCACAGCGCCTCCTCGCTCGCGCGGTCGATGCGCGGGCCCGAGCGCTGGGCCTCCTTCCAGCGCTCCAGCAGTCCGCGCAGCTCCTCGCCCGCGGGCCGCCACTGCATGCGGCTCGGGTCGGTCGCGGCGATCTTCTCGGCGGCCTCGATGATCTCCGTGCGGGCCTCGAGAGCCGCGGCCTTCGCCGCGGCGCGCTCCGCCTCGAGCTGCGCGCGACGCTCGCCAGCGGCGCCGCGCAGCGACTCGACCTGCGCCCGAAGCCCGTCCAGGTCGCCGACCGCGGAGGGCTCCGCGGTCTCCTCGGTGAGCCGGGCGATCGTCTGGTCGATCTCCTTGACCGACAGGTCCGTGCTCGTCAGCCGCGCCTCGAACAGCGCGACCTTCGCCTGGAGGTCGAGGTAGCGACGCACGTACAGCGTGAGCGCCTCGTCGGCGCCGACGCCCGGGAACTGCCCGACGGAGCGCTCGCCCGCGCTCTCGCGGACGTACACCGTGCCGTCCTCGTCGACCCGACCGAACGCGGCCGCGGCCTCGGCGGCGGCCGAGTCGTCGGCCAGCGCCGGGACGGCGGGCACCTCCGGCACGACGGCCGCTGCGGCGTGAGCGCCCGCGGCCGGGGCGGCCGGCTTGCGCGGCGGGTGCGGGAGCGCCGACGGCTTGGGCCGCGGCCCGGGACGCGGGGCGGCGGGCCGGGGTGCCGCCTCGGCGGATGCCGTCGTCTCGGCGGGTGCCGTCGCCTCGGCGACGGGAGCTGCGTCGGCGGGAGCGTCGGCTGCCTCGGCGGCAGGCGCCTCCGATGCCGCGCCAGCGGGCGCGTCGGTCTGGGCGTCGGCGGTGGGAGCGTCGTCGGCCTCGGGGGCCTCGGTCTGCTCGGCCTCGGGGGCGGTCTCGGCCTCCGCTGCCGGTGCGCCGGTCGCCTCGGCCTCGGCGGCAGGCATGGCCTCCACCTGCTCGGCCGGAGCGGCCTCGTCGGCCGCGACGGCGGGACCCTCGTCGGTGGCCTCGGTGGCCTCGGTGGCCTCGGTGGCCTCGGTGGCCTCGGGCGTCGGCTCCACGTCTGTCGCGTCGACCCGTCCGGTCTCGCTCGCCTCCGCGGGCTCCGGTGCCGGTGCGCTCGCCTGGTTCTGGGCGGGATCGCTCACTGGGTCTCAACTCCTTCGATGGTGACCGGGGTGGCGGGGGACCCGTCGCCGGATCCGTCCTGCGTCCCCGCGTCAGCGACTGCCTGGACGACGTCCAGGCCGGACGTGATGGTGCCGAACACCGTGTAACCACCCGCCGCGTCGGACGGGATGGTCGAGTCCTCGTAGACGAGGAAGAACTGCGATCCCATCGAGTCGGCGTCCCCGCCCTGGCGGGCCATGGCGACGGTCCCCGCGGGGTAGACGTCGTCGGTGGGGGCGTTCTCGACGGGGCCGAACTTGTAGCCCGGGTCGCCCGTGCCGGTGCCCGTCGGGTCGCCGCACTGGAGCACGTAGATGCCCGACGTCGTGAGGCGGTGGCACGACGTGCCGTCGAAGTACCCGGACTCGGCGAGGGACACGAAGCTCGCGACCGCCTGCGGGGCGGCCGCGCCGTCGAGCGTGAGCGTGAGGTCACCCGCGGTCGTGGTGAGCGTCGTGGTCCAGTCACGGCCCTCGGCGGCGGACGCGGGCGGCAGGGTGTGCTCGCCCGAGGGCGCCGCGCCCGTGTCGCCGCCCGGGTCGGTGCCGGGATCCTGGGTGGCGGCGAGCGCCCACCAGACGGCGACGCCGATCACGACGAGCGCGACGACGACGCCCACGATCGACCACGTGCGCTGGCGCTTCGCCCGGAGCTGGGCCACGTGACGGTCCCACTTCTCCTCACGACGACGCGCCTGCTCGCGCTCGCGACTCTTCGTCGACACCCCAGCTCCTTCGTCCGGCGCCGCGACGGCGCGCACGGTCGACCCCGGTGCGGCCGTGGTCGGTACGGGACAGTCTAGGCACCGAGAACCCTGGTGGCGGGTGGATTTGCCTCGCGCAGGTCACGGTCCGGTATCGACGGCGCCGCCCGAAACCCGCGCTGCGCCCGCCGGGAGCTGCCCCGCCGCCCGTGCCGCGGGCTACCCTCGCCCTCGTGGACCGACCTCGCGGCACGACGCCGACGCCCCCGGCCGAGCACGGCCCGACCCCGCCGGGACCGGCCGTGCACGTGGTGGTGGCGCCCGTCTTCGGCACGAACTGCACGGTGGTGAGCGCCCCGGGCGGCGACTGCGTCGTGGTCGACGCGGGGGCGGGGGTCGCGGACGCCGTCGTCGCGCACGTCCGCTCCGCCGGCCTCGTGCCCCGCGCCGTGCTCGCGACGCACGGGCACGTCGACCACACGTGGGACGCCGCGGCGCTCGCCGACCGCTTCGGGGTGCCCGTCGTGCTGCACGCGGCCGACGCGTACCGGCTCGCGGACCCCTTCGGGAGCCTGGAGCACGGCGGGCCCGCCGCGAGCCGGCCGGGCGCCGTCGTGTCCGGCCCGCTCGGTGCGGCGCTCGCGGCGGCCGGCGCCGGGCCGCAGGACTACCGCGAGCCGGGCCGCGTCGAGACGTTCGACGTGCCCGCGGGCGGCGAGCAGGAGCTGCGCTGGGGCGGCGTCGCGCTGCGCGCGGTGGGCGCGCCCGGGCACACCGAGGGCTCCACGCTCTACCTGGTCGGCGAGCCGGGATCGGGCCTCGTGCTCAGCGGCGACGTCCTCTTCGCGGGCTCCGTCGGCCGCACCGACCTGCCGGGCGGGGACGGCGCGACGATGGCCCGCACCCTGCGTGACGTCGTCGCGCACCTGGACCCGGCCTGGGACGTGCTCCCGGGGCACGGCCCGGCGACGACGGTCGCACGCGAGTTGGCGACGAACCCCTTTCTTGCCCGCTGAGCGAAGGACCGGGGGCCGGACGATGCGGTCGCCCGTCCCGGCGTCTGGGAAGATCTGACCCATGGCCAGGCCCACACCCCTCTCCGGTTTCCCCGAATGGCTCCCCGACGGTCGGATCGTCGAGCAGCACGTCCTCGACACCCTGCGCCGGGTGTTCGAGCTGCACGGGTTCGCCGGGATCGAGACGCGCGCGGTCGAGCCGCTCGACCAGCTCCTGCGCAAGGGGGAGACGTCGAAGGAGGTCTACGTCCTGCGCAGGCTCCAGGAGGAGCCGCAGGACGACGCCGCGGCCGGGTCGGCCGCGAAGGGCGACAAGCAGCTCGGCCTGCACTTCGACCTCACCGTCCCCTTCGCGCGCTACGTGCTCGAGAACGCCGGGCACCTCGCGTTCCCCTTCAAGCGCTACCAGATCCAGAAGGTGTGGCGCGGCGAGCGCCCCCAGGACGGGCGCTTCCGCGAGTTCACCCAGGCCGACGTCGACGTCGTCGGCGCGGGCGAGCTGCCCTACCACTACGAGGTCGAGCTGCCGCTCGTCATGGCCGAGGCCCTGGGCGCGCTGCGCGACATCGGCGTGCCCGAGGTCCGCGTCCTCGTGAACAACCGCCGGGTCGCCGAGGGGTTCTACCGCGGGCTCGGCATCGACGCGGTCGACGACGTCCTGCGCCAGATCGACAAGCTCGACAAGGTCGGCCCCGAGAAGGTCGCCGCGCTGCTCGAGTCCGAGGCCGGCACGACGCCCGAGCAGGCGCAGGCGTGCCTCGCGCTCGCGAGCATCAGCGGGAGCGACTCCGGCGTGGTCGACCGCGTGCGGGCGCTCGCGGCCGAGCACGGCGTGGAGAGCGAGCTGCTGGAGACCGGGCTCGGCGAGCTCGGCGCGCTGATCGAGGCCGCGAGCGTGCGTGCCCCGGGCGTCGTCGTCGCCGACCTCAAGATCGCGCGCGGCCTCGACTACTACACGGGATCCGTCTACGAGACCGTGCTCGTGGGCCACGAGCAGCTCGGCTCGATCTGCTCGGGGGGTCGCTACGACACCCTCGCGTCCGACGGCGCGAACACCTACCCCGGCGTCGGGCTGTCGATCGGCGTGTCCCGGCTCGTGTCGCGCCTGCTCTCCGCCGGCCTCGTGCGCGCGACGCGCGCGGTGCCGAGCGCCGTCGTCGTGGCCGTCACGAGCGAGGAGACGCGCGACGCCTCCGACGCGGTGGCGCACGCGCTGCGCGCCCGCGGGGTGCCGGTCGAGGTCGCGCCCGCCGCCGCGAAGTTCGGCAAGCAGATCCGCTACGCCGACCGGCGCGGCATCCCGTTCGTCTGGTTCCCCGGGCGCGTCGAGGACGACGGCACGCGCTCGCCCGACCAGGTGAAGGACATCCGCTCGGGGGAGCAGGTAGACGCCGACGCGGCGACGTGGGAGCCGCCCGCCGAGGACCGCTTCCCGCGCGTCGTGCCCGCGGAGGGCTGACCCGCCGCACCGGGGAGTGGAGGGCGCCGTGACGCGACCGGTCGAGCTCGCCCTGCCCTTCCAGGGGACGTGGCTCGTGCGCAACAGCCCGGCGCGCCGCGTGCCGAGCCACGGCACCGACCTCTTCGCGACGACGTACGCGATCGACTTCGTCGCCGTCCGAGGTCGGCGCACCGCCGCCGTGCGCGACTGGCGCACGGCGCTGGGTACCGAGCCGCCCGAACGATTCGTCGCGTTCGGGCGGCCCGTGCTCGCTCCGGCGGCGGGCACCGTCGTCACGGTGCACGACGGCGAGCCCGACCACGAGGCCCGCCGGTCGCCCACCGCGCTGCTCGGCTACGCGCTCACGCAGGCGGCGCGGGCGCGCGGCGGTGCCGCGGCGCTCGCGGGCAACCACGTGGTGCTCGCCCTGGACCCGGCCGGCACGTACGTCGTCCTCGCGCACCTGCGCGCCGGGTCCGTGGCCGTCGAGCCGGGCCGACGCGTCGCGGCGGGTGACGAGATGGGCCGGTGCGGGAGCTCGGGGAACTCGACGCAGCCGCACGTGCACGTGCAGGCCATGGACGCGCCGGACGCGCTCGCCGCCCGCGGGCTGCCGCTCGTCTTCCGGGGCTTCCGCGAGCGGTCCCGCGACGGCTCGTCGCGCGTCGTGGACCTCGGCGTCCCGGCGGAGGGCGCGGTCGTCGAGCCTGCGTGACCGCGGTCCGGCAAGCCTCACGCCGTGAGCGCGCCCAGCCCCGTGACCCAGCCCGCACGGACCCCGACGACGACCACCGCCGCGGCGACGGCGAGCACGGCGACCGCGGCGACGACGTCGGGCACGCCGAGCGGGACGGGCCGCGCCGTGGTGCGTGGACCGGAGCCCAGGCCGCGCGACTCGAGCGCCACGGTCAGGCGCTCGGACCGGCGCACGGCGCCGACGAGGAGGGCGAACGCGGCGGTCCCGAGCGCGCGGGGGGACCGGGGGAGCGTGCCGGGCCGCCGCCGCGGGTCGCGCACGGCCTGCGCGCAGCGGATCGTGTGCCAGGCGTCGGGCAGCTCGACGAGCAGCCGGTGGGCCGCGAGCACCGCGTACGTCCACGTCAGGGGCAGCCGCCCGTGCTGGTGGAGGCTCGTCATGAGGTGCACCGGGTCGGTCGTCACCGCGACCGTGAGCGAGAGGGCGCCGACGAGCAGCGTGCGCACGGCGAGCCCGGCGCCGATCGTCAGGCCGTCGGAGCCGACGGTGACCGGGCCCAGGTCGACCGGGTCGCCGCCGGGCCGGGTGGCGACGTTGACGACCAGCAGGCTCGTCGCGAACACGAGGAAGGGCACGTGCGCCAGGGCGAGCGTGCGCACGGGGACGCGTCCCGCGACCAGCAGCGCCGCGACCGTGAGCACCCACCCGATCGCGGGGGTGTACGGGTCGGTGACGAGCAGCGCACCCGTCGACACGACGAGGACGGTCGCGAGCTTGACCGTCGGGTTCCAGCGCCCGAGGGGCGTGCTGTGCGGAGCGGTCACGGGGCGACCTCCGCGAGGGCTGCGGGCGCGGTCTCTGCGGGGTCGGCTGCGACGGCGCCGACGGTGGCGTCGAGCGCCCGGACGAGCGCGCCCGGGTCCACCCCGTGGCGGCGGCCCGTGCGGGCCCACCACGCGAGCAGGGGAGGACGGCGCAGGCGGGCGCGCCGGCACAGCGCGTCGTCGGCCAGCACGGTGGCGGGCGGCCCCAGCGCCACGAGCCGGCCGCCGACGACGACGGCGACACGGTCGGCGAGGGCCGCGACGAGCGCGAGGTCGTGCGTGACGACGACCACCGCGCCGCCCGCGTCGGCGCGCTCGCGCAGCGCGTGGGCGACGGCGTCCGCCTGGGCGCGGTCGAGCCCCGACGTGGGCTCGTCGGCGAGGAGGACGGGCGGGTCGAGCACCGTCGCCGTCGCGAGGGAAAGGCGCCGCTGCTCGCCGCCGGAGAGCCGGTACGGGTTCGCGTCGGCGAGGTGCGCGAGGGCGAACGCGTCCAGGGTGCGCGCGACGCGTCCGTCGACGCCGTCGAGCCGCGCGAGCCGGGCCGACCAGGCGACCTCGTCGCGGACCGTGCGCGCGAGGAGCTGGTGCTCCGGGTCCTGGAACACCATCGCGACGGGCGCACCGGGCGCCGTCGTGACCTCGCCCGTGGTCCGTTCGAGTCCCGCCAGCCCGCGCAGGAGGGTCGACTTGCCGCCGCCGTTCGGCCCCACCACCGCGAGCACCTCACCCGCGTGCACGTCGAGGTCGACGTCGCGCACCACCGGCGTCTCGTCCCGCCCGCGCCGCCGGTGGCCTGCCGCGGCACGGTGCACCGCGAGGCGTCGGGCACGCAGGGCGACCGGGCCGGCGTCCGCGGCGCGGGGGTCGACGGTGCGGGGGTCGGCGGTGCGCCCGAGGTTGACGAGCCAGGCGTCGGTCGCGGGTGCGCCGAGCGGGCCCGGGGCTCCGGCGCGCTCCAGCCGGATGTCGAGCGGCAGCCAGCACCCGAGCGCGGCGAGCGTGGCGGCGTGCGCGCGCAGGACGGCGGTCGTGGGGCCGTGCGCGACGACGCGACCGGTGTCGTCGAGCACGAGCGTCGCGGCCGGGAGTGTCCCGACGTCGTCGAGGCGGTGCTCGACGAGCACGACCGACCGGCCGGGGGTGTCGGGCGCGTCCCGTCCGGGCGCCCGGACGAGCCCGCCCACGAGCGTCCCGACCTCGTGCGCCGCCGCCGGGTCGAGGAACGCCGTCGGCTCGTCGAGGACCACGAGCTCGGGGTCGGCGACGAGCGCCGCCGCGAGGGCGACGCGCTGCGCCTCGCCCCCCGACAGCGCGTGGGTCGGCCGGTCGTGCAGGTGGTCCGCACCGACGGCGGCGAGCGCGGTGGCGGCGCGGGCGTCCATCGTGCGCGGGTCCGCCGCCCGGTTCTCGAGCGCGAACCGCAGCTCGTCGTCGACGCGGGCGAGACAGAGCTGGTCGCCCGGCCGCTGCTGGACGAGGCCGACGCGCGCGGCGAGCGCCGCCGGGGTCGTGTCGCGCGGGTCGACGCCCGTCACGCGCAGGTCGCCCGTGACCGACCCCGGGAGCGTGTGAGGCACGACGCCGACGAGCGCACGCAGCAGCGTGGACTTCCCGCAGCCCGAGGGGCCGAGCACGAGCAGCCCGGTGCCCGCGGGGACGGTGAGCGTGAGGTCGTCGAGCACGCGCGTGCCGTCGTGGCCCACGGTGACGGTCAGACCGGCGGCGGCGACGGCGTCGGGCACGTCGCAGGGCACGTCGCCGGGCACGGCGTCCGGCGTGACGTCCGGTGCGGCGGTCGGTGCCTCAGCCACGGCGGTCGGCCCCGATCGCGAAGGCGTCGAGCGCGCCGGTGCGGGCGAGGGCGTCGCCGAGGAGGCGCGCCGCGATCCCGCACAGCACGACGCACGAGACGACCTGCACGCCGAGCCGGAGCATCGCGTAGTCCTGCCCGAGCCAGCCGAAGCGGACCGCGTTGAACGCGTACGTGACGAGCGCCGCGCTCACTCCCGACGCGACGAAGACCCACCAGCGGTAGCGGCGGTACCGGGTGAGGGCGAAGGGGATCTCGGCGCCCATGCCCTGGACGAGCCCCACGAGGACGAGCAGCGGGCCGGCGGGCGACGCGAGGAAGACCACCTCGACGAGCGCCGCGAGCGTCTCGGTGAGGATGCCGACGCCCGGCTTGCGCACGATGTACGTCGCGAGCGGGCCGACGACGATCCACGCGCCCGCGAGCACGTTGGCGGCGAGGTCCGCGAGCGGTCCCATGGCGAGCTGGAGCGGGGCCCAGAGCTGCACGAACGCCCAGTAGACGAACCCGAACACGACCCCCAGCACGGCGACGAGGACGGTCTCGTGGAGGGTGAGGCCGCGGCGTCGGGCACGGCTCGGGGGAGTGGCGACGGCGCGGTCCCGAGGGGCGGGCGTGGGACCCACGCCGTCGGGTCGGTCGTCGGGCGTGGCGGTGGGCGGGGTCGCCCGGGGCGGCGTGGTGCGGGGCTCGGTCATGCGCTTCCCTCCGTCGGGCCCCGGGGCGAGGGGTGCACGACGGCGCGCCACCGCCGCCCCCGCGCGGACGGCACGCGCGGGGCGCGGGCACGAGCGCGCAGGGGACGGTGACGTCGGCCCTGCTCCCTTCGCTGGTACGAACCAGATCAGGTTCCACGGGTCTGCAGGGGGGACGGGTGTCCGGCCTGCACTCTCAGCGCTCGTGCGCTCCCCGGGGGCGTTCGGCCCGACCCTAGGGCCTGGACGGCCGCCGGACAATCCCGGCGTCTCACCCACCGGGACGCCCGGCCGCCGTGAGAAGGTGACGGCGACGAGGCGCCCGCGCGGACCCGGGTACGGGCTCCGACCACGAGGAACGAGGCAGTGCGCATGACCCGAGACAACGACCCCGCCGCGGTCGCCGAGCTGGACCGCCTCGACGAGGCCGTGCGGAGCGCGCCCGCGGGCGACACGTCGGCCCAGATCGCGCTGTGGCGGCAGACGGTGCGCCTCGGCACGTGGTTCTTCATCGCGCGGGGGTCCGAGGACCAGCCGCGTCCGTACGCCGTCGCTGCGGACCAGGGGCCCATGATCTGCCTCTACAGCAGCGCCGCGCGCGCGGACGAGGCGGCCCGGGCGCTCGGTCTGGCGGACGACGAGACAGGCGCCGTGCCGTTGCTCGGGGTACCCGTGCCGGCGGCGATCGACTACGTCGCGTCCTTCGGCGCGGCCGGGGTCGTCGGTGTCGCGCTGGACCATCCGCGCATCGGCCACCACATCCCCCTCGGGAACCTGGCGCTGCTCAAGGCGTGGTCCGCCGACGAATGACCCGCCCTTGACAGCGCGTTCGAACGTTTGTTCGAATAGCGCGATGCGGTGGGACGGACAGGCGCTCGGCGCGGACGACGGCGCGCTCCCCGGGCTGGAGCGGGTCGGCCTCGTCCGCAGCGTGCGCACGCCCGAGTTCGCGGGCATCACGTTCCACGAGGTCACGGCCAAGAGCGCGCTGTCCAAGGTGCCGGCGATGTCGCGCATGCCGTTCCGGTGGACCGTCAACCCGTACCGCGGGTGCAGCCACGCGTGCTCCTACTGCCTCGCGCCCGCCACCCCGGTGCTGCTGGCCGACGGCACGCAACGGCCGATCGGCGAGCTGCGTGTCGGCGACGAGATCGTCGGCACCGCCCCGCACGGCGCGTACCGGCGCTACGTGCGCACCCGGGTGCTCGACCGCTGGACCACCCGCAAGCGCGCCTACCGCGTGACCCTCGCCGACGGCACGCGCCTCGTGGCGAGCGGCGACCACCGGTTCCTCACCGAGCGCGGGTGGCGCCACGTCGTCGGCGGTGCCGGGCACCGTGCCCGCCTGGCGCTCGGCGACGTGCTCGTCGGGCCGGGCGCCGCGGCGCTCGCGGACGGGCGGCCCGTCCTCGACGGCCAGGACGTCACCGGCGGCGAGGCGCTGCGCGTCGACTCCCTGGAAGCACTCGACGGGCCGGGGGAGACGACGGAGCTGGTCGACATCACGACCGGCACGCGCGACTTCGTCGCCGCGGGGGTCGTGAGCCACAACTGCTTCGCCCGCCCCACGCACCAGTACCTCGACCTCGACGCGGGCGAGGACTTCGACCGGGAGGTCGTGGTCAAGGTCAACGTCGACGACGTGCTGCGCGCCGAGCTCGCCCGCCCGTCCTGGGCGCGCGAGGCCGTCGCGCTCGGCACCAACACCGACCCGTACCAGCGCGCCGAGGGTCGCTACCGCCTCATGCCCGGCATCATCGACGCGCTCGCCGGGTCGGGCACGCCGCTGTCCGTGCTGACCAAGGGCACGCTCCTGCGCCGCGACCTGCCGCTGCTCGTCGACGCAGCCTCGCGCGTCGAGGTCGGGATCGGCGTGTCCCTCGCGCTCCTGGACCCCGAGCTCCAGGCGAGCGTCGAGCCCGGCACGCCCTCGCCGCGCGCGCGGCTCGACCTCGTCCGCACGGTCCGGGAGGCCGGTCTGCCGTGCGGCGTCATGGTCGCTCCCGTGCTGCCGTGGCTCACCGACTCGACCCGCGCGCTCACCGAGCTGCTCGACGCCGTCAAGGACGCGGGCGCGACCGGCGTCACGGTGCTGCCCCTGCACCTCAAGCCCGGCACGCGCGAGTGGTACATGGGCTGGCTCGCGCGCGAGCACCCGCGCCTCGTCCCCGGGTACGAGCGCGTGTACGCCCGCGGCACGTACGCCTCGACGGCGTACCGGTCCTGGCTGTGGGACCGGGTGCGGCCGATGCTCGAGGCACGCGGGTTCGGGGTCGCGGGCCACCGCGGCCCCGCGGGCGTCGAGGGCCGGTTCCGCCGCGGCGAGCCCGGCGACCGGCACCGCCGGCCAGGGCCGCCGACGGACGGCGCCTACCCGGCCGGCAGCCTCGCCGTCGACCCGGCGCCGCAGGACGCGCGCGACGGCCCCGGCGGGGCGCTCGCGGGCATGCCGGTGGACGGCGGCGGGCTCGACGTCGTCGGCGGGGGAGTGGAGCAGGTCCTGTTCTGACCTGTCTCAGGCGTCGGCGAGGCGCGCCGGGAAGCCGCCCGTCGCCACCGGTCCCCAGCGCGTGATCGTCAGCCGCACGAGCGACTTGCCCTGGGTGACCATCGCGGCGCGGTACTCGTCCCAGTCCGGGTGCTCGCCGCCGACGGCGCGGTAGTAGTCGACCAGCGGCTCGACCGACTCGGGCAGGTCGATCACCTCCGCCTCGCCGTCGACCTGCACCCACGGGTCGGAGAACCGCTCGCCCAGGGACAGCAGCGACGCGCGCGGGTCGCGGCGCACGTTGACCGCCTTGGCGCGCTCCGGGTACGTCGACACGACGACCCGACCCGCGTCGTCCACCCCGTACGTGACCGGGCTGAGCTGGGGGCGGCCGTCGGCGCGGGTGGTGACGAGGACGCCGTCGTGCCGGGAGCGCAGGAACTCCTCGAGCTCGTCGCGCTCGACGCGCCGGTTCGTCGCGATGGTGCGTGCCACGGGTCACCCTCCTTCGTGCGGGCGGCGGGCCGGACGGCCCTGCCGCGGCCGGTCGGCCCGTGCGCGCCCGCAGGCGCCGCGCCGGTCCCGGCGGTGCCGCCACGGGACGTCGCGGCGGCACCGCCACGGTATCCGGTCGCCCCCGCCGGTCGAGAGCGGACCGTCGACCGCCTCCGGTCGGAGGTATCCGTTCGAGCCGCCCGCCCGCCCGCACTAGACTTCAGCGGACGCGTCCCCGCTCCGGGAGCGCGACCCCCCACCGCCCACCTGGAAGGAACCCTCCGTGCTGCGCACCCGAACGGCCGGCTCACTGCGGGCCGAGCACACCGGTCAGACCGTCACCCTCACGGGCTGGGTCGACCGTCGGCGCGATCACGGCGGCGTCGCCTTCATCGACCTGCGCGACGCCTCCGGCATCGCCCAGGTCGTCATCCGCGACGAGGCCGTCGCGCACCCGCTGCGCAACGAGTTCGTCCTCCAGGTCACGGGCGAGGTCTCGCGCCGCCCCGACGGCAACGAGAACCCGTCCCTGCCCACGGGCGAGATCGAGGTCGTCGCGACCGACGTCGTCGTGCTCAACACCTCCGAGGCCCTGCCGTTCCAGGTCTCGACGGCGCTCGCGGACACCGAGACGATCGGCGAGGAGGCGCGCCTCAAGCACCGCTACCTCGACCTGCGCCGGCCCACCCCCGCGCACGCCCTGCGCCTGCGCGCCAAGGCGAACCAGGCCGCACGCCGCGTGCTCGACGCCGAGGAGTTCGTCGAGATCGAGACGCCGACGCTCACCCGCTCGACGCCCGAGGGCGCGCGCGACTTCCTCGTGCCCGCGCGCCTCGCGCCCGGCTCCTGGTACGCGCTGCCGCAGTCGCCCCAGCTGTTCAAGCAGCTCCTCATGGTCGCGGGCATGGAGCGCTACTACCAGATCGCGCGCTGCTACCGCGACGAGGACTTCCGTGCGGACCGCCAGCCGGAGTTCACGCAGCTCGACGTCGAGATGAGCTTCGTCGAGCAGGACGACGTCATCGCGCTCGCCGAGAAGATCCTCGTCGCGCTGTGGGAGCTCATCGGGTACACGATCCCGACGCCCATCCCGCGCATGACCTTCCACGACGCCATGCGGCTGTACGGGTCCGACAAGCCCGACCTCCGGTTCGGCAACCCCCTGGTCGAGCTCACGGACTACTTCCGGGACACCCCGTTCCGCGTGTTCCAGGCCGAGTACGTCGGCGCCGTCGTCATGGCGGGCGGGGCCTCGCAGCCGCGCCGCCAGTTCGACGCGTGGCAGGAGTGGGCCAAGCAGCGCGGCGCTCGGGGCCTCGCGTACGTGACGTTCGGCGAGGACGGCACGCTCGGCGGCCCCGTCGCGAAGAACCTGTCCGACGCCGAGCGCGAGGGCCTGCGCGAGGCGACCGGCGCGCAGCCGGGGGACGCCGTGTTCTTTGCCGCGGGCAAGACGTCGGACTCGCGCGCCCTGCTCGGCGCCGCGCGCCAGGAGATCGCGAAGCGGACGGGTCAGATCGACGACGACGCGTGGGCGTTCGTCTGGATCGTCGACGCGCCGCTGTTCAAGCCGACCGGTGAGGACGACGACGTCGACCTGGGCCACTCCGCCTGGACCGCCGTGCACCACGCGTTCACGTCGCCCACGCCGGACTGGGTCGACACGTTCGAGCAGAACCCGGGCGAGGCGCTCGCCTACGCCTACGACATCGTGTGCAACGGCAACGAGATCGGCGGCGGGTCCATCCGTATCCACCGTCGCGACGTGCAGGAGCGCGTCTTCGACGTCATGGGGATCGGGCCCGAGGAGGCGCAGGAGAAGTTCGGCTTCCTGCTCGACGCCTTCAAGTTCGGTGCGCCCCCGCACGGCGGCATCGCGTTCGGCTGGGACCGCATCGTCGCGCTGCTGACGAAGTCGGACTCCATCCGCGACGTCATCGCGTTCCCCAAGTCGGGCGGCGGGTACGACCCGCTGACGCAGGCACCCGCCCCGATCACGCCCGAGCAGCGCAAGGAGGCGGGCGTCGACGCGAAGCCCGCCGCCCCGTCGCGCGACGGCGGCACCGAGGGCGGCGCGGACGGCGACACGGCCGGCGAGAGCGGGCGCACGGACGCCTGACCCCAGCACGCTCGACGCCGAGGGCGCGCCACCCCGCCGGGTGGCGCGCCCTCCGCGCGTCCGGGCCACGGGGACCGCTGCCGCGGTGCGGCACGAGGCCCGGACCGGGCGAGGACGAAGGCCTGAGCACGTCCCGCGCCCGGATCTTGAGCAGATCCTGAGGTTTCGCTGCGCCGACTCGGCGGGTGCCTCGCGCCGGGTCGCGCAGGATCGTGCTCGTTGAACCCCACGACGAACGAGGCACTCATGACCGCCCTGCTCACCGACCGCGACCCGGTCGACGTCGACGAGCCCGCGCCCTTCGGCACGGAGCTCGACCGCTACCAGTTCACGCCCGACGAGGTCGTGGTCCAGGAACCCGCCCGTCGTGCGACGATCGGCGCGATCATCCCTGCCTACAACGAGGGCTCGACGATCAAGTCCGTGCTCAAGGGCATCTTGCGGCAGACCCGCCTGCCGGACGTCGTGCACGTCGTGGTCAACAACACCAGCGACCGCACGTTCGCCAAGGCGTCCAAGCTCGCCGGCGAGCACACGACGCGCCGCCGCGGCGTCGAGCAGACCACGCGCGTGTACGTCCACGACCTGGGCGCCCTCGCGGACAAGAAGGTCGGCGCGCTCAACTACGGGTACCGCCTCGTGCGCGGCGCCGACTACCTCCTCGGCGTGGACGGCGACACCGTGCTGGCCAAGGACGCCGTGGAGCGGCTCGAGGCCGAGATGTCGTCCGACCCGCGCATCGGCGGGATCTCCGCGATCTACACGGTCGACAACGGCTCCCCGCGCGGACCCCTCGGCGGGTTCCTCCTCACCGGCCAGCGCGCCCAGTTCGCCGCGTTCAACATGCAGAACCTCCTGCGCGGGCGGAACATGGCCGTCCTCGGCGGCCAGGCCTCGCTGTTCCGGATGTCGGCGCTCGAGGCCGTCATGCTCGCGCACCACCAGCGCGACCCGTGGGTCTCCGACTCCGAGGTCGAGGACTCTCTCCTCAGCCTGCAGATCAAGTCGCTCGGCTACTCGACCAAGATCTCCGCGACCGCGCGCGCGACGGTCGGCGGCATGACGACGCTGCGTGCGCTCGACGGCCAGCAGGTCAAGTGGAACTACGGTGCGATCGACCTCATGTGGCCGGGTCAGCGTGGTGACACGCGGGGCCAGCCGTTCCACCCCAACCTGCGGCTGCGCTGGATGGAGAACGTGAGCATGCTCGTCAACGCCGCCACGCGCATCCTGTTCGGGCTGCTCGTCGCCGGCGCGCTGAGCCTTCACGCGTTCCGCTTCTCGCCCGTCTGGCTCGTGCCGCCCGCCGTCGCGGTCGCGCTCAACCTCCGGACGGCGCTCTCCATCAAGAGCCGTACCTGGCGCGACGTGCTCTTCGCCGCGACCCTCGTCCCGGCCGAGGCCTACATGTGGATCCGCATCGGGCACTTCGTGCGCGCGTGGTCCAAGTTCCTCTCCCGCTCGCGCACCGACAACTGGGCTGCGCAGGCCAAGGCCGAGCGGGGCACCGGATGGGCCTACCTCAGCCCGCTCCTCGTCGCTCTGGTCGCTCTCGCCGCCGTGGTGTGGGCATGGACGACGATGACGCCGGGAGCCCAGTCCGCCGTCCTGTCCCTCGGGTGGCCGGTGCTCGGCGTGGTGACGATCCTCCAGACGTTCTTCATGCTGCGCCGGCTCGTGCGCCGCCACCACGGCCTCCGCGCGTGAGAGAGGACCTGCGCCGGGCGTGGACGGCGCTCGAGGACGACCTGGACGGTGACGTGCAGGCCGTCCGGCGCTTCTTCGTCGCGTACCGGGACCTCGTCGTCCCACGGGTCGACGCGGCGGCGGTCGCGCTCGCCCGGGGCGACGACGAGGAGGCGCGCAGCACGCTGCTCACCGTGCGGTCGACGTCGCTCATGGTCGGGGCCGCGGAGGTCGGGGACGCCGCCTCCGCGCTGCTCGACCGGCATTTCGCCTCGCACCGCACGACCGCGGACGAGGCGCGCGCGCTCGCGACGCTGCGGGCCGCCGCGCGCAGCGCCTGCGACGAGGTCGCGCTGCTGCTCGGCGACCCGCCGCCCGCCGTCGGTCAGCCCGTGGGGTCGAACCGGTAGCCGACGCCGCGCACGGTGCGGATCCACCGGGGCGACGACGGGCCGTCGCCGAGCTTGCGGCGCAGGTTCGCGATGTGCACCTCCACGCTGCGCCGGTCCGCGTCCGTGACGTACGTGCCGGCGTCGTACTCCTCGCCCCACAGGACGCGGACGAGCTCGTTGCGGCTGACGACGCGACCCGCCGCCTCGACGAGCGCTCCCAGGAGGTCGTACTCGCTGCGCGTGAGGTGGACGGCCTCGCCGTCGACCGTGGCGGTGCGGCGCGGGACGTCCAGCAGGAGCCCGTCTGACCCCACGAGGGTCGGCTCGTGGTCCGCCGGGGCTGGCCGTGCGGCGTCGGCGCCGTCCGACGGCAGGCCGCGTCGCGGGCGCCGCAGGAGGGCCTCGATCCGTGCGCGCAGCTCGCGCGGGCGGAACGGCTTCGTCTGGTAGTCGTCGGCACCGGCGTCCAGGCCCATGAGGGTGTCGATCTCGTCGGTGCGCGCGGTGAGCATCACGATGTAGGTGTCGGAGATCTGACGGATGCGCCGGCACACCTCGAACCCGTCGATGTCGGGCAGGCTCACGTCGAGGGTCGTCACGACCGGGTCGGTCCGCCGGACGAGCTCCACGCCCTCGACGCCGGTCGCGGCCGCCTCGGTGATGAAGCCTGCCTGACCGAGCACCGTCCGCAGGAGATCACGGATCTCCGCGTCGTCCTCGACGATGACTGCGGTGCGCGTGTTGTCCGCCATCCGTCTCCCCCCGTGCGACTGAGTCTGCCGCCTACCGTAGCCGCCCGCGGGAGTGCCCGCGCACGAACCGTCCCCGCCGGTCGGGGCGTCTCAGTGGGTGATCGCGAGCCGGCGGTGCACCCGGCGCAGCGGCCCGGGTGCCCACCAGTTGTACCGCCCGAGCAGCGTCATCGTCGCGGGGACCAGCAGGAGGCGCACGATCGTCGCGTCGATGAGGACGGCGACGGCGAGCGCGAACCCGACCTCCTTGATGACGAGCAGGTCGCCGAAGACGAAGCCTGCGAACACGACGACGATGATCGCCGCCGCCGACGTGATGATCCGCCCGGAGCGCTGCAGGCCGAGGCGGACCGCCTCGTCGTTGGAGAGCCCGGCGTCGTACAGCTCCTTGATGCGCGCGAGCAGGAACACCTCGTAGTCCATGGCGAGACCGAACGCGAACGCGACGACGAGCGCGACGACGTACGTCTCGATCCCGCCCACGGACGAGAAGTTCAGCAGCCCTTCCAGGTGACCGTCCTGGAAGACCCACACGAGGACCCCGAGCGAGGCGGCGAGCGACAGCGCGTTCGTCAGGAGCGCCTTCACCGGCACGACGACGGAGCCGGTCATGAGGAACAGCAGCACGAGCGTCGCGCCGACGACGATCCCCACGGCCCACCACACGCGCTCGCCGAGCGCCTCGAGGAAGTCGACCTGCCCCGCCGCCTGACCGGTGACCCACACGTCGAAGCCCGGGTCCGTCGCACGGACCTCCCGCACGACCGACACGGCCTCCGGCCCGCCGGCGTCGTCGGTGTCGACGTGCACGCCCACGACGGCGTACGACCCCAGCGGCGCCGCCGGGTCGACGCTCTCGACCCCGTCGAGCGCCGCCACGTCGTCGGCCCATGCCTGGGCGTCCTCGACGCTCGCGTCCACGACGGCGACGACCTGGGCGCCCGCACTGGACGGGTACTGCGCGGCGAGCTCGTCCACGAACTCGCGCTGGGGAGAGCCCTGGGGGAGCAGCTCGATCCCGGAGTTCCGCAGCTGCAGCCCGAGCACCGGCAGCGCGAGGACCACGAGGAGCGCCGCGGTGGTGAGCAGCACCCACAGCGGGTGCCGCTGGACGCGCCCCGCGAGACGGGAGAACGCGCCCTCGTCCGACTGCACGTCCGCGGTCCGGGCGAGCACGCGGCGCAGGCCCGGGACCCGGCCGAGCAGCCCCGGGCGGGCGAGGCGACGGCCCGAGTACGCGAGCAGCGCCGGGACGAGGGTGAGCGCCGTCGCGACGGCCACGAGCACGACGCCGAGCCCGGCCGCGCCGACCGCGCGCAGGATGTCCGGGCGGAACACCATGAGCCCCGCGATGGAGATCGCGACCGTCAGCGCCGAGAACGCGACCGTGCGGCCCGCGGTCTCCATGGTGCGCACGAGCGCCGCGTGCACCACGCCGTCGCCGCGCCGCCGGCGCAGCGACGGGTCGTCGCCCGCCTCGATCAGCCGGTGCAGCTCCTCCCGGAACCGCGACACCACGAGCAGCCCGTAGTCGATGGACAGGCCCAGGCCGAGCAGGGTGACGACGTTGACGATGGAGGCGTCGACGTCGAGCACGTACGTCAGGCCCAGCAGCACCCCGAGACCGGCACCGATCGACGCGACGGCCCCGGCCATCGGCATCGCCGCGGCGAGGAAGCCGCCGAAGACGAGCACCATGATGAGCAGCGCCACCGGGAGGGCGACGGCCTCACCCGTCGTGAGGTCCTCCTCCACCTGGCTCGTGATCGCCCCGACGATGAGCCCGTTCGACCCCACGAGGCCCGTCGCGTCGCCCGCCGCCTCCGGGGCGGCGTCCGCGAGCACGCCCGGCACGGCCTCGAGCTGCTCGACGACGCGGTCCGCGACCGTGTCGGTGCGCTCGGCGTCGAGGTCGGTGCGCAGCGTCACGACCGACAGGAAGCCGCGCCCGTCCTGCGCGACGAGCGACTGCGCCGCCGGGTCCTCCACGCCGCCCGGGATCACGTACGGGTCGATGACCGTGTCCACGCCCTCGACGGCGACGAGGTCGGCGTCGACCCCCGTCATCGCCTCCACGACCTGCGGGTCCGCCGGGTCGACGCCGGACACCAGGAGCGTGATCTCCGTCCCGCCCTCGTCGTTCTCCGCGAGGACCTGCGACGCCCGCTCGCTGTCCGAGCCCGGGATCGTCGGCGCGCCCGTCGTCACACGGTCGAACACGCTCTCCCCGTGGACGCCGAACAGCGCCAGCGCGAAGCCGAGCGCTGTCAGCAGGGCCCACACGACGACGGTGAGACGCGGGTGGCGGGCGACACGACGACCGAGGCTCGAGAACACGAGCGCCAGCATCCCACCCGCCCGCGCCGCGTGTCAGATCCCCCACGCCCGGGGCCCGGACGTTCACCCGACCTCCTCGACCCGGCGCCGCCGCGTGGGCGGTGGTGCGTAGGCTCGAGCCATGTCCACCGGTGATCTCTTCGGCGGCGACCTCTTCGGTGCCGCCACGTCCGGCGCGCAGGGCACGCCGCGACCCGGACCGGGGGCCCCGCTCGCCGTGCGCATGCGCCCCGCCACCCTCGACGAGGTCGCGGGCCAGTCCCACCTCCTCGTGCCCGGCTCGCCCCTGCGGCGGCTCATCCGGTCCGGCAGCGAGAGCGACGCGTCCGGCGGCCGCGCCGCGCCCGGCTCCGTCATCCTCTGGGGCCCGCCCGGCACCGGGAAGACGACGCTCGCCTACCTCATCGCGACCGCCTCCGGCCGCCGCTTCGTCGAGCTCTCCGCCGTCACCGCGGGCGTCAAGGACGTGCGCACCGTCGTCGAGGACGCCCGGCGCCGCCTCGCCACCGGCGGCGAGGAGACCGTCCTGTTCATCGACGAGGTGCACCGCTTCTCCAAGTCCCAGCAGGACGCGCTCCTGCCCAGCGTCGAGAACCGCTGGGTCACGCTCGTCGCGGCGACCACGGAGAACCCGAGCTTCTCCGTGAACTCGCCCCTGCTCTCCCGCTCGCTCCTGCTCACGCTCCAGCCCCTCGGGGACGACGACGTCCGCGCCCTCGTGCGGCGCGCCGTCGCCGACGAGCGGGGGCTCGGCGGCCTCGTCGCGCTCACCGACGAGGCCGAGGACCACCTCGTGCGCCTCGCGGGCGGCGACGCGCGCAAGGCGCTCACGGTGCTCGAGGCCGCCGCGGGCGCCGCGCTGTCCGACGCCCCGGTGCCCGTGCCCGCGACGGCCGTCCCGGCCGACGACGACGCCGCGCTCCCCGAGGGTGCGGGAAGCGGCACGCCCGACGCCGACCCGCCGCCGGTGCCCGTCGACCTCGACGCGGTCGAGCGCGCCGTCGACGTTGCCGCCGTGCGGTACGACCGCGACGGCGACCAGCACTACGACGTCGTGTCCGCGTTCATCAAGTCGATGCGCGGCTCCGACGTCGACGCCTCGCTGCACTACCTCGCCCGCATGATCGCGGCGGGGGAGGACCCACGCTTCATCGCCCGCCGCATCGTCATCGCCGCCGCGGAGGACGTCGGCATGGCCGACCCCTCGGCGCTGCAGACCGCCGTCGCCGCCGCCCAGGCCGTCCAGCTCATCGGCATGCCCGAGGGACGCATCGTCCTCGCCGAGGCCGTCGTGCACCTCGCGACCGCGCCCAAGTCGAACGCCGCCTACCTCGGGATCGACGCGGCGCTCGCGGACGTGCGGGCCGGGAGGGCGGGGTCCGTCCCGCCGCACCTGCGCGACGCGCACTACCCGGGCGCCAAGCAGGTGGGGCACGGCGCGGGCTACCGGTACGCGCACGACGCGCCGCACGGCGTCGCGGCGCAGCAGTACCTGCCGGACTCCCTCGTCGGGTCGCGGTACTACACGCCCACGGACCGCGGGTACGAGCGGCAGGTCACGGAGCGCCTCGGGCGCATCCGCGACATCCTCGACCAGGACGGCCCCGGGCGCTGACGAGGGCGGGGACCACGGCGCCCCACGTGCGGTAGACTTCTCAGGTTGCCTTCGCGGCGACCACCTGGGACCTCGGCCCCGACCCCTCGCTCCTCCTCGCGGTGGAGCGCGCGGTCCATCGGCTGGTCCCGCACCCGGACCCGGTTCTCGGGACCAGGTGTGACGTCAGAACCCGAACGACAGGAATGAGACACCGCTGTGACGTCTGTCAAGCGCTCGCGCCGCCAGGTCCGCCTGAGCCGCGCCCTGGGCATCGCCCTCACCCCGAAGGCCGTCAAGCACTTCGAGAAGCGCCCGTACCCCCCGGGTGAGCACGGCCGCGCCCGCCGCCGCACCGAGTCGGACTACGCGGTCCGTCTCCGCGAGAAGCAGCGTCTGCGCGCCCAGTACATGCTCCGCGAGAAGCAGCTCGCGCGTGCGTACGAGGACGCCCGCAAGGACAAGGGCCTGACCGGTGAGGCGCTCGTCGAGAACCTCGAGATGCGTCTCGACGCCCTCGTGCTCCGCGCCGGCTTCGCCCGCACCATCCTGCAGGCGCGCCAGGCGGTCACGCACCGCCACATCCTCGTCGACGGCAAGATCGTGGACCGCCCGTCGTTCCGCGTGAAGCCCGGCCAGACCCTCCAGGTCAAGCCGAAGAGCCAGGCGACGACGCCGTTCCAGGTCGCGGCCGCGGGCGCGCACCGCGACGTGCTGCCGGCCGTCCCGGGCTACCTGGACGTCCAGCTCGAGAAGCTCAGCGCGGTGCTCACGCGTCGCCCGAAGCGCGCCGAGGTCCCCGTGCAGTGCGAGGTCCAGCTCGTCGTCGAGTACTACGCTCGCTGAGTCCCGCTCCGGACGCCTCGCTCACCGCTTCGTCGGCGAGCGGGGCGTTCGTGCGTCCGGGCCGGTGCGCCGGCCCGTCCCCGCGAGCGCGCCGTCGCGCCGTGCCCGACGACGGTCCCCGCCCTGGTGCGGGTAGTGTTTCGCGGAGCCGTGGGTACGTCCGCGAGGAGCCCGCGGCGACGACCGTCCCGCGCGCACGGCGCGCGGGTGCCGCGCCCGCGGCACCGTGACTGGCACTGGAGGAAGAATGTCCCTGGGAGATGTGGCCGGCCTCATCGCAGCGGTCGCGTTCGTGCTGCTCGTCGGCCTGCTCGCGGTGCCGCTCCTCAAGCTCGGCCGCGTTCTCGACGAGGCGCGCGCGAGCATCAAGGAGGTCACCGACCACTCGGTGCCGATCCTCGACGAGGCCGCGACGACCGTCGCCACGACGAACAGCCAGCTCGTCAAGGTCGACACCATCACCACGTCGGCCGCCCAGGTGAGCGAGAACGTCTCCGCGCTCACGGGCCTGTACGCCGCCACGTTCGGTGCGCCGCTGGTCAAGGTCGCCGCGTTCACGTACGGCGTGCGCCAGGCTGCCGCGCGCTCGTTCGGCGGCCGGCGGTCGTCGGGCAGCTCCGCGAGCCGCGCCGAGGGGTCGCGCTGATGCGCCGGGTCTTCTGGATCGGCGTCGGGGTCGCGATCACGGTCGTGGTCGTCGTGCGCGGCAAGAAGGTCCTCGCGCGCTACGCGCCGGCGTCGCTCGTGGACCAGGCGACGGAGCAGGTGAACGGCCTCGGCGAGAAGGTCGTCGAGATCGCCCGCGACTTCCGCACGGAGTTCGCGCTCGCGCGCGACGCCCGCGAGCAGGAGCTCATGGCGGCGCTGCTCGCCGAGGGCCAGGAGGACCCGGACGCCGTCCGCGCGCGTCGCGCGGCCGGACGCCACGCGCGCCCCGCCGGCGCCGACCGGGACGCCTTCGACGACACGGACGACGTCGAGGACCTGCTCGGTTACTCCTTCTAGGACGCCGAGCCCGCGGCGCCCACCGCACCACCCCGCACGACCACCGACCTCTTTCCGAAGGACATCATGCGCACCGCCGAGATCCGCAAGCGCTGGCTCGACTACTTCGCCGACCGCGACCACACCGTCGTGCCGTCGGCGTCGCTCGTCTCCCCGGACCCGTCCACGCTGTTCACCATCGCGGGCATGGTCCCGTTCATCCCGTACATGACGGGGGAGCAGACCCCGCCGTGGGACCGCGCGACGAGCGTCCAGAAGTGCGTGCGCACCCTCGACATCGACGAAGTCGGCAAGACGACGCGTCACGGCACGTTCTTCCAGATGAACGGCAACTTCTCGTTCGGGGACTACTTCAAGGAAGGCGCGATCACCTACGCCTGGGACCTCGTCACGGGCGCGCGCGAGGAGGGGAAGTACGGCTTCGACCCCGAGAGCGTGTGGGTCACCGTCTACCACGACGACGACGAGGCGCGGCAGCTCTGGAAGCGCATCGCCGGCCTGCCGGACGAGCGCATCCAGGCTCGCGGCAAGAAGGACAACTACTGGTCCACGGGCCAGCCCGGCCCCGCGGGCCCGTGCTCGGAGATCTACATCGACCGCGGTCCCGAGTTCGGCCAGGAGGGTGGCCCCGTCGTCGACGAGGACCGCTACCTGGAGATCTGGAACCTGGTCTTCATGCAGTACGCGATCGACGACGTGAAGTCCAAGGAGGAGTTCCGGATCGTCTCGGAGCTCGCGCGCAAGAACATCGACACGGGCATGGGCCTGGAGCGCGTCGCCTACCTGCTCCAGGGCAAGGACAACCTCTACGAGATCGACGAGGTGTTCCCCGTCATCACCGCGGCCGAGGCGCTCTCGGGCAAGCGCTACGGCGCGAACCACGAGGACGACGTCCGCATGCGCGTCGTGGCCGACCACGTCCGCTCGGCCCTCATGATCATGAGCGACGGCGTGCGCCCGTCCAACGAGGGCCGCGGCTACGTGCTGCGCCGTCTGCTGCGCCGCTCGGTGCGCGCGATGCGCCTGCTCGGCGTCGAGGACCGCGCCATGCCCGCGCTGCTCCCGGTGAGCCGCGACGCGATGGCGCCGTCGTACCCGGAGGTCGCGACGGACTTCGCGCGCATCTCCGACGTCGCCTACACCGAGGAGGACGCGTTCCGTCGCACGCTCACGGCCGGCACGACGATCCTCGACACCGCCGTGTCGCGGGCGAAGGCCGCGGCCGGCTCGGGCGGGACGCCGCTGCTCGGCGGCGACCAGGCGTTCGCGCTGCATGACACCTACGGCTTCCCGATCGACCTCACGCTCGAGATGGCCGCCGAGCAGGGCGTCCAGGTCGACGAGAAGGCGTTCCGCGCGCTCATGACCGAGCAGCGCCAGCGGGCGCGCGCCGACGCGCTCGCGAAGCGCTCCGGCGGCGTCGACACGGCCGCGTACGAGTCGCTCGCGTCCGAGCTCGCGGCGCCCGTGGAGTTCCTCGGGTACACCGAGTCGTCCGCGGCGGTGCGCGTCGCCGGCCTGCTGGTCGACGGCGTCCCCGCCCCGGCCGCGACGGCCCCGGCGGACGTCGAGGTCGTGCTCGACCGCACCCCGTTCTACGCGGAGGCCGGTGGCCAGCTCGCCGACCACGGCACGATCGTGCTCGACGGCGGCGCGACCATCGAGGTCGACGACGTGCAGCGCCCGATCAAGGGCCTGTCGGTGCACCGCGGCCGCCTGGTCGAGGGCACCGCGGCGCTCGGCGACCCGGGCACCGCGACGATCGACCGCGACCGCCGCAAGGCGATCAGCCGCGCCCACTCGGCGACGCACATGATCCACAAGGCGCTCCAGGAGTCGCTCGGCAAGGACGCGACGCAGGCCGGGTCGGAGAACGCGCCCAGCCGCATCCGCTTCGACTTCCGCCGCTCGTCCGCCGTGCCCTCGGGCGCGCTCTCGGAGATCGAGGAGCGGGTCAACACCCAGCTCCAGGAGAACCTCGAGGTCACGGACCAGCTCATGCCGATCACCGAGGCGCGCGCCCTGGGGGCGATGGCGCTGTTCGGCGAGAAGTACGGCGACACCGTGCGCGTCGTCTCGATCGGCGGCGACTGGTCGCGCGAGCTCTGCGCGGGCACGCACGTGCAGCGCACGGGCCAGCTCGGCCTCGTCACGCTGCTCGGCGAGTCGTCGATCGGCTCGGGCGTGCGGCGCGTCGACGCGCTCGTCGGCGACGGCGCGTACGGCTTCCAGGCGAAGGAGCACGCGCTCGTGGGCCAGCTCACGGGCCTGCTCAACGTGCGGACCGAGGAGCTGCCCGACCGCGTGAGCACGCTCGTGTCGCGCCTGCGCGACGCAGAGAAGGAGCTCGCCCAGCTCCGGCAGGCCCAGCTCCTCGCGGCGGCCGGCACGCTCGCCGCCGGGGCGGAGCTCGTGGGTGGCACGCGCGTCGTCGTGCACGACGCCGGCGAGGCCGCGTCCGCGGACGACCTGCGCGCGCTCGCGCTCGACGTGCGCGGCCGGCTCGGCGAGGCGGAGCCTGCGGTCGTCGCCGTCGGCGGCGTCGCCAAGGGCCGCCCGCAGGTCGTCGTCGTGACGAACGCCTCCGCGCGCGCGGCCGGGCTGCGCGCCGGCGTGCTCGCCAAGGCCGCGGCCCAGACGCTCGGCGGCGGTGGCGGCGGCAAGGACGACATGGCCCAGGGCGGCGGCACGGACGTGTCCGCGCTGCCCGCCGCCCTCCGGGGCGTGCGCGACGGCGCCGCGGCCGGCGCGTGACCGGCCTGCCCGTGCAGCCCGCCGACGACGGGCGCGCCCCCCTCCCGCGGGGGGCGCGCCTCGGCGTCGACGTGGGCAGCGTCCGCGTCGGCCTGGCTGCGAGCGACCCCGACGGGCTCGTCGCGACCCCCGTCGAGACCCTCGCGCGCGACACCCGCGGCGGCGCGGCGGTCCCCGCCGACGTCGCCCGCATCGCGGCCGAGGTCGAGGAGCGCAACGCCCAGGTCGTGTACGTGGGCCTGCCGCGTCACCTCTCGGGCGGGGAGGGCGCCGCCGCCCAGGGCGCGCGGGCGTACGCTGGTGCGGTGGCTCGCGTCGTCGCACCGGTGCCGGTGCACCTCGTCGACGAGCGGATGACGACCGTCAGCGCCCACCAGGCGCTGCACGCGTCGGGACGCGCCGGTCGCAAGCACCGGAGCGTCGTCGACCAGGCCGCCGCCGTTATCATTCTGCAATCCGCTCTCGAGGCCGAGCGGGGCGCGGGGGTGCGCGCCGGAGAACCTGTAGACCCGACAGGAGACCACCGACCGTGACCGACCTGTTCGAACGGCCCGCAGTCCAGGGCGAGCAGCAGCCCGCGCGCTCCTCGCGCGCCGAGCAGCGCGCGCGCCGGGCCGCGAAGAAGCGACGCCAGCGCCGGCGCCGCCGGGCCCTCGTGGTCCTGCTCGTCTCGCTCCTCGTGGTGGGCGGAGCGGGCTATCTCCTGCTCAACAACGCCTCCGACCTGTTCGGGTTCGCGAACCCGCTCGAGGCGAAGGACTTCGACGGCCCGGGGACCGAGCCCGTCGACGTCGTGATCGAGCCGGGGTCCACGGGCCGCGACATGGGGGCCGTGCTCACCGAGGCGGGCGTCGTCGCGAGCTCAGCGGCGTTCGCGAACGCGTTCGAGGAGAACCCGAACGCCGGCAAGATCCAGCCGGGCACGCACACGCTGCTCCTCGGCATGTCGGCGAAGGACGCCGTCGCGCGTCTCGTGGCGAACGACTCGCGAGTCGAGACGAAGATCACGATCCCCGAGGGCTACACCGTCAAGCAGATCCTCGAGCGGTCGTCCTCCGTCACCGGGATCCCTGTCGCGGAGTTCGAGGCGGCCATGGCCGACACCGCCGCCACGGGCCTGCCCGCTGAGGCGAACGGCAACTACGAGGGCTGGCTCTACCCGACGACGTACGTCCTCGAGCCGGGTGACGTGAGCCCGCAGTCAGTGATCCAGCAGATGGTCTCGCAGACCGTGATGAAGCTGGACGAGCTGGGGGTTGCCCCTGAGGATCGGGAGACCGTCCTGAACAAGGCCTCTCTGATCGAGCGGGAGGCGAAGTACGCCCCCGACCGACCAAAGATGGCCCGCGCGATCGAGAACCGCCTGGCCATCAACATGGCGCTCGAGATCGACGCGGCGGTCGCCTACGGCCTCGACAAGCCGGGTACCGAGCTCACGCGCGAGGACACCCGGAACCCCGACAACCCGTTCAACACCTACGCCCACAAGGGTCTGCCCCCGACTCCGATCGCGAGCCCAGGCGCCGACTCGCTGGCGGCCGTGGTGAGTCCGGAACCAGGCGACTGGATCTTCTGGACCGCGGTCAACCTGGAGACTGGCGAGACCAAGTTCGCGGTGACGTGGGACGAGCACCAGAAGAACGTGGCCGAGCTGCGTCGGTGGCAGGCGGAGAACGGCGGGTGAGCACCAAGCGCCCGCCGCGACGTGCGGCCGTCCTCGGCCACCCCGTCGCGCACTCGCTGTCCCCGGTGCTGCACCGTGCCGCGTACGACGCGCTCGGGCTGGACGGGTGGTCGTACGAGGCGATCGACACGACCGAGGAGCAGCTCCCGGCCTTCGTCAACGGCCTCGACGCCTCGTGGGCGGGTCTGAGCCTGACCATGCCGCTCAAGCACGCCGTGATCCCGCTGCTGGACCACGTCGACCCGCTCGCGAACGTCGTCGGGGCGGTCAACACGCTCGTGGTGCAGCCCACGGGCGGGACGCGACCGACGTTCGTCGGGACGAACACCGACGTGCACGGCCTCGTGGCGGCGCTGCGCGAAGGACTGGGGGAGCGGGAGGTGCGCTCCGCCGTCGTGCTGGGCGCCGGGGCGACCGCCGCCTCGACGCTCGCCGCGCTCGCGCAGCTGGGCTGCACCGCGCCGACCGTCCTCGTGCGCTCGCTCGGGCGCACGGGCAGCCTCCAGCGCGCCGCGCACCGGATGGGCGTCGAGCCGCGGTTCGAGGTGCTGGACCCGGCGTCGCCCGCGCTCGTCGACCGCCTCGCGCGCACGGACGCCGTCGTGGCCACCCTGCCGTCGCGTGCCGCCGACCCGGTGGCGGACGCGCTGTCCGGGGCCGGGGCGACGCCCGGCGGGGTCCTCCTCGACGTCGTCTACGACCCCCGGCCCACCGCGCTGTCCGTCGTCTGGACCGCGGGCGGCGGCACCGTCGTCGGCGGCGAGCGCATGCTCCTGCACCAGGCGGCCGAGCAGGTGCGGCTCATGACGGGCAGGCCCGCGCCGCTGGCGACGATGGACCGCGCCCTCGGCTCCGCGCTCGGCGCCCCGGTCTGAGCCCGCCGGGGGCGCTCAGCCGCCGAGGACCGCGCCGGTCATCGTCTGCCCCCAGCCGGCGGCGACGCCCGCGCCGAGCACCATGAACGGGCCGAAGGCCACCGCGGTGTCGCGGCGAGCGCGCCGCGAGATCACCAGCCCGAGCGCCCACGCCCCGCCGAGCAGGAACGGCAGGAGGAGCCCGGCGACGAGCTCGGCCCACCCGAGCCACGCGAGCGGGGTCCCGAGCGTCCCGGCGAGTTTCACGTCGCCGAACCCCAGCCCGGGCGGGTGCGCGAGCCGCAGCGCGGCGTAGGCGCAGAAGCCCACGGCGCCCCCGGCGAGCGCGCGGACGAGCGGCTCCCCGTCGCCCGCCGCGAGCGACGCGACCGTGAGCAGCACGACGACCGCGACCCCCGTCGGGAGCACGATCACGTCCGGCAGGCGATGGGTGCGCGCGTCGACCACGGCGAGCAGCGCACCGGCCGCGGCGACGACCACGAGGGCGGGCGTCGCCCACGACGGGCCCGACAACCACACCGCGGCCAGCGCCGCGAGCAGCGCGAGCGCCCCACCCGCCCGGCCCGCGACCCGGAGCTCCCGGGCGAGGTCGGCGCGACGGCGTCGTCCCCACGACCTCGGCGCGTCCGCGGTCACGACGGCCGCCCGTGCCTCGTCCGGTTCGTCGTCACCCGACCCGCGGAGCGATGCCGCGGCGTGCCTCGTCCCGTCCCCCTGCTGGACCATGCGCGGCACCGTAGCGCGCCCGCGGTGGCGTGGGACGTCGTCGTCCACAGACCGCCGCGTCGGCGGGCACGGCGCGGCCCGCGGCGTCCCCTCAGGACTCCTCGACCCGTCGTCGCGCGCCGTCGGTCCGTACTGCGGGCGCCCGCCGGGACGGGCGCGCCGACGTGGGAGGATGGCGATCATGCTGCGTTGGTTGACATCGGGTGAGTCGCACGGCGAGGCGCTGGTCGGGATCCTCGACGGGCTGCCCGCGGGCGTCGAGCTCACGACGGACGACGTGCGCGCCGCGCTCGCGCGCCGCCGCCTCGGGTACGGCCGCGGTTCGCGGCAGAAGTTCGAGCAGGACGAGCTGCGCGTCCTCGGCGGCCTGCGCCACGGCGTGACCCAGGGCGGGCCGCTGGCCATCGAGATCGCGAACTCCGAGTGGCCCAAGTGGGTCGACGTCATGTCGTCGGACCCGGTGCCGCCCGAGGCCCTGCTCGTCGACGCCGGGACGGGCGACGTCCGGGAGATCGCGCGCAACCGCCCGCTCACCCGGCCCCGCCCGGGGCACGCCGACCTCGTCGGCATGCGCAAGTACGGCTTCGAGGACGCGCGCCCCGTGCTCGAGCGCGCCTCGGCACGCGAGACGGCGACGCGCGTCGCGCTCGGCACGGCCGCGGCGAAGTTCCTCGAGCAGGCGCTCGGCGTCCGGCTCGTGTCGCACGTCGTCGCCATCGGGCCGGTCGAGGTCCCCGAGGACGCGCCGGTGCCCGGCCCCGACGACGTCACGGCGCTCGACGCGGACCCGGTGCGCTGCTTCGACCCGGACGCCGCCGCGGCCATGGTCGCGGAGATCGACGAGTGCCAGAAGGCGGGCGACACCCTCGGCGGCGTCGTCGAGGTGCTCGCGTACGGGGTCCCCTCCGGCCTGGGCACCTACGCGCAGAGCGACCGTCGCCTCGACGCGCGCCTCGCCGCCGTCCTCATGGGGATCCAGGCGATCAAGGGCGTCGAGGTCGGCGACGGCTTCCGCACCGCGCGCCGCCGCGGGTCCGCCGCGCACGACGAGATCGAGCGCGGCGCCGACGGCCGCATCCACCGTCGCAGCAACCGCGCCGGCGGCGTCGAGGGCGGCATGTCGAACGGCGAGGTGGTGCGCGTGCGCGCCGCCATGAAGCCGATCTCGACGGTGCCGCGCGCGCTCGCGACGGTCGACGTCGTCACCGGCGACGTCGCCAAGGCCCAGCACCAGCGCTCCGACGTGTGCGCGGTCCCGCCCGCGGCGGTCGTCGCCGAGGCGATGGTCGCGCTCGTGCTCGCCGAGCAGGCGCTCGAGAAGTTCGGCGGCGACTCCGTCGCGGAGGTCCGCCGGAACGCCGAGGCGTACCTCGCCGCGATCCCCGAGCTGCAGCGCTGATGACGCCCGTCGCCCCGGGGACCCGCCCGGTCGTCGTGCTGGTCGGCCCGCCCGGCAGCGGGAAGTCGACCGTCGCGCGCCACCTGGCCGAGCTGCTCGGCCTCGCGCAGCGCGACACGGACGTCGACGTCGAGACCACGGCCGGGAAGCCGGTCGCGGACATCTTCGTCGACCACGGCGAGCCGCACTTCCGCGAGCTGGAGCGCGAGGCCGTGACGACCGCGCTCGCGACGCACGACGGCGTCCTCGCCCTGGGCGGCGGCGCGGTGCTCGACGAGCACACGCAGACCGCCCTCGCGGCGTACGTCGCCGCGGGTGGGACGGTCGTGTTCCTCGACGTGAGCCTCGCGCACGCCGCGCCGCGCGTCGGCCTCAACCAGGCACGCCCGCTCCTGCTCGGCAACCCGCGGGCGCGCTGGGCCGCCCTCATGGAGGCGCGTCGGCCCGTCTACGAACGGGTCTCGACGCTGCACGTCGTCACCGACGCGCGCACGCCCGCCCAGGTCGCCCGCGAGATCCGCGGGCACCTCGCGGGCGACGCCGCGCCCGGCACCCCGGGGCGCACGACGCCCGCACCCGCGCCGGCCGACCCCGCCGGCACCCCGGTCGAACAGGAGAACGCGTGACCCCCGACGCCACCACCCCCGCCCCGGACCCGGCCGCTGCCGCGCCGACGCGCGTCCGGGTCGCAGGCGAGCAGCCGTACGACGTCGTCGTGGGGCGCCACCTGCTCGGCGAGCTGCCCGCGATGCTCGGCGACTCGGTGCGCCGGGTGCTCGTCGTGCACCCCGCGGCACTCGCCGCGACGGCCGAGGTCGTCCACGAGGACCTCAAGGCGTCGGGCTACGAGGCGTACGCCGCGGAGGTGCCGGACGCCGAGGAGGCCAAGACCGCTCAGGTCGCCGCATTCCTGTGGGGCGTGCTCGGGCAGCTGGACTTCACGCGCACGGACGCGGTCGTCACGGTCGGCGGCGGCGCGACGACGGACCTCGGCGGCTTCGTCGCCGCGACGTGGCTGCGCGGCATCCGCGTGGTGCACGTGCCGACGACGCTCCTCGCGATGGTCGACGCCGCGGTCGGGGGCAAGACCGGCATCAACACCGCCGAGGGCAAGAACCTCGTCGGCGCGTTCCACCCGCCGGCGGGCGTCCTGTGCGACCTCGCGGCCCTGGAGTCGCTCGGGCGCTGGGACTTCGTCGCGGGGCTCGCGGAGGTCGTCAAGACGGGGTTCATCGCGGACGAGCGCATCCTCGAGCTCGTCGAGGAGCACGCCGACGCGCTCGCCGCGTGGGGGACCCGGCCGACGGCGGACGAGACCTGGGCCGTCGTCGCCGAGCTCGTCGAGCGCTCGGTCGCGGTCAAGGCGCGCGTCGTGGGGGAGGACCTCAAGGAGGCCGGGCTGCGCGAGATCCTCAACTACGGCCACACGCTGGGCCACGCCGTCGAGCTCACCGAGCGCTACCAGTGGCGCCACGGCGCGGCCGTCTCCGTCGGCATGGTGTTCGCCGCCGAGCTCTCGCGCCTCGCCGGGAAGCTGGACGACGCCGTCGTCGATCGCCACCGCGCGATCCTCGGCTCGCTCGGGCTGCCCCTCACCTACCGGGGCGACCGGTGGGAGCAGCTGCTGTCCGCCATGCGCCGCGACAAGAAGTCGCGCGGCGACCTCCTGCGCTTCGTCGTGCTCGACGACGTCGCCCGCCCGACGCGCCTCGAGGGCCCGGACCCGACGCTCCTCGCCGCGGCCTACGCCGAGATCGCGGCGGACGCCCCGGTGGGCCGCGGGCCGATCGCCCTCTGACGGATCCCCGGCAGGGTCAGGCCCAGAGCCCTCGTCCGCGGAGCACGTCGCGCAGCACGTCCGAGCGGTCGGTGACGATGCCGTCGACCCCGAGGTCGAGCAGCCGGTGCATGGTCGGCGCGTCGTTGACCGTCCAGGCGTGCACCGCGACGCCGGCCCGGTGCGCGGCCCGCACGAACGCCGAGTCCACGACCCGGACCCAGCCCTCGCGCACCGGGACCTGGAGGCAGTCGACCGAGCGGGCCGCGAGGCGGGCGAGCGCGTCCGCGCGCGCCCGCCCTGCGAGCAGCATGCCCACCACCGCGCCTCGCGCGCCGGACACGGTCACGGGGCGCGAGAGCCGCGCCACGGTCGCCTCCCGCCGCGACGCGGCGAACGACGCGACGCACACGCGGTCGTGCGCGCGCGTGCGCTCGATCGCGCGCGCGACGGGCTCGGCCGCCGCGGCCGACTTGACGTCGACGTTCACCCGCAGGTCCGGCCACGTCCCGAGGACGTCCTCCAGCGACGGCACCGGCTCCCGGCCGCCGATCCGGGCGGTGCGCACCGTGCGCCACGGCAGGTCGGCGACCAGGCCGCGCGCGTCGGTCGTCCGGTCCAGCGAGGCGTCGTGGAGCGCCACCGCGACGCCGTCCGACGTCGCGTGCGCGTCCGTCTCGACGTACCGGAGCCCCAGCTCGCGGGCCGCCGCGAACGCCGCCATCGAGTTCTCCAGGCCGTCGCGCGAGAAGCCGCGGTGCGCGAGCGCCGCGAACGGGGCGTCGAGGTAGCGCGTCGCGCTCATGCTGCTGTCCGCGGACGCGCGCCGGACGATGCGGGGACGGGCGCGGAGCGCAGGTGCGGGTGCCGTGCCGGAGGTCGGGGACGGGCAGCGCTGAAGGTCACCCCGCCAGCCTGCCCGAGGCCGTGGTCCGTCGCCCGCCGGGAGCGGCCCCGGACGTGTCGCCGTCGCTCGCTCCGGCACGGCTAGGCTCGGGCGCCATGGAACGCGTGCTCGTCCTCAACGGACCCAACCTCGGCCGGCTCGGCGTGCGTGAGCCGGAGATCTACGGCTCGGCCTCGATGGCGGACCTCCGCGAGTCGGCGACGACGTGGGGGAGCGCGCTCGACCTCGCCGTCGACGTGCGGCAGACCGACGACGAGTCCGAGCTCGTCGGCTGGCTGCACGAGGCCGTCGACGCGCGGGCCCACGTGGTGCTCAACCCGGCCGCGTTCACGCACTACTCCTACGCGGTGCGCGACGCCGCCGCGCAGGTCACGACGTCCGGCCTGCTGCTGGTCGAGGTCCACCTCAGCAACCCGGCGGCGCGCGAGGCGTTCCGCAGCCACTCCGTCGTGGGGGCGGTCGCGACCGGCACGGTCGCGGGCTTCGGCTTCGACTCCTACCGGCTCGCGCTCGAGGCCGTCGCCGCGCGCCTGCGCCAGAGCCAGGCTTGATCTGGCCTCATCAAGCCTCTGGGCTTGATCGTCGACGAACAAGGGTCTAGCCTTGATGTCATGTACGTGCTGACCGTCGACCAGCGGGGGAGCACCGGTCGTCCCGACCGCGTCCCCGAGGTGCTCGCGCGGCTCGACGAGATGCTGGCGGGCCGCGGCGGCGTCGTCGTCCCGTTCGCCCGAACGGTCGGCGACGAGGTCCAGGGCGTCCTCGACGACCCGGAGGCCGTCGTCGAGGTCGTGCTCGACCTCCTGCGCGACGGCGGCTGGAGCGTCGGCCTCGGCGTCGGGCCGGTCGACGAGCCGCTGCCCGCGGTCTCGCGCGAGGCGTCGGGCACGGCGTTCGTGCGCGCCCGCGAGGCGGTCGAGCAGGCGAAGTCGCGCGCGGCGACCGCGCCCGTGGCCGTCCGTGGGGAGCCCGCGGCGCGCGCCGCGGAGGTCGAGGCGCTCCTGCGCCTCCTCGCGGCGGTCGTGGACCGGCGCACAGCGCCCGGGTGGGAGGCCGTCGACGCGCTGGCGCGTGTGGGTGGTACCCAGAAGGATGTGGCTCGCGCGCTCGGCGTGTCCGAGCAGGCGGTCAGCCAGCGGCTGCGCACCGCGCTGTGGCCCGAGGAGGCGGCGGCGCGGCCCGTGGTCGCGAGGCTGCTGGGCGAGCTCCACGAGGGGCCGCCGGTGGATCGGCAGGAGGAGAAGGCGTGACGGACCCGGTGACGGTCGTGCTCGTGGTGCTCGTCTGGGTGGTCGCGCTCGCCGCGAGCGTCCTCGGCGGCGGCCCCGTGACCCAGGGGGTCCTGCGCGCGGCGGCGCGCGCGGGCGGCTCCGCCGCCCCGGGTCGCGCCGGCCGGCCGCGGCGCGGTGCCCCGGCGGACCCGGCGGCCGTCCCGGTGCCCCCGCCGCCCCCTCCGACGACGGGACCGATCGGGACGGAGGCCGTCAAGGCCCTGCGCGGCGGGACGTGGATCGGGATCCTCGAGCGGTTCGCGATCACGGGCTGCCTCCTCGCGGGCGAGCCGGGCGGCATCGCCTTCGTCGTCGCGATCAAGGGCCTCGGCCGCTACCCCGAGCTGCGCGAGCACCCCGTCGCGTCGGAGCGCTTCGTCATCGGGACGCTCGCCTCGATGTGCTGGGCGGCGACCCTGGGCGTCGTGGCGAACGCGGTCCTCGCCGCGCTCCGGTAAGATCGTCAAGGCCCATTTCCGCATCCCGCTCCCGTGGCCCCGTCGTGCCGTCCCGGCACGCGGCAGCGCGTCGACGGGACCGCTGACCCTCCGACAGGAAGACGAACGTGGCGACCACCAACGACATCAAGAACGGCACCGTGCTGCGACTCGACGGCCAGCTGTGGACCGTGATCGAGTTCCAGCACGTCAAGCCCGGCAAGGGTGGCGCGTTCGTCCGCACCAAGATCAAGAACGTCATGACGGGCAAGACGATCGACAAGACGTTCAACGCCGGGCTCAAGATCGAGACCGCCAACGTCGACCGCCGTGACTTCCAGTACCTGTACCAGGACGGCGCGGACTACGTGTTCATGGACACCTCGACGTACGACCAGATCACGGTCGGTGCCGAGATCGTCGGCGACGCCAAGGACTACATGCTCGAGAACCAGAACGTGCTCATCGCGTCGAACGACGGCCAGCCGCTCTACATCGAGCTGCCCGCCTCGGTCGTCCTCGAGATCACGTACACCGAGCCGGGCCTGCAGGGCGACCGCTCGACGGGCGGCACCAAGCCCGCGACGCTCGAGACGGGCGCGCAGATCCAGGTCCCGCTCTTCCTCGAGCAGGGCACCAAGGTCAAGGTCGACACGCGTGACGGGTCGTACCTCGGCCGCGTGAACGACTGACCGCCGGCACCGACGGACAGACGACGGACTGACATGGCCGCACGCACCAAGGCGCGCAAGCGCGCGCTCGACGTCCTCTTCGAGGCGGAGCAGCGTCACGTGGACCCGACGACCCTCCTCGCGGAGCGCGTCGCCGACCCCGGGACGGCGCAGACCGCGCTGCCGCAGTACGCGGTCGACATCGTCGAGGGCGTGCTCGCCCATCGCGAGCGCATCGACGAGCTGCTCGAGACGTACTCCCACGGGTGGACGCTCGAGCGCATGCCCGCCGTCGACCGGGCGCTGCTGCGCATCGGCGGCTGGGAGATCCTCTTCAACGACGACGTCCCGGACGTCGTCGCGATCGACGAGGCCGTCGACCTCGCGCGCTCCCTGTCGACGGACGACTCGCCGTCGTTCGTCAACGGGCTGCTCGCGCGCATCGTCGAGATGAAGCCGACGATCACGGCCTGACCGCGGCGCCCGGCCCCGGCCGGGACGACGCCTCGCGCGGCGTCGGTCACGGGTGTGACCGACGCCGCGTCCCACCGGGCGGGACGCGCACCCGGCCGCCGGACCACCGGCGGTAGGGTGGGTGACCGTCAGACATCCTTTAAGGCCCGTCCTGTGAGGCGGGGAAGGAGGTCGCCGGACATGAGCTCTGGCGCTGCTGTGCCCACACCATCCGCACCCCGGCCGGGGTCCGACCCCGAGACGGGGCCGACCGCCGGGACCGTCGTCCTCACGGCGGCGGACATCTCCCGCGCGCTGACGCGCATCGCCCACGAGATCGTGGAGCGCAACAAGGGAGCCCACGACCTCGTCCTCCTCGGCATCCCGACGCGCGGCGTCCCGCTCGCGGCCCGGCTCGCCGAGCGTCTCGCCGCGATCGAGGCAGACGGCGCGCCCGACCCGCACGCGATCGTCGGCGAGCTCGACGTGACGATGTACCGCGACGACCTGCACCGTCACCCGACGCGCACGATCGGCGCGACGCGCCTGCCCGCGTCGGGGATCGACGGCAAGGTCGTGGTCCTCGTCGACGACGTCCTGTACTCCGGCCGCACGATCCGGGCCGCGCTCGACGCGATCAGCGACCTCGGCCGCCCGCGCGCGGTGCAGCTCGCGGCGCTCGTCGACCGCGGCCACCGGGAGCTCCCGATCCGCCCCGACTTCGTGGGCAAGAACCTGCCCACGTCGACGTCCGAGCGCGTGAGCGTGCGCCTCGCCGAGATCGACGGCGCCACGGCGGGCGACGCGTCCGCCGACGCGGTCGTCATCCGGTCCGCACCCTCGCAAGCGAGCGCCTCCGAGGACGGGGAGGTCCGCGCATGAGGCACCTGCTCTCGACCCAGGACCTCGGGCGCGCCGACGCGGTCCGCATCCTCGACACGGCCGCCCAGATGGCCGCGACGCAGTCGCGCGAGATCAAGAAGCTCCCGACGCTGCGCGGGCGCACGGTCGTCAACCTCTTCTACGAGGACTCCACGCGCACGCGCATCTCCTTCGAGACCGCGGCGAAGCGCCTGTCGGCGGACGTCATCAACTTCTCGGCCAAGGGGTCGAGCGTGTCCAAGGGCGAGTCGCTCAAGGACACCGCGCTGACGCTCCAGGCGATGGGCGCGGACGCGGTCGTCGTGCGGCACCAGGCGTCGGGCGCCCCGCACCTGCTCGCGCACGCGGGCTGGCTCGACGCGGCCGTGGTCAACGCGGGCGACGGCATGCACCAGCACCCGACGCAGGCGCTCCTCGACGCGTACACGCTGCGCCGCCACCTCACCGGGACGGGACTGACGTCGCCGGGGGCGAGCGGTCCCGACGACGCCGCGGCGCGTGGCGCGGGCCTCGACGGGCGCCACGTCGCGATCGTCGGCGACGTGCTGCACTCGCGGGTCGCGCGCTCGAACGTCCACCTGCTGCACACGCTCGGGGCCCGCGTGACGCTCGTCGCGCCGCCCACGCTGCTGCCGGTCGGCGTCCAGACGTGGCCGTGCGAGGTCTCCTACGACCTGGACGCGGCCCTCGCGGGCGACACGGCGCACGGCGGCCCCGACGCCGTGATGATGCTGCGCGTGCAGCGCGAGCGCATGAGCGGCGCCGGCGCGGGGGGCGGGGCCTTCTTCCCGAACCCGCTCGAGTACAGCCGCAAGTACGGGCTCGACGCCCGGCGCCTCGGGCTCCTCGCCGAGCACGCCGTCGTCCTGCACCCCGGCCCCATGAACCGCGGCCTCGAGATCTCCGCGCAGGCGGCGGACTCGCCGCGCGCGGTGATCGTCGAGCAGGTCGCGAACGGCGTCGCCGTGCGCATGGCCGTGCTCTACCTCCTCCTCGCGGGCAGCGACGAGGCCGACGCCGCGGCGTCGGCCGCGCCCCTGCCCTCCGCCCAGCCCGTCCCCGCCGTCGAAAGGGTCTCCGCCTCGTGAGCAGCGCCGCAACCACCACGTACGTCCTGCGCGGCGCGCGCCCGCTGGGCGGCGACCCCGTCGACCTCGTCCTCGCGGACGGCGTGGTCGCCGAGCTCGCCCCGGTCGGCGCCGCGCGCGCCGCGGACGACGACGGCACGGTCGTCGTCGACGCGACGGGCCTCGTCGCCCTGCCGGGGCTGGTCGACCTGCACACCCACCTGCGCGAGCCGGGGCGCGAGGACGCCGAGACGATCGCGTCCGGCACCCGCGCCGCGGCGGCGGGCGGCTTCACGGCCGTGCACGCGATGGCGAACACGACCCCGGTCGCGGACACGGCGGGCGTCGTCGAGCAGGTGTGGCGCCTCGGGCGCGACGCGGGCTGGGTCGACGTGCACCCCGTGGGCGCCGTCTCCGTCGGGCTCGCGGGCGAGCAGCTCGCCGAGCTCGGCGCGATGGCCGACTCCGCGGCCCGCGTGCGGGTGTTCTCGGACGACGGGAAGTGCGTCGACGACCCGATCCTCATGCGCCGCGCCCTCGAGTACGTCAAGGCGTTCGACGGCGTCGTCGCCCAGCACGCGCAGGAGCCGCGCCTCACCGAGGGCGCCCAGATGAACGA
This sequence comes from Cellulosimicrobium sp. MI9406, assembly GCF_040595865.1. Classification (NCBI taxonomy): domain Bacteria; kingdom Bacillati; phylum Actinomycetota; class Actinomycetes; order Micrococcales; family Promicromonosporaceae; genus Cellulosimicrobium; species Cellulosimicrobium sp. MI9406. The sequence continues at coordinate 190,051 of NZ_JALIZI010000006.1, forward strand.
GGGCGTCGTGTCGGCGGAGCTCGGCCTCGCGGGCTGGCCCGCGGTCGCCGAGGAGGCGATCATCGCGCGCGACGTGCTCCTCGCGGAGCACGTGGGCTCGCGCCTGCACGTGTGCCACCTGTCGACCGCCGGCTCGGTCGAGATCGTCCGCTGGGCCAAGGGCCGCGGGATCGACGTCACGGCCGAGGTCACGCCGCACCACCTCGTGCTCACCGACGACCTGGCGCGCGGCTACGACCCGACGTTCAAGGTCAACCCGCCGCTGCGCACGGCCGCGGACGTCGAGGCGGTGCGCGAGGGCCTCGCCGACGGCACGATCGACATCGTCGCGACCGACCACGCGCCGCACGCGCGCGAGGACAAGGACTGCGAGTGGGCCGCGGCCGCGTTCGGCATGACGGGCCTCGAGACGGCGCTGAGCGTCGTGCAGCAGACCATGGTCGACACGGGCCGCATGACGTGGGCCGACGTCGCGCGCGTGCTGTCGAGCGCGCCCGCGCGCATCGGTCGCATCGACACGGGGGAGCGCGCCCAGGGCCGCCCGCTCGAGGTCGGCGAGCCCGCGAACGTCACGCTCGTCGACCCGGCCGCGCGGCGCGTGGTCGACGGCGCCGGGCAGGCCACCGCGAGCACCAACACGCCCTTCCAGGGCCGCGAGCTGCCCGGTGCGGTCGTCGCGACGTTCCTGCGGGGCCGGGCCACCGTGCTCGACGGCGCGCCCGTCGAGGCGGTCGCGGCCGGTCGGGGGGTGGGGGCGTGAACCTGCCGCAGCCCGTCGCGGCCGGGATCTGGGTCGTCCTCGGCGTCGTCCTGCTGACGCTCGTGCTCGTCGGCCGCCGCCGGCTCGTGCGCCGCTCCGCGGGCTTCGTCCCGACGCCGCCCGCCGTGCCGGCGGAGGCCGCGCGCGGCGGCGTCCTGCTCGGGCCGCTCGACGCGCTGTACGTGTCGAGCACGCTCGCGGGCGACTGGCTCGCGCGCGTCGGCGCCCACGGCCTCGGTGACCGCGCGCAGGCCCGGGTCACCGTGCACGACGCCGGCCTGCACGTCGCGCGCCGCGGCGCCGACGACGTGTGGGTCCCCGCGGCGGCCGTCGAGGACGTCGCCCTCACCCCGGGCATGGCGGGGAAGTTCGTCGGGAAGGAAGCCATTGTCGTCGTGACGTGGTCCGTCCCGGCCGAGCCGGTCCCCGCCGACGCCCCCGAGGTCCCGGCGCACCCCGAGGTCCGGCTGGACACCGGCCTCATGCCGCGCCACGACCACGACGTCCCGCGTCTCCTGGAGGCCGTGCGCGACCTCGCCGGCCGCCCCCGGGACGCGGGCGGCGACGGCACCCGCGAACGACGAACCGGGGCGCCGAGCAGCGCCACCGACGCACCCACCGACCAGGACGGCCCGGCGCCGACGCGCGAGAGCGCGGCACCCGGCACCGACGAGAACGACGAGGAAGCACCTTGACCGCCTCAGCGAACGCAGTGAGCTCACCGACCGCAGTCACCTCGGTGACCGGCGCACCCGCCCCCGACCGGGCCCTGATCGTCCTCGAGGACGGCACGGTGCAGCCCGGCCGCGCGTACGGCGCGCGCGGCACGACCGTCGGCGAGATCGTCTTCAACACCGGCATGACCGGCTACCAGGAGACCCTCACCGACCCCTCCTACCACCGGCAGATCGTCGTCATGACGGCCCCCCACATCGGGAACACGGGCGTCAACGACGAGGACCCGGAGTCCGGCAAGATCTGGGTCGCCGGGTACGTCGTGCGCGACGCGGCCCGTCGCGCGTCGAGCTGGCGCGCGCAGCGCACCCTCGACGAGGAGCTCGCGGCCCAGGGCGTCGTCGGCATCAGCGACGTCGACACGCGCGCCCTCACGCGCCACCTGCGCGAGCTCGGCGTGATGCGCGCGGGCATCTTCTCCGGCGACGCGCTCGTGCGCGACGGCTACCCGCGCACCGTGGAGGACCTCGTGGCCGAGGTGAAGGCGGCGCCCGCGATGGCCGGCGCCGACCTCGCCCGCGAGGTGAGCACGGACACGGCGTACGTCGTCGAGCCCTTCGAGGGCACGACGCCGGACGGCGAGCCCGTCGCCACCGTCGTCGCCGTGGACCTCGGCATCAAGTCGATGACGCCCCAGCGCCTCGCCCAGCGCGGCGTGCGCGTGCACGTGGTGCCCGCGGCCTCGACGATCGCGGACATCGAGGCGTACGCGCCCGACGGCGTGTTCTTCTCGAACGGCCCGGGCGACCCGAGCGCCGCGACCCACGAGGTCGAGCTGCTGCGCGGCGTCCTGGACCGCGGCACGCCGTTCTTCGGCATCTGCTTCGGCAACCAGATCCTCGGGCGCGCGCTCGGCTACGGCACGTACAAGCTCGCGTACGGCCACCGCGGCATCAACCAGCCCGTCATGGACCGCCGCACCGGCAAGGTCGAGGTCACGGCCCACAACCACGGGTTCGCGGTCGACGCGCCGCTCGACGGCGAGTCCGTCGCCCCGCACGACCGCGGCCGCTACGGGCGTGTCGTCGTGTCCCACGTCGGGCTCAACGACCAGGTGGTCGAGGGGCTCGAGTGCCTCGACCTGCCCGCCTTCTCCGTCCAGTACCACCCCGAGGCCGCGGCCGGCCCCCACGACGCCGCGTACCTCTTCGACCGCTTCGTCGAGCTCATGACGTCGCGTCGCGCCGCCGGCGCGGCGGGCGCGGGCTCCGACGCCGTCGAGCAGACCACCAAGGAGAGCTGACCGTGCCTCGCAGAACCGACATCTCCAGCGTCCTGGTCATCGGGTCCGGCCCGATCGTCATCGGCCAGGCGTGCGAGTTCGACTACTCCGGCACCCAGGCGTGCCGCGTGCTCAAGGAGGAGGGCCTGCGGGTCGTCCTCGTGAACTCGAACCCGGCGACGATCATGACCGACCCCGAGTTCGCCGACGCGACCTACGTCGAGCCGATCACGACCGAGGTCCTCACGTCGATCATCGCCAAGGAGCGCCCCGACGCGCTGCTGCCGACGCTCGGCGGTCAGACGGCGCTCAACGCGGCGATCGCGCTCGACGAGGCGGGCGTCCTCGCCGAGTACGGCGTCGAGCTCATCGGCGCGAACATCGCGGCGATCCAGAAGGGCGAGGACCGCCAGCAGTTCAAGGACGTCGTCGAGACGTGCGGCGGCGAGTCCGCGCGCTCGGTCATCGTCCACACGGTCGACGAGGCGATCGCGGCCGCGGGCGACCTCGGCTACCCGATGGTCGTGCGCCCGTCGTTCACGATGGGCGGCCTCGGCTCGGGCTTCGCGTACGACGAGGACGAGCTGCGCCGCATCGTCGGCCAGGGCCTGCACTACTCCCCGGTGACGGAGGTGCTCCTCGAGGAGTCGATCCTCGGCTGGAAGGAGTACGAGCTCGAGCTCATGCGCGACAAGAACGACAACGTCGTGGTCGTGTGCTCGATCGAGAACGTCGACCCCGTCGGCGTGCACACGGGCGACTCGATCACGGTCGCGCCCGCGCTCACGCTCACCGACCGCGAGTACCAGAAGCTGCGCGACATCGGCATCGCCGTCATCCGCGAGGTCGGCGTCGACACGGGCGGCTGCAACATCCAGTTCGCCGTCGACCCGGACACGGGCCGCGTCATCGTCATCGAGATGAACCCGCGCGTCTCGCGGTCGTCCGCGCTCGCGTCCAAGGCGACCGGGTTCCCCATCGCGAAGATCGCGGCGAAGCTCGCCGTCGGCTACACGCTCGACGAGATCCCCAACGACATCACGCAGGTCACGCCGGCCTCGTTCGAGCCGACGCTCGACTACGTGGTCGTCAAGGTGCCGCGGTTCGCGTTCGAGAAGTTCCCGGCCGCGGACCCGACGCTCACGACGACCATGAAGTCGGTCGGCGAGGCGATGGCGCTCGGGCGCAACTTCACGGAGGCGCTGGGCAAGGCGCTGCGCTCGATCGACAAGGGCGGCTCGGTCTTCCACTGGGACGGCGAGCCCGTCTCCGGCGCGGAGCTCGACGAGCTGCTCGTGCGCATCGCGCGCCCCACGGAGAACCGGATCATCGGCGTCCAGCAGGCGCTGCGCGCCGGGGCGAGCGTGGAGCAGGTGTTCGAGGCCACGAAGATCGACCCGTGGTACCTCGACCAGATCCAGCTGGTCAACGAGGTCGCGGCGGCCGTCGCCGACGCGCCCGCGCTCACGGAGGACGTGCTGCGCGAGGCGAAGAAGCACGGTCTGTCCGACGCGCAGGTCGCGCGCCTGCGCGGCATGGGCCCGGCGGGCGAGGCGACCGTGCGCGAGGTCCGCTACGCGCTCGGCGTCCGGCCCGTCTACAAGACGGTCGACACGTGCGCGGCCGAGTTCGCCGCCCGCACGCCGTACCACTACTCGTCGTACGACCTCGAGACCGAGGTCGCCCCGCGCGAGCGCGAGGCCGTGATCATCCTCGGCTCGGGCCCGAACCGCATCGGCCAGGGCATCGAGTTCGACTACTCGTGCGTGCACGCGGCCCTCACGCTGCGCGAGCGCTACGAGACGGTCATGGTCAACTGCAACCCGGAGACGGTCTCGACCGACTACGACACGTCCGACCGCCTCTACTTCGAGCCGCTGACGTTCGAGGACGTGCTCGAGGTCTACCAGGCGGAGCTCGCCGCGGGACCGGTCAAGGGCATCATCGTCCAGCTCGGCGGCCAGACCCCGCTCGCGCTCGCGCAGCGCCTCGCCGACGCGGGCCTGCCGATCCTCGGCACGAGCCCCGAGGCGATCGACGCCGCGGAGGACCGCGGCGAGTTCGGCCGCGTGCTCGTCGAGGCGGGCCTGCCCGCCCCGGCGTTCGGCACGGCGCGCTCGCTGGACGAGGCGAAGGACGTCGCGGCCGGCATCGGGTACCCGGTGCTCGTGCGCCCGTCCTACGTGCTCGGCGGGCGCGGCATGGAGATCGTGTACTCGGCCGAGCAGCTCACGGGCTACGTCGAGCGCGCCCTCGTGGCGGCCGCGGCGGAGGACCGCACGGCCGGGACGCTGCCCGCGCCGCTGCTCATCGACCGGTTCCTGGACGACGCCATGGAGATCGACGTCGACGCGCTCTACGACGGCACCGAGCTCTTCCTCGGCGGCGTGATGGAGCACATCGAGGAGGCGGGCATCCACTCGGGCGACTCGGCGTGCGTCCTGCCGCCCGTGTCGCTCTCGGAGCAGGAGATCGAGCGCATCCGCCGCTCGACCGAGGCCATCGCGAAGGGCGTCGGCGTGCGCGGCCTGCTCAACGTGCAGTACGCGCTCGTCTCCGACGTGCTCTACGTCCTGGAGGCCAACCCCCGCGCGTCGCGCACGGTGCCGTTCGTCTCGAAGGCGACGGGCACGTCGCTCGCGAAGGCCGCGGCGCGCGTCATGGCGGGCGAGTCGATCGCGGAGCTGCGCGCCGCGGGCGTGCTGCCCGCCGAGGGCGACGGCGGCACGCTCCCGCTCGACGCGCCGATCGCGGTCAAGGAGGCGGTCCTGCCGTTCAAGCGCTTCCGCACCGCGGACGGCGTCGTGGTCGACACGGTGCTCGGCCCGGAGATGCGCTCGACGGGCGAGGTCATGGGCTTCGACCGCGACTTCCCGCACGCGTTCGCCAAGTCGCAGGCCGCCGCGTTCGGCGGGCTGCCGACGTCGGGCCGCGTGTTCGTCTCGGTCGCGGACCGCGACAAGCGCTCGATCGTCTTCCCGGTCAAGCGCCTCGCGGAGCTCGGCTTCGAGATCCTCGCGACGGACGGCACGTCGAGCGTGCTGCGCCGCAACGGCATCGCGTCGCGCGTGGTGCGCAAGTTCTCCGCGGGCCGCGGGGCGGACGGCGAGCCGACGATCGTCGACCTCATCACGGCCGGCGAGGTGGACATGGTCATCAACACGCCGTCCGGGCAGGGCGCGCGCGCCGACGGCTACGAGATCCGCGCGGCCACGACGGCGGCCGACAAGCCGATCGCGACGACGGTCGACCAGCTCGCCGCCGCGGTGCAGGGCATCGAGGCGGTCCTCGCGGGGCCGTTCGCGGTCGCGAGCCTCCAGGAGCACATGGCGGGCGAGGGCCTGACCGACGGCGTCGAGCTGCCCGCTCCCGCCGCGGAGCGGGTGGGCGCGTGAGCGCGGGCTTCGGCGCGCGCCTCGCGGCGGCGACGGCGGACCACGGGCCGCTGTGCGTGGGCATCGACCCGCACCCGGGCCTGCTCGCGGACTGGGGCCTGCCCGACGACGCCTCCGGGCTGCGCGAGTTCGGCCTGCGGGTCGTCGAGGCGGTCGGGGGCCGCGTGGCCGCGGTCAAGCCGCAGTCGGCGTTCTTCGAGCGCCACGGGTCGCGCGGCGTCGCGGCGCTCGAGGAGGTCCTCGCGGCGGCCCGTGCCGCCGGGACGCTGACGATCATGGACGCCAAGCGCGGCGACATCGGCTCGACCATGGCCGCGTACGCCGACGCGTACCTGCGCGACGGCTCCCCGCTCGCGGCGGACGCGCTGACCGTGTCGCCGTACCTGGGGTTCGGATCGCTGCAGCCCGCGGTGGACGCGGCGCTGGAGACGGGGCGCGGCCTGTTCGTGCTCTGCCTGACGTCGAACCCCGAGGGCGCCGAGGTGCAGCACGCGCGCCGGGGCGCCGGGGCGGGCGTGGAGTCCGTCGCGGCGCACGTCGCGCGCGAGGCGGCCCAGGTGAACGCCCCGGTCGTCGCCGCGGGCGACGCGCTCGGGCCGGTCGGGCTCGTGGTGGGCGCGACGATCGCGGACGCCGCGGCGCGCACCGGCACGGACCTCGCGGCCGTGCGCGGGCCGCTCCTGGCGCCCGGCGTGGGCGCGCAGGGCGCGGGCGCGGCCGAGCTCGCCGCCGTGTTCGGCGACGCGCGGCGCCAGGTGCTCGCGTCGTCGTCGCGCGGGGTGCTGCGCGCCGGGCCGGACGCGGACGCGCTGCGCGCGGCGGCCCGCGCCGCCACGGACGAGGCGGCGCAGGCCCTGCGCGGCTGAGCCCCGCACCTCCCGGGACCGGGCCGGCACCCTCGCGGGTGCCGGCCCGGTCGCCGTCGTGCCCCGCGGTCGCGTGCCAGACTGCGCCCATGACCTCCCGCGACGAGACGACCGACCCCGCCCCGACCGCTGCCGGTACGCCTCCGGAGCTGCCCCCGCCGGGAGCCGTGCCGGGTGCCCTGGACGTGCCGGGCACGTGGAACGCGCGCGACGTGGGCGGTCGGGCGGTGCCGGCCGGTCACGACGAGCCGCTGCGGACGGGCGTGCTGCTGCGCACGGCGAGCCTGTCCCGGCTCACCCCCGCGGGCCAGGCCGCGCTCGTCGACCTGGACGTGCGGACGGTCGTCGACCTGCGCGGCGGGGACGAGCTCGCGCGCGACGGCGCGGACGCCGTCCCGGGCGGCGTGCGCGTGCTGCGCCGGGGCATGGACCCGACGCCGGGCCTGGTCGACGGGGGAGCGGGCGCGGGCGCGTCGGCGGACCCGGCAGCGCTCGTGGCGGGCCTGCTCGCGGCCGACGACCCCGCCGCGGTCGCGCGGCGCCTCATGCACGGCGTGTACGCGACGTTCGTCACGGACCCGGGCATCCGGGAGACGGTCGGCCACGTCCTGGCGGACGTCGCCGCGGCCGACGGCGCGAGCGTCGTGCACTGCTCGGCGGGCAAGGACCGCACGGGCTGGGTCGTGGCCCTCGTGCAGTACGTCGCGGGGGTCCCGGAGGAGGAGCGCATGGCCGAGTACCTCGCGAGCGCGGCGGCGGCCGAGGGGCTCGCCGCGCTCGTGCCCCCGCTGCCGGGGCTGTCGCCCGAGGCGCTGGCGCCGGTCCTCACCGTCGAGCCCGCGTACCTGGAGGGCGCGTGGGAGCTCGCGGTGCGCGAGCACGGGAGCATCGACGACTACCTCGTGGCGTGCGGCGTGACGACGGCGGTGCGCGACGCGCTCGTGGCGCGCCTCGTGGCGTCCTGAGCCGCCCCCGATCCGCGTCCCGCCCTCGTTCCGCCGTCGTTCCGGGCCCGCCGCCGGGGCCGTTGCGGAGACCGTCCCGGGTACGGCCGCGGACGACGCGCCATGCCCAGTCGTTGCCCGATCGCCCGAGGCTCGCTACTTTCGAGGGGTCGGCTCCGTGCGTCGGCGCAGGTCGCCCGGGTGATCCACCCGGTCGGGGCTCCACCTGCGGGCACGCCGGGACGACTGAGTGGGCCCATCCGCCTGACGACGAGTAGGTGACTTGCGTGGCACTTCCACCCCTGACCCCAGAACAGCGCGCGGCGGCGCTCGAGAAGGCCGCGGAGGCACGACGCGTGCGCGCCGAGGTGAAGAACCGGCTCAAGTACTCCCAGGGCTCCCTGAAGGAGGTCATCGAGCGCGGCCAGACGGACGACATGATCGGCAAGCTCAAGGTCGTCTCGTTGCTGGAGTCCCTGCCCGGCGTGGGTAAGGTGAAGGCTCGGGCGATCATGGAGGAGATCGGGATCGCCGAGACACGTCGTGTCCGCGGCCTCGGCCCCCACCAGTCCGCGGCCCTCATCGAGAGGTTTGGCTGACATTTCCGCGCACCCGTCCGAGCCGACGCCGTCCGTCCCCGCCGGGGAGACCACGGGGCCGGCGTCGCCGCCCGTCGTCCCCGGCCCCGCCCGCCTGACCGTCCTGGCCGGCCCGACCGCCGTCGGGAAGGGCACGGTGTCGGCCGACATCCGGGCCCGCTACCCGGAGGTGTGGCTGTCCGTGTCGGCGACGACGCGCGACCCGCGCCCGGGCGAGGTGGACGGCGTGCACTACCTGTTCGTCGGCCCGGACGAGTTCGCGCGCATGGTCGCGGACCGTGAGCTGCTGGAGTGGGCCGTCGTGCACGGGCGCAACAGCTACGGCACGCCCCGGCGCGCGGTCGAGGAGAAGCTCGCCGCGGGCGTGCCGGCGCTCCTGGAGATCGACCTCCAGGGTGCGCGGCAGGTCCGGGCGTCGATGCCCGAGGCCCGGTTCGTGTTCCTGGCGCCGCCGAGCTGGGACGAGCTCGTGCGTCGCCTGGTCGGCCGCGGCACGGAGGACGCGGAGGAGCGGGAGCGCCGGCTGACGACGGCGCGGGTCGAGCTCGCGGCGGAGTCCGAGTTCGACCACGTCATCGTCAACGATGAGGTGCACCGCGCGACGGACGAGCTGGTGCGCGTCATGGGGCTCGAGCCCCGTCCCGTCCCGACGGAGGGCTCGTCCCCGGCGTCGTCCCCCGTGCCGTCCGGGCACGGCGAGGGGCACAGCGAGTAGACTGTCCTGCGGTGCCCGTGCGCGGGCGTTCCCCCGTGGGCCCGAGGCCCGGTCGGCGGCCCGTCCTGCGACGTGGTGCCGCGGCCGCCCGGTCCCGGACGGGGCGCCGTGCGCGCCGCCGCCATCGACCAGCTGCAGCGCCCGCTGCAGACCCTTGAACCCACGGAGCGAACTGTGTCCGGAACCGTCGCCGCCCCCGAGGGCATCACCGACCCGCCCATCGACGACCTGCTCGAGCACGTCGACTCGAAGTACGCGCTGGTCATCTACTCGGCCAAGCGTGCGCGCCAGATCAACGCGTACTACTCGCAGCTCAGCGAGGGCCTGCTGGAGAACGTCGGGCCGCTGCTCGAGACGCGCAACCAGGAGAAGCCGCTCTCGATCGCGATGCGCGAGATCAACGCGGGCCTGCTGACGATCGAGGCCGAGCCCGACGAGGCCCCCGAGGCCTGAGCCCGCACGCCGCGCACCTCCACCGGAGGGCGCGGCGTTCGTGCGTCCGCGCCCGAGTGCGCGGGCCCCCTGTCCCGCCGCGTTCGGCGACGGGTCTGAGCCGGACCTCCAGGAGGAACGACATGCGGATCGTGCTCGGCGTGAGCGGCGGGGTCGCGGCGTACAAGGCCGTGCTGCTGCTGCGGCTGCTGCGGGAGCAGGGCCATCGGGTGCGGGTGGTGCCGACGGCGTCCGCCCTGCGCTTCGTGGGCGCGCCCACGTGGGAGGCGCTGTCGGGCGAGCCGGCCACGGACCAGGTGTTCGAGGACGTCGAGCACGTGCCGCACGTCGCCCTGGGCCAGGGTGCCGACCTCGTGGTCGTGGCGCCCGCCACGGCGGACCTGCTGGCGCGCGCGGCGGTCGGGCGCGCGGACGACCTGCTGACCTCGACGCTGCTCACCGCGCGCTGCCCGGTGGTCATGGCGCCCGCGATGCACACGGAGATGTGGGAGCACCCGGCGACGGTCGCGAACGTGGCGACGTTGCGCGCGCGGGGCGTGCACGTGATCGAGCCGGCGTCCGGCCGCCTCACGGGGGCGGACACCGGGCCGGGGCGCCTGCCCGAGCCGGACGAGATCGCGCGCGTCGCGCTCGCCGTCGTGGAGGACGCGTCCCGCGCGAACGCCGCCGACGCGGGCGCGGAGCCCGGCCACGGGCCCGGCAGCGGGCCGGCGCAGGATCTCGCGGGCCGGCGCGTCGTGGTGTCGGCGGGCGGCACGCGCGAGCCGATCGACCCGGTGCGGTTCATCGGCAACCGGTCGAGCGGGCGTCAGGGCGTCGAGCTCGCGCGTGCGGCGGCGGCGCGCGGCGCGCACGTCACGCTCGTGGCGGCGAACCTGTCCCCGGACGTGGCCGCGCTCGTGCGCGCGCCCGGGGGCGTGGCCGACGCCGTGGTGGAGGTCGAGACGACGGCTCAGCTGCGCGACGCGGTGCGGTCGGCGGCGGCCGGGGCGGACGTCGTGGTCATGGCGGCGGCCGTCGCGGACTTCCGCCCGGCCCACGCGCCCGACGCGAAGATCAAGAAGGTGCCGGGCCAGGGGCCCGAGCCGATCGCGCTCGTGGAGAACCCGGACGTGCTCGCCGAGCTCGCCCGCGACCGGCTGCGCCCGGGCCAGGTGGTGGTCGGCTTCGCGGCGGAGACCGGTGACGCGCACGGGTCCGTGCTCGACCACGGCCGGGCCAAGGCGCGGCGCAAGGGCGCGGACCTGCTCGTGGTCAACGCCGTGGGCGAGGGTCGCGGGTTCGCGGTCGACGCGAACGACGTGACCGTGGTCGACGGCGCGGGGGACGTCGTCGCGACGGCGAGCGGGTCGAAGGGCGAGGTCGCGGACGCGGTGTGGGACGTCGTCGTGCCGCGCGTGGCGCCGTCGGACGAGCGGGCCGGGGCCGACGAGTGACCCGCGTCTCGTCTCGCCTGCCGGATATGCTCGCCCACCTTTCGGGACAGTAGGCTGTGCGCCATGGCTGAGCTGCGTCTCTTCACGTCCGAGTCCGTCACCGAGGGGCACCCGGACAAGGTCTGCGACCAGATCTCCGACGCGATCCTGGACGCGCTCCTCGCGCAGGACCCGACGTCCCGCGTGGCGGTGGAGACGATGGTCACCACGGGCCTGGTGCACGTCGCCGGCGAGGTGACGACCGACGCGTACGTCGAGATCCCGCAGATCGTGCGCGACGTCGTGCGCCGGATCGGGTACACGTCGTCGGTGATCGGCTTCGACGCGGACTCGTGCGGCATCTCGGTGTCGATCGGCCAGCAGTCGCCGGACATCGCGCAGGGCGTCGACAAGAGTCTCGAGGAGCGCGACGACCAGGGCGACCACGACCCCCTCGACGCGCAGGGCGCGGGCGACCAGGGCCTGATGTTCGGGTACGCGAGCGACGACACGCCGAGCCTCATGCCCTTGCCGGTGTGGCTCGCGCACCGTCTCGCCGAGCGCCTGGCGGCGGTGCGCCGGGACGGCACGGTGCCGGGCCTGCGCCCGGACGGCAAGACGCAGGTCACCGTCGGGTACGACGGCGACCGCGCGGTCAGCCTCGACACGGTGGTCCTCTCGACGCAGCACGACCCGGACGTCCGTCAGGACGAGCTGCACCGGCAGGTCGCGGCGCAGGTCGTGGCCCCCGTGCTCGACGCTGCGGGCCTCGATCTCGACGTGCGCGCGACGCGCCTGTTCGTCAACCCCACCGGCACGTTCGTCGTGGGCGGCCCGCAGGGTGACGCGGGCCTGACGGGCCGCAAGATCATCGTCGACACGTACGGCGGCATGGCCCGCCACGGCGGGGGCGCGTTCTCCGGCAAGGACCCGTCGAAGGTGGACCGCTCGGCCGCGTACGCGACGCGCTGGGTCGCGAAGAACGTCGTCGCGGCGGGTCTGGCGCGGCGCTGCGAGGTGCAGGTCGCGTACGCGATCGGCAAGGCGCACCCCGTCGGCCTGTACGTGGAGACGTTCGGCACGGAGAAGGTCCCGGTCGAGCGCATCACGGCCGCGATCCGCGAGGTGTTCGACCTGCGCCCGGCGGCGATCATCCGCGACCTGGACCTCCTGCGTCCCATCTACGCCCCGACGGCGGCCTACGGGCACTTCGGGCGCGAGCTCGAGCAGTTCACGTGGGAGCGCACGGACCGCGTCGCGGACCTGCAGTCCCAGGTGTGAGGAGCGTCGTCGCGCCGGTCGCGGGCGACGGCCGCGCACGGGGACGGCGCGGCACCGCGGGTGCCGGGCGCACTGCCCGGCGCACCGTCGTGAGCGAGGCCGTGAGCGCGCCGGTCGTGACGGCGGCGCGTGGTTCGATGGCGTCGTGAGCGAGCCGGAGGACACGTCGCGGGCGGTGCAGGACACCCTGCTCACCGTCGCGCCCGCCGCGCCCCGCCGGGGGCCCGCGCCGCCGGCGTCGCACCAGATCGCCGCGCACCTGCCGGTGGCGCGCCTCGCGCTCGACCTCGCGCCCCCGCACCTGGACCGCCCCTTCGACTACCTCGTGCCCGCCACGATGTCCGACGACGCGCGCCCGGGGGTGCGGGTCAAGGTGCGGTTCGCGGGCCGGGACGTCGACGGGTACGTCCTGGAGCGCGTCGACCGCTCGGACCACGACGGGCGCCTGCTGCCGCTGCGGCGCGTCGTGTCGGCCGAGCCCGTGCTGGCACCGGCCGTCGCCCGGCTCGCGCGTGCGGTCGCCGACCACTACGCCGGCACGCTCTCGGACGTGCTGCGCCTCGCCGTGCCCCCGCGGCACGCGCGCGCCGAGCAGTCCTTCGCGGCACGGACGGCCCCCGGCCCGGTGCCCGCGCCGGGTATGCCCCCAACTGAGGAGGTCCCAGTCGCCACGAGCGAGGACGCCGTCGCCGCCGAGGCGGCTCCTGCGGGTCCTCCCGTCGACGAACCGGGTCCCGCGCCTGCCGAGCCCGTTCCCGGGTCGGTGCCTGCTGCGGCGCGGGCGCCGCACCAGGAGTCCGTCTGGGCCCCGTACCGGGCCGGTGCCGCGTTCCTCGCGCACGTCGCGGGCGGCGGGGCGCCCCGGGCCGTGTGGACAGCGCTCCCCGGTCTCGCGCCCCCGGCACCCGAGACGGTCCCCGAGGGTCGGCGCGGCGCGGGCCGCTCCCGCAAGGAGCCCGACGCGCTGCCCGTCACGCACTGGGCGGCCGCGGTCGCCGAGGCGGTGCGCGCGGCCCGGTCGGGCGGGCGGGGCGCGCTCGTCGTCGTGCCGGACGCGCGCGACGTCGACCAGGTGTGCGCCGCGCTCGCGGCCGCCGGGCTGCCCGCGTGGGACGCGGCGACCGGGGGCGAGGTGGTGCGACTGACGGCCGACGAGGGGCCCGCCCCGCGCTACCGCGCGTTCCTCGCCGTCCTGCACGGTGACGCGCGCGTCGTCGTGGGGACCCGTGCGGCGGCGTTCGCGCCCGTGGTCGACCTCGGGCTGGTGGTCTGCTGGAACGACGGCGAGGACACCCTCGCGGAGCCGCGCGCCCCGTACCCGCACGCGCGCGAGGTGCTCGCGCTGCGCAGCGACCAGGAGGGCGCGGCGTTCCTGCTGGGGTCGCACGGGCGCACGGTCGCGGCGCACGCGCTCGTCGTACGGGGCTGGGCGCACGAGCTCGCGGCGCCGCGCGACGTCGTGCGGGCCCGGGCGCCGCGCGTGCGGGCGCTGACCTCGGTCGAGCTGGCGGCGGAGGGACCGGGCGCCGCGGCGCGCATCCCGACGGCCGCGTGGCGCGCGGCGCGCGCGGCGCTGGAGCAAGGGCCGGTGCTGGTGCAGGTGCCGCGGTCGGGGTACGTGCCGGTCGTGGCGTGCGGCCGGTGCCGCACGCCTGCGCGCTGCACGGTGTGCCACGGGCCGCTCGCGCTGTCCGGTCCGCAGGCGACGCCGCAGTGCGCGTGGTGCGGGGCGCTCGCGGGCGGGTGGTCGTGCGCGGAGTGCCACTGGACGGGGCTGCGGTCGGTGCGCGTGGGCTCCCAGCGCACCGCGGAGGAGCTGGGGCGCGCGTTCGCGGGGGTCCCGGTGCAGGTGTCCGGTGCCGCGGCGGCGGGCGGGGTGCTGGGGGCGGTGTCCGCGCGCCCCGCGCTCGTGGTCGCGACGCCGGGCGCCGAGCCGGTCGCCGAGGGCGGGTACGCGGCGGCGCTGTTGCTGGACGCGGCGGTGAGCACGGCGCACGTCGGGCTGGACGTCGCGCAGGACGCGCTCGCGCGCTGGCTCGCCGCGGCGGCGCTCGTGCGGCCCGCGACGGAGGGCGGGCAGGTGCTGCTCGTGGGCGACGCCGCGCCCGCGCCGACGAACGCCCTCGTGCGCTGGGACCCGGCGCTCCTCGCGGACCGGGAGCTGGACGAGCGGGTGGAGCTGTCGCTGCCGCCGGCGGTCCGGGTGGCGGCGGTGACGGGCGACCGTCCCGCGGTGGCGGCGGTACTGGGCCGGGTGGCGCTCGCGGGCCCGGAGACGGTGCTGGGTCCGGTGGAGGTGGCGGCGTCGCCGCGCGGGCGGGGTACGGACGGGGCGGACGGCGCGGCGCCCGGGCTGGTGGACGCCCCGCCCGTGCGGGCGGTGGTGCGGGTCGCGGTGCGCGACGGCCGCCGGCTGGCGCGCGAGCTCGGCGCGTCCGTCGCGGTCCGGTCCGCGCGGCGGGAGCCGGGTAGCGTGCGGGTGGAGCTCGACCCGAAGGAGATCCTGTGACGCACCGCCCTGTGACGCACCACCCCGTGCCCGCCGTCCCGACCGTCGCCCCCGTCACCGAGGCGTCCGCCGACGAGACCCCCGACCGGGACCCGGCACCCGCCGCCCGCGAGATCGACGCCGTGCTGTACGACTTCGGCAACGTCCTGGTGGGCTGGGACCCGTACGGTGCGTACGACGGCGTCGACCGGCGGGACGTGGACGCGTTCTTCGCCGACGTGGACTTCCGGGTGCTCAACCACGAGCGGGACGCCGGTGCGACGTGGCAGGACGCGCGCGACCGCGTGGCGGCGAGCCACCCGCACCACGTCACGCTCCTGGACCGGTACGTCGAGCGGTTCCCCGCGACGCTCACCGGCCCGGTCGAGGGCTCCGAGGAGCTCGTGCGCGAGCTGCGGGACCTGGGCCTGCGGCTGTACGGGCTGACGAACTGGTCCGCGGAGCTCTTCGGGCACGCCGCTCCGGCCGCTCCGGCCACGGCCCTCATGGAGGACGTGCTGGTCTCCGGGCGCGAGGGCCTGGCCAAGCCCGACCCGGCGATCTTCGCGCTCGCGGTCGAGCGGTTCGGTCTCGACCCGGCCCGGACGCTGTTCACCGACGACAGCCCCGCCAACGTCGACGCCGCGAGACGCCTCGGGCTGCGCACCCACCTGTTCGAGGGCACGGCGGGCCTGCGCGCGGCGCTGCGCGACCTGGGCGTGCCGGTCGGCCCCGAGGGCGCCGGGTCGTGATGGGCGCTGGGTCGTGACGGGCGCCGCGTCGTGACGGGTGCCGGGGTGCCGCGCGCGCTCACGGCCCCCGAGCGCGACGTGCTCGTCTGGATGCTCCGCCACGGGTGCCGCGGCGAGGCGGTCGCGCCCGACCGGGACGCGGCCGACCGTGGGCGCTGGCTCGCCCAGGTCGACGCGGTGCGCGTGCACGGCGGGTGCGCGTGCGGGTCCTGCCCGACGATCGACCTGGGCGACGACGACGGTCCCGTCCCCGCGCAGGGCCCGCGCGTCGTGCTGGAGGCGGGCACGGACCGCTTCCTCCTGCTGCTGTTCGTCGACGACGACCGGCTGAGCTGCCTCGAGCTCGCTCCCGTGGACGACGAGGCGTTCCCCGCCTTCCCGCCGGTCGCCACGCTGGCGACCTGACCTCCGGGCCCGTACCGGGCGCCTGCGCATACCGGGCGCCCGACTCGTGCACGGGGCCGCTCCCGGGTCTGCCGCCCTGCCCGGCCACCTAGAATCGGGCCCATGCGCCTGCTGTTCGCGGGGACCCCGGATACCGCGGTCCCGTCCCTCGACGCCCTCCTCGACTCCCGCCACGAGGTGGTCGCCGTGCTCACGCGCGCCGACGCGCCGTCGGGCCGCGGACGGCGCCTGACCCCCAGCCCCGTCCGCGTGCGTGCCGAGGAGGCCGGGATCCCCGTCCTCACCGACCGGCCCCGCGGCGAGGAGTTCCTCGCGCGCCTCGCCGCGC
The DNA here is from genome assembly GCF_040595865.1 of Cellulosimicrobium sp. MI9406. NCBI lineage: Bacteria > Bacillati > Actinomycetota > Actinomycetes > Micrococcales > Promicromonosporaceae > Cellulosimicrobium > Cellulosimicrobium sp. MI9406. The sequence continues at coordinate 206,409 of NZ_JALIZI010000006.1, forward strand.
TCGACGTCGACGCGGCACCCGTCGTCGCGTACGGGGAGATCCTGCGCCCCGACGTGCTCGCCGTGCCCCGGCACGGGTGGGTCAACCTGCACTTCTCCGTCCTGCCCGCCTGGCGCGGCGCGGCGCCCGTGCAGCGCGCGATCATCGCGGGCGACGAGGTGACCGGGGCGACGACGTTCCTCATCGAGGAAGGGCTGGACTCGGGGCCCACGCTCGGCACCACGACGGAGACGATCCGGCCCCGGGACACCGCGGGCGACCTCCTGGGCCGCCTCGCCGTCTCCGGTGCCGACCTCCTCGTCGCCACCCTCGACGCCCTCGAGGACGGCACCCTGCGCCCGCAGCCCCAGCCCGCCGACGGCGTCTCGCACGCCGCCAAGCTCACGACCGCCGACGCGGAGGTCCGCTGGGACCACCCGGCGCTCGCGGTCGACCGCCTCGTGCGCGGCTGCACCCCGGCCCCCGGGGCGTGGACGACCCTGCCCGGCGCCGACGGCACGCCCGCGCGCCTGGGGCTCGGCCCGGTCACCCCGCGGCCCGACGTCGTCGACCTCGCCCCCGGGCGCGTGCGCGCCGGGAAGAAGGAGGTGCTCGTCGGGACCGCGACCCACGCCGTCCAGCTGGGGGAGGTGGCGCCCGTGGGCAAGAAGCACATGGCCGCCGCGGACTGGGCGCGCGGTGCCCGGCTCGACGACGCCACGGTCCTCGGTGCGGAGACCGCCCGATGAGCGCCGAGCGCCGCGACCGCGACGGTTCGAACGCACGTTCGAACAGGAACGGGCGACCGCAGCGCCGTGAGGGTGCCGCGTCGAACAGGCGTTCGAGCGATGGTGTCCCGGGTCGGGGCGACGACTCGAACGCACGTTCGAATCCTGGTGCGGCGCCGGCCGGCGGGGGAGACGAGCGCCGCGACGCCCGAGGGCGCCAGCGCGGCGCCGCCCGCTCCCGCGGAGAGGTGCACCGCGGCTCCGCAGCACCCTCCCAGCGCCGCAAGGGCACCGACCCCGCACGGGCCGTCGCGTACGACGTCCTGCGCCAGGTCGACGGCTCCGACGCCTACGCCAACCTCGTCCTGCCGCCCCTGCTGCGCGAGCGCGGCATCCGCGGACGCGACGCCGGCTTCGCGACCGAGCTCGCCTACGGCACCCTGCGCCTGCGCGGCCGCTACGACGCGATCCTCGCGCACTGCCTCGACCGCCCCCTCGACCGCCTCGACCCGCCCGTCCTCGACGTCCTGCGCCTCGGCACCCACCAGCTCCTCGCCATGCGCGTCCCGCAGCACGCCGCCGTCTCCGAGACCGTCGGCCTCGCCCGCGAGCGCACCGGCGCCGGCAGCGCCCAGCTCGTCAACGCCGTCCTGCGCCGCGTCGCCCGCACCCCCCTCGACGACTGGCTCACGACCCTCGCCGACGACGCCCCCGACCCCCTCGCGGCGCTCGCGGCCACCCAGAGCCACCCCGTCTGGATCGCCCGCGCCCTGCGCGACGCCCTCGCCGGCAACGGGCGCCCCGTCGACGAGCTCGACGCCCTCCTCGCCGCCGACAACGACGCCCCCCGCGTCACGCTCGTCGCGCGCCCCGGCCTCGCCGACCCCCACGAGCTCGCCGACGGCGACGGCCGCGTCACCCCCGCCCGCTGGGCGCCCACCGCGCTCACCCTCGACGGCGGCGACCCCGCCGCGTTCGGCGCCGTGCGCGACGGCCGCGCCGGCGTCCAGGATGAGGGCAGCCAGCTCGTCGCCCTCGCGCTCGCCGCCGCACCGCTCACCGGGCCGCAGCCCGGCTCCACCGGCGACGACGCGCGCTGGCTCGACCTGTGCGCCGGCCCCGGCGGCAAGGCCGCGCTCCTCGCGGCGCTCGCGGCCGAGCGCGGGGCGCGCCTCGTCGCCAACGAGGTCCAGCCGCACCGCGCACGCCTCGTGGAGAAGGCGCTCGCCGCCGTGCCCGCGGACGCCGTGGAGGCCGTGCGCACGGGCGACGGGCGCGCCGTCGGGCAGGACGAGCCGGGCGCGTACGACCGCGTGCTCCTCGACGCCCCCTGCACGGGCCTCGGGGCCCTGCGCCGCCGACCCGAGTCCCGGTGGCGCCGCACCCCGGCGGACCTCGCGACCCTCACCGGGCTCCAGCGCGAGCTCCTCGACTCCGCGCTCGACGCCGTCCGGCCCGGGGGAGTGGTCGGGTACGTCACGTGCTCGCCCCACCTCGCCGAGACCCAGGTCGTCGTCGCCGACGTGCTGCGCCGTCGCGACGACGTCGAGGTCCTCGACGCCCCGGCCGTCGTGCGCGACGTCGTGCGCCCCGAGGTGCGCGACATCGTCGAGCTCGGGGACCGTCAGGACGTCCAGCTCTGGCCGCACGTCCACGGCACCGACGCCATGCACCTCACGCTCTTGCGCCGCACGGTGTGAGCGCCGCGCCCCGCGTCGCGATGTCGTCATATCTCGACAACGCGAGGGTGTCAGAGTAACCTGACACCGTGTCGTGTCAGGGAATCCCGACGCGGCAGCACGTCAGGGCACCCCACGGCAGGAGAGCGAGCATGGCCGACACCTGGACCACCCCCCGCAGCCCCCGCGACCTCGGCGCCTACCTCAGCCGCGTCCGCCGAACCCGCGGACTCACCCAGGCCCAGGTCGCCGACGAGCTCGGCATCACCCGCCAGTACCTCTCCGAGCTCGAGAACGGCGTCGAGAACCTCTGGGTCCAACGACTCTTCGAGCTCCTCGACACCCTCGACGTCGACCTGCGACTCCAGGAACGCCGATGACCACCCTCACCGCCTGGCTCTACGGAACCCCCGTCGCCACCCTCGCACCCACCGGCCTGCGCACCACCGACGGCACACCCCGCGTCACCCTCACCTGGACCACCGACGCCCTCGACCGCTGGGGGCACGACGCCCGCGTCCTGTCCCACCTGCTCCCCATCACCCCACCCGACGAACCCCCGCCCCACCCCGCGCGCGTCGCCGCCTGGCTCGACGGACTCCTCCCCGAGGGCCGCACCCGCGACGCCATGGCCATCGACGCCGGCATCGACCCCGACGACGCCCTCGCCTTCCTCGTCCACTACGGCCACGACACCGCCGGCGCCGTCCTCCTCGCACCCGAAGGACAACCCCTCCCCACCCCCCGCACCCCCGAACGCCTCGACGACGCCGCCGTCGCACGACTCCTGCGCGCCGCCGTCGCACGCAGCGGGGGAGAAGGCCGCGCCGACCACCTCACCAGCTCCCTGCCCGGCATGGAACCCAAGATCACCCTCCTCCACGACGAGCACGGCTGGGCCCGACCCCACGGCACCGCACCGACCACCCACATCCTCAAGGTCGCCCGCCCCTCCGACTCACCCACCGCCGACCTCGTCAACACCGAGGCCGCCGCCCTCGACCTCGCCCGCCGCATCGGCCTCACCACCGTCGACGCCCACGTCACCGAGCTCGACGGCGAACGCGCCATCGTCGTCACCCGCTACGACCGCGTCCCCGACCCCACCGACCCCACCGGCACCGCACGCCTCCACCAGGAGGACGCCGCCCAGGCCCTCGGCATCAACACCCGCGACCCCGAACGCAAGTTCCAGCACGGCCGCCGCTTCCCCTCCCTCGCCGCCATCGCCCGCACCCTGCGCGACGACGGCACCCGCCCCGACCCCCTCCTCGCCCTCACCACCCTCAACCTCGCCCTCGGCAACACCGACGCCCACGCCAAGAACATCTCCGTCCTGCGCCACGCCGACGGCACCGTCCGCCTCGCCCCCGCCTACGACATCGCCATGCACCTCCACCACGACCACGCCTCCCGCGTCTTCGCCATGGACGTCGCCGGCGAACGCGACATGGACCGCCTCACCGCCGACCACCTCGTCACCGAGGGCACCACCTGGGGACTGCCCCGCCGACGCGCCCAGCGCGCCGTCGCCCAGACCCTCGACGGACTCCTCGCGGCGCTCGCGGACATCGACCGCGACGCCCACCCCGGCGTGAGCCGTCACGCCTGGCGCACGGTCGAGCGCCGTACCACCGACCTCCGCCGCGGCCGGGTCGTCTAACGGTCCCCTTCTCACGCCGAGCAGGTGGTCGTGGCGGGTCCGGGCGCCCTCACCCACCGGGACCGCCTGCTCGCCCCGCCGGGTCGGGGCGCCCCAGGGTGCTCAGAGGGTGCGCTGGAGCAGGATCGTGTCGACCCAGCGGCCGTGCTTGAACCCGACGGCGGTGAGGCGGCCGGCCTCGACGAAGCCGAAGCGGCGGTGCAGCGGGAGCGACCCGGCGGCCTCGGGGACGTCGGCCACGACGGAGACGACCTGGCGGACCCCCGCGGCGGCGAGCGCCTCCAGGAGCGCGGCGAGCAGCGCGGTGCCCACCCCGCGCCCGGCGTGTGCCGGGTCGAGGTAGATCGTGTCCTCGGCGGTGTGCCGGTAGGCGGGCTTGGGGCGCCAGGCCGACGCGTACGCGTAGCCCGCGACGACGGCGCCGGTCGGGGAGCCCGGCCCGCCCGGGGCGTCGACCTCGGCGACGAGGAACGGCAGGCCGCGCGCGGTGACGTCGTCGAGCTTGCGGTGCCACGCCGGGACGTCCCAGACCTCCTCCTCGAACGTCACGCACGTGTCGCGCACGAACGGGGCGGCGATCTCCGCGACCCGCGGCAGGTCGTGCACCGTGGCCGGGCGCACGGTCACGGCGGGCGCGGAGGCGTGCGGGTGCCCGGGGCGGTGCGGCGTGCCGCAAACGGAGGAAGGGGGCGAGCCGGGGGAGGGGGAGGAGAGGTCGCTCACGCGACGAGGGTACGAGCACCGGGCTCCGGCACGCGCCCCTAGGCTGGGCCCATGGCAGCCCTCATCGCACCGAGCATCCTGTCCGCCGACTTCGCGAACCTCGAGCGCGACCTGAACGCGATCGCCACGGCGGACTACGCGCACGTCGACGTCATGGACAACCACTTCGTGCCGAACCTCACGCTCGGGCTGCCGGTGTTCGAGCGCCTGGCGCAGGTGTCGCCCGTCCCGATCGACGCCCACCTCATGATCGAGGACCCTGACCGCTGGGCGCCGGCCTACGCGGAGGCGGGCGCGGCGTCGGTCACGTTCCACGCCGAGGCCGCTGCTGCCCCTGTGCGGCTCGCTCGCGAGCTCCGCCGCCTGGGAGCCCGCGCAGGCGTCGCGCTGCGCCCTGCGACGCCGGTGGAGCCCTTCCTGGACCTGCTGACCGAGGTGGACATGATCCTCGTCATGACGGTCGAGCCGGGCTTCGGCGGGCAGTCCTTCATCGAGGGGACGCTGCCGAAGATCCGGCGGGCGCGCGAAGCCGTGAGCGAGTCGGGCCTCGACGTGTGGATCCAGGTCGACGGGGGAGTGTCCCGCTCGACGATCGAGCGAGCCGCGGACGCGGGGGCGAACGTCTTCGTCGCCGGGTCGGCGGTCTACGGGGCGGAGAACGTGCCCGAGGAGATCCAGGCGCTGCGCGAGCTGGCGGAGGCGTCGGCGCACGCTCACTGACGTCAGGACGAGAAGGGGCCCTCTTCGGGCCCCTTCTTCGTTCCAGATGAAATAGTGTGCCAAGCGCACACCTTGCATCTACGAGACCGCGAAAACCTCACCACCAAGCACGGAGAAGGGGGTTGAGGCCAGCCGTCGGACGGCGAAGCTCGACGCCTCGGGGGGAGGCGGTGCTCCCGAGCGGCGACCTCGACGGGAGCGGGCGAGGTCGCGCCGGACCGCCGCTCGCACCCGTGCCGGTCGCACCCGCGCGGGGCGCACCCGGAGTAACATCGGCGGTTGCAGTACGCAGTACGCACGAACGTGCTCCGGGGTCGGTGCAATTCCGAGCCGGCGGTGACAGTCCGCGACCCGCGCCCACGCGCGGTTGACCTGGTGGAACTCCAGGACCGACGGTGAAAGTCCGGATGGGAGGAAGCACGTGCGGCGTGGCCACGCCTCGGCGCGTGGTGCTCCGGCGACCCGCCGGCGCACCCGTCCGGGACGGTGACGGCCTCGCCGTGGTGAGCGACGCCGTCGAGCCCTCGTGGCTCGACCCGCCGCCCGCCCTCACCCCGGAGCGCCCGTGCCCGGGAGGAGGACGATGGGCGAGCACCCCCGCACCCTGACGGTCGACGCCGCGATGACGCGCGCGCTCGAGCTGGCGGCCCGAGGGCCGGCACACGGGCCGAACCCGCGCGTTGGGTGCGTCCTGCTGGGCCCTCCGCCCGGCGCGACCCTGCCCGACGGCGCCGCGCCCGGCTCGCTCGACCCGCACCCGCGGCCCGTGCTCGCCGAGGGGTGGCACCGTGGCGCGGGGACGCCGCACGCCGAGGCGGCGGCCCTCGCGGACGCCCGGGCGCGCGGCGTCGACGTCGCCGGCGCGACGGCGGTCGTGACGCTCGAGCCGTGCGCCCACACCGGTCGCACCGGCCCGTGCGCCGACGCCCTCGTCGCCGCGGGCGTGGCAGAGGTCGTGCTCGCCGTCGACGACCCGAACCCCGTCGCCACGGGCGGCGCGCACCGGCTGCGGGCCGCGGGGGTCCGCGTCGTGCGCGGCCTGCGCGCCGCCGAGGGCGAGGAGCTCCTGCGGGTGTGGCTCGCGGCCGTCCGGCGCGGCACGCCGTACGTGACGCTCAAGACGGCCACGACGCTCGACGGCTACGTCGCCGCCGCGGACGGGACGAGCCGGTGGATCACCGGGCCCGCGGCGCGCGAGCACGCGCACCGCGTGCGGGCGGAGGTGGACGCGATCGCCGTCGGCACGGGCACGCTCCTGGCCGACGACCCCGAGCTCACCGCGCGGGTGCCCGCCCACGGCTCGTCCCACGAGGCCGCGAGCGCCGCGCGTCTGGCGGAGCACCAGCCGTTGCGGGTGGTCGTGGGCCTGCGGGGGATCCCGCCGACGGCGCGGGTCCACGGGGAGGGTGGCGAGCTGGTGCACGTGCTGACGCGGGACGTCGGTGAGGTGCTGGAGCGGCTCGCGGAGCGCGAGGTGCGGCACGTGCTGGTGGAGGGCGGTCCGACGCTGGCGACGGCGTTCCTGGCCGCGGGCGCGGTGGACGAGCTGCACGCGTACGTGGCCCCGGTGCTGCTGGGGGGCGGACGACGCGCGGTGGACGGGTTCGGTGTGGCGACGATCGCCGACGCGCACCGGTTTCGCACGGTGGAGGTGAGGCGTGTCGGGGACGACGCGCTGGTGGTGTCCAGGAAGAGCACGGAAGGACGGGTGGGTTGATGTTCACGGGGATCGTGGAGGAGATCGGCAGGGTCCGGGGGATCGCGTTCCCTGGCGGCGCGGGGGAGGACGCGGTGCTCACGGTCGAGGGGCCGCTCGCGGCGTCGGACGCGGCGCTCGGTGACTCGATCGCGGTGAACGGGGTGTGCCTGACGGTCACGAGCCTCGGGGGCGACGGGTCGTTCACGGCGGACGTGATGCCGGAGTCGTTGCGGCGGACTGCGCTGGGTGACCTCGTGGCGGGGTCGCCGGTGAACCTGGAGCGGGCCGTCCGGGCGGACGCGCGGCTGGGCGGTCATGTCGTGCAGGGCCACGTGGACGGCGTCGGCACGCTCGTGAGCCGCGCGCCGGGGGAGCGGTGGGACGACCTGGTGCTCTCCGCGCCTGGGGGTCTGACGCGCTACGTGGCGGAGAAGGGCTCGATCGCGGTGAGCGGGGTGTCGTTGACGGTGACGCACGTGGACGACGAGACGTTCGGCGTCTCGCTGATCCCGACGACGCTCGAGGCGACGATCCTCGGGCGACTGATGCCGGGCGACCGGGTGAACCTCGAGGTGGACGTGCTCGCGAAGTACGTCGAACGCCTGCTGGTGTCCGGCGTGGTCCCCGGGAGCGCGTCGTGACGGGCGCGGGGTCCGCGAGCGCCGCGGTGCCGGAGGGGTCGGGGGGCGTGCGGCTGGGGTCGGTCGAGGAGGCGTTGGCGGCGATCCGGGCGGGGCGTCCGGTGCTGGTGGCGGACTCGCCGGACCGGGAGAACGAGGCGGACGTGGTGTTCGCGGCGCAGGGGGTGTCGGCGGAGTGGGTGGCGTGGACGATCCGGCACTCGTCGGGGTACCTGTGCGCGCCGATGCCGGCTGCGCGGGCGGACGCGTTGGAGCTGCCGTTGATGGTGCCGCACAGCCAGGACCCGCGGCGGACGGCGTACACGGTGACGGTGGACGCGGCGACGGGGGTGTCGACGGGGATCTCGGCGGAGGACCGGGCGCGGACGTTGCGGGTGCTGGCGGACCCGGCATCGGGTGCGGGAGATCTGATCCGGCCGGGTCATGTGCTGCCGTTGCGGGCGGTGCCGGGGGGTGTGCTGCATCGTGCGGGGCACACGGAGGCTGCGGTGGACCTGGTGCGTCTGGCGGGGAGGGGCGAGGTCGGGGGTATCGCGGAGCTGGTGCACGACGACGGGACGATGATGCGGCTGGGGGACGCGGCGGCCCTGGCGGAGCGTGACGGGTTGGTGCTGATCACGATCGCGGACCTGGTGGCGTGGCGGCGGGTGCACGACCCGGCGCCTGCGGTGGCCACGGAGGTGCCGGGTCGGGAGGCGGTGGCGCGGCGGGTGCACCGCACGGCTTCGGCGGAGCTCCCGACGGCGCACGGCCGGTTCCGGGTGGTGGGGTACCGGGACCTGCGCACGGGGGCCGAGCACGTGGCCCTGGTCCCTGCGGTCGCCCCTGCTGGTGCCTCGGGCCGGGGTGAGGCTGGTGCGGAGACCGCGAGCGCCGTCGGGACGGAGGTGGTGCCGGTGGTGCGGGTGCACTCGGAGTGCTTGACGGGGGACGCGTTCGGGTCGTTGCGGTGCGACTGCGGTCCGCAGCTGGGGGCGGCGTTGGGGCGGGTCGCGGCGGAGGGGGGTGCGGTGGTGTACCTGCGGGGGCACGAGGGTCGCGGCATCGGGCTGCTGGCGAAGATCGGGGCGTACGAGCTGCAGGACGCTGGTCTGGACACGGTGCAGGCGAACCTGGAGCTGGGGTGGCCGGTGGACCGTCGGGAGTACGGGGCGGCGGCGGCGATCCTGGCGGACCTGGGGTTGTCGCGGGTGCGGTTGCTGACGAACAACCCGGCGAAGGTGACGGGTCTGGTGGCGTCGGGCATCGACGTGGTGGGGGCGGAGCGGATCGAGGTGGGTCACGGTGAGCACAACCGGGCGTACCTGGTGACGAAGAAGGTGGCGATGGGTCATCTGCTGGACACGGTGGCGGTCCCGGACGGGGCTGTCCTGGTGGAGCCGGGCGACGAGCCGGGTACGGAGACGAAGGAGGACGAGGGATGAGCGGGGCAGGTGCGCCGACGGTGAGCGTGGACGGGTCGGGGCTGCGGGTGACGGTGGTCGCGGCGAGCTGGCACACGGAGGTGATGGACGGGTTGCTGGCGGGCGCGCGGCGGGCGTTGGCGGCGGCGAACGTGTCGCACGTGAGCGTGGTGCGGGTGCCGGGGTCGTTCGAGCTGCCGGTGGCGGCGGCACGCGCGGTGGAGCACGGCGCGGACGCGGTGGTGGCGCTGGGCGTGGTGATCCGTGGGGGGACGCCGCACTTCGAGTACGTGTGCCAGGCGGCGACGTCGGGTCTGACGGACGTGAGCGTGCGCACGGGGGTGCCGGTGGGGTTCGGTGTGCTGACGTGCGACGACGAGCAGCAGGCCCTGGACCGGGCGGGCCTGGAGGGGTCGCGCGAGGACAAGGGTGCGGAGGCCGCGGAGGCGGCGGTCGCGACGGTCGTGGCGCTGCGCGACCTGTGACGGACCGGGTCGGGGCGTGCCCGCTGGGCGGACACGCCCCGGCCGGGTCCGGGCGGCGGATACCCTGGAGCCCGTGAAGACGTTCGAGTCCCTGTTCGCGGAGCTGTCCGAGAAGGCCACGACGCGACCTGCCGGTTCCGGCACGGTCGCGGAGCTGGACGCCGGCGTGCACGCGATCGGGAAGAAGGTGGTCGAGGAGGCCGCCGAGGTGTGGATGGCCGCCGAGTACGAGGGCGACGTGAAGACGGCGGAGGAGATCTCCCAGCTCCTCTACCACCTGCAGGTCCTCATGCTGGCGAAGGGTCTGAGCCTGCAGGACGTGTACGAGCATCTGTGAGCGGCCGCGCCGGTGAGCGTCCCCCGCTCCCGGCCGCGAGCGCCGCTCGCCCCTCGCTCGTCCCTGCTGTTCCCCTCTTCCTGCCCGATCCCCTGAACGAAGGTCCTGTCATGCTGCGTATCGCCGTCCCCAACAAGGGGTCCCTGTCCGAGCCCGCCGTCGAGATGCTGCGCGAGGCGGGGTACCGCCAGCGCCGTGACCCGCGCGAGCTGGTGCTGGCGGACCCGGACAACGACGCCGAGTTCTTCTTCCTGCGCCCGCGCGACATCGCGGTGTACGTGGGGTCGGGCACGGTCGACGTCGGGGTGACGGGTCGGGATCTGCTGCTGGACTCGGGCGCGGACGCGGTGGAGCACATGCAGCTCGGGTTCGGGGGGTCGACGTTCCGGTACGCGGCGCCGGCGGGGACGATCACGTCGTTGGAGCAGGTGCAGGGGCTGCGGGTCGCGACGTCGTACGAGGTCCTCGTGGAGGGGCACCTGCGGGCGCACGGGGTGGACGCGACGGTGGTGCACCTGGACGGTGCGGTCGAGTCGGCGGTGCAGCTCGGGGTGGCGGACGTCGTCGCGGACGTGGTCTCGACGGGCACGACGCTGCGGGGCGCCGGCCTGGAGGTGTTCGGCGACCCGATCCTGGTGTCGGAGGCGGTGCTGATCCGGCCGCGCAAGGTTGCGGAGGCGGACGTCCCGGCGGGGGTCGAGGTGCTGTCGCGTCGTCTGCAGGGGGTGCTGACGGCGCACGAGTACGTCCTCATGGACTACGACGTGCCGGTGTCGCTCGTGGACCGTGCGGTCGCGATCACGCCGGGCCTGGAGTCGCCCACGGTGTCCCCGCTGCACGACCGGGACTGGGCGGCGGTGCGGGCGATGGTGCGCCGCGACCGCACGAACCAGGTCATGGACGCCCTGTACGACGTGGGTGCGCGCGCGATCCTCGTGACCCGGATCCACGCCTCGCGCCTCTGACCTCGTGCCGCCGGTGGGTGGTCGGCGGGTGTGAGACGGTGGCGGCATGAGCACCGACCCGTTCCCCGATCCCGGCCTGCCGGGCGACCGCGACGACGACCCGTACCGCACGTTCCGGCCCCGGTTCGGCCTGGTGTCGGCCTGGGCGACGGGCGTGGTCGTCGTCGGCGGGTGCGTCGTGGTGGGGCTGTCCGCGACGGGGCCGCTCGGCACGTCGTGGGTGAACCGGCTGTCCATCGCGGCGTTCGCGCTGTTCGCGGCGTGGCTGCTGTGGCGCCTGGGCGGCGTGCACGCCGTCCCGACGCGCGAGGGCCTGCGGGTGCGCAACGTCATCTACACGCGCCGCCTCGCCTGGCCCCAGATCGTGTCGGTCCGCTTCGGCTCCGGAGACGCGTGGGTGCGTCTCGACCTCGCGGACGGGTCCACCCTCGCCGTCATGGGCATCCAACGGGCCGACGGCGCCCGGGGCGAGGCGGAGGCGCGTCGCCTCGCCGCCCTGGTGAAGGCGCACGGCGAGGCCCACGAGTAAGAACCGCAGGCTGGCGGCCCCCGTGCCCGCGCCCCCGTCACCCCGTACTGACGACGACGGCCCCCGGATCGAGAAGATCCGGGGGCCGTCGTCGTGCGCCGGCGGGGCTGCCGCCGGCGGAGCGGTCAGAACGCGGCGCGGGTCAGAACGCGGCGCGGTGGCGCGGCTTGCGCTCGCCCCGGTCGTCGGCACGGTCGAACCGGTCACGACGCTCGTCACGACGACCCGACGGGCCGTGCCCGGCACGCGGGCCCCGGGACGCGGGCGCGCCCTCGTCGAGACGGATGCGCAGCGCCTTGCCCGCGACCCGTGCCCGCGAGATGCGGTCCATCGTGTCCGCGTCGAGCGGGGCGGTGATGTCCACGAGCGAGAACGACGGGAAGATGTCGATCTTGCCGACGTCCGACCCGGCCAGACCCGCCTCGTTCGTCAGCGCGCCCACGATCCCGCCCGGCATCACGCCGTCCTTGTGCCCCACCGACAGGCGGTAGCGCGTCCCGACGGCGTCGCGGCGGATACCGCGCGTCCCGTCACCCTCGCGCCGGCCCGACGCACGGTCACCGCGCGACGGACGCTCGGCCGCGCGCTCCGTACGACGCGCCTTCGACTGCTCGCGCGCCGCGGCCCGCTCCGCCTCGAACCGCTCCTGCTCCTCACGGGCACGCGGACCGTCGTCACCGACCGCGAGCGCCGCCATGGCCGCGGCGAGGTCGACCGGGTCGACGTCGTGCTCGGCGAGGAAGGTGCGCACCATGTCGGCGTACATCGACAGACGGCCCGCCTCCTGGCGGGCGGGGACCTGCCCGAGCAGCGCCCGCACCTTGTGCGCGGACACGTCCGCGGGGGAGGGGATCTCGATCTCCTGCAGCGGGGTGCGGGTCGTGCGCTCGATCGCGCGCAGGCGCCCGCGCTCGTGCGGGGTGACGAAGCTCAGGGCCTCGCCGGTGCGGCCCGCGCGGCCGGTGCGGCCGATGCGGTGCACGTACGCCTCGGGCTCGCCCGGCAGGTCGAAGTTCACGACGAGACCGATGCGGTCCACGTCGAGGCCGCGCGCGGCGACGTCGGTCGCGACGAGGACGTCGAGCGCCCCGGAGCGCAGGCGCTCCACGATCCGCTCGCGCTCCTTCTGCGCGACGTCGCCCGAGATGGTCGCGGCCGAGATGCCGCGCTCGACGAGCGCGGACCCGACCTCCTCCGCGGCGCCGCGCGTGCGGGTGAACACGATCGCGGCCTCGGCGTCGGACGTGGCCAGGACGCGCACGAGGGAGCCGGTCTTGTGGCGGAACGGCACGACGGCGTACGTCTGGCGCACGCTCGTCACCGTGGAGGACTGGCGTGCGACGGCGATCTCGACCGGGTCGGTGAGGTGCTCGTTGGCGACGCGGCGGATCGGGGCGGGCATCGTCGCGGAGAACAGCGCGACCTGACGCTCGCGCGGCGCTCGGGAGAAGATCGTGTCGACGTCCTCCGCGAAGCCCATGCGCAGCATCTCGTCGGCCTCGTCGAGCACGAGGAAGCGCACGTCGTCGAGCACGAGGGTGCCGCGCTCGATGTGGTCGATGACGCGCCCCGGCGTGCCGACGACGACCTGCGCCCCGGCCGCGAGCGCCCGCTGCTGCGGCTGGTAGGGGGAGCCGCCGTACACGGCGACGACGTCGACCTTGGGCAGGTGCGCCGCGAACGACTCGACGGCGTCGGCGACCTGCATCGCGAGCTCGCGCGTCGGGGTGAGGACGACGGCCTGCACGTGCCGCAGCGTGGGGTCGATCGCGGCGAGCAGCGGGAGGCCGAACGCGGCGGTCTTGCCGGTGCCGGTCTGCGCGACGCCGGTGATGTCGCGGCCCGCGAGGAGCGCGGGGATGGCCTCGGCCTGGATCGCGGACGGGGTGACGAACCCGAGGTCGGCGACGGCGCGCTCGAGGGGCGCGGGCAGGCCGAGGTCGGAGAACACGGGGCCGGTGGGAGCGGTCTGCTCCGCGACGGCGGGGGAGGTGTCGGTGGAGTGGTCGAGGGCGTGCGAGGGCGCGACGACGTCAGCAGTCATGAAAGGGTGAGGACCGTTCGTTTCGGGGTGTGGAGTGGCGTGCGGTCACCGGGTCGGTTCTCGCAGGTCGCACTCCCGAACACACCAGGCCGGCCACCGCCACGATCGGGGAGATCAGGGGGGTCGGCCACTCTCACGGACACACGCGGGACGAGCGACGAACTCCAAAGGTGCACCCATCGTACCGGAGGGCGCGGGCGGGCCGCGGGGCCGGGCCCGGTGACGTCCCTCACCCGCACCCGCCCCGCCGGTACCCGGCCCGCCCCGGACACCGGGCGAAGCGGGTGATTTCGGGCCCTGCGGGGCGCCGCGCCGCGAAATGAGGGCCCAGGTCACCGGGGCCGGTACGTAGGATGGTCGCGCGCGGCAGGTCGCCGCGACGGCGCGACGCGAGCACGGGGCGGTGGGTGTGACGGCAGGGCAGCAGGTCAGCTCGCGCGTCCTGACCGTCCCGAACGTCATCAGCCTCCTGCGGCTGCTCCTCGTGCCCGTGTTCGCGGTCCTCATCGTGCGCGGCGACGACGTGTGGGCCCTGGTCGTCCTCGCGGTGTCCGGGGCGTCGGACTGGCTCGACGGCGTGCTCGCGCGCCGCCTGGACCAGGTGAGCCGCCTCGGGCAGATGCTCGACCCCGCCGCCGACCGCCTCTTCATCCTCGTCACCCTCCTCGGGCTCGCGTGGCGCGACGTCGTGCCCGTGTGGCTCGTCGTCGCGATCGTCGCGCGCGACGTCCTGCTCGCGGGCCTGCTGCCGCTGCTCGCCCGCCACGGCTACGGGCCGCTGCCCGTGAGCTTCGCGGGCAAGGCCGGCACGTTCGCCCTGCTCTACGCGTTCCCGCTGCTGCTCCTCGCGGAGATGCCGGGCTGGCTCGGCGACGTCGCCGCCGTCACCGGGTGGGCGTTCACCTGGTGGGGCGTGGGCCTGTACTGGCTCGCGGGCGCGCAGTACGTGCTGCAGACCCGGGCGCTCGTCCTGCGCGACCGCGCCGCCCGTACCGACCGGCCCGGGACCGCGACGAAGGAGACGCCGTGACCGACACGCGACCGGACCAGCCCGCCGCCGCGCGCCGCGCACCCGTAGATGCGTCCATGACCCTCCTCAACGAGGTCATGCACCGCCCCCTCGACCCCGGGTACGCCGCCGCGGCCGCGCGCCGCGCCGCCGGGCAGACCCCGCACCGCGGGCGCACCGGCACCGTCGCGCTCGTCGCCCTCGCCGTCGTCCTCGGCGTCGTCACCACCGCCGCCGCCGTGCAGCTGCGCGCCCCGCAGCCCGGCGTCATCGCCGCACGCGAGACCCTCGAGCAGGAGATCCTCGAACGCCAGGCCACCGCCGAGGAGCTCTCCGCGCGCGGCGCGGAGCTGTCCGGGGAGATCGAGCAGCTCCAGGGTGCGGCCCTGAGCGGCGCGAGCGCCGACGTGCTCGACAGCCTCCAGGAGGAGGGCGCGCTCACCGGGACGCAGCCCGTCGAGGGCCAGGGCGTCGTCGTCACCCTCGACGACACCGGCGGCGGCCTGTCCTCCGGGGCCACCGACGCGAGCTCGCTCGTGCACGACTCCGACCTGCAGCGCGTCGTCAACGCCCTGTGGGCCGGCGGCGCCGAGGCCGTCGCGATCAACGACCAGCGCCTGACCGGCCTGTCCGCGATCCGCAGCGCCGGCGACGCCGTGCTCGTCGACCTGCAGCCCCTCGTCGGCCCCTACCGCGTCGAGGCGATCGGCGACCCCGACGCGATGCGCACCTCGCTCCTGCGGTCCGGCACGTCCGACTTCCTCCAGCTCCTCGGCACCCAGTACGGCATCCGCTCCGGCGTGACGACGCAGAGCCGCCTCGACCTGCCCGGCCGGTCCGCGCCCACGCTGTTCTTCGCGCACGCCCCGGAGACGACCGTAGACTCCGACGCACCCGCCGAGGAGACCGGCCCCGCGCCGGGCACGACCGACGGGTCCGGGACCCCATCCGCACCGCACGAGACAGGGCAGGAGATCGTCGAATGATCGCAGTCGTCGGACTGGTGGTGGGCATCGTCGCGGGCCTCGTCCTGCAACCCACCGTGCCCGTGTCGCTGCAGCCCTACCTGCCCATCGCCGTCGTCGCCGCCCTCGACGCCCTGTTCGGCGGCCTGCGCGCCCGGCTCGACGGCCTGTTCGACGACAAGGTCTTCCTCGTGTCGTTCCTGTCGAACGTCGTCGTCGCCGCCCTCATCGTGTTCCTCGGCGACCAGCTCGGGGTCGGCAGCCAGCTCTCGACCGCCGTCGTCGTCGTCCTCGGCATCCGCATCTTCTCCAACGCCGCCGCGATCCGGCGCCACATCTTCAAGGCGTGAGCATGAGCCGCGACCCCCGCGACCAGGCTCCGGGCGACCGGCCCGAGCACCCCACCACGCCCGCGGACGGTGACGACGCCGCCGTCGGCACCCCCGCCGTCCCCGGCACCGAGCCCGGGACCGACGACGACGCGCGCGACACGGAGCACGTCCCGCCCCGCACCGACGACTCCGACGAGGACGCCACCACCCCCGTCGAGACCGGCCCGGGCCCGGGTGCGCCGTCCGGCGCGCCCCACGACGACCCGGACGACCCCGCAGCGGTCCCCGGCGACCCCACGACGCCGAGCGACGCGCCGGCCGCCGGCGACGAGACCATGGTCACCACCGGCCACCCCGAGGACGACGGCACCACCGCGGCCCGCACGACCCCGACCGGTGCCGCACCGACCGACACGCCCGCGCCGAGCGACCCGGACACCAGCGCCCCGAGCACGACCGAGCCGAGCGACCCCGTCGTCCCGGGCGACGCCGCAGCAGCGGGGGAGTGCCCCGCACCCGACGACCGCACCGACCAGCCCGGCGACGCGCGTCCCGCCCCCACTGCGCCGGACCTCCCGACGCCGGGCGCGACGACCGACGCGACGACCACCCCGGAAGCCGCGGCGCGCGAGCAGGACGCCGAGACCGCGCCCACCGCCGAGCCGGACCCGGTCACCGGGGCGACGGCCGCCGTCGGGCGCCACGGCACCCCCACCCAGCCCGAGCCGCGCGGGCTGCGCGGCCTCGGCCGGGCGATGCGCCCGCGCGCGTCGCGCTCCCAGGTCATGGTCGGCGTCCTGTGCGCGCTGCTCGGCTTCGCGCTCGTCGTCCAGGTGAGCCAGACGCAGGAGGACCAGCTGTCCTCCCTGCGCCAGAGCGACCTCGTGCGCCTGCTCGACGACGTCACCCAGCGCTCCGGCGAGCTCGAGGAGCAGGTGTCCTCGCTCGAGGCCACGCGCGACGAGCTGCAGTCCGGCTCCGGCCGCGAGCGCGCCGCGCTCGAGCTCGCCGAGCAGCAGGCCGAGACGCTCGGCATCCTCTCGGGCCGGCTCCCCGCCGAGGGCCCGGGCGTCGAGATCGAGGTCGTCGAGGGCGCCGAGCCGCTCAAGGCGTTCGGGCTGTTCAACGTGCTGGAGGAGCTGCGCAACGCGGGCGCCGAGGCCATGGAGGTCAACGGCGTCCGCCTCGTCGCGAGCAGCTACTTCGAGGACACCTCCGACGGCGTCGTCGTCGACGGGCAGGTGATCTCGTCCCCGTACCGGTGGACCGCGATCGGCGACCCGTCGACGCTCGAGACCGCGCTCGAGATCCCGGGTGGCGCCATGGCGTCGCTGCGGGCCGACGGCGCGCGCACCACCGTCACCCAGCAGGACCGGGCCGAGGTCACCGCGACCGTCGAGCCCCGCGCACCCCGGTACGCGACCCCCGTCCCCGCCGACGAGTGAACCGGCTTCCCGCAGGACCACGGGCCGGGGTAGGTTGGGACGACCGAGGGTCGCACGCACCGCGTGACCTGCAGGTGTAGTAGTTTTCGAGCACCAGTTTCCCGCACCCCGGGGGCTCGTCCCCCGGTGCGGTTTCCGAGCTCGAGCACGACGTGCGTGAGCCCCGAGGAGGCGTGATGAGTGTCCCAGGCGGTCCTGAGGTGCCGAACCGGGCGACCAGCGACACGACGGTCAGCTTCGGCCGGATCGAGGCCCCGATCGAGGAGGGCGTGCAGCCCGGGGGCCTGAGCCCCGAGGAGCACGCCGCCGTCGCCGCCCTGCCCCGCCACTCGGCCCTGCTCATCATGCAGCGCGGCCCCGGCCAGGGCTCGCGCTTCCTCCTCGACGCCGAACGCACCGTCGCCGGGCGCTCCGAGCACGCCGACATCTTCCTCGACGACGTCACCGTGTCGCGCAAGCACGCCGAGTTCGTGCGCGAGGGCGAGCACTTCGTCGTGCGCGACGTCGGGTCCCTCAACGGCACCTACGTGAACCGCAGCCGGATCGACGCGGTCGCGCTCGGCACGGGCGACGAGGTCCAGATCGGCAAGTACCGGCTCACGTTCCACGCCAGCCCGCACGCGGCGGCGTCGGCGGGCGGCGCGGCCTCCCCGTCGTGAACATGTCGACCGGCGCCGCGCACGCCACGGCCCCGGAGCCCGCGGACGGGCCCGAACCGTGGCCCCAGGGGATCTCGCGCCGCGCGACCATGCGCATCTCCGACGTGCTGCGCGCGCTGCGGGCCGAGTTCCCCCACGTCAGCCACTCCAAGCTGCGCTTCCTCGAGGAGCAGGGCCTCATCGAGCCGGTGCGGACCGCGTCGGGCTACCGCCAGTACAGCCCCGCCGACGTCGAGCGCCTGCGCTTCGTGCTCGTCGAGCAGCGTGACCGCTACCTGCCGCTGAAGGTCATCAAGGACCGCCTCGCCGCGCTCGACGCCGGGACCGACGCCGAGACGCTCGCCCCCCGCCTCGCGACCACCGACGGCGAGCCCGGGTCGGCCGCCGTCCGCCAGCGCTACACCGTCGACGCGCTCGTCTCCGCCGCCGGGGTCGAGCGCGAGCTCGTCGAGGGCCTCATCGAGGCCGGCGTGCTCCGCCAGGCACCGGGCGGGCAGCTCGACGCGCGCTCACTCGACGTCGTCGTGCTCGCCGCCGGCCTCGCGGACTACGGCATCGAGCCCCGCCACCTGCGCTCCCTGCGCACCGCCGCCGACCGCCACGTGAGCCTCGTGCAGCAGGTCGTCTCGCCGTGGCGCGGGCAGCAGAGCCCGTCCGCGCGCGCCCACGCCGGCACCGTCGCGTCCGAGGTCGGCGAGCTGTGCGCGCAGCTGCACACCGTCTTCGTGCGCCAGGGCGTCGACGACCTCACCCGCTGACGCCCGCACCCACCCCGCCGCACCTCCCGCGACGCCCTCCGCGTGTCGCGCGCACGCCCGGTGCGCACCCCCTGCCGGATGCCGGGCGGAGTCGTACGGTGGTGGAGTGAGCGACGACGTCCCGATGGTCCCGGTGGAGGTGCTGGGGGTCCGTCAGCAGCAGCGCGACCAGGAGATCGTGGTGCTGCTGCTCGACGACGCGTCCGAGCTCGTGGTGCCGATCGTCATCGGCCCGCGGGAGGCGAGCGCGATCGCCATGGCGCAGGCAGGGCTGCCCACGCCGCGGCCCATGACGCACGACCTGCTGCGGGACCTGCTCGACGCGGTGGGCGTGCGGCTCGAGCGGGCGGAGATCGTCGCCCTCGACGGCGGCATCTTCTTCGCCGAGCTCGTGCTCAGCAACGGCGTGCGGCTCGACTCGCGCGCGTCGGACGCGATCGCCGTCGCGGTGCGCACCGGGAGCCCGGTCCTGTGCTCGGCGGAGGTCGTGGCGACGGCGGGCGTCGAGGTCGTCGACGTCGCGCAGCAGGAGGAGGTCGAGAAGTTCCGCGACTTCCTCGACCACGTCCAGCCCGAGGACTTCTCGGTGGACGAGTAGAGCGGTCCCGGTGCGTGGCGGCCCGACCCTCGGGTCGTGGTCGAGGCTTCGGGACACACCGGACAAGACAGACCTTCGACCTCGGGTCGAGGGTTCAGCGGTCGGCGCGACGACGTGGCGGGCGCGACACGCCCGCACGCCCGGGGCGTCGGTCGTTGACGGCCCCGGACGGCGCCCATAGTTTGGTCGTGACATCACCCCAGGAGGCGACAGTGAACAGCAGCGGTGAGGCGAGCGTCGGTGTCGGCGCGGCAGTTCCGCAGGGCGCGCAAGGCCTCCTCTTCGGGGAGGACATCACCGAGCAGGACACCACGACCGGCTACCGCGGCCCGACGGCGTGCCGCGCGGCAGGCATCACGTACCGCCAGCTCGACTACTGGGCCCGCACCGGTCTCGTCGAGCCCACCGTCCGCCCGGCGTCCGGGTCGGGCTCGCACCGCCTGTACAGCTTCCGCGACATCCTCGTGCTCAAGGTCGTCAAGCGCCTGCTCGACACCGGGGTGTCGCTCCAGCAGATCCGCACGGCCGTCGAGCACCTGCGCGAGCGCGGCGTGGACGACCTGGCGCAGATCACCCTCATGAGCGACGGCGCGAGCGTCTACGAGTGCACCTCGCCCGACGAGGTCGTGGACCTCGTCCAGGGCGGCCAGGGCGTGTTCGGGATCGCCGTCGGGCGCGTGTGGCGCGAGGTCGAGGGCACGCTCGCCGAGCTGCCGACCGAGTCCCTCGAGGACGAGGACGGCACCGCGACGAGCCCGCAGGACGAGCTCGCCCAGCGCCGTCAGGCCCGCACCGCGGGCTGACCCCTCGCCCGGCCCGACCGTGGGCGGACCGTCCGCGAGCGCCGGGCACCCCCACGAGGCGTGTGGACCTCGTCACAGCGGGTGCGGTGACCCGTCCGGCGACGCCGTGGGAGGATCGCCCGGTACGCGGTGCGTGGCGCCCCTCCCCGGCCCGACGACGCCGCCACGCTCGACGGATGGAGTGCCGGTGTTCTCGAAGGTCCTGGTCGCCAACCGCGCGGAGATCGCCGTCAGGGCGTTCCGCGCCGCCTACGAGCTGGGGGCCCGCACCGTCGCGGTGTTCCCGCAGGAGGACCGCAACTCCGAGCACCGGCTCAAGGCCGACGAGGCGTACCTCATCGGGGAGCCCGGCCACCCGGTGCGGGCGTACCTGGACATCGAGGAGATCGTGCGCGTCGCCCGGGAGGCGGGCGCGGACGCCGTCTACCCCGGGTACGGGTTCCTCTCGGAGAACCCCGACCTGGCGCGGGCGTGCGCGGAGGCGGGGCTGACGTTCGTCGGGCCGCCGCCGGAGGTGCTCGAGCTCGCGGGCAACAAGGTGCGGGCGCTCAAGGCGGCGCGCGAGGCGGGCCTGCCGGTGCTCGCGTCGAGCGAGCCGTCGGCGGACGTCGACGAGCTCGTCGCGGCCGCGGACGAGATCGGGTTCCCGGTGTTCGTCAAGGCGGTCGCGGGCGGTGGCGGTCGCGGGATGCGGCGCGTCGACGTGCGCGAGGACCTGCCGGAGGCGCTGGCTGCGGCGATGCGCGAGGCGGACGGCGCGTTCGGGGACCCGACGGTGTTCCTGGAGCAGGCGGTGCTGCGGCCGCGGCACATCGAGGTGCAGATCCTGGCGGACGGCGCGGGGAACGTCGTGCACCTGTACGAGCGGGACTGCTCGTTGCAGCGTCGTCACCAGAAGGTCATCGAGATCGCGCCGGCGCCGAACCTCGACCCGGCGGTCCGGGACGCGCTGTGCGCGGACGCGGTGCGGTTCGCGCGGCACATCGGCTACCAGAACGCGGGCACGGTCGAGTTCCTCGTCGACACGGTGGGCGAGCGTGCGGGGCAGCACGTGTTCATCGAGATGAACCCGCGCATCCAGGTGGAGCACACGGTGACCGAGGAGGTCACGGACGTCGACCTGGTGTCCGCGCAGATGCGGATCGCGGCGGGCGAGACGCTGGAGGACCTGGGCATCCGGCAGGAGGACGTGCGCGTCAACGGCGCGGCCCTGCAGACCCGGATCACGACGGAGGACCCGGCCAACGGGTTCCGTCCCGACACGGGCCGGATCATCGCCTACCGCTCCCCGGGCGGGGCGGGCGTCCGGCTCGACGGGGCGACGGCGACGGCCGGGTCGGTCGTGTCGGGCCACTTCGACTCGATGCTGGTGAAGCTCACGTGCCGGGGGCGGGACTTCCCGACGGCGGTGCGGCGCGCGCGTCGTGCGCTGGCGGAGTTCCGCATCCGCGGGATCCGGACGAACATCCCGTTCCTGCAGGCGGTCCTCGCCGACCCGGAGTTCGTCGCGGGCAACGTGGCGACGTCGTTCATCGACGAGCGGCCCGAGCTGCTCGCCGCGCGCGAGAGCGCGGACCGGGGCACGCGCCTGCTCGCGTACGTGGGGGACACCACCGTCAACCGGCCGCACGGGGAGCCGCGGGTCACGAGCGACCCGGCGGCGAAGCTGCCGCCGTTCGACCTGACGGTCGCGCCCCCGCCCGGGTCGCGCCAGCAGCTCCTCGAGCTCGGTCCGGAGGGCTTCGCGCGGGCGCTGCGGGGCGAGCAGCGGCTGCGTGTCACGGACACGACGTTCCGCGACGCGCACCAGTCGCTGCTCGCGACGCGCGTGCGCACGCACGACCTGGCGGCCGTCGCTCCGTACGTGGCACGGGCGACGCCGCAGCTGTGGTCGGTCGAGGCGTGGGGCGGGGCGACGTACGACGTCGCGCTGCGCTTCCTCGGGGAGGACCCGTGGGAGCGGCTCGCGACCCTGCGTGCCGCGATGCCGAACCTCGCGATCCAGATGCTGCTGCGCGGGCGCAACACGGTCGGGTACACGCCGTACCCGACGCGCGTCACGGAGGCGTTCGTCGAGGAGGCCGCAGCGACGGGCATCGACGTGTTCCGCATCTTCGACGCGCTCAACGACGTCGACCAGATGCGTCCCGCGATCGAGGCCGTGCGCGCGACCGGCACGACGGTCGCGGAGGTCGCGCTGTGCTACACGGGCAACCTGCTCGACCCGGCCGAGGACCTGTACACGCTCGACTACTACCTGCGCCTCGCGGACCGCATCGTCGACGCCGGTGCGCACGTCCTCGCGATCAAGGACATGGCCGGGCTGCTGCGGCCCGCCGCCGCGAGCCGGCTCGTGACCGCGCTGCGCGAGCGGTTCGACCTGCCGGTGCACCTGCACACCCACGACACGTCCGGCGGGCAGATGGCCACGCTGCTCGCGGCCGCCGCGGCGGGCGTCGACGCGGTCGACGCCGCGAGCGCCGCGATGGCGGGGACGACGAGCCAGCCGCCGCTGTCGGCGCTGGTCGCCGCGCTGGAGCACACCGAGCGCGACACCGGGCTGTCGCTGGCGGCGGTCGCGGACCTCGAGCCGTACTGGGAGGCGGTGCGCCGCGTGTACGCGCCGTTCGAGTCGGGTCTGCCCGGGCCGACGGGACGCGTGTACGAGCACGAGATCCCGGGCGGTCAGCTGTCGAACCTGCGTCAGCAGGCGATCGCGCTGGGCCTGGGGGACCGGTTCGAGCAGATCGAGGCGATGTACGCGGCCGCGGACCGGATCCTGGGGCGGCTGGTGAAGGTGACGCCGTCGTCGAAGGTCGTGGGCGACCTCGCGCTGCACCTCGTGGCGGCGGGCGCGGACCCGGCGGAGTTCGCGGCGGACCCGCAGTCGTTCGACATCCCGGACTCCGTGGTCGGGTTCCTGGGCGGCGAGCTGGGCGACCCGCCCGGTGGCTGGCCGGAGCCGTTCCGGTCGCGCGCGCTCGCCGGCCGTGCGGCGCGCGCCGGGGTCACGCCGCTCTCGGCCGAGGACGAGGCGGAGCTCGCGCAGGAGGGCGAGGTGCGCCGTCGTCGGCTCAACCACCTGCTCTTCGCGGGGCCGACGAAGGAGTTCGAGCAGGTGCGGCAGGCGTACGGGGACGTGTCGGTGCTCGACACCCCCACGTACCTGTACGGGCTGGAGCCGGGCCAGGAGGTCGCGGTGTCGCTCGGCAAGGGCGTGCGCCTGCTCGTGGGCCTCGAGGCGATCGGCACGCCGGACGAGCGCGGGATGCGCACGGTGATGTTCACCCTCAACGGCCAGCTGCGCCCGATCCAGGTGCGCGACCGCGCGGTGGACGTGGACGCGCGCACCGCCGAGAAGGCGGACCCGACCCAGCCCGGCCAGGTCGCGGCGCCGTTCGCGGGTGCGGTGACGCCGGTCGTCGTCGTGGGCGACGTCGTCGAGGCGGGGCAGACGGTCGCGACCGTCGAGGCGATGAAGATGGAGGCGGCGATCACGACGCCCGTCGCGGGCA
This sequence comes from Cellulosimicrobium sp. MI9406, assembly GCF_040595865.1. Taxonomy (NCBI): domain Bacteria; kingdom Bacillati; phylum Actinomycetota; class Actinomycetes; order Micrococcales; family Promicromonosporaceae; genus Cellulosimicrobium; species Cellulosimicrobium sp. MI9406. Next base: position 230,088 of record NZ_JALIZI010000006.1, read on the forward strand.
CGGTCCAGCGGGTCGCGATCGGCGCGGTGCAGCAGCTGGAGGGCGGCGACCTCGTCCTCGTGGTGGGCTGAGGGGCCGGTCCCGCACAGGCGGGGCGGGCAAGGACGACTCGAGGAGGTTCCATGCAGGTCACGTTCCACGGTCACGCGTGCGTCACGGTGCGCCACGGCGGTCAGGTCGTCGCCATCGACCCCGGTACGTTCAGCGACGCCGCGGCCGCGCTGGCGGACGCCGGCACGGTGCTCCTCACCCACCAGCACCCCGACCACGTGGACACCGGCGCCCTCGGTGACGCCCTCGCGGCCCGGCCGGAGCTCACGGTGTGGGCGCCCGAGGAGGTGGCCGCCGCGGTGCGTCCCGCGCTGCCCGACGGCGCGGCGTCGCGCGTGCACGTCGTCGCGCCGGGGGACGGCCTGGACCTGGGCGGTCTGGAGGTCGTGGTGGGCGGCGGCCGGCACGCGGTGATCCACCCGGACGTCCCGCGGATCGCGAACGTCACGTACCTCGTGCGCGGGGACGGAGCGACGCTCCTGCACCCGGGCGACTCGTTCGACGCCCCGGACGCGGGCGTGCTGGGCGGACGGCGGCTCGACGTGCTGCTCGCGCCCGTCTCGGCGCCGTGGCTCAAGCTCGCCGAGACGATCGACTTCGTGCGCGCGCTCGACCCGCGGGTCGTGGTCCCGGTGCACGACGCGCTGCTGTCGGACGTCGGGCACGGCCTCGTGAACCGGCTCCTGGGCGAGCAGCGCACCGGCGGGACGTACGAGTACCGGCCGTTGACGACCGGGGAGTCGATCGACGTCGCCGCGGGCGCCCTGGACGGCGCGGCGGACGCCGTCGCGCGCGAGCTGCGCGACGAGCACCCCGAGTTCGGGGAGGTCGCGCTGCTCGAGACCGACGAGACCGTGCCGCCGCGACCGGAGGAGGAGGCGGCCGACGTGCTGCGCTCCGACCCGGCCCGCTGAGCCGCGGACCCGCCCGCCGTCGTCGTCGCCCGAAGGACGGCGACGACGGCGGCGCGGCTACAGCAGCGGGCGCAGGGGAGTGAGGACGACCTCGCTGAGCTTCGCCGCCACCGAGCGCGAGTCCCACTCGTCGAGCGTCAGCTCGCGCGAGTTCGACAGGTCGACCTCGAAGACCTTCTCCATCTGCTCGGCCACCCCCGGGTCCGTGATCTCGAGGTTCACCTCGTAGTTCCCCGTGAGGGACAGCCGGTCGATGTTCGCCGTGCCGATCGTGGTCCACGCGCCGTCGATGGTCGCGGTCTTCGCGTGCACCATGGCGTTGCGGTACAGGTGGATGCGGACCCCGCCCTTGAGCAGAGCCGTGTACAGGCCGCGCGACAGCCAGTCCGCGAGCACGTGGTTCGAGCGCTCGGGCACGAGGACCCGCACGTCGACGCCGCGCGCGGCGGCCGCGAGCAGCGCGGCCAGGATCTCCCGGTCGGGGATGAAGTACGCCTGCGTGATGTAGACGTGCGAGCTCGCGCGGTCGATCGCGTCGAGGTAGATCCCGCGGATCGGGAACACCAGGTGCGCCGGCGCGTTGCGGGCCGCGCGCAGCCGCGGCTCCCAGTGCACCGATCCCGGGTCGGCGAGCAGCGGCTGGTCCGAAGCGCGGTTCGCGTTCCAGAAGTCCACGAACGCGTTGCGCAGCTCCCACGCGCTCGGCCCCACGAGGCGCACGTGCGTGTCGCGCCACTGCGTCGCGTACAGGGCGCCGATGTTGTACCCGCCGACGAACGCGATCTCGTCGTCGACGACGAGGATCTTGCGGTGGTCGCGGCCGGACTTGCGCACGTTGAGCATGAGCACGCCCGGGCGGAACACCGGGTACCGGATGACGTGGATCGGCTCGGGCAGGTCGAAGAACGCCTGGGGGACGACGAGGTTCGCGAAGCCGTCGTACACGACGAACACCTCGACGCCGCGCTCGCTCGCCTCGACGAGCGCCTGCTTGAACTCCTCGCCGAGCGCGTCGGCCTTCCAGATGTACGTCTCGAGCAGGATGCGGCGCCGTGCGCCGCGGATCGCGCCGAGCATCTCCCGGTACACGTCCTCGCCGTACGTGAAGACGGTCGTCGTGGTGCCCGCGACCTCGACGTCGGCGGGGGCCGAGCGCGGGAACGAGGCCTCGGTGGCGTTGCGGCGCTTGCGGATCGCGTCCGCGGTGACGAGCACGCCCGCGACCGTCACGGGTGCCGCGACGGCGACCACGAGCGCACGGGAGAGCAGACGGCGGGCGGTGCGCAGGGCGGAGTCGGCGGACAGGTGCACGCACTCACCGTAGCGGGCGGCACCCCGGGCGCGACCGGAAGACGGTCGCGCCGCGGGTGAGATCCCGCACGGGCCCGTCCCCGGCGCGTCCTGGCCCGTCCTCGGCCCGTCCTCGGCGCGTCCTCAGTGCGAGCGCAGCGCGCGGACCAGCTCCGCCTTGCGCATGGAGGACCGGCCCTCGATGCCGATCTCGGCGGCGCGCTTGCGCAGCTTCTCGACGGTCCAGTCCTCGTAGTCGCCGGCCTTGCCGCCCTTGCGGCCCACGCTCGAGCGCGACGAGCCCGCCGCGGCGTTCGCGATGCGGGCCGCCTTCTCCTTCGAGTCGCCCTCGTCCCGCAGCTTCTCGTACAGGTCGGGGTCCTTCACGCTCGGACCCGGGTCACGCTTCGGCACGACGGCCTCCTTCACCTCGGTCCGGCGGCCCGGACGGCAGCGCCGGTCTCCCGACAGGCTCTCGCCCCCGGCACGGTCTCGCACGCGGACGAGTCCTCCCGCGCGGACGACGCTCCAGCACGACGACGCGCGACGACCCTGCGTCCACGTGCCCCACGTACCCCGCCAGGGCGGTGAACCCCGACGGGTCGCCGTCGCCGACGACGTCCCAGCGCACGTCCCCGTCCTCGAGGGAGAGGGCGACCGTCCGCGAGCGCCGTGACGAGCCGTCGGGCACGACCAGGGCGAGCGTGGCGCCGTCGGTGAACGCGGCCGCGACGCCACGGGTGAGATCGACCCGGGCGCCCGTGGTGCCCGGGCCGTCGTCCGCCGTCGTGGTGGTGCTCCCGGGCGCCGTGCCGACGCCCGGCGCGGCGGGGCGACCGGCGGGCGAGCTGCGCGGCCACGACCACACGGGCTCGCCCGAGCGCGCGTCCAGGGAGACGACGCGTTCACCGGTGACGACGACGGCGCGGTCGGCGGCGAGCGCGACGACCTGGGCGACGGGCTGCGCGAGGCGCCACCGCTCGCGCAACCCGTCGCCGGAGCCGTCCGCGGCCGCGAGGGCGCGCACGCCGTCGCCGGTGGCGATCAGCCAGGGGGCAGCGTCGTCCACGGGGCCGACGAGCGGCCGCAGGAGCCGACCGTCGACGGCGTCGAGCACCGCCGCGTCCGGGGCGACGAGCTCGGTCGTCGCCCCGCGCCCGGGCGGCAGCACGCGGGTGCGCAGGAACGTCCCGTCGGGCAGCGGGACGACGTCGGTCGTGACGGCCGGGCCGGGGGCGTCGATGCGGGTACCCGCGGCGGTGAGGACGGCGCTGACGCGACATCCCCGCACGACGAGCAGGCCGTCCTCGACGGTGGCGGCGGCCTGCCCGGCGACCTGGGGCCGGCACATCGGGGTGCGTTCCGCGTCGTCGGGCGGGACGTCGTGCCGCCAGCGCACGCGCGCCGTGCGGGCGTCCTGGAGCGCGAGGTGCACGACCCCTCCGGTGCGGGCCCACCGCAGCACGGTCCCGTCGGGCGCGGGGACCGCGCGGCCGAGCGTGTCGCCCAGCGGCACCGGGCCGGTCACTGGGCCGTCCGGGCCGACGACGTGCGCGACCGGGGCGAGCGCGGGTCCCGTCACGCACACGAGCACGTCGGTCACCGGTCCCGCCGACTCGTCGGGGGTCGGTCCGCACGTGGCGGTGGCGTCGAGAGCGAGCCAGCGCCGGGCGCCCGAGGCGGCGTCGCGCCCCTCGACCCCGGCGGCGGTGACCGTGACGACCACGTCGTCGACGACGGCGACGCGCGGGGCGGCGGCGTCCGCGGACCAGGCGGGGGTCGGGGGCACGGCGAGCGAGCGGACGGCGCCGGGGTGGGAGAGGCGGGCCTGCTCCGCCGTCGAGGCGCGCCACGAGCCGATGGCGCCGAGCGCGACGGCGAGCGCGAGCAGGGGTGCTCCGACGCGCGCGAGGGTGCGTCGTCGGGCAGGGGCCGCGCGCCCGGGTGCCCCCTCCGCGGGTGTGCCGCGCCCGCCCGGCGCGGGCTCGTCGTCGGGGACGAGCTCCACCCGGTGGAGCGGGGCCATGCCTGCGACGCTACGCCCCGCCGGGCCGGGTGTCAGCGCCCTTCAGGTCACCGCCCGCGTGGTGGGCCGGTCAGGCCTCGCTGGGTTCGAGCGCCGCAGAGAGCGGGTGGGCCCGGATCGCGGCCGCCAGCTCGCCCTCGATGCGGTCGAGGTAGACGCCGGTGGTCGCGATGGACGCGTGCCCGAGGAGCTCCGCGACGACCTTGACGTCCCAGCCCTCCGCGGCGAGCAGCGTCGCGGTCGTGTGGCGCAGCGCGTGCGGCGTCGCCTCGCGACGGTACTGCGCGGGCATGCGTTCGACGCAGCGCCGCAGCAGCCCGCGCACGGCCTGGGCGTCGATCCGGCGGCCCCGCCACGACAGCAGGAGGGCGCGCTGCGCGTCCGGGTCGTCGGGCCGGCGGGCGAGGAGCGTCGGGCGCAAGCGCGCCAGGTACTCCTCGAGCGCGTCCGCGAGCGGGGGAGAGAGCGTGACGGTGCGGACGTGGCCGCCCTTGCCCTGGATGCGCCACCGCGTCTGGTCCGGTTCGCGGGAGAAGTCGTCGAGGTTCGCGCGCTCGAGCTCGGACACCCGCGGGCCGAGGACGAGGAGGAGCGCGACGACGAGGCGGTCACGGAGCTGGAGGTCCTGGTCGCGGCGCGAGACGGCGGCCTCCCCGGGTGCGCGGGCGGCGGACACCTCGAGCAGCGACGCCGCCGAGCCCGCGGACAGCGCGGTGCGTGCGACACGCAGACCGTCGCGCAGGCGGGCCGGGGGAGCGGCCCACTGCATCGGGTCGGCCTGCACCCAGCCCTCGCGCGCGGCGTGCCCGAAGAAGCGCGTCACCGACTGCCGGAACCGGTTCACCGTCGCTGCCGAGCGGCCCGTGCTGCCGGGCTTGCGCGACGCGTCGGCGTACCGGCCGTCGGGCGTGGTCTGGTAGCGCAGCAGCACGTCGTCGACGTCCTCGCCCGTGACGTCGTCCAGGATGCGCGCAGGTCCCGCGAGGCGCGCGAACTCCGCGACGTCCCGCTCGTAGCTGCGGCGCGTCGTGGGAGACAGGATGCCGCGCAGGGTCTGCGCGGCGACGGACGCGAGATAGCGGTCGGCTGCCTCGGCGACGGTGATCCGCTCGAGGCGGGGCGGGGCGACCATGGTGCGGGCCTCCTGGGGGACGGGTCGCCGTCAGCCTAGGACGCGCCACCCACAGCGCTGCCCGCCTGCGGCGCGCTGACCTGCACCGACGCTCTCGTGGTCGTCAGTCCCGCGCCCCGGAGCCCGCGGCGAGATGCGCGACGTCGCCCAGGGCGACGACGGCACGGTTGTGGAAGTAGCCGTCCTCGCGCAGCGTCGTGATGCTGCCCGAGGGCACCGGGAAGGCGACGTGCCCCGCGGCGTCGACGGGCATCCCGATCCAGGCCGCGACGACGAACGTGGCGGCGAACCCGTGCGTCACGACGACCTGGTGGTCCACGTCCCGCCGCAGGAGGTCCGTCGTCGCCGCGTACACGCGCAGCGCGACGTCGAGGCGGGTCTCGGCGCCGGCGACACCGACGTCGTGCCGCAGGCGGTCGCCCGTGGCGGGCGGCGGGACGAACCGTGCGTCGAGCCACGCCTGGGGGCGACCGCCGGCCTCGCCGTAGGACGCCTCGCGCAGCCGCGGGTCGAGGCGCACCGCCGCGCCGAGCGCGTCGGCGACCGCGGTCGCGGTGCGGCGCGTGCGCAGGAGGTCGGACGTGACGACGTCCGTGCTCGCACCGGCCGGGACACGCGCGCGCAGCGCCGCCGCGACGAGGTGCGCCTGCCGCAGCCCGGCGGGCGTGAGGTCGGAGTCGTGCTGGCCGCCGACGAGTCCGTCGACGTGGTGCGTCGCCTCCGGGTGGGTCACGACGTGCACGGTGCGTTCGCGCACACCGACGAGGTCGGGCAGCGGGGGAGCGAGGAGCGGTCGGGGAGCGTCGGGCACCGGGACAGGGTGGCACACGGCCCGGAGGACGGTGGTGTCGAGGGGAGCGTCGCGGCGGACGGCGTGCACCGTGACGCAGGGGGAGCGGCACCTGGGGCGGAGATCGATGACTCGGGCACGCTCGGCAGCGGGAGGGCGACCCGAGAAGCGGCGGACGCCGCGCGGTCACCGCACGCACTCGCGCATCACCATGGTGTTGACCTAAACACAATGGTTTGGGGTCTATGTCCGATTCTAGGCATCGTAGCCGATGGTGCGGTCCCGAACCACCCGGCGGCTGCCCGGCGCTGCGACGGGCTGTGGCGAACTCGCGGACGATGGCCGGTCGGCACGCTGGTCGGCATCGTTCGTGGGCCGGGCCTGCACGGGGGACACCGTGCGCCAGGTCCACACGCCGGCCGCCGCGAGGCCGCCGATGGCGCCGACCAGCACGAACGTCAGGACGGTCAGCACGAGCACCGGCAGCCAGGCGAGCGTCGCGCACGTCGTCAGGACGCGTCCAGACCGACGGGCGTCCGGTGCGGCGGCCGTGAACACCGAGGTCGACGCGCCCGAAGATGCCGAGACGGATTTCGAGGGCGCCGGTGCGACGGACGCGCCGATACCGGACCGCGACGCACGCTGCAGGGATCGCACGGCGCGGCGAGCCGCTCGGCGGTCGGCGTTGTGGGCGGCCGGGGCGAGAATCTGCGGTGCGTACGTCGTCGTGCTCATGACGAAGGGGAGCCCACCGGGGCGCCTCGTGATGCGCTGGAGGACGCTTCCTTCCCGTTAAATGACATAATGTGTATTATCGGCGCAACGTTGAGCGGTGTGAGAGCTGCCCTGCAGACCTCTCCGTAGCCCGCGTGCGTGGGTCCCCGGGTGTGTACTGGCCGCATGGGATCCGCCGGCCTGGAACCGTCCACCCGCTGCGCGATCGACGCGGTCACCGCGCTGCGCCTCGTGCACGACGACGTGACCCTCGGTGCGCGACGCCCGCTCGTCGGGCCGTCCGTCCTGCGCAGCCACGCGCTGTCGATGCTGTACCAGGACGTGCGCCGCGGCGCCCTCGACGACAAGACGGCGCGCGAGCGTCTCGAAGGTGTCGCGTCGCTGCGGATCCGTCTGCTCGGTGACCGGGTCTCGCGCGCGACGGCGTTCCGCATCGCGCGCGAGCTCGACGCCGACGACACGTCGGCCACCGAGTACGTCGCGGTCGCGACGCTCCAGGCCGACGTCCTCGTGGCCGGTGACGAGCAGGTCGCCGCCGCGGCGGACGGCCGGATCCCGCTCGTCGCGTACGAGGACCTCCTGCGCTGAGCCACCACGTTCGTCCGCGCTCGTGACACCACGGTCGAACCCGTCCGAGCCGGGCTCGGGGTCAGTCGTCGAACACGTGCCAGCAGATCGCGCTGCGACGCCGCTGGTCGTCGAGCACGAGCTCGCGCAGCTCGGCCGGGATGCGCCCGCGCTGCCGGTCCCGTTCCGCGAGGCGCGCCGCCTCGGCGTCCTCCCCCCGTGCTGCGGCGTCCGCGGCAGCCGCGCGGATCGCGTACGCCGCCGCGCCCAGCCCGTGGGCGGCGACGTGCGCCACGGCGACGGCCTGGCCGGCCGCGAGCGCCGCGTACTTGACGGGTGCGGCCTGGTCGCGGCCGGCGGCGTTCGCGATGAAAGCAGTGGTGTGGGCGGTCTTCATGGGGACGTCTCCGCGGATCCAGGCGTGGGCGACGTCGAGGGCGTCTCGGGGTCGGGTGTCGTCGGGTCGTGCGCGTTCGAAGATCGGCAGGACGTGCTCGGCGCAGTCGACGGCCCATCGGGCGATCTGGTGGTGGTGCTCGTCGGTGAGGGTGCCTCCGCGTCGGATGGTGACGAGGCGGGGGTCTCGGTCGGTGGGCAGGATCGGCATGGTGCGATGCTCCCCCGGCCCGGTGTCGGGGCACCAGCCCGGGGGGCGCGTGGGCCAGGTCGTGGGGCCGACGGCCGGGGGGCTCTGGTGGGGCGAGGGTCGGGCGGCGTACGGTGCGAACGTCCCCGTTCGTCGTCCGTCCGGGAGGTCTGAGGCCTCTCCCCCGGGCCGGGACCTTCGTGCCGTGTCGTCGGCGCGAAGGGTCCTCTCCCCCGGGTCTGGCGTGTCCTGTCGGGCGGGCCGTTCTCGAGGAGGCGCTCATGGTCCGGTTCACCCGTTCTGACGATCTGCGGGGTGCGACGTTCGAGGGTGTGGATCTGCGGGGCGCGCGGTTCGTGGAGGCGGACCTGTCCGGGGTCGTGGTGCGGGGTGCGCAGGTGGAGGGTCTGGACGTCGACGCGCCGTGGTTGTCGGACGGCGATGCTCCGGTGCTGGTGAACGGGGTGGACGTGCGGGGGTTCGTGGAGGCGGAGCTGGACCGGCGCTTCCCGGGCCGGGAGCTGCGGCGGGCGGCGGACCCGGAGGGTTTGCGGGCGGCGTGGGCGGCGCTGGAGTCCACGTGGGCGACGACGCTGGAGCGGGTGGCGGCGCTGCCCGCGAGCGCCGTGGACGTGTCGGTGGACGGTGAGTGGTCGTTCGCGCAGACGGTGCGGCACCTGGTGCTGGCGACGGACGCGTGGCTGGGGCGTGCGGTGCTGGGGGTGGAGCAGCCGTTCCATCCTCTGGGGCAGCCGGGCCCGCAGGCGGCGGAGGACGGGTTGGACCTGTCGCTGTTCGTTGTGGGGACGCCGTCGTTCGGTGAGGTGCTGGAGGCGCGGGCGGGACGGGTGGCGATGGTGCGGGACTTCCTGGCGGGGGTGACGCCGGAGTCGTTGGGGGTGGTGCGTCGCAACCCGTGGTCGCCGGAGTATCCGGAGACGACGCTGTCGTGCCTGCACGTGATCCTCGAGGAGGAGTGGGAGCACCACCGGTTCGCGGTGCGGGACCTGGCGGTGGTCGAGGCGTCGCTGGCGGGGTGAGCGCGGGTGGCCTTGCTGTGGTGCGTGGAGTCAGGTGGTGCGTGTCACCTGGGCGGCGAGGTTGGGCGTGATCCGGGTGAGGTCGGGGTCGGTGGGGAGCCCGTCGGGGACGAGGGTGGCGGTGACGAGGGTCTGGGCGTCGCCGTACTCCACGTGGAGGTGGCCGTCGTCGAGGTCGGTGACGAGGCCGCAGGTGGAGGCTCCGGCGTCGTCGCCCGGGGTGTCGCCTTCGACGACGGTGACGAGGCAGACGACGTCCTGCCCGTCGCGGGTGCCCGACCCGGCGTAGAAGGTGGCGCCGTCGAGCTCGCCGAGGCGTCGTGCCGTGCCGGGGTCCATCTCGTCGGGCGTCATCGTGTCGGCGAGGGCGTCGTCAGGGGTGGCTGGGTCGGCGAGGCGGGTGACGAGGTCCTGGGGTGTCACGGGCCCGGAGCAGGCGGCGAGGGCCAGGAGCGCGGCGCCGACGAGGAGCACGGGTCGGGTCCGGCGGCGGGACAGGTCCATCGAGGATGGATATCACGTCGCGAGGGCTGGTCGGGGTGGGCGCCGGTACACGGACACGTGGGAGGGCGACTCTGCAGTGAACGGCTCCCCCGCCCATCCGGCGTGGCGGGTCTCGAGCTCGAGCCCGGCGAGGCGGGCCATGAGGTCGAGCTCGGCGGGCCAGACGTACCGGTGGGGTGTGCGGTCCACGGTGGCGTGGCCGTCGTCGTCGAACCGGACGTGGTGGGACACGACGCGCTGGTGCAGGACGTCGTAGGTGTCGACGCCGAGGTGGCCGGGCTCGGCGAGCCAGACGGTCGCGGTGCGACCCGGCGGCAGGGCGCGCAGCTCGGGGACCCAGAGCTCGACGACGAACCGACCTCCTGGGGCGAGATGACGTGCGGCGTTGCGGAAGCACTCGACCTGGGCGTCCTGGGTGAGCAGGTTGGAGATCGTGTTGTCCACGAGGTAGACGAGCGTGTGCTCCCCCGGCACCCTCGCGGTGGCCATGTCGCCGACGACGACGGGGAGGGTCGTCTCGTCGGCCTTCTCGCGCAGCCGGGCGACCATGTGCCGGGAGATCTCGATGCCGGTCACGGGCACGCCGCGCGCGGCGAGCGGGATCGCGACCCGGCCCGTGCCGACCGCGAGCTCGACCGCGCTCCCCTGGCCCGCGAGCGCCGCGAGCCGGTCCACGGCGGGGTCGAGGGTGTCGGGGGCGAACATGCCCTCGCCGGGGGTGTCGTACCGCGCGGCGGCGTCGGCGTCCCAGAGGCGTTCCTGGTCGGTGCCGGCGTGGTCGGTGCGGGAGTCCGTCATCGTGCGACGGTGTCAGGCGCTGTGCCCGGCGGTCCAGCGATTTCGGGTCGTGGGGTCTTCGGTGTCCTCGGCGTCTCTGCTCGGGCGATACCGGGCGCTACGGTGTCGGCATGGATCGTGCAGCGTTCGTCGGCTTCGTCCGTTCTCAGGGGTGGGGGGTCGTGGCGTCCCTCGGTCATGACGGTGGCCCGCAGGCGGCGTTCCTCGCGGTGGCGGCGACGGACGCGGGTGAGCTGGTGTTCGACGCGCGCGCGTCGTCCCGCAAGGTGGCGAACGTGGCCCGGGACCCGCGCGTCGCCGTGACGGTCGGGGGGACGGACGGGACGACCGTGCAGTGCGAGGGTGTCGCGGACGTCCCGGCCGGTGCGGACCGGCGGCGCTGCGCCGCGGCGTACGCGGCGGCGTTCCCGCAGTTCGCGGGGTCGTTGGGGGACGACGGCATCGTGCTGCTGCGGGTGACCCTGGCGTGGGCGCGGTACGGAGACTTCCGTGACGGCCGGTCGGTGATGACGGAGGTCGACGTGACCGGGTGGGGTCCGGCCGGGGACTGACGCGCTCCTCCGTCGGTCGGGCCGGTCAGTCGAGCAGGGCCTGCTTGGCGCGGGCGTACTCGGTGTCGGTGAGGTCTCCGGCGCGGTGGAGGACGGCGAGGCGTTCGAGCCGGGTGACGAGGTCCGCTCCCCTGCCGGTGGGTGCCGGGTCGGTGGTGGCCCGCCCGACGACGCGCCACAGGGCGCGGGTGAACACGCCGGGTCGGCGGGTGGTCCCGGCGTGGTCGGGGCGCAGGTGCGGGACGCGGGCGGAGGGCACGGTGCGGTCGTCGAGCTCGATGGCGCCGGGGCGGGTGGCGGCGAGCGAGCGGGCGAAGCGCGCGAACCGGGCGGAGGAGCCCTCGAGCAGGACGGCGCGCGTGGCGCGGGCGGTGGGGTGCTGGTCGTCGCGCCAGGTGACGGCGACGGTGGGGCCGTCGCCGGTGACGGTGACGACGGGCCGCCCGGCGGGTTGCAGGACGGTGTCGTCGCCGCGCACGAGGCGCAGGCGGGTGCCGTCCCACACGAGGCGACCCCCGGCGACGTGGAACATGGCGGGGTACCGGGGTGCGGCGGTGAAGCGGGCGGCGTCGGGGGTGGGCTGCGGTGCCCGGACGATGCCGACGGGGCGGCGCCGGGGCGGGGCCGCGACGTCCTGGTCGGGGCGGGGCGCGTGGTCGGCGAGGGCCTCGACGACGGGGACGGCGAGGGTCTGCGGGGCGGCGGGCCGCGCGGCCTGCGCCGGGTCGCCGGGTCGCGCGGCCTGGTCCTCGGTGGTGCTGCGGCTCATGGTGCTCCCCTGTCGTCGTCGGTCCCCCGATCCTGCCGCGACGGGCCTGCCGGGGGCAAGGCGGGTCGCGGTGCGGGCGGGGTGTCGTCGCAGGTCGGGCAGGGGTGCGCGCCCCGGCCGGAGCACCGGTGGCCGGGGCGCGCGGTCAGGAGGTCACAGGCCGCCGAGCAGGGCGGTGAAGTCGGGCGTGCCGGCGAACGGGTCGGCGGGGCCGGTGTTCTTGCGCAGCGCGACCTTCTCCGCGAGCTCGCGGCCCGCGCGGGCGATGCGGGCGGGCAGGCCGCCCCCGGAGTCGCCCTCGGCGGCCGCCCAGTCGTCGGTGGCGGCGAACACGGACGTCGTGGCGACGTCGGCCCGCAGGTAGGTGAACAGGGGGCGCAGCGAGTACTCGAGCGCGAGCGAGTGGCGGGCGGTGCCGCCGGTCGCGCCGAGCAGGACGGGCGTGCCGGTGAGCGAGTCCTTGTCGAGGACGTCGACGAACGACTTGAGCAGCCCGGAGTACGTGGTGGTGAACAGCGGGGTGGTCACGACGATCCCGTCGGCGGCGGTGAGGCGCTCGAGCACGCCCGCGAGGTCGCCGGTCGGGAAGCCGGTGAGCATGGCGTCGACGACGGCGTGCGCGTGGTCGCGCAGCTCGACGGTCTCGATCTCGGCGCTCACGCCGAGGCCCTGCAGCTCGCGCACCGTGGCCTCGCCGAGCCGGTCGGCGAGCAGGCGCGTGGAGGACGGCTTGGACAGCCCGGCGGACACCACGACGAGGCGGCGGTCCGGGGCGGGGGTGCTGGCGGTCATGCGGTGCTCCTGAGGTGCTGACGTGCGGTGCGGGGTGCGGCCCGTCGCGGGCCGGGTACTACCGTGCCCGACGGCGGCCGGTCGCGGGTGCGGGGCACTCCTCGACCGTACGCCGTCGGGCCCGTGGTCACGGCGCGGGTGTCGCCGGTGTCACAGGCCGAACGCGGCACCGGCGGTGGCGGTGCGGGTGTCGTCCTCGGCGGTGCGCCCGGTCCACAGGTCCTCGGTGCCGCCGACGTGCGCGGCGCCCTCGGTCCCGGCCGCGCGGGCGGCCGCGACGCGCTCGGCGTGGCTCGGCGGGTTCGCCGGCACGTGCGCGGGGCGGACGGCCTCCATCTCCTTGCGCAGCACGGGCACGACCTCGCCCGCGAGGAGGTCGATCTGCTCGAGCACGGTCTTGAGCGGCAGGCCCGCGTGGTCGACGAGGAACAGCTGACGCTGGTAGTCGCCCACGTGGTCGCGCATCGCGGCGTACCGGTCGATGACCTGCTGCGGCGAGCCGACGGTGAGCGGCGTCTCGCGCGTGAAGTCCTCCATCGAGGGCCCGTGCCCGTAGACGGGCGCGTTGTCGAAGTAGGGGCGGAACTCGTCCCACGCCTTCTGGGAGTCCTTGCGCATGAACACCTGGCCGCCGAGCCCGACGATCGCGGTGTCCGCGGGGCCGTGGCCGTGGTGCTCCCAGCGCTGACGGTAGAACTGCACCATCTGCTTCGTGTGGCTCATGGGCCAGAAGATGTTGTTGTGGAAGAACCCGTCACCGTAGTAGGCGGCCTGCTCGGCGATCTCGGGGCTGCGGATCGACCCGTGCCACACGAACGGCGGGACGCCGTCCAGCGGCCGCGGCGTCGAGGTGAAGCCCTGGAGCGGGGTGCGGAACTTGCCCTCCCAGTCCACGACGTCCTCGGTCCACAGCCGGCGCAGCAGCGCGTAGTTCTCGATCGCGAGCGGGATGCCCTGCCGGATGTCCTGCCCGAACCACGGGTACACCGGGCCGGTGTTGCCGCGGCCCATCATGAGGTCCATGCGGCCGTCGGAGATGACCTGGAGCATCGCGTACTCCTCCGCGAGGCGCACCGGGTCGTTCGTCGTGATGAGCGTGGTCGAGGTCGACAGGACGATGTTCTTCGTCACGCCCGTCAGGTAGCCGAGCATGGTCGTCGGCGAGGACGGGACGAACGGCGGGTTGTGGTGCTCCCCCGTGGCGAAGACGTCCAGCCCCGCCTCGTCCGCGTGCTTCGCGATCGTCAGCATGGACCGCACGCGCTCGGTGTCGTCGGGGGTCCGGCCCGTCGTGGGGTCCGTCGTGACGTCGCCGACGGTGAAGATGCCGAACTGCATGGTGTGCTCCCGTGAGTCCTAGGTCGATGCGTTTGCATGTACATGCCGCTCAACCGGGCTCACCCCGGGTTTGTTCCCGCACCCCGGGCCACGAGGTGTGAGCGTGCACACGTCCGGGGCCGGGCGGGGGCCGCGGAGTTGCGCGGGGCATCGAAACCCGGGAGCCTGGGACGGCGCGCCGAGGCGGGCCGGCACGACGCACCGCGGGGGCCACCAGGTCGTGAGGCCCCGCGACGTTCACCGGACCTTCACGGCGTGTCGGAACACCGACCGCACGTGAGGCGTTGCCTCTCGTAGACCGGGCCGCTGCCCGCACCCCCACCGGGCGAGCCCACCCACCCCCGAAGACCCCTCAGGAGGACACCATGGCCGACCGTTCGCTGCGCGGGATGAGCATCGGTGCGAAGAGCATGGAGTCGGACGAGGGCGTCGACTTCGCCCCCCGCTTCCAGGCGCACTACGACTGCCCCAACGGGCACACCATCATCCTGCCGTTCTCGACCGACGCCGAGGTCCCCCCGGTGTGGGAGTGCCGCTGCGGCGCCGAGGCGCTGCTGCGCGACGCGGAGCGCCCCGAGCCCAAGGCCGGCAAGCCCGCCCGCACCCACTGGGACATGCTGCTCGAGCGCCGCACCATCTCCGAGCTCGAGGAGCTCCTCGACGAGCGCCTCGGCCTGCTGCGCGCCGGCAAGCTGCGCCGCAGCGCCTGACGCCTCGCCGCACCCGTCACGAGAGGCCCGGACCCCCGCGAGGGGGTCCGGGCCTCTCTGTGTCGCGGCCATCACCGCGGGGACGTCTCACCGCGGGGACGTCTCAGCGCGTGCCGCTCCGCCCCGCGACCGACCGCGCGAGGCTCGCGAGCTGGGCCGCGCGCCGTCGGGCACCCCAGACCGTGACCTTCCACAGCGCCTCGGTGACGATCGCGCGGCTCATCTTCGACCGCCCCGCCGTGCGCTCGACGAACGTGATCGGCACCTCCGTCGCGCGGCCACCCGTCCGCACGACCCGCCACGCCATGTCGACCTGGAAGCAGTACCCGTGCGACTCCACGCTCGCGAGGTCGACGGCGCGCAGCGCGGACGCCCGGTAGGCGCGGTAGCCCGCCGTCGCGTCGCCCAGGTGCAGCCCCAGCGCGAGGCGCACGTACGCGTTGCCCGCGCGCGAGAGCACCTCGCGGTGCCGCGGCCAGTTCTCCACGCGCCCGCCCGGGACCCAGCGCGACCCGATGACGAGGTCCGCGCCGCCGTGCGCGCCGTCCGCCGTGGCCGGGCCGAGGGCGGCGAGCAGGGACGGCAGCTGCTCTGGCTGGTGGGAGCCGTCGGCGTCCATCTCCACGAGCACGTCGTACCCGGCGTCCAGCCCCCACCCGAACCCCGCGACGTACGCGGCGCCCAGGCCCTCCTTCCCGGCCCGGTGCAGCACGTGCACGCCCGGGTCGACGGCGGCCGCGGCGTCGGCGAGGTCGCCCGTCCCGTCCGGGCTCGCGTCGTCCACGACGAGCACGTCCGCGTCCGGCACCGCGGCGCGCAGGCGCGCGAGCGTGCCCGGCAGGGTCAGCGCCTCGTCGTACGTCGGCACGACGACGAGCACGCGCCCGCCCGGGACGCCGCCCTCCCCCGCGCGCGGGCTCACGGCGCCTCGTCCCCGGCCGGCGCCGGGGCGGTCCGGGTGCGGCGCTCGCGGACGACGGTGACGACGCCCGCGGCGAGGAGCCCGAGGGCGAGGAGCTCGACGACGCGGCCCGGCCAGTCTCCGGCCCGCACGGCGGGCGTGAGGCTCGTGCGCAGGGGCAGGTCGGCGACCATCTGGTCGGCGGTGAACAGGCCCGTGCTCTGCAGGAGCGTGCCGTCGGGGGCGATGACGCCGCTCACGCCGACGGTCGAGACCTGCACGGTCGCGCGGCCCGTCGACACGGCGCGCAGCCGCGACATCGCGAGCTGCTGCGTCGATTCTGCGGTGTACCCGAACGAGGCGTTGTTGGTCGGCACGACGAGCAGCTCGGCGCCCGCGTCGACCGCGTCGTCGACGAGGCCGTCGTAGGCGACCTCGAAGCAGATGACGACGCCGAGCGGCACCGTGCGCCCCAGGCGGGGCGCGTCGAGGTTGACGACGCCCGTCTCGGTGCCCGCGATCATGTCGATGCTCACGCGGTCGACCTGGTCGGAGAACACGCGCAGCAGGGAGCGCAGCGGGATGTACTCGCCGAACGGCGCCGGGTGCTGCTTGGCGTAGCGGTCGACGACGCCGGTGCCCGGCTCCCACAGGAGCGACACGTTGTACCGGCCGCCGGTCTCGGGGTACTCCTGCGCGCCGACGAGGATCGGCGCGCCGATCTCCTGCGCGACGTCGTCGACGGCGCGCGCCACCTCGGGCGTGGTCTGCGGGTCGAGGTCGGACCCGTTCTCGGGCCACAGCACGACGTCGAGGTCGCCCGGCTCGACGTCGTCGAGGAGGGCGAGCGTGCCCTGCAGGTGGTTGTTCAGCACCTCGGCCCGGTTCGCGAACGACCCGAGGCCGGGCTCGCCCACGTTGCCCTGCACGGCCCCGACGGCGAGCGTGCCCGCCTCGGCGCGCGTGTCGAGCGGCACGAGCAGCGGTGCGACCACGAGCGCGGCCGCGACGGCCACGGGGACGACGGCGCCGGTCACGACGTCGCTGGTCGCGATGTCACGACGGCGCACCACGGCGAGCACGGCGACCGCGAGCAGCGACCCGGCGAGCGCGACGAGCAGCGACACGAGGACCTCTCCCCCGAGCCACGCCGCGCGACCCAGCGGGGAGTCCGCCTGGGAGAACGCGAGCCGGCCCCAGGGGAACCCGCCGAACGGCACCTCGGTGCGTGCCTGCTCGGCCCCGACGAACAGCACCGCGAACGCGACGGCCTGCCGCCCGGGGTGCCCCGTGAGCCACGACCAGCGGCGCGCCCAGACCCACGCGGCACCGAGCAGCCCGACGAAGCACGCTTCCATGACGGACAGCGCGAGCCACGGCGCGGTCTCGGTCGCGTAGTTCGCCCACCACAGGTGCGGCAGGAAGAACGCCAGGCCCCACACCAGGCCGACGAGGAAGCCCCAGCGCGCGCCGTCGCGGCGCAGCGCCCAGAACAGGGCGGCCACGCCGACGAACGCGAGCGGCCACCACCCGCGGTCGGGGAACGCGGTGTCGGTGAGCAGGCCGCCCGCCAGGGCGAGCAGGAGCGTCAGGGGCCGCGACGGGACGTCCGTCGACGGACCCGCGGGGACCTCGCGCTCAGGTCGGCCGCCGGGCCGTGCGTCCGGCCCGGCGTCCGGTCCAGCGTCGGGCTGCCGGTCGCGGGGCGTGCCCGTCTCGGGCGCACGGGCGGCCGTGCCTGCGGGGCGGGATCGCCCGGCGGGAGCGGCCGGGGGCTCGGGGGCGTGCACGGGTGCACCCTACGCCACGGACCTGCACGAAGACCTGGCGGGCCACCGCCGTCCGCGCAGGGTCGGCGGGCGCCGGGAGGGAGGGAGGGTGTGCGGGCTCGCGCGCCCTTCGGCCCGTACGACGCCGCCACCGGCGGAGCACGTTTTCTACTGAGCGCGCGAGCCCGGCCAGGTACCCGGCGCGGCACGCCGAGGGGTCGTCGTCGGTGGCTGATCCCCCTGCGGCCACGGGGGCCGGAACACCCTGTCGAAACTACTCCGGCTCACCGCCCTGTCAAGCGGGAGCGATCAGACGAAGGTGTCGAACAGGGGCACTCCGGCCCGCACGGTCTGCAGGCACCGCGGTCGCGGCACGTCCGGCCCGAGCTCGGGCAGCAGCGGCTGCCCCGCGCGCGCGTCGGTGCTCCACGACGACGTCGTGCGGCCCAGCGCGCCCTGCACCACGAGGTGCTCCCCGCGCCACACCGCGAGGTGCGCGGGCGCCCCCACGCGCAGCTGCCCGGCGCCGGTGTGGTCGAGCCCGGCGATGCGCCACCCGCCGCGCGTGTGCGCACGGAACGCGGCCCGGGCCGAGATCTGCTGGTCCGGGTCGACGTGCGACATCGCGGCGAGCACGCCCGCCCACGGGTCGATCCGCGTCACCGGCGCGTCCGACCCGAACGCGAGCGGCACGCCGGCCCCCGCGAGGTCGGCGAAGGGGCTCAGGCCCTGCGCCCGCATCGCCCCCACGCGCGCGGCGTACATGCCGTCCGGGCCGCCCCACGCGGCGTCGAACGCGGGCTGGATGCTCAGGCTCACCCCGTACAGCAGGAGCGTGGCGAGCGCGGTCGCGTCGACGAACAGCGCGTGCTCGACCCGGTGCCGCGCCGCGCGCACCGCGCTCTGCCCGTGCGCCTCGGCCGCGAGGCCGAGCCCGCGCACGAGCTCGTCCATCGCACGGTCCCCGATGACGTGGAACCCGCCCTGCGTGCCGGCCGCCGCGACCGCGGACAGGTGGTCCGCGATCTGCTCCGCCGTGAGGTAGAGGTTCCCGCGGTCGCCGCGGTCCGGCCCGTCCTGGTAGGGCAGCCGCATCGCCGCCGTGCGGGACCCGATCGACCCGTCGACGTTGAGGTCGCCCGCGATGCCCGCGAGGCCGGGCACGTCCGCGAGGAGCGCGCGGGCGTCGTCGGCCGTGGCGCACAGCTCGCCCCGGTACCCCACGACGTGCGGCAGGCCCGACGACGCGTCCGCCGTGAGGGCGAGGATCTCCCGCAGCCCGGCGCGCGTGTCGATGTGCGGGGCGCTCATCTCGTGCACCGACACCACGCCCTGCTCGGCCGCGGCCCGCAGCGCCGTGCGGTACAGGTCCGTGCGCCGCGCCGGGGACACCGCCCGGGCGACGTCGCGCGCCACGTGGTGCGCCTCCCCCGCGACCCAGCCCGACTCGTCCCACCCGGGCCGCGTCTCGAGCGCGCAGCGGCGCGCGAGCGTCGTCGACACCACCGCGGAGTGCACGTCCACCCGCGCCGCGTACACCGCGCGGCCGCCCGCCGCGGCGTCGAGCTCCTCGCGCGTCGGGGGCCGCCCCTCGGGCCAGGACCGCTCGTCCCACCCGAAGGCGAGCACGACGTCGTCCTCGTGCGCACCGGCCGCGGCCTTCGCGACGGCGTCGAGCGCGGCCGCGAGCGACGTCACGCCGGCGCTCGCGGACAGGTCGACGCCGGCCAGGGCGAGCCCGACCTCGAACAGGTGGACGTGGGCGTCGACGAACCCGGGGGCGACGAGCGCCCCGTCGAGGTCGATGACGCGGTCGGCGCGGGCGGCGAGCCCGTCGGCCGTGTCGTCGGCGCCGATCCAGGCGATGACGCCGTCGTCGACGAGGAGCGCTTCCGCGAACGGGTCGGCCGGGGAGTGGATCACGCCGCCGCGGTACAGGGTTGAGGCCACAGTCCTTCACGATACCGCCACAACCCGCCGTGCTTCACCGCCCGGTGGCGGCGTCGGCGCAGGTCCGGGCGCGTGTCGTGCACGTCACGCCGCACGGCCGCAGCGCCGGCCCTCCGAGCCGGCCTCGTGAGCCGGCCTCGCGAGGCCGGCGGACGGGGTGCCGCCGGGGCGGGGTGCGCTCAGACGCTGGAGTAGGCGACGACGCCGCGGCGCAGGCGGTCGATCGCCTGGCGCGCGGTGCGGCGCACCTCGGGGGTGGGGGCGGCGCCCGCGACCTGGTCGAGGACGTCGATGACCTGCTTGCACCAGCGCACGAAGTCGCCGGCCGCGATCTCGGAGCCGCGCAGCACGGCGTCGAGGCTGCGCCCGACGGCCCAGCGGTGCACGGCGGTGACGAGGCCCTCGTCGAGCGGCCCGGTCGCGTCGATGTCGTGCTCGTCCTCGAGGTCGTCGACCTCGGACCACACGCGCGTGGTGGCCTCGAGCGCGCGCGCCAGCCTGCCCTGAGGGCCGCCGGGGACGTCGGGCTCGCCGTGGTCCTCGCGGCGCCCGGCGTACACGCACGTGGACACGACGGCGGCGAGGGCGGGGGCGTCGAGGTCCTCCCACACGCCGCGGCGCAGGCACTCGGCCAGGAGCAGGTCGTTCTCTGCGTAGAGGCGGCGCAGCCACTGCCCGTCGGGCGTGACCTGCAGCCCGGTGCGCGCGGCCTCGCGGGCGGCGCGACCGGTGGGCGGGGCGCCAGGAGTGTCGGTCTCCTCCTCGTCGAGAGCGTCCTCGAGCGGTGCGGCCGGGTCCTGCGCGGGCTCGGCGGGCGCGAGGTAGCCGAGCGTGACGAGGACGTCGCAGATGCGGTCGAAGACGCGCGCGATGGAGCCGGTGCGGCCCTCGACGCGCCGTACGAGCTGGTCGTGCTCCTTCTTCAGCCGCGCCCACCGCTCGGCCCAGCGGGCGTGGTCCTCCCGGTCGGGGCAGTCGTGGCACGGGTGGGCGCGCAGCTGGGCGCGCAGGCGCGCGAGCTGGGCGTCGTCGGTCGCGCCGGACCGGGTGCGGGTGGTGCGGCCGGGGCGCGTGCCCGGCTCGTCGAGCGCGCCGAGCGCGTTGCGCAGGGTGGAGGCGAGGTCGCGCCGCTGGGCGGGCACGCGCGCGTTGAACGTCTTGGGGATGCGCACGCGCGCGACGGTGCGGATCCCGCCGGGTGCGTCGGCGACGGTGAGCTTCTTGACCTGGCGGTCCTGCGTGAGGACGGTGGGGCGCGGGCCGTCGAACCCGGCGCCCTCCCCCGGGTCGAGCACGACGACGTAGCCCGCGCGCCGCCCGGACGGCACCTCGACGACGTCCCCGGGCCGCAGGCGCTCGAACGCGGCGACGACCTCGGCGCGGCGCGACCGGCTCGCGGCGCGCGACAGGTCGCCCTCGCGCGCGGTGATGCGCCGCCTCAGCGCCGCGTACTCGGCGAAGTCGCCGCGGTCGCACGTCATCGCCTGCGCGTACCCGTCGAGGGCCTCGGCGTGCGCCTGCGCCTGCTTGGCCAGGCCGACGACGCCCCGGTCGGCCTGGAACTGCGCGAACGACGTCTCCAGGACCTCGCGCGCCCGGTCGCGCCCGACCTGCGCGACGAGGTTGACCGCCATGTTGTACGTGGGCCGGAAGCTCGAGCGCAGCGGGTACAGGCGCTTGGACGCCAGGCCCGCGAGGTGCACCGGGTCCAGGCCCGCGTGGTCGACGACGACGGCGTGCCCCTCGACGTCGATGCCGCGCCGCCCGGCGCGCCCGGTGAGCTGGGTGTACTCCCCCGGGGTGACGTCGACGTGCGCGGTGCCGTCCCACTTGACGAGCTTCTCCAGCGCGACGGACCGGGCGGGCATGTTGATGCCGAGCGCGAGGGTCTCGGTGGCGAACACGACCTTGATGAGGCCGCGGCTGAACAGCTCCTCGACCGTCTCCTTGAACACGGGCAGCAGGCCCGCGTGGTGGGCCGCGATGCCGCGCGCGAGGGACTCCGTCCACGTCCAGTACCCGAGGACCTCCAGGTCCTCGGTGGGGATGGTCGCGGTGCGTTCCTCCGCGACGCGCCGGATCTCGGCCTCCTCCGCGGGTGACGTCAGGCGCAGGCCGGCGGTGAGGCACTGCTGCACGGCGCCCTCGCACCCGGCGCGGGAGAAGATGAAGTAGATCGCGGGCAGCAGCCCGTCCGCGTCGAGCGCGTCCACGACGGCGAACCGGGCGGGGGTGCGTCGCCCGACGACGGACCGGTCCGGGCCCGGGCGACGCCCGCCGCGGCCGCGGTACCCGCGGTCGCCGGACCCTCGCCGTCCGCCCGGCCCGGGGCCGCCGGTGCGGGGCGCGGTGCGGAACGCGGCCAGCAGGTCGGGGTTGATGGGCGGGTTCACGCCCGGGTCGGTGGGGTCCACCGTCCCGGCGTACAGGTCGAGCAGGTCCGCGCCGGGCGCGCGTCCGCCGCCCGCGTGCGCGACCCCGGCCGCGGGGTTCGCGGACGCGACGAGGACGTGCTGCCACAGCGGCACGGGCCGGCGCTCGCTGACGACGACCGTCGTGTCGCCGCGCACCATCTCCAGCCAGTCGCCGAACTCCTCCGCGTTGGACACGGTCGCGGACAGGGACACGAACTGCACGTCGTCGGGCAGGTGGATGATCACCTCTTCCCACACGGGCCCGCGGAACCGGTCGGCGAGGTAGTGCACCTCGTCCATGACGACGTACGCGAGCCCGTCCAGGGTGCGCGACCCCGCGTAGAGCATGTTGCGCAGCACCTCGGTCGTCATGACGACGACGGGCGCCTCCCCGTTGATCGTCGTGTCACCGGTGAGCAGGCCCACGGAGTCGGCGCCGTGGCGGCGAACGAGGTCGGCGTACTTCTGGTTGGACAGCGCCTTGATGGGGGTGGTGTAGAACGCCTTGCGCCCGCTCGCGAGGGCGAGGTGGACCGCGAACTCGCCCACGACCGTCTTCCCGGCGCCCGTGGGCGCGGCGACGAGCACGCCGCGGCCCTCCTCGAGCGCCTCGCACGCGCGCACCTGGAAGTCGTCGAGGGGGAAGTCGAGCACCTGCCGGAAGTCCGCGAGCCGCGTGCGGGACGCCGCCTGGCGGGCCCGGGACGCGGCGTAGCGGGCGGCGGGCGATTCGTCGGCCGTCATGCCGTCAGCCTACGGTCCACCGCCCACCTCGCCGGTCGAGAGCCCCCTTGCTCAGCGGGTAGGGGCGGCGGCGTCGAGCACGCGCAGCGCGCCGGGGACGACGTCGACGCGCAGCGGCAGCGGCCCGAGGTGCTCCCCGTCGGCGAACGCGTGCGGCGGCGCGGCGCCTGCTGTGGTCGGCTCGACCGTGACCGACGTCGCGCGCACGGTCCCGACCGCGCGGTGGGCGAGGTGGCGCCCCGCGTACATGCCGGGGAAGACGCGCGCGGCGCCCCACCGCCCGAGCGGGCCCGCGACGACGACGTCCAGCAGGCCGTCGTCGGGCGCGGCGTCGGGCGCGACGCGGACCCCGCCGCCGAAGCGGGGGCTGTTCGCGACGGCGACGAGCGCGCCCGGCGACTCCCACACGAACGCCCGCCCGCCCGGGCCGCCGGCCGCGTCCGGGTGCTGCGCGGCGTCGGGCGTGGGCATCAGGGGCGCCCCGGCGAGGACGTCCGGCACGTCGTCGCCCGCGGGCACGCCGCGCACCGTGACGCGGTACCCGTAGGGCCGGTAGCGGGTGATCTCGGTCAGCGCGGAGCGCGCGTACCGGGACCGTCCGCGCGGCCAGGTCGCCGCGTTGGCGTGCGCGTTCACCGCGGCGTCGATCCCGGCGGACAGCACGCCCGCGTACCAGCGCGCGACGGGCACGTGCTCGCCCGCGACCCGGGCGGCGTCGACCACGCGCACGCGCGCCCCGGCGCTCGCGGCGGGCCCGAGCGCGCCCAGGAGGGCGTCGACGCAGCGGTCGGGGCGGCCGGTGGGTAGGTCGAGGGCGTGCGCGAAGTCGTTGCCGGTCCCCACGGCGACGATGCCGAGCGGCACGCCGGTGCCCGCGGTGGCGTTGACGCCGAGGTGCACCATGCCGTCGCCGCCGACGACGACGAGCGCGTCCACCCCCGCGGCCGCGCCGGTGCCGCGGACGGCGGCGTCGGCGGACTCCTGCGCGAGGGGCAGGCTGGGGGCGCTGAGGTCGAGGACGTCGTGCCCGGCCGCGGTGAGCGCCTCGGCGGTGCGTGCGCCTGCGGTGCGGCCCCGCCCGCGCCCGGCCGTCGGGTTGACGACGAGCGCGACCGTGCTCACGCGCGGCCCCCGCGCCCGGTGGGGCGCGGCCGGGCCGTGGTGCTCACAGGGCGAGCCGTGCGGCGTCGCGCTGGTCGACGCGCCGGTCGTGCAGGACGGAGATCCCGTAGGCGAGGAAGTACAGGGCGCAGATGGGCAGCGCGACGCAGAACATGGTCAGCACGTCGGGCGTGGGCGTCATGATCGCGGCGAACAGGAACGAGATCAGCACGGCCCAGCGCCACCCCGCGAGCCACGTCGCGGCGCGCACCACGCCCATCGTGTTGAGCGCGACCATGATCACGGGCACGAGGAAAGCGATGCCGAACGCGAGCATGAGGCGCATGACGAACCCGAGGTACATCTGGGCGTTGATGAGGTTCGCGCTGCCGTCGGGCACGAACTCGTTGAGGAGCGCGACCGCGCGCGGCAGCATCACCCACGCGAGCGCGACGCCGGCGAGGAACAGCGGGACGGCGGCGCCGATGAACCCGAACGCGTACCGCTTCTCCTTGGACGTCAGGCCGGGCGTGATGAACGCGAAGAGCTGGTACAGCCACCACGGGCTCGACAGCAGGACGCCGAGGAACAGGGAGACCTTGACCTTCATGTCGATGGCCGTGGCGACGCCCTCGAAGTTCAGTCCCGTCAGGACGTCGCGGCGCTCGGCCGCGTCGACGAGCGGCTGCTGCAGGGCCTGCAGCACCGGCTCGTACACGATCCACCCGACGACGGCACCCAGGACGATGCCGATCGCGGCGAGGAAGAGGCGCTTGCGGATCTCGACGAGATGCTCGCGCAGGGGCATGCGCCCCTCGGGGTCGCGGGGAGTGCGGGACACCGACTACGCCTTGGGGGTGTCGTCCTGCGTGGACGACGCCGTGCCCCCCGTCACGCTCGTCGCACCCGTGCCCGTCGCGCCGGTGGTGGTGCCGGTGCTCGTCGTCGCGGTGGTGCCCGACGGCGTCGTGGTCGTCGTCGTGTCGTCGTCCTCGCGCAGGTCCTTGACCTCCTTCTTGAAGATCTTCAGCGACTGGCCGACGGAGCGCGCCATGTCGGGGAGCCGCTTCGACCCGAAGAGCAGCAGGACCAGGAGGATGAGGACGACGATCGTCGCGGGGTGACGAAGGATGTTCACGGCGGGAACCTACTACCTACTCGTGGGCGGCCAGGGGCGACGTTGCTCTTCGCGCCATCATAGGTCACGGTCCCTGCGCCCCGAGGCGTCGTCCGACCGCGCCGCGCACGGTTCGCCGGGGGCGGTCAGGCGTTGAACCGCCGCCAGCGGGACCACACCTGCTCGTCGCGGCGGCGGCGCTGCACGCGCCGCTCCTCGCGGTCCGCGCGCAACGCGTCCACCCGGGCGCGCAGCTCGACCGGGTCGTCGAACAGCGTCGGCGCCGTGGAGGGCTGCGCCTCCTGCTGGGCGCGCGCCAACTCGTCCGTCCGCGCACCGAGGTCCGCCGCGACCTGCGACGCGCGCGACAGCTCGCGCCCCAGGCCCTTGACGGAGCGCCACAGGCGCCGCGCGAGGAAGAACGCGCCCACCAGGGTGCCCACCACGAGCACCGTCCACACCCAGAACCACATGCCGCCCACCCTAGCCAGCGGGCCGCTCGCCCGAGCGCCCGCTCCCCTCGTGCGGTGCCTCACCCGGCGCGTCGCCGGGCAGGTGGGCGTACGCGGCCAGGGCGGCGCTCGCGGCCTCGCGCACGTCCTGCGCGACGGCGGCCGGCTCGACGGCCAGGACGTGGCGGGCACGCTCGGTGAGGAGCTGGCGCAGCCACACCGGGTTGGTGACGCGCAGCCGCACCTCGAACGCGCCGCCCGGCAGGTTGCGCACCGACTCCACGGGGACCTGCTCGGCCACGGCGCGCGCGGGGCTGGCGAACGTGATGGTCGCGAGGGGCGCGTCGCCGGTGGGCGTGAAGTCCACGTCGGGGTCGACGTCGTGCCCCTCGACGGCCTGGTCGAGCTCGGTCGCGGTGAGGATGCGGTCGACGCGGAACGTGCGCCGCCCCTGGGCGCGGTGGCACCACGCGAGCAGGTAGGCGTGCTCGTCCTGCGTGTGCAGGGACACGGGGTCGACCTCGCGCTCGGACTCCTCGTCCGCCGCGGTGACGTACCGGATGCGCAGCCGGTGGCCCGCGACGAGCGCGCTCGTGATCGCCGCGACCACGCGCGGGTCGCCCTCGGGTGCGAGCTGCACGTCGAGCGCCGCCGCGGCCTCCCCGGTCGCGTCAGTCAGCTTGCGCAGCACCGACTCCACGACGCCCGCCCGCTCCGGGTCGGCCTGCACCGCCGCCGTCTCGCGCATCGCGCGCAGCGCCGCGATGAGCGCGACCGCCTCGCGCGTGCCGAGCCGCAGCGGACGGGTCATGCCGCGGGCCTCGGTGAGGCGCACCACGCCGCGCTCGATCGAGTCCGCGTCGAAGTCGATGAGGTCGTCGGGCCAGTACCCGGGCGTGCCCGACACCCACAGGGCGTCGACGTCGTCCAGGACCTGGCGCTCGCTGACGCCGAAGTGCCTTGCGAGCTCGCCCACCGGCACCGGGCCCGCCCCGTCGAGGTACGCCACGATGCCCAGCAGGCGCACCAGCCGGTCGTCCGCGCGCTCAGCCACGCTCCACCTCCGCCTGTCCGGCGCCGTCGGCCGGGCCCGTCGCCAGTCCCGCCGCGTCACGCAGCCGCCGCACGACCGCCTCGCGCAGGTCCGGCGGGCCCAGCACCAGCACCGCGTCCCCGTACCCCACGACCTCGTCCGCCATCGCGTACCGCACGTCGTACGCCACCTCGAGCACGTCGCGGCCCGCGCCGTCGCCCGCGCGCGCGTCGGGCACCGAGCCCACGACCGTGCCGCGCGCCCGCAGCGCCCCCGCACGCTCGGGCACCACCGCGAGGCGCGCCAGCCCGCCCGCGTCGCGCGTGCCCAGCGCCGCGTCCACGTCCACGTGCGCCGGCACCTCGAACGCGTCGCGCGGCCCCGACGCCCGCACCCGACCCTCTACCCGGCTCAGCCGGTAGGACCGCGGCGCGCCCCGGTCCAGGTCCAGGCCCACCAGGTACCAGCCGCCGCGCCGCGCCGCGATGCGCCACGGCTGCACCCGGCGCGGCCGCACCTCGCCCGTGCTCGCCGCCCGGTACGTGAACGACACCACGCGCCGCGCCGAGATCGCGTCCATGAGCGTCGCGTACGCGTCCCCCACCGCCCGCACCCGCGGCGCCAGACCCGCCACGACGTCCATCGCGGTCTCCCCCGCCCCGGCCGCCCGCAGCTTCGTCAGCGCCCGGGAGATGTCCGTCCGCAGCGTCTTGTCCTGCCAGAACTGCGCCGCCAGCGCCAGCACACCCAGCTCCGCCGGCGTCAGGTCCACCGCAGGCAGCGCGTACGCGTCCTGGTCGATCCGGTACCCCACCTCGTCCGCGTGCCCGCCCGCGTCCACCGTGACGATCGGGATACCGAGGTCGCGCAACGTGTCCTTGTCCCGCTCGAACATCCGTTCGAACGCGTCGGGCGAGGGGGCGTCCCCGTACCCCGCCACGCTCGACCGGATCTGCTGCTTCGTCATCGACGCGTTCGTGTTCACCAACGCGATCACCAGGTTCAGCAGACGCGCCGCAGGGTTCGTCGACGAACCCCCCGACGACGACGCGACGGAGGGCGCGGAGGCAGCAGTGGGCTCGGACATCGGCACCACGCTAGTCGGTCGATAGGGTGTGCCGCGTGATCACGTGGCGGACCGCGACCGTGGTGTCGCACGCGAAGGCCTGGACCGGAGCCCAAGAGCTCGACGTCAAGCTCCACACACCCCTGCCCGGACGGCCCGACGACCCCCACGCCACCGTGCGCGCCCTCGCCTACACCCAGCTCGTCGGCACCCCCCACCCCGGCGACCACGTCCTCCTCAACGTCTCCGCCCTCGCCCGCGGCCTCGGCACCGGCGGCTACGCCCTCGTCGTCGGCCCCGCCCAGCCCGCCACCCCCCTCCCGCCCGACCCCGCACCCGGCCCCGGCCACCTCGTCAAGGCCCGCTACACCCCCCTGCAAGCCCTCGTCCTCGGCGTCGACGAGCAGGAGTCCCCCCACCACGACACCCTGCGCGACGCCGACGACCTCGCCGACACCCCCGTCGTCGTCGCCGACCTCCACTCCGCCCTGCCCGCCGTCGTCGCCGGCGCCCGCCACGCCGCGGCGCTCGCAGGCCGCCCCACCCCCCGCATCGCCTACGTCATGACCGACGGCGGCGCCCTGCCCGCCGCGTTCTCCCGCACCATCGCCACCCTGCGCGACACCGGCTGGATCGACACCTGCATCACCGTCGGCCAAGCCTTCGGCGGCGACCTCGAAGCCGTCACCGTCCACACCGGCCTCCTCGCCGCCCACCACGTCACCGGCGCCGACCTCGTCGTCGTCGCCCAAGGACCCGGCAACCTCGGCACCGGCACCCGCTGGGGCTTCTCCGGCGTCGCCGCCGGAGAAGCCCTCAACGCCGTCGCCACCCTCCGCGGCCGACCCGTCGCCTCCCTGCGCGTCTCCGGCGCCGACCCCCGAGACCGCCACCTCGGCATCTCCCACCACTCCCTCACCGCCTACGGCCGCGTCGCCCTCGCCCCCAGCGACCTCCCCCTGCCCGTCCCCACCCCCGACATCGAGAACCTCCCCGGCTGGGGCCCCGACCTCACCGCCCGCATCACCCACCAGGCCCACGCGCTCGCCGCCCCCACCGGCCGCCACCACCCCGTCCACGTCCCCGCCGGACCCGACCTCCTCCACGCCCTGCACGACACCCCCGTCCGCCTGTCCACCATGGGCCGCGGACTCGACACCGACCCCGCCGCCTTCCTCACCGCCGCCGTCGCCGGCGCCCACGCCGAGTCCCTCAGACCCGCATGACCACCACGCAGGGGGACCACGACCACCGCCGGCCCGGCCCGGCCCGCTTCACCGCCGTCACCGCCCTGGCGCTCGCGGCCGTCCTCGCCGCCGCGACCAGCGCCCCCTGGAGCTGGGACGCACCCACCTGGCTCAGCGACCTCGCCCGCGACCCCACCGGCCCGCCGCCCGAGAACGTGCCCCAGGAAGCACCCACCGCACCCCAAGAGCTCGAGATCCCCCTCGACGCGACCGGCATGTCCTTCGACACCTACCTCCTGTGGTTCCTCGGCGCCGTCGTCCTCGTGGTCCTCGCCGTCCTCGCACGCCGCCACCTCCCACGGCTCCTCGTCCGACGACGCCACCGCGACCTCCTCCTCGCCCCACCCGGCGACACCGCACACCTCGCGCAGGACCAGGTCG
Source organism: Cellulosimicrobium sp. MI9406 (assembly GCF_040595865.1). Taxonomy (NCBI): domain Bacteria; kingdom Bacillati; phylum Actinomycetota; class Actinomycetes; order Micrococcales; family Promicromonosporaceae; genus Cellulosimicrobium; species Cellulosimicrobium sp. MI9406. The sequence continues at coordinate 258,856 of NZ_JALIZI010000006.1, forward strand.
TCCCCGAGCTCCGCGACGCCGTCGACCGCGTCCGCACCCACCTGAGCACCCCCGACACCGACCCCCACGACGCCGTCGTCGCCGCCTGGGTCGCCCTCGAGCACGCCGCCGCCCGCGCCGGCACCCGACGCGACCCCGCCCAGACCCCCACCGAGTTCACCACCGCCGTCCTCACCAGCACACCCGCCGACCCCCACGCCGTCGCCACCCTGCGCCGCCTCTACCACCGCGCACGCTTCGGCGAGAACCCCCTCGGCCCCACCGACCTCGACGCCGCCCGCCACGCCCTCACCCGCATCGCGACCGACCTCGGCGCCCCACCCGACACCACCGCCCCCACCGACCACCGAGCACGACCGTGAACCCCCGCGCCCGATGGGCCCGCCTCCGCCCCACCGACCGGACCACCCTGCGCACCGCCGCCACCGTCGTCGGGCTCGGCATCCTCCTCACCACCCTCGGCGCCTCCCCCGCCCACACCCTCACCCTCACCGCCCTCGGCATCGCCGCCACCCTGCTCCGACACCGCACCGGCTACGCCGGCGACACCGTCTGGCCCCACCTCCCCACCCTCCGACGCGACGGCAACCGACGCGACGTCTCCGACCTCGGCTGGTCCGTCCTCGGACGCGACGGACGCGTCACCCCCTCCGCAGCACGCCGCATGCGCCACCTCACCGACCGGACCCTCCACCGCCACGGCACCGGACCCCTCCACGACCCCACGGCAGCACCCGACATCGCCCGCCTCCTCGGCCCCCGCGTCGCCCGCACCACCCACGACCTCACCACCACCGGACGCCTCCCCACCCCCGCCGAGCTGCGCGCCTGGCTCACCGCCCTCGACCGCCTGCCCACCACCCCGGACCGCCCCGACGAAGGGACACCCCGATGACCAGCCACCCCGGCACCACGCCGCCCGCGACCCTCGAAATCCCCACCGTCGCCGCGCACGGCCACGCCGTCCTCGACGAGGTCGCCACCGCCGTCGTCGGAGCCCGCGAACCCCTCACCCTGGCGCTCGCGGCCGTCCTCGCCGGGGGCCACGTCCTGTTCGAGGACGTGCCGGGGCTCGGCAAGACCCTCGCCGCACGCAGCCTCGCGCGCGCCCTCGGTCTCGACTTCACGCGCCTGCAGTGCACGCCCGACCTGCTGCCCTCGGACGTCACCGGCTCCTCCGTGTACGACCCCGCGACCCGGACCTTCGAGTTCCGGCCCGGGCCCGTGTTCACCGGGCTCCTGCTCGCCGACGAGATCAACCGCACCGCGCCCAAGACCCAGTCCGCGCTGCTCGAGTCCATGGCCGAGCATCAGGTCACCGTCGAGGGCACCACCTACCCGCTGCCCCGGCCCTTCCACGTCGTCGCGACGTCGAACCCCGTCGAGCACGAGGGCACCTACCCGCTCCCGGAGGCCCAGCTCGACCGCTTCATGGTCCGGCTGTCCGTCGGGTACCCGGGCCGCGACGAGGAGCGCGAGGTCCTCGCTCGCCGCATCGCACGCCGGCACGACGACCCCGTCGTGCGCCAGGTGGTCGACCGCGACACCGTCCTCGCCATGCAGGCCGCCGTCGAGCAGGTCGACGTCCACCCCGACGTCCTCGCCTACTGCGTCGACCTCGCCGCCGCGACCCGCACCCACCGCGACCTCGAGGTCGGCGCGTCGCCCCGCGGTTCCCAGAACCTCGCGCTCCTCGCGCGCGGCGTCGCCGTGCTCGACGGGCGCGACGTCGTGCTCCCCGAGGACGTCAAGCGCGTCGCCGTCCCCGTCCTCGCGCACCGCCTCACCCTCACGCCCGGCGCCTGGGCCGCCGACCTGCGCCCCGAGGCGCTCGTCGACGACCTCCTGCGCACCGTCCCCGGACCCGCCACCGTCGGCCGGGCCGCATGACCGGCCCCTGGACGCCGGACCCCGACGCGCCGCCGCCGTGGCGCACCACCGTCCACCTCGGTGCCGGCCTCCTCCTCGGCACCACGCTCCTCGCGCTCGGCGTCCTCGTGCGCCGACCCGACGTGGCGCTCCTCGGCGTCGCGCCCCTCCTCGCCGCGGTCTGGGGCTGGACCCACCGGCCGCGAGGGCCCGTCGCGCTCCGCGTCGTCCTCGACCCCGCCGCGGCTCCAGGCACCGTCACCGCGCGCACGCACGCCCACGTCCCTCCGGGCGTCGAGCTGCTGCGCCTGCGCGGCGTCGTCCCCGGCGGCCTCGTCACCGAACGCCTCGTCGACGTCACCCGCGGCTCGCGCGACCTCGCCTGGCACGCCCCGTCGGTCCGCACCGGCCCGACCGACACCCTGCGCGTCGACCTCGCCGCCTACGGGCCCGACGGCGTCGAGGAGCAGCCTCCGCACGTCGCCGCCGGACCGCGGCGCCTCGTCCTGCCCCGCGCCACGCCGCTCGGCCGCACGCCCCTGTCCTCCCGCCTGCGCGGGCTCTCCGGCCCCCGCACCTCCCGCCGGCCCGGAGACGGCACCGAGCTCCGCGACGTCGACGCGTACCGCCCCGGCGACCGCCTGCGCCGCATCGACTGGCGCGCCACGGCCCGTCGCGCACCCGACCTCGACACCCTGTACGTCCGCCGCACCTACGGCACCGCCGAGGCCACCGTCGTCCTCGTCGTCGACTCCCGGGACGACGTCGCCCCCGACCTCGCCACCTGGAACGGCGTCGGCGAGCAGCGCCCCGACGAGCCCACGTCCCTCGACCTCGCGCGGCACGCCGCCGCGTCCGTCGCCCACGCCGTCCTCGCCGACGGCGACCGCGTCGCCCTGGACGACCTCGGTCGCCTCGCCCGACCCGTCCGCCCCGGCGGCGGACGACGCCACCTGCGCCGCATCCTCCACGGGCTCGCCCTCGCCCGGCCCGTCGGCGACCCCACCGCGCGCCACCGGCCGCCCCAGGTCGCGGCCGGCGCCGCCGTCTACCTCTTCTCCACCCTCCTCGACGACGAAGCGCCCCGGCTCGCCCACCAGTGGCACGACACGGGCCACGTGGTCGTCGTCGTCGACGTCCTCCCGCCCGTGAACGCCGCCGACGTCGACGAGCACGTCGCCGTCGCCTGGCGCATCACCCGCCACGAGCGCGACGCCCGCATCCACGAGCTGCGCAGGAGGGGCGTCACCGTCGTCCGCTGGTACGACGGCACCCCTGACGCCGACGGCGCCCGCGGCGCGCTCGAGCTCGCGGCACGACGCCTCGACCGGCACCCCGCGGGCGCGACCCCCGGCGGTCGACCATGAGGATGCCCGCACGCCGCGAGACCGTCACCGCCGGGCCGCCGCCCCGGCTCGTCGTCGAGACGGGCCCCACGTTCCCCGCGTGGACGGCGCGCGCCGCCCTGCTCCTCCTCGCGACCGGGTTCGCGGCCGCCGCCCTCCAGACGACCGGGCTCGCCCCGTCCTTCGTGTGGGGCGTCGCCGTCGGCCTCGGCATCGTCACCACGTACCTCCCCGCCCCGCCCGTGCCCCACCTCCTCGTCCTCGTCGGCGGCGTCGTGCTCCTCGTGGACGGCACCGCGCCCTTCGACCCCGCCGTCCTCGCCCTCCTCCCGCTCGGGCACCTCGTGCTCCGCACCGCGTGGTGGAGCGACCACGTGCCGCCCGGAGCGCGCGCCGAGCTGCGCGCCCTCGCGCCCGACCTGCGCCGCGTCGTCGTGCTCCAGGCCGCGCTGCTCGTCGTCGCGCTCGCCGTGCGGTCGGTCGCGCTGGCCGACGTCTCGTCCGCGGTCGCGGCGGCGCTCGGCGGCCTCGCCGTGCTCGGCGTCGTCCTGCTCGTGCGGCCGCGGGACTGAGCACTCGTCCTGCGAGGACCGCGCCCCGGCACCACGATGGACGCAGACGGCACCCGCGCCGTCGTCCCGCCGCCGTCCCGGCGCGCGTCACCGACCCCGAGGAGGCAACCCATGGCTGCTCGTTCCGACCTGCCGAAGTACACGGTCCCGTCGCTCACCCCTGAGGAAGGGGCCCAGGTCGCCGGGATCCTCCAGGAGCGGCTGCACGCGCTCAACGACCTGCAGCTCACGCTCAAGCACATCCACTGGAACGTCGTCGGCCCGCACTTCATCGCGGTCCACGAGATGATCGACCCGCAGGTCGACGCCGTCCGCGCGATGGTCGACGCGACCGCCGAGCGCATCGCGACCCTCGGCGTCTCCCCGCAGGGCACGCCCGGCGCGCTCGTCGCCGCCCGCACCTGGGAGGACTACTCCCTGGGCCGCGCCTCGACGATCGCGCACCTCGGCGCCCTCGACGAGGTGTACGTCGGCGTCATCACGGCCCACCGCGAGGCGGCGGCCGCGACCGAGGAGCTCGACGACGTCACGAACGACCTGCTCATCGGGCACCTGCACGACCTCGAGCTCTTCCACTGGTTCGTCCGCGCGCACCTCGAGTCGACGGGCGGCGACCTCTCCACCGAGGGCGCGCGCACCGAGGCCGGCGCCGCGCGCAAGGCCGAGGAGGCAGCGGCCGGTCAGCCCTGACCCCGCTCCCCTCCACCGCCGTCGTCCCGACGGCGACCGGGCCCCGCCACGCGAGTCGTGGCGGGGCCCTCGCTTTTTGGGGCTGGTTGGTGAGTTGTTCGCGTGGGGTGCTGGTGGTGTCGATGCGCTTGGCATACTATTTATTTCCAGAAGAGCGTAAGGTCGCGGCATGACCGATCCGCACGCCGCACCGCCGCCCGTCCGCCAGCTCCGGCTCGTCGTCGAGGCGGAGGACTACGACGCCGCCCTCGCGTTCTACCGCGACGTCCTGGGCCTCCCCCAGCAGATCGCCTACGCGGACGGCGAGGACGACCGGGTGGCGATCCTCGACGTCGGGCGCGCGACGCTCGAGATCGCCTCCCCCGGGCACGTGCGGGCGATCGACGACCTGGAGGTCGGGAGTCGCGTCGCGGGGCACCTCCGGGTCGCGCTCGAGGTGGACGACGCCGGGGGCGCGACCGACCGGGCCGTCGCCGCCGGGGCGTCGCTCGTCGCCCCGGCGACGCGGACGCCCTGGGGCTCGCTCAACTCACGCCTCGACGCCCCCGCCGGCCTCCACCTCACGCTGTTCCAGGAGCTCGGCGGCGAGGAGGGCGTCCCGCCCGGCGTCGTCGCCGAGACCGGGCCCGGCGACGATCCCGCTCCCCGCCGGGGCTGACGCCTCGACCCAGGCCCGCCGGACCTGCTCGAAGCGTGTCGGGAGCGGCGCCCGCACGGCCCCGTAGCGCGCGTTCGTGCGGTGCACGAACCGCCGCCACGACAGCACGAGGCCCTGCTTCGTGATGGGCAGGCCGCTGGACACCGTGACGCCGTTGTCGTGCGTGTGGTGGACCGTGAGCAGCAACGCGCGCGGCACCGAACCCTCGAGGTCCGCCGCGAGCACCTCCCGCACCGCCATCCAGCGACGCAGCACGACGACGACGCTCGCGCTCAGCACGTGCTCGCGCACCGTGCGGTGCTTGCCGTGCGTGAGCACGACCCTCCCCTCCCCCGCGCGCTCCGTCGCCGGGCCGAGGTCGATCGCGTCGACCGTGCAGCGCAGCAGGTCGCCGTAGCGCGCGCCCGTCGCGCGCGTGAGGCCGGCGATCACCGCGAGGCGCACGGTCTCCGGCTTCGCGGCCTCTACCATCGCCTCCGTCGCCAGCAGGCGCCACACCCACTCGGCCTCGTCGAGCGTGACGGTCGGGCGCGGGTAGCGGGACGCGGCGCTGGCGCTGGTGCCGGCGGTCGTGATGCCCGCCGTGTCCGGGCTGGTGGGTGGCGTCGCGTCGTCGGGCATGGGGGGACCCTACCGCTTGGCACACTTTTTGTGTCGAGAGCGACTGGCGGGCGTGTCACCGCCAAGCCCGCCGCGGCTCCCTGACCACCGAATTGAATACGTATGCAGAATGCTGCATACTCGTGCCCATGTCCAAGGTTCTCACCTCCCTGCCCGTGGGAGAGCGCGTCGGGATCGCGTTCTCCGGGGGCCTCGACACGTCCGTCGCCGTCGCGTGGATGCGCGACAAGGGCGCGGTGCCGTGCACCTACACCGCCGACATCGGCCAGTACGACGAGCCGGACATCGGCTCCGTGCCCGGTCGCGCGACCGCCTACGGCGCGGAGATCGCGCGCCTCGTGGACTGCCGCGCCGCGCTCGTCGAGGAGGGTCTCGCCGCGCTCGCGTGCGGCGCGTTCCACATCCGCTCCGGCGGCCGCGCGTACTTCAACACCACTCCCCTGGGCCGCGCGGTCACGGGCACGCTCCTCGTCCGCGCGATGCAGGAGGACGACGTCCAGATCTGGGGCGACGGGTCGACCTTCAAGGGCAACGACATCGAGCGGTTCTACCGCTACGGGCTGCTCGCCAACCCGCACCTGCGCATCTACAAGCCCTGGCTCGACGCGGACTTCGTCGCGGAGCTCGGCGGGCGCAAGGAGATGTCGGAGTGGCTGCTGGCCCACGACCTGCCGTACCGGGACAGCACCGAGAAGGCGTACTCCACGGACGCGAACATCTGGGGCGCGACGCACGAGGCGAAGACGCTCGAGCACCTCGACACGGGCATCGAGACCGTCGACCCGATCATGGGCGTGCGGTTCTGGGACCCGGCGGTCGAGATCGCGACCGAGGACGTGACGATCGGCTTCGTCCAGGGCCGTCCGGTGACGATCAACGGGGAGGAGTTCGAGTCGGCCGTCGCGCTGGTCCAGGAGGCCAACGCGATCGGCGGCCGTCACGGGCTCGGCATGTCCGACCAGATCGAGAACCGCATCATCGAGGCCAAGAGCCGCGGCATCTACGAGGCCCCCGGCATGGCGCTCCTGCACACCGCGTACGAGCGCCTGGTCAACGCGATCCACAACGAGGACACCCTCGCGCAGTACCACACGGAGGGCCGCCGCCTCGGCCGCCTCATGTACGAGGGCCGGTGGCTCGACCCGCAGGCGCTCATGATCCGCGAGTCGCTGCAGCGCTGGGTGAGCACCGCCGTCACCGGCGAGGTCACGCTGCGCCTGCGCCGCGGCGAGGACTACTCGATCCTCGACACCACCGGGCCCGCGTTCAGCTACCACCCGGACAAGCTGTCGATGGAGCGCACCGAGGACTCCGCGTTCGGCCCGATGGACCGGATCGGCCAGCTCACCATGCGCAACCTCGACATCGCCGACTCGCGGGCCAAGCTCGAGCAGTACGCCGGCATCGGGATCGTCGGCACCACGCACGCCGCGCTCATCGGCGCCGTGCAGGCCTCCACCGAGCTCATCGGCGCGATGCCCGAGGGCGGCGCCGAGGTCATCGCGTCGCGCGGCATGGCCGAGGGCGACGACGCGCTCCTCGACCGCGCCGCGATGGAGTCCGGCACGGACTGACCGCCACGACGCCCGTCGACGGCGCCCGGGTCGACGACCGACCCGGGCGCCGTCGCGGCTAGGCTCGCAGGGTGAGCGCGGGCACCGGGGAGCTGTGGGGGACGATCGCCGGACCCGTCGACCACGAGCTGGTCGTCAAGAAGTCCCGCTTCCTCGCGCACCTCTCCCCCGTCCCGTCCGTCGCCGCGGCCGACGCCGTCGTCGCGCGCGTGCGCAAGGAACACTGGGACGCGCGCCACCACTGCGTCGCGCTCGTCGTCGGCCCGCACGCCGACCAGCAGCGCTCCACCGACGACGGCGAGCCCTCCGGCACCGCGGGCATCCCCATGCTCGAGGTGCTGCGGCACCGGCACGTGACCGACGTCGTCGCCGTCGTCACGCGGTACTTCGGCGGCGTCCTGCTCGGCGCGGGCGGCCTCGTGCGCGCCTACTCGAGCGCGGTGAGCGAGGCGCTCGACCTCGCGCGACCCGTGCGCCGCGCCGTGCTCACCGCGGTGCACGTCGACGTCCCGCACGCCGACGCCGGGCGGCTCCACGGCGTCCTGCGCGACTGGTGCGACCACCACGACGGCACGCTCGAGGGCGTCGACTACGGCACGACGGCCGCGTTCACCGTCCTCGTCCCCCCGGCCGAGCTCGACCGGTTCGACGCCGACCTCGCCGCCGCGTCGTCCGGCGCCCTCGTCGCGCGCCGGGGCGACAGCCGCGTCGTCGACGTCCCCGCCTGACCGCGCCCGCACAGGAACCCCGCCGACGCGAGGTACACCCCTGGCCGCGCGAGGACGAACCCTGGTCGCGCGAGGTAGAGCCGTGGTCACGCGCCCCGGGCGCTACCGCGGCCGAGCAGGGCTCTCCCTCGGCGTCAGGCGCTGACGCCGTCCGGGCCGACGACGGCACCGTCGGGGACGCGGGCGGAGCCGCCCGGGTCGGCGAGCTCGGCCTCGCCGGTGACCGTGACGCCGGAGCCGAAGGTCCAGTCCCCGCGCACCGTGAGCGAGCGGGCCGCGCGCAGGGACGGGGTGCCGTCGTCGAACCGGGCGTCGAACGCGGCGATGGTCTTGTAGTGGGCCGGGTCGAGGTCCACGAACGGCGCCTCGGTGCGCGCGACGAACCGGTAGGCGTCGTCGAGGTCGTAGACGTCGGAGCGGAGCACGAGGAGGTCGTTCGTCGTCTTCACCGGCAGGAACCGGTCGCGGCCGACCTCGATCGCGACGGCGCCGTCGAACACCTCGACCGCGGCTCCCATGGCGGACTCGATCTGCACGACCTCGGGCGACGACGGGTCGGTCGGGTCGACGGTCTTGGTGTTCTTGATGAGCGGGAGCTCGAGCACCCCGCCGGTGCGGTCGAGCTCGGCCGACAGCGCCTCGAGGTCGAACCACAGGTTGTTGGTGTTGAAGTACCGGTGCCGGCCGATGTCGGCGGCGGCGTCCTGGTCGTCGGCCGGGGTCTGCGCCGTCTCGCGCAGGACGAGGCGCCCGTCGCTGCGGCGCACGACGAGGTGGCCGCCCTTGCGGTCCGCGGGAGTGCGGCGTGCGACCTCGGCGGCGAACGGCGCCCCGCTCGCGGCGAACCACCCGGCCATCGCGGCGTCGGGCGCGGCGCCGAGGTTGTCGGAGTTCGAGACGCTCGCGTAGCGGTACCCGGCGTCGAGCAGCGCGCGCAGCGCGCCGGACGCGTAGAGGGCGGTGTACAGGTCGCCGTGGCCGGGCGGGCACCACTCCAGCTCCGGGTCGGCGGGCCAGTCGACGGGCGTGAGGTCGCTCGCGAGGAGCTTGGGCTCGCGGTTCTGCAGGAAGTCGAGCGGGAGGTCGCCGACGGCGAGATCGTCGTGCGGGGCGAGCGCGGCGAGCGTGTCGGCCTGTGTGCGGAACGAGTTCATGAGCAGCAGCGGCAGCGGCGCCCCGGTCGCGCGCCGCGCGGCGCGCACCTGCGCGACGATGACGTCGAGGAAGGTCAGCGGCCCGCCGTCGGGGTGCTGGGGGTCGGCGTCGCGCACGGTGAGGAGCGACTTGGCGCGGTCCATGCCCATCGACGTCCCGAGGCCGCCGTTGAGCTTGATGACCGCCGTGCGGCGCAGCGCCTCGCGGGCGGCGTCCTCGGGCACCTCGAGCTCGTCGCGGTGCGTGACGTCGGTGAGCGGCTCGACGTCGGCCTCGGGGATCATGCCGGTCGCGCCGGACTCGAGGAGCCGGTAGAACCGGGCGAAGACGTCGATGGCGGCGGGCGCGACGCCCGCGTCGCGCATGCGGTCGGTGGACTGGCTCAGGCCCTGGCTGCTCATGCCCCGATGGTAGGGGCGCGACGCGGTCGTGGCCCGGCGCGGGGACGGCCGGACCACGGGTGAGACAGGGCTCACAGCCCTACCGTGGGCACATGGCGGACGTCCTGCCCGACGACGTGGCGACCTGGCTCGGGTCGTGGTTCTGGGCGCCCGGCTACGACGTCGCGCGCGAGGTGCTGCAGCGCGGCACGGCGGCGGTCCTCGTCGTCGCGTTCCTCGTCGTCGTGCGGCAGTGGCGCCCGCTGCTGGGCGAGCGTGGGCTGCTGCCCGCCGCGACGTTCGTGGCGCGCACGACGTGGCGCGACGCCCCGAGCCTGCTCCGGTGGCGGTGCTCGGACCGGTTCGTCGTCGCCCTCGCGTGGGGCGGGGCGGGGCTGGCGGCGCTCCTCGTCGTCGGGGTCCCGCAGCGCGGGCCGTGGTGGCTGACGACGCTCGCCTTCCTCGTGCTGTGGGCCGTCTACCTGTCGGTGGTGAACGTCGGGCAGCGGTTCTACGGGTTCGGCTGGGAGTCGCTCCTGTGCGAGGTGACGTTCCTCGTGGGGTGGCTGGGCTCGTCCGGCGAGGGCGCCGCTCCCCCGCTGCTCGTCCTGCTCCTCGCCCGCTGGTGCCTGTTCCGGGTCGAGCTCGGCGCGGGACTCATCAAGCTCCGCGGGGACCGCGCGTGGCGGGACCTCACGGCCCTGGAGTACCACCACGAGACGCAGCCCCTCCCCGGCCCGTTCTCGTGGCACGCGCACCACCTGCCGCGGTGGTGGCACCGCGTCGAGGTGGCGGGCAACCACGTGACGCAGCTCGTCGTGCCGTTCGCGCTCTTCGCGCCGCAGCCGGTCGCGAGCGTCGCGGGCGCGGTCGTGGTGCTCACGCAGGCGTGGCTGCTCGTGACGGGGAACTTCGCGTGGCTGAACTGGCTGACGATCGTGCTCGGGCTCGGCGTCGTGAGCGACGGCGCGTGGGCCGCCGTCGGGTCGTGGCTCGTACCCGCGCTCGGTCGCGGCGAGGAGCCGATGCCCGACGGCGGGGCCGCCCTGGGCGGCCCGGTCGCCCTCGTCGTGGCGGTGGTCGCGGTGTCGGCGCTCCTGCTCGTCCTCGGCGTGCGCCCGGCGCGCAACCTCGTCGCGCGCCGGCAGCTCATGAACGCGAGCTTCGAGCCGTTCCGGCTCGTCAACGCGTACGGCGCGTTCGGCTCGGTCTCGCGGCGCCGCGACGAGGTCGTCGTGGAGGGGACGACGGCCCGCTCCCCCGGGCCCGACGACTGGGTCGAGTACGCGTTCCGCGGCAAGCCGGGCGACGTGGGCCGCCGTCCGCCGCAGGTCGCGCCCTACCACCTGCGGCTGGACTGGCAGATGTGGTTCCTCGCGCTCGGGTCGCCCGGCACGCGGTGGTTCGAGGTGCTGCTGCTCCGGCTCCTGGAGGCCGACCGCCCGACCCTGCGCCTGCTCGCGGCGGACCCGTTCGCCGACGATCCCGACGGTCCCGCCCCGCGCTGGGTGCGGGCCCGCGTCTTCCGTTACCGGTACACGACGCGCGCCGAGCGGCGACGCACCGGCGACTGGTGGGTGCGCGAGGAGCGCGGGGCGCTCGTCGACCCGGTGGACCGCGAGCGGCTGCGGCTGCTCCTGGGCCTGCGGGCGTGAGCGGCCGGCGGGCGCGGCCGATCCCGTCCGGGGTGGCCGCGACGACGACCCGGCAGTGTCCTACTCGAAGCGGGACGGGTCGCCCGCGCCGACGCGCACGACCTCGGGGGCGCCGTCGGAGAAGTCGACGACCGTCGTCGGCGCGCTGCCCCGCTCGCCGCCGTCGACGACCGCGTCGACGACGTGGTCGAGCTCCTCCTTGATGGCCCAGCCGTCGGTGAGCGCCTCGGTCGAGCCGGGGAGGATGAGCGAGCTCGACAGGATCGGCTCCCCGAGCGCGGCGACGATGGCCTGGGCGACGGAGTCCTCGGGGATGCGGACGCCCACGGTCTTCTTCTTGGGGTGCGCGAGGCGGCGCGGGACCTCCGACGTCGCGCGCAGGATGAACGTGTACGGGCCCGGGGTGGCGGCCTTGATCGACCGGAACGCCGCGTTGTCGACCATGACGAAGTGGCCGAGCTGGGCGAAGTCGGCGCACACGAGCGTGAAGTGGTGCCGGTCGTCGAGGTGGCGGATGCGGCGGATGCGGTCGGCGCCCTCGCGGTCGTCCATGCGGCAGCCGAGCGCGTAGCCGGAGTCGGTCGGGTAGGCCACGAGGCCGCCGTCCTCGAGGAGGGCGACGACCTGCGCGATCGCGCGCGGCTGCGGGTTGTCGGGGTGCACGTCGAGGTAGCGGGCCATGGGGCGAGCCTAGGCCCGGGGCCGCGGTCCGGCCGCCGGGACCGCCGTCGTCGCGCGCTCCGGCTCCGAGGCGGCTACCGGGGCAGGTGCGCGAAGACGCGGCGCAGCTCCGCCGGGCTCGCGTTCCCGCCCGAGCAGACGACGCCGACGCGGCGCCCGGCGAACCGGTCGGGGTCGGCGAGGACGGCGGCGAGGGCGGCCGCGCCCGCGCCCTCGGCGACGGTCCGCGCCGCGGTGAGGTAGAGCGCGGCGGCGCGGTCGATCGTGTCGTCGTCGACGAGGACGAAGTCGTCGAGGTGCTCGCGCAGGACGGCCTGGGTGAGCGCGAAGCCGCTGCCGGTGGCGAGGCCCTCGGCGCGCGAGGTGTTGGGCCGGGCGACGAGGTCGCGCGCGCGCCACGAGTCGTGCGCGGCGGACGACGCGGCGGACTGCACGGCGACCACCTCGAGCCCGGGGGCGAGCGCCTGGGCGACGAGGCAGGCCGCGGCCGCGCCGCTCCCCCCGCCCACGGGGACGACGAGCACGTCGAGGTCCGGCGCGTCGGCGAGGAGCTCGAGGTACGCCGTCGCGACCCCCGCTATGAGGAGCGGCTCGTTCGCCGCGCTGACGAGCCGGGACCCGTCCTCGGCCGCGAGCGCCGTGGCGTGCTCGCGGGCGTCGTCGAAGGTGGTGCCGGTGAGGACGAGGCGGGCGCCGAGGTCGCGGACGGCGTCGGCCTTGGTGGGGTTGGGGTGGGTGGGCATGACGATGGTGCAGGGGGTGGCGGTGGTGCGGGCTGCGTGGGCGACGGCCTGGGCGTGGTTGCCGGTGGAGAAGGCGGTGACGCCGTGGGTGCGCTCGTCGGGGGTGAGGCGCAGGAGGAGGTTGAGGGCGCCGCGGACCTTGAAGGCTCCGGTGGGCTGGTGGTTCTCGTGCTTGACGACGACGTGGGTGCCGGTGGCGCGGTCGAGCGCGGGGTAGCTGCGGGTGGGGGTGGGCTGGAGGTGGGTGGCGAGGAGGCGGCGGGCGTCGAGGACGTCGCGCATCGTGGGCGGGGCGAGGTCTGCGGGGGGCATGGGTCCACGGTGCCGCGAGGCGTCTCATCGGTCCAATGCCTGTTCTGTGGCGACCGATCGACGGGATCTATGCTTCGCGCAGGAGGGTGTGGACGTGGACCTGACGCGGTTGCGAGCGCTGGCGGCGGTGGCGCGCGAGGGCTCGGTGACGGGGGCGGCGCGTGCGCTGCACTATGCGCAGCCGTCGGTGAGCCATCATCTGGCGCGCCTGGAGGCGGAGGTGGGGGTGCCGCTGACGGAGCGGCACGGCCGGGGCGTGCGGCTGACGGCGGCGGGTCGGCTGCTCGCGGCGCGGGCGGAGGAGATCCTGGGGCGCGTGGGCGCGGCGCGCGAGGAGCTGGACGCCCTGGTGTCGTTGTCGGCGGGTCGGGTGCGTCTGGCGGCGTTCCCGTCGGCGTTGGCGACGCTGGTGCCCGACGTCGTGGGTCGCCTGTCGCGCGAGCACCCGGGTCTGGGCGTGGGGCTGGTGGAGGCGGAGCCGCCGGAGGCGCTGGACGCGGTGCGGCGCGGTGCGGTGGACGTGGCGCTGGTGTTCGAGCACGACCGGTCGCCGCTGGACGTGGACGGGCTGCGCGCGGTGCCGGTGCTCGCGGAGGAGCTGTTCCTCGTGCGGGCGGGTTCCGGTCCGCACCCGGGGACGGACCCCGGGACGGACTCCGCCACGGACGAGGCCGCGGCGTCGTCAGGGGAGGTGGACCTCGCGCCGCTCGCGGACGCGGCGTGGATCGCGGGCTGCGAGCGGTGCCGGGCGGACCTGGTGGGGCGGTGCGAGCGGGCGGGGTTCACGCCGCGCGTCGCGTTCGAGACGGACGACTACGTCGCGGTGCAGGCGCTCGTGGCGTCGGGCGTGGGGGTGTCGCTGCTGCCCGCGCTGGCGCTGCGGGCGCACCGGGACCCGCGGGTGACGGTGCGGGCGCTGCCGGGGGCGGCGCGGCGCGTGCTCGCGGTCACGTACGGGGAGCGTCCGTCCCCGGGTGCGGCGGCGGTGGTCGAGGGTCTGGTGCGCGCGGCGGGCTGACGCCGGTCAGCCGGGCACGACGACGGCGGGCGCCGCGAGGACGAGCAGCACGACGCACACGCCCGCGACGGCCATGGAGAGCGCGAACGGGGCGCGGCTGCGCGGGCGCACGACCCCGACGGCGCCGGCCGCGAGGGCGAGCACGAGCGCGACTGCGCCGAGGGCCCACGTCACCGGGCCGGGGGGTGTCGGGGGTGCGACCAGGACGAGCAGGGACGCCGCGGCGAGCAGCACGGGGGCGAGCACGGAGCTCGCGCGGCGCCCGAGCCGGTGCGGCAGGCCGCGCACGCCCATGGCGGCGTCGTCCTCGAGGTCGGGCAGCGTGTTCGCGACGTGCGCGCCGACGCCGAGCAGCGCGGCGGCCGCGACGGCCCACGGGGCGGGGCGGTCCGCTCCGGGGGCGGCGAGCACGACGAACACGGCGAGCAGCCCGAAGGAGACGGCGTACGGGGCCCAGGACCACCACGTGGCCTTGAGCAGCGCGTTGTACGACCATGCGACCCCGACGGCGACGACGTGCACCGCCCCGGGCAGCGGCCCGGTGGCGAGGGACAGCACGACGCACAGGCCGAACGCCACGAGCGCCGCGGCACGCAGGGTGGCCGCCGTGACGAGGCCCGTCACCACGGGCTTGTCGGCGCGGCCGACGGCGACGTCGCGGCGCGCGTCGAGCCAGTCGTTGGACCAGCCGACGGAGAGCTGGCCGGTGAGGACGGCGAGCGCGACGAGCGTCGTGGTGCGGGCGCCGGCGCCGATGCCCGCGGAGAGCGCGAGGGCGAACGCGGTGACCATCACGGTGGGCGGGAAGTGGCTCGCGACCACGAGGCCGCGCACGAGCCCTCGCGAGCGACCGGTCACCATGGCGGCAACCTAGCCCGCCGCCGGGCCGCGCGCCCGGCGCCCGGGCCGGTCGCCGCGGCGCACCCCTCCCCCCGCGCGGGCGGACCGGGCCGGTGGGACGATGCGGGCATGTCGCGCGTCGTCGCCGTCGGGACCTCGCTTCCCGCGCATGCGTACCGCCAGGACGAGATCTCCCGGGTCACGAGCGAGCTGCTCACCGACGACCCGGTGCGCCGCGCGCTCACGCGCCGGCTGCACGCCCACGCGGGCGTCGAGACCCGTCATCTCGCGCTGCCCCTGGAGGACTACGGCGGGCTGTCGTTCGGCTCGGCCAACGACGCCTTCCTCGCGCTCGGGACCGACCTCGCGGAGCAGGCGTGCCGCGCGGCGCTCGACGACGCGGGTCTGCGCCCGGACGAGGTCGACCACGTGGTCCTCACCACCGTCACGGGCGTGGGCGCGCCGACGCTCGACGTGCTCGTCGCGGCCCGGCTCGGCCTGCGACCGGACGTGCGCCGCACGCCGTCGTTCGGGTGGGGCTGCGCCGGGGGCGCGGCGGGCCTGGCGCGGGCGGACGACCTGCTGCGAGGGCGCCCGCGGGACGTCGCGCTCGTCGTCGCCGTCGAGCTGTGCTCCCTGACCCTGCAGCGCACCGACCCGTCGACGGCGAACATCGTGGCGTCGGGCCTGTTCGGCGACGGCGCGGGGGCGGCGGTCCTCGTCGGGGACGAGCACCGCCTCGCGCGGCGCCCGGGCCCGTACGGACGGGCGGGCGCGGGCGTGCGCGCCCGGGGCGTGCGCGTCGTCGACTCGCGCTCGCACCTGCACGCGGGCACGACGGGCGACCTGGGGTGGCGCGTCGGCGACACGGGGTTCGAGATCGTGCTGTCGGCGCGTCTGCCCGAGCTCATCGGGGCGCACCTGCTGGGCGATGTCAAGGCCCTGCTCGCCGAGCACGACCTGGAGCCGGGCGACGTCGGGGCGTGGGTCGTGCACGCGGGCGGCCCCCGCGTCCTGGACGCCGTGCGCGACACCCTGGGACTCGCCGAGGAGGAGCTCGCGCTCAGCCGGGCGTCCCTGCGCGACGTGGGGAACCTGTCGTCGGCGTCGGTGCTGCACGTGCTCGGCGCGACCCTGGCCCGCACGGACGTGCCGCCCGGCACGCCGGCCGTCCTCATGGCGTTCGGGCCCGGGGTGAGCACCGAGCTCGTCCTGCTGCGGCTCGACGGCCGCGGCCCCCGCCGGGCGCACGGGCCCGGTCACGCGGGCGAGCACGCGGTCGCGCGAGCCGAGGGGGTCCAGGGATGAGCCTCGCCTGGTACGTGGTGCTCGTCGGCGCCACCGCCGTCGAGCGGCTCGCCGAGCTCGTCGTCTCGGCCCGCAACGCCCGCTGGTCGTTCGCCCGGGGCGGCGTCGAGTCGGGCCGCGGCCACTTCCCCGCGATGGTCGCCCTGCACACGGGTCTGCTGCTCGCGTGCGTGGCCGAGGCGTGGCTCGCCGACCGCCCGTTCCTGCCGTGGCTCGGCTGGCCCATGCTCGTCCTCGTGCTCGCGAGCCAGGGCCTGCGCTGGTGGTGCATCGCGACCCTCGGGCCGCGGTGGAACACGCGCGTCATCGTCGTGCCGGGCCTGCCGCTCGTCGCACGCGGCCCCTACCGGTGGCTGCGCCACCCCAACTACGTCGCCGTCGTGGTCGAGGGCGTCGCGCTGCCGCTCGTGCACTCGTGCTGGATCACGGCCGTCGCGTTCACGCTGCTCAACGCCGTGCTGCTCGCCCGCTTCCGCATCCCCGCCGAGGAGCGCGCCCTCGCCCGCGCGACCGCGGCCGGCGCCGCCGCGCACCCGGCCGTGCCGTGACCCCTCCCCGGTCGACCGACCGCCGCACGACCGACCGCGACGTCGACGTGCTGGTCGTCGGCGGCGGGCCCGTCGGGCTCGCCGCCGCCGTGCACGCCCGCCGCGCCGGGCACGACGTCCTCGTGGTCGACCGCCGCCCGGGCGTCATCGACAAGGCGTGCGGCGAGGGGCTGCTCCCCGGCGCGCTCGCCGCGGTCCTCGCCCTCGGCGTCGACCCGCCGGGCCACCCGCTCGCCGGCATCAGCTACCGCGACGCCACCCGCCACGCCGACCACCCGTTCGCCGCCGGCCCGGGCCGCGGCGTGCGGCGCACCGCGCTGCACGCCGCCCTGCGCGAGCGCGCGCTCGCCGAGGGCGTCACGATCGAGCACGCCACGCTCCGGGCGCTGCGCCAGGACGCCCGCGGGGTCGACGTCGTGCTCGGCGCGGCGCGGGTACCCGCCGGGGAGGCACCCGGGCCGGACGGCGGCGCGGACGAGGTGGTGCGGGCCGCCCGCGTGCTCGGCTGCGACGGGCTGCACTCCACCGTGCGCCGCCTGACCGGCCTCGACGCCCCGCCGCACGGGCGCGCCCGGTTCGGCCTGCGCACCCACTACCGGCTCGCCCCGTGGAGCGATTTCGTCGAGGTGCACTGGGCACCGGACGCCGAGGCGTACGTGACCCCGGTCGCGCCCGACGTCGTCGGCGTCGCCGTCCTCGCCCACCGCGACGGCGCCCGCGGCGCGCCCCCGGGCGCGCACCACGGTCTCGACGCGTTCGGCGAGCTCGCGGACCGCGTGCGCGACGCCCCCGTGCTCGGGCGCGTCCGCGGCGCGGGGCCGCTGCGTCAGCGCGCCCGACGCCGCACCGCCGGGCACGTGCGCCTCGTGGGCGACGCCTCCGGGTACGTCGACGCGCTCACCGGCGAGGGCGTGCGCGTCGGGCTCGCCCAGGCCGAGGCCGCCGTGCGCCACCTCGACGACCCGGCCGCGTACGAGCGCGCCTGGTCCCGCGCCACGCGCGACTACCGCGTCCTCACCTCCGGCCTGCTCGCCTGGGCGGGCAGCCCCGCCCGCCGCGCGATCGTGCCCGCCGCGAGCGCCGCGCCGTGGCTGTACGGGGCGGTCGTGGAGCGCCTGGCCCGCTGACGGGCGGCTCCGTGCCGGTCGCGGTACCCGCCCGCCGCCCTCGTCCGGCGAGCAGCCCGTCGTCTCGCCACGCCCCGGTGTGGGCGCCCACCGCTACCGTGCGGCCATGACCTCGCTCGACCTGCACGTCGTCCCCGACCGCTTCCTGCTCGGCCACGTCCCGGGCGCCACGTTCCCCGAGGACGACGAGTGGGTCGCGCTCGTGCGCGCCCCCGAAGGGCTCACGGTCGTACGGCACGCCTCGCCGTTCGACGACGCCGAGCGGTGGGCGGGCTTCTACGGCTCGGCGCACGGGCTGGAGACGACGGGCGTGCTCGCGTCCGTCGTCGGGCCGCTGGGCGAGGCGGGTGTACCGGTGTTCGTCGCGTCCACGTTCCACGCGGACCTCGTGCTGGTCCCGGAGGTGCGGCTCGAGCAGGCCACCCGGGTGCTGCGCGACGCCGGTCACGCGGTCGCCGCTCCTCGGTGACCCCCGGGTCGCCGTCCGTCGTCGTACGCGGTCCCCGCACCGGTAGCATGCGCGGATGCGAGCGCGAGGGTGGGTGGCGGCAGCGGCCGTGGTGCTGAGCACGGCGGTCCTGGTCGGGTGCGGGTCCGGCGGTGCCGGCCCGGCGGACGGGACCGAGGAACCGGAGGCGGCGAGCAGCGCTGCGCCGTCGCCCGCCACGGATGCCCCGGCGCAGGACGGCGCCCCGGACGACGCCGCGACCTGCGTCGCCTTCAGCGATGTCATGACGATCGTGGAGAACGCCGACCTCGGCCTCGCCGACGGCCGCATGGCGGAGCAGGAGCGGGACGGCTGGTACGAGCTCGCCACCCGCGTGCTCGGCCGCCTGCCGTCCGGTGGGGACAGCGCCGTGCAGACGGCGGTCGGCGACCTCCAGGCGGCCGCGCCGGCCGTCGCGGTCGGGACGTTCGCCGAGTCGACCGGCGTGGGCTCCCCGGAGTGGTCGCAGGCCCAGGCAGACCTCGGCGACGCGTGCGAGGCGCTCGGGACTCCGCTGACGATCGCCCCCTTCACCGGCGGCTAGCCCGACGCCCGGCCGCCGCGCCACCGCGCTCGGCGGCCCGCGCGCCACCGCGCTCGGCGGGGCAGCCGGTCACCCCGGCACCGCTGCCCTCTCTGCCCGGTCGAGCAGGTCGCGCGCGCGGTCGCGCGGCAGGAACGCGAGGAGCGCGTCCTTCTCCCCCACGCGCACCCGCTCCGCCACCTCGAAGCCGAGGGCCCGCATCCGGGCGTGCGCCCGCTCGTTCGCCGCGTCCGGCTCGACGACGATCCGGTCCACCCGCGGGTCGGCGAGGCAGAACGCGACGACCAGCGGCCCGACGGCGGCCCACAGGTCCGTCCCGCGCGGACCGCGCCCGCCGAGCAGGAAGTGCAGCCCGACGTCGCCCGGCGCCACCGCGTACGCCTCGCCCACGGGGTCGTGCTCCGGCTCGTAGGTCTGCAGGAGCGCGACCGGGGCGTCGTCCCACCGCACGAGGAACGCGTGGTGCGTCGGCAACGAGCCGACGTAGGCGTACAGGTCGCGCAGCTCCGTCCGGGACAGGTCCCCGAGTCCCCAGAACCGCGCCCACGGCCGGGTCACCCAGGCGTGCAGGACGTCGAGGTCCGCGTCCGGGTCGAGGACGCGCAGGGTCAGGCGGCCTCCGCCCGGCGTATGGTGCGCGAGGAGCAGCTCCCCGGGAGCGCCGGTGCGCAGGCGGCCGGGGGCGGGCAGGTCGGTCGTGGTCATCGGGTCTCCTCGTGGCGCAGCAGGGCCCAGTCGGTCACGACGGGCACGGTCTCGGCGTCGGCCCAGGCCGCGAGCCGGTCGGCGAAGTGGGGCGAGCGCGGGTCGCCGCTCGCGCCGAACGGCACGCCCCAGCGGCTCGCGTCCCGGTCGGCGAGGTCCCACACCCAGCGCGCGACCGACCCGCGCACGCACACGTCGCTGACCCCCGGCACGCTCGCGGTGCAGCGCACGGTGTCCGTGTCGCCCCCGAGCGGCACGCCCGGCACGCGCGGGACCGGCGCGCCCGGCACGTCGAGGAGCACGTGCAGCCCGAGCACGCGGTGGGTGTCGCCCCACACCGGCGCCGGGCCCGGCTCGTCGTCCCGCGCCCGCACGACGTCGGCGAGCGCGGCCCACGCGAGCGCGGCGCCGTCGATCCCGAGCCACGCGGCCCCGAGC
Source organism: Cellulosimicrobium sp. MI9406 (assembly GCF_040595865.1). Lineage (NCBI taxonomy): Bacteria > Bacillati > Actinomycetota > Actinomycetes > Micrococcales > Promicromonosporaceae > Cellulosimicrobium > Cellulosimicrobium sp. MI9406. The sequence goes on from NZ_JALIZI010000006.1 coordinate 278,855, forward strand.
AGCGCGGGCAGCGCGTCGGCGACGCGCGCGGTGACCGACAGCCACGGCGCGAAGACCGGGTCGAGGCCGTGGGGCGCGTACAGCGGCGCGAGCGCGGGGTGCGCCGCGACCCGGCCGACGAGCGCGCCCCGCCAGGCCGCGAAGAGCGCCGCGTCGGCGCTGTCCGCGTCCATGCGGCGGTCCCACGCGCGCAGCCGTGCCGCCGCGCGGACCGTCGCGGGGTCGGGACGCGCGGTCGTGCTGCCGTCGGCCCCGGCCGCGCCCGGGGCGCGACCGTCGCGGTCGAGCCACCCGAGCAGGTCGTCCGCGCCGCCGAGCAGCGTGTCCGCGTGGACGCGCGACTGGTCCGCCGCGGTCGCGTCGTCGCCCGCGGCCGCGAGGAGCGCCCGGATCCGGCGAGCGCGGTGCGGCGGGGCGTACGTGCGGCCCAGGTCGAGGTCGGGCCGCGCGGGCCGCTCGTTCGCGTCGACCGCGACGTCGTCGACGACCACGGGCGGGGGCGGCACGACCCACGGGCGGGCGCGCCCGGCGTCAGCCCACCCCGGCAGGGGCAGCGCGCGCTCGGCCGGGTCACGGCGGGGCACGCGCCCCGCCGTCACCGACAGCACGGTCGCGCGGTCCGCGGCCAGCACGCGGTCCACCGGGTCGACCCACGTCGCGAACGCGTCCGTGACGTCGCGCGCCGACCCAGCCCGCAGGAGCCGTCGCCACGCGGCCACCCCGAGGTCGGCGTCCACGCGAGCGGGCAGACGCACCGCGAACGTCCGGCCCGGGTCGTCGGGGCCGCCCGTGACGACCACCCCACGCGCCGTCTCGATCGTCTCCACGCGGTGCTCGACCGGGCCGCCGGCCGCGCGCACGCGGACCGTGGCGTGGACGACGTCCGCCGGCTCCGGACCGTCCGGCCCTTCCGCGACGACACCGCCGTCCGCGGTGCGGTGCAGCCGCTCCGCGACGACGTCCACGTGGTGCGCCATCGCGTTCGTCACGCCCCACGCCGCCCCGCCTGCGTGCCCGAAGTGCGGGGCCCCCGGGACACCGGGGAAGGCGAGGCCGACGACGTCGTACGCGTCGCACGCCAGGCGCACCTGCTGGTAGACGCCCGGCAGCTCCAGGAGACGGTGCGGGTCGCCCGCGAGCAGCGGCGCCCCGCCGCGCGTGCGGGCGCCCGCGAGCGCCCACGCGTTCGACCCCGAGCCGGGGCCGCCGTCGACGGCGAGCAGGTCGAGCACCGCGGTGGGGGGAACGTCGGGCCGGGACCGCGCGACGGCGGCCCCGAGCGTGCGCGCGACGTGGTCGCACCACAGCACGTGCGGGAAGCCGGAGAACAGGACGTGGGCGACGAGGAACACGCCGAGCGGTGCCCACGCGGGCCACCGCTCGTGCGGCGGCAGGTCGCCCCCGCCGTGCCAGGCCGGGTCGGCGAGGGCGTGCATCTCGGGCACGTCGCGCCCGCGCTCGAGACCGTCGTTCACGCCCGCGGTGTACGCGTCGACCCAGGCGCGGTCGTCGTCCGCGAGCGCCGCGTAGGCGCGGCGCGCGGTGTCGGCGAGGCGGACGCGGTGGGCGAACCGGTCCCACGCGAGGCCCGGCTCGCCCAGGCGCTCGGCGAGCCGCCCCTCGGCGCGCCACCGGTCGACCTCGATCTGCCAGCCGCGGTCGAGCGCGGTGACGTAGCCCTGGCCGCGCGCGAGCGCGAGCTCGTCGGCGGCGCGCACGTGCGGGACGCCCCACGCGTCGCGGTGCACGGAGAACCCGCCGGGGCTCGCCGTCACGTCAGCCCTCCCGCGCGACGGGGTTGGCGAGGGTGCCCGCGTACAGCAGGGACGCGGACTGGTCGGCGAGGTCGACCATCTGGAGCGTGTTGCGCAGCTGGAGGCGGTTGAGGCACGAGTGCGCGAACCGCGGGGCGCGCAGGTCGACGCCGCCGCGCAGGTCGGGGTGGTCCGCGCGGTGGGCGTCGAGGCACTCCGCGACGAGGCGCCAGAACCGGTCCTCGGGCAGCACGCCGTCGCCGTGGAGGATCGCGGCGAGGTGGCGCAGGACGCCGTCGAACACGTCGGTGAAGATCGCGAGCGCCTTCTCCTCGTCGTCGACGACGGCGCGCACGCGCTCGACGCCGGGCGGGAGCGGCGCGTCACCGAGGACGGCGATCTCCTCGCCGACGTCCTTCATGACCGCACGGACCACGACGTGGTCGCGGAGCACGAGGATGAGGTTCTCGCCGTGCGGCATGAACGCGAGGTCGTGCGCGAGGAGCGCGTGGGCGAGCGGGCGCAGGTAGGCGTCGAGGTAGGCGCGTACCCAGTCGGCGGGGTCGAGCCCGGAGGCGCGCACGAGCGCGGTCGCGTGCGCGGCGCCGTCGGGGTCGCGGTGCAGGAGCGCGGCCATGGTGGCGAGGCGCTCCCCGGGCGCGGTGCGCGGCACGGGGCTCTCGCGCCACAGGGCGGCGAGCATCTTGCGGTGCGGGGACGGCGTGGCGGTGCGGTGGTAGACGTCGCCGGTGTACCCGATCGAGGCGAGCTCGCGCAGCACGGTGAACCCGCGGCCGCCGAGCTCCGGGTCGGCGGCGACGAGGTCCGCGACCCAGTCGTTGATCGCGGGGGTGTCGCGCATGTACGCGGGCGACAGCCCGCGCAGGAACCCCATGTTCTGGATCGCGAGCGCCACCTTGACGTAGTGGCGGCCGGGCCGCGTGAGGTTGAACAGGGTGCGGATCGACTGCTGCGGCTGGTACTCGTCGGCGCCCGGCCCGAGCGGGACGAGGTCGCCGCGCGCGACGTCGGCCGCGAACGTGATGGGCACGCGGTGCTCCCACTGCCACGGGTGCACGGGCAGGTAGAGGTAGTCGGCCGGGTCGAGGCCGCGCGCGGCGAGCCGCTCGGCGAACGCGGCGCGCTCGTCGGGCGTGAGCTCGGCCCCGTAGTGCGTCTCCTCGTCGAGCCCGGCGCCGAGCGCGAGGTGGGTGTGCTCGCGCCGCGCGGCGAGCCACAGCAGCCGCACGCGGCCCCCGTTCTCGGGCGCGTATGCGCGGTACTCCGCGAGGCCGAACCCGATGCGCCCGTTGTTCGCGACGAACCCCGGGTGCCCCTCCGTCATGGCCGCCTCGACCTCCTGGAACGACGCGCCGAGGAGGTCGGTGGCGCTCGGCCCGCCGGTGCGCTCGTACCGCTCGAGCTTCGCCGTCGCGCTCGCGAGCGTGGACGACACCTCCTCGAGGTAGGTGGCGAGCAGGTCGTCGGGGATGCGCAGGTCGGGCTGGAGCTCGACGACGAGGTCGAGCGCGTCGACCGGCAGCTCACGCCGCGCGTCCGTGCCGTCCGCACCCGCGGGGTCGCCCGCGTCGCCCGCCCGGCCCGCCGTGCCGTGCCCGGCCGTCGCGGTGCGCCGGATCGACGCCTCGTCGAGCACCCAGTGCTCGAGCGCGTACCGCCGCGCGACGAACCGGTACTCCACCGAGCCGTCCGCGACGGGCAGCACGTACTCGCCCGGCCCGTCCGCCTCGACCGGCCAGACCTCCGCGCGCGGCGCGAGCAGCCGCTCGTGGGTGAGCTCGGCGATCGTCTTCGCGACGAGGTGGCGGTGCGCGCGCTCGGCGAGGTCGGGGCGCAGGTGCGGGGCGTGGTCGACGCCGTCGCCCAGCGGGCTCGCGTCGAGGTCGGCGCGCGTCGCGACGGCGAGGTGCGCCGTCTTGCCGGGGAGCTCCACCTCGCGCAGCACGCGGAACCCGGCCGCGGCGTTCTTCGCCGCGATCGCGGCGTTGCGCACGTCCGGCTCGACGACGACGCGGCGGGCGCCCCGGCCCGCGGGGTCGAGGCAGAACCGCACGACGGCGCCCATCACCGCCGAGGTGAACCCGCCGCGTGCGGGCCCGGCCGGGGGCGCGACGAGCAGGTGCATCCCGACGTCGCCCGGCTCCAGGAGCGCGACGGCCGCGGGGACGTCGGCGAGCGTGACGCGCGCCGGGTCGTACGTCTCCACGAGGAACGCCGGCACGCCGTCGACCCGACCGAGCCACGCGTCCTGGTGCGGGTCGGCGCGAATCCCCGCGAGGTAGTCCCGCACGCCGTCGACGTCGAGGTGGCCCAGCTGCCAGAACGCCGAGCGGGGGTGCGCGAGCCAGCCCTGCACGAGCGCGGCGTCGCGCACCGGGTCGGCGGGCTCGAACGAGACGTCCGCGCGGCCGTCGCCGAGCCGGACCCGCACCGCGAAGGCGGCGCCCGGGCTCGCGCTCGACGCCCCGTCGTCCGACGCCGCAGCACCTGACGCCGTCGGGCCCGGCGACGGCACGGCCGACGCCGCCGTCGCCGTGGTGGTGGCGCTCATCGAGCCTCACCTCCCGTGCGCTCGCCCGCCGCGACGCGCGCCGCGGCGTCCGACGTGGCGGGGGTCGTCGCGGGAGTGGTGGCCGGGGACGGGGAACCCGAAGTAGCCTCGTCGTCGGGCAGGCCGAACGTCTGGAACGCGATGCGCTCCTCCACCGGGTACACCTCGCGGCCCGTGACGGTGCGCAGCACGACGGCGTTGCGCCACGCGGCGAACCCGAGGTCCGGCGCGGTGATGCCGTGCGTGTGCTCCTCGCCGTTGAGCACGTGGACGCGGCGCGCGTCGTCGACCGTGTAGTCGCGCGCGACGTCGAACCGCCCGAGCTCGTCGAACCGGAGCAGGTCGCGCACCGGGTCGAGGAACGCCGGGACCGAGGCGGCGTAGCCCGTCGCGACGACGAGCGCGCGCGTGCGGCGCTCGACCTCCCGCCCGAGCTGCGCGTGCCGCAGGCGCAGCACGTACTCCCCGGCCGACCCCGCCGCGTCTGGCTCCCCGGCGACGCCCGCGTCGTCGCGCCCGCGGACGGGCGGCTCGTACCGCGCGCTGACGACCTCGGTGTCGGTGAGCAGCGTCGTCGGCACCGGGCGGTCCAGGCTCAGGCGGTACAGCGCGTCGTAGATCTCGTCCACGAGGTCGCCGCTGATCCCCTTGTACAGGCCCCGCTGCTCGCGGCCGAGGAGCTGGCGCAGCTCGAGCGGCAGCGCGTGGAAGTGGTCGGTGTACTCCGGCGACGTCATCTCGAGCGTGAGCTTCGTGTACTCCATGGGGAAGAAGCGCGGCGAGCGCGTCACCCAGTCGAGCCGGTAGCCGGGGCGCCGCGCGTCGCCGTGCACGCCGTCGAGCAGGTCGCGGTAGACCTCGGCGGCCGACTGGCCGCTGCCCACGACCGTGACCGAGCCCGCGTCCGCGAGCGCGTCGCGGTGCGGCAGGTACTGCGCGCTGTGCACGAGCGGCCCGGCACCCGGGTGCTCGCCGCGCGCGACCTCGTCCGCGAGCGCCCGCAGCGCGGGCGGCAGCACCGGCGACGTGCCGACGCCGAGCACGAGGTGACGACCCCGGTGCTCCTCGGTGCCCGTCACGCTCCCGTCGGGCGCGAGCGTCTCGGCGCGCACGACGAACGCGTCGGCGGCCGGGTCGTGCTCGACGGCGACGACGCGCCGCGACCAGCGCAGCGAGCCCAGGCGGGCCGCGACCCAGCGGCAGTACGCGTCGTACTCGGCGCGCAGCGGGTAGAACGACTCCCGGATGTAGAACGGGTAGAGCCGACCCGTGGCCTTGAGGAACGCGAGGAACGAGTACGGCGACGTCGGGTCCGCCATCGTGACGAGGTCGGCGAGGAACGGGACCTGGATCGTCGCGCCCTCGATCATCATGCCGGGGTGCCAGCGGAACTCGGGGGCGGCGTCGAGGAACACGGCGTCGACGTCGTCGAGGGGCGCGGACAGCGCCGCGAGGCCGAGGTTGAACGGCCCGATCCCCACGCCGACGACGTCGCGCACGCGCGCCGGGTCGTGGGGCGCCGGGCCGGGGCCGCTCGTCGTGGGGGCAGTCGTGGTCATCGGGCCACCGCCCCGGCGGTCGCGAGGGACGCCACGAGGTCCGCGGCGTGGGCCGCGACGTCGTCGTCGTGCAGCAGCTCGTCGCGCTCGACGAGCGCCTGGGCCGTCGTGCGGACGAGGTCGAGCACGTGGCGCACGTCCGCGAGCGTCACGGTCGGGTTGAGCAGCGTGAGCTTGAGGCACGGGACGCCGTCGAGCACGGTCTTGGCGACCATCGCGCGACCGGACTCGAACAGCACGCGCCGCACGAGCGGCACGAGGCGGTCCGCGTGCGCCGCGGACAGCCCCGGCGGCTCGTAGCGGAACAGGACCGTGGACAGGTCCGTGCGGCCGAGCACGCGCAGCTCGGGGTCGTCCGCGAGGTCGGCGTGCACCTGCGCGGCGAGGTCGCACACGGCGTCGACCATCGCGCCGACCCCGCCCGGGCCGAGCGCGCGCAGCGTCGTCCAGAGCTTGAGCGCGTCGAAGCGGCGCGTCGTCTGGAGCGACACGTCGACCTGGTTCGGCTCGGCGTTCTCGCGCGGGTTGAGGTAGTCCGCGTGGTGCGCGACGCGCTCCAGGTCGGCGCGCTCGCGCACGAGCAGCGCGCTCGCCGACACGGGCTGGAAGAACGCCTTGTGGTAGTCGACGGTCACCGACCGCGAGCGCTCGATGCCGTCGAGCAGGTGCCGGCGCGTCGGGGACACGAGGAGGCCGCACCCGTAGGCGGCGTCGACGTGCAGCCACACGTCGGCCGCGTCGCACACGTCCGCGACCGCGGCGAGCGGGTCCACGCAGCCGCGGTCGGTCGTGCCGGCGGTCGCGACGACCGCCATGACGACCTCGCCCGCGGCGTGCACCGCGGCGACGGCGGCCGCGAGCGCCGCGGGCACGACGCGCCCGTCGGCGTCGGCCTCGACCCGCACGACCGCGTCGTCGGCGAGGCCGAGCAGCAGGGCCGAGCGCGCGACGCTGAAGTGGCTGGACCCCGCGGCCAGGACGCGCAGGCGCGGCAGGACGGCCGAGCGTCCGAGCCCGTCGCGGGCCGCGCGCTCGACGGCGCGCTCCCGGGCGAGGAAGAGTGCGTGGAGGTTGGACTGGGTGCCGCCCGACGTGAGGACGCCGTCGCCGGCGGCGTAGCCGACGCGGCCCGTGGTCCAGGCGACGAGGCGGCGCTCCATGAGGGTCGCGACGGTCGACTGGTCGTAGGTGTCGACGGACGTGTTGATCGCGGCGAGCAGCGCCTCGGCGCCGACGGCGGGCAGCGCGACCGGGCAGTTGAGGTGCGCGGCGTAGGCGGGGTGGTGGAACCACACGGCGTGGGTCGCGTAGAGGTCGGCGGCCTCGCGCAGCGCGGCGTCGGTCCCGACGCCGGGGCCGTCGAGGTCGGCGGCGTCGACGAGCGCGGCGAGGTGGGTGCGGCTCGCGCCGGACCAGGGCTGGTCGACGGCGGCCACGCGCGCGGCGACGTCGTCCACCACGGCGTGCAGGGTGCTCGCGTAGGCGCCCGCGGTCGCGCCGGTGAGCAGCGCCGGGGCGGTCGGGGTACCGTGCGCGGGCGCGCCGGATCGTGCTGAGAGCATGCGAGGCTCCAGGACGGGGAGAGGACCGCCACGGACCGCGGCGGAGCAACCTGAGGTTTGCCTTGCCTAACCTAGCGCAGCGCGGTCTCGCGTCAAGAGTGACCTGCGCCACGTCCGCCGTGGACGCGCGGCCACGGCGGGGAGAGGATGGCAGTCGCCCGTCCTGGTGCCCGAGGAGGCCGTGTGGAACCCACCGTCGCGACGACCCGCCCTGCCCTCGTCACCGTGGACGACGACCCCGGGGTCTCGCGCGCGGTCGCGCGCGACCTGCGCCGCCGCTACGGCGACCGGTACCGGATCGTGCGCGCCGAGTCCGGCGCCGAGACGCTCGCGGCGCTGCGCGAGCTCGCGCTGCGCGGCGAGGACGTGGCCGTCGTCCTTGCCGACCACCGCATGCCCGGCATGACGGGCGTCGAGCTGCTCGAGCAGGCGATGGACCTCTTCCCCGCGGCGCGGCGCGTCCTGCTCACCGCCTACGCCGACACCGAGGCCGCGATCGAGGCGATCAACGTCGTCGACCTCGACTACTACCTGCTCAAGCCGTGGGACCCGCCCGAGGAGAAGCTCTACCCCGTCGTGGACGCCCAGCTCGAGGCGTGGTCCGCGACCGACCGCCGCCGGCCCGCCGAGACCGTCGTCGTCGGGCACCGGTGGTCGGCGCGCTCGTCGCAGGTGCGCGAGTTCCTCGCGCGCAACCGCGTCCCCTACCGGTGGTACCCGTCCGAGTCCGCCGAGGGGGCGCGCCTGCTCACCGCCGCGCAGGCCGACGGCGAGACCCTCCCCCTCGTCGTCACGCCCGAGGGCGAGCCCCTCGTCGCGCCCGACGACGCGACGCTCGCCGAGCGCGTCGGGCTCGCCACGCGCCCCGCGGCCGACTTCTACGACCTCGTCGTCGTGGGCGGCGGGCCCGCGGGGCTCAGCGCGGCGCTGTACGGGGCGTCGGAAGGGCTGCGCACGGTGCTCGTCGAGCGCACCGCGACCGGCGGCCAGGCCGGCCAGAGCTCGCGCATCGACAACTACCTCGGCTTCCCCGACGGGATCTCGGGCGCCCAGCTCGCCGAGCGCGCGCGCCGCCAGGCCGTGCGGTTCGGCGCCGAGATCGTCACGACGCGCGACGCCGTCGAGCTCGACATCGACGGCCCGGCGCGCTCGGTGCGGTTCCCCGACGGCACGTCGATCGACGCGCACACCGTCATCCTCGCGTCCGGCGTCTCCTACCGGCTGCTCGACGGCCCGGGCCTCGCCGACCTCGTGGGCCGCGGCGTCTTCTACGGCTCGGCGCTCACCAAGGCGTCCGCGTGCCAGGACCAGGAGGTGTACGTCGTCGGGGGCGCGAACTCCGCCGGGCAGGCGGCGCTCTACCTCGCGCGCGAGGCCAAGCAGGTCACGCTCGTCGTGCGCGGCGACTCGCTCGCCCGGTCCATGTCGTCCTACCTCGTCGAGCAGGTCGAGGCCCACCCGCGCGTGCGGGTCCTCACCCGCACGGAGGTCGTCGCGGCGTCGGGCGACGACCACCTGGAGCACCTCGAGCTGCGCGACCTCGACGCCGGCACGACGTCGCGCGTCGAGTGCGGGTGGGCGTTCGTGTTCATCGGCGCCGCGCCCCGCACCGACTGGCTCGACGGCGTCGTCGCGCGCGACCCCCGCGGGTTCGTCCTCGCGGGCCCCGACCTCCTGCACGACGGCGCCCCGCCCGCCGGGTGGACGCTCGACCGCCCGCCCTACCACCTGGAGACGTCCGTGCCCGGCGTGTTCGCCGCCGGGGACGTGCGCGCGGAGTCGGCCAAGCGCGTCGCGTCCGCCGTCGGCGAGGGCGCCATGGCCGTCATGCTCGTCCACCGCTACCTCGAACAGCTCTGACCCCGACCCGCCCCGCTCCCGCCGACAACACCGACGACACAGCACCGACGACACAGCCCCGACCGACCCGGAGGCGACACCGTGACCAGCACCGAGGACCCCACCACGACCCCGCCGGCGGGCGGCGCAAGCACCGCGCCCGGCACCGCCACGCCCACCACCGGGGCCGGCACCGCCGCGGCCGCCGCCGCGCGCGGCTGGCTGCCGTGCGACGTCGACGAGCTGCGCGCCACGTTCCTGTTCGAGCACCTCACCGACGACCAGCTCGCCTGGCTGTGCGCGACCGGCCACGTCGAGCGGCACGACGCGGGCTGGCTGCTGCACGAGGGCGCGCCCGCCGAGGCGTTCTACGTCCTGCTCGACGGCGGCGTCGCGCTCTACCGCCGCGTCGGCGAGGACGAGGTCGAGGTCTCGCGCACCCGCCAGGTCGGGGTCTACCTGGGCGCCTGGAACGCCTACCTCGGCGACCGGCTGCCCCAGACCTACCTGCACTCGGCGCGCGCGCTCGAGCCCTCGCGCTTCTTCGTGCTCGCGGCCCACGACTTCGCCAAGCTCATGACCGAGTGGTTCCCCATGGCGGTGCACCTGCTCGAGGGCGTGTTCTGGGGCACGCGCGACGCGCAGCAGCTCGTCGGGCAGCGCGAGCGGCTGCTCGCGCTCGGGTCCCTGTCCGCGGGCCTCACCCACGAGCTCAACAACCCCGCCGCGGCCGCCGTGCGCGCCACCGGGACCCTGCGCGAGCGCGTCGCGGCCATGCGGCACAAGCTCGCGCTCATCGCCGACGGCCCCTACGACCGCGCCACGCTCGCCGAGCTGATCCGGCTCCAGGAGGAGGCGCTCGAGCGGTACGCGGACACGCGCACCGCGGACGCCGTGGGCGCCCTGGAGACCTCCGACCTCGAGGACCGCCTCACCGACTGGCTCGACGACCACGGCCTGCCCGAGGGGTGGCGGGTCTCCCCCGCGCTCGTCCAGGCCGGCATCGACGAGCCGTGGCTCGACCGCGTCGCCGGACGGGTCGACGCCGGCGCGCTCACCGGCGCGGTGAGCTGGCTCGCATACACCATCGAGACCGAGCAGCTCATGGCCGAGATCGAGGACGCCACAGTGCGCATCTCCTCCCTCGTCGGCGCCGCCCGCCAGTACTCCCAGCTCGACCGGGCGCCCTTCCGGCCCGTGGACCTGCGGGAGCTGCTCGACTCCACCCTGACGATGCTCGACCACACCCTCGACGGCGTCGACGTCGTGCGCCGCTACGACCCCGACCTGCCCCCCGTGCCCGTGTACGCCGCCGAGCTCAACCAGGTGTGGACCAACCTCGTCGAGAACGCCGCCCAGGCCATGGCCGGCACCGGCACCCTCACCGTCACCACCCGGCGCGTCGACGACCACGCCGAGGTCGAGGTCGCCGACACCGGCCCCGGGATCCCCGACGACGTGCGCCCGCGCATCTTCGAGCCGTTCTTCACGACCAAGCCCGTCGGCCAGGGCACCGGGCTCGGCCTCGACATCTCGTGGCGCATCGTCGTCAACAAGCACCACGGCGACCTCGCCGTGACGTCCGTGCCGGGCGACACGCGGTTCGTCGTGCGGCTCCCGCTCGAACCCGCGCCCGTCCCTACCTCGCCCATCTCGCCCACCTCGCCCGACGCGCCCGACGGCCGCCCGTGACGGCCACCCCCGCGGCGGGGACCTCGCCCGTCGGCGAGGAGCGCCACGCCTCCTGGCTCGAGCTGTTCTTCGACCTGGTCGTCGTCGCGGGCATCGGGATGCTCGCCCACCTCCTCCAGGAGGACCACGACGGCGGCGGGCTCGCGCTGTACGTCGTGGCGTACACGGCCTTCTGGCTCGTGTGGGCGTGCTTCACGACGTACGGCAACGTCGCGGGAGAGGGCGCGCGGTCCCTGCCGATCCTCGCCGGGATGGCCGCGCTCGCCGTGATGATCGCCGCCGTCCCCGGCATCCACGACGAGCACGCCCGGGCGTTCGCCGTCGCCTACGTCGTGGGCCGTCTCGTCGCCGCACGCCCGTGGCGGCGCACGACCGTCGTCGTCGACCTGCCCGTCGTGCAGGCGCTCGCCGGCGTCGTGCCGTGGGTCGTGTCGTGGTGGGCCGACGGCCAGACCCGCTACGTGCTGTGGGGCGTCGGCCTCGCGATCGACCTGGTGCTGCTCCTCACGCTCTCGGGCGAGCGGCTCGTGCGGCGCGCGCAGGAACGCCTCGACGAGGTCCGCGAGCGCCGGGGCCGGGGTCGTGCGCTCGGCGGCCGTCGTGCACGACCCGGCGCGCCGGACCGCGGGCGGCGGCGCGACCTGGAGGTCCCGACGACGGTCGACGCCGCCGCGAGCGACGTGCCCCACCTCGGCGAGCGGCTCGGCCTGTTCGTCATCATCGTGCTCGGCGAGGGCCTCATCCAGGCGATCGACGCCGCGAGCGAGGCCGAGTGGGACCGCACCCTGCTCGTGGCCGGCGCGGGGGCGTTCACCCTGCTGGTCGGGCTGTGGGCGCTCACGGTGCGCGCCGGGTACGCGGGCGTGGCGCTCCTGCGCCCGGCCGGCGTGCCGCCCCGGGTCGCGTGGTTCCTGCACCTCGTGACGACGGGGGCCCTCGCCACGCTCGCGGGCGCGCTCGGCGGCGTGCTGGACCGCCCGGCGCGCGCCCTCGAGCCGGCCGAGCTCGCGCTGCTCGTCGGGGCGTTCGCCGTCCACGGCCTGGTGTCCGCGGGCGTCCACGCCGTGCTGCGCGACGTCCGCACCGCGCTGGTCCTCGCCGTGCCCGTCGTGGCTGCGGGGGCGGTCGCCGCGCTCGCGGGCGGGTCGGTCTCGGCCGCCGGGCTCGTGTGGGTCCTGTCGGGCGCGCTGCTCGTCCAGCTCTCGGGTGCAGGGCGCGCGCACCGGCCGGCGTCGGGCGACGCGGCGCCGGGCACGGAGCTCGGCCCGGGGCCGGGCGCCGAGCCCGGTGCGACGGCGGCGGGGACGGACGCGCGGGACGACGCCTGACGCCTCCCGGGCGCAAAACCGTGGACGTCGCGCGCTCGCGGGCATAGCCTCATGGCGTCCGGTCGACACCCGCCCGGACGCTCGACCATGGACGACCGGTGAAGGGCAGGTGGACCCGCGTGACGCACGAGTGGTCCGTCGACCCGTCCCGAAGGGCGCTCCTCAGGTAGACGACGTGCGTCGTCCACCTGCAGAGCCGTCCTGGGGCACCGTCCTGGGGCGGCTCTCGTCGTCCCGGGGCACGGCACGCGACGCACGACAGGAGGAGCGACGATGAGCGAGGTGGTCATCTACAACCTCGGCGGCAGCCAGGTGCTCGGCCGCGTGTCGTTGCGCCACGCGATCCGCATGCTGCACCGGCAGGTCGCCGAGGTGCTGGAGGCCGTCGAGGGCGAGACGTTCGGGCCCTACCAGCGGCCCCGGTCGGTCGCGCTCGTGCGGTACGTGCACGCGCGCTGGGTGTACGAGCGGCAGGGCCGCGTGCCGTACTCGCGCGCCGCGCTCCTGCGCCGCGACCGCTACCGGTGCGCGTACTGCGGCGGCACCGCGACGACGATGGACCACGTCGTCCCGCGGTGCCAGGGCGGCACGACGACGTGGCTCAACGCCGTCGCCGCGTGCGAGCCGTGCAACGCGGCCAAGGGTGGGCGCACGCCCGAGCAGGCTGGTCTGTCGCTCCTGTCGAGACCGTTCGAGCCCGCGTTCCGCGACATCTACCCGTCGGCGCCCGCCCCGCGCAGACGCTGACGGGTCTCCGGCCAGGCGTTCCCGGCCGGTCACGGGCGGCCCGGCCGGTGGCGGTGACACCGGCCGGGCCGGCCGCGTGGTGCGGTCCTGCGACCGCGATCGCGCCCGCGGCGGCGTCCGGGACACCGGCCGCGCCCCTCCCTCCTGGTGGAGCCGGTCCGCGCCGCGCACCCATCTCGGGTCCCGGGCCGCGCGAGGGAGCCCACGATGGCGACGGTCCGGATCGGGACGTTCAACGTCGAGAACCTGTTCGAGCGGCCGCGCGCGATGGCGGGCCCGCTGACCGCGGGGAACGCGGTCCTGGCGGCGCACGCCCGGGTCAACGCCCTGATCGCCGAGGAGCGGTACGGCCCCGACGTCCGCGCCGAGATCCTGGAGCACCTGGAGACGCTCGGCCTGCTGCGCGCCGACGCCGCCGCGCTCGCGGTGCTGCGCCAGGTGCGGGGGCGGCTCGTGCGCCGCACCGGGTCGCAGGCCGCCGGGACGGCCCGCACCGAGGTGGTCGCGACCGGGCGGGGCGACTGGGTCGGCTGGGTCGACCTCGTCAAGGACCGGGTCGACGAGCTCGCGATGGCCCACACGGCGCGCGTCGTGGCCGACGTCGCTGCCGACGTCCTCGCCGTCGTCGAGGCGGAGAGCCGCGTCGCGCTCAAGCGGTTCACCGACGCGGGCGTCACCCGCTCCGGGCGCGCGCTCTACCCGCACGTCATGGTCATCGACGGCAACGACGACCGCGGGATCGACGTCGGGCTGCTCACGCGGCGGCCCTACGAGATCGGGACGGTGCGCTCCCACGTCGACGACCGGGACTCGCGCGGGCGCCTCGTCTTCGGTCGTGACTGCCCCGAGTACGTCGTCGTGCTGCCGGGCGGCGGCACGCTCACCGTGCTCGTCAACCACTTCAAGTCCAAGGGGTACGGGACGCAGGCCGAGTCGGACGCGACCCGGCGCCGCCAGGCGACCCGCACCGCGGCGATCTACGCGGGTCTGCGCGCCCGCGGCGAGGAGCACGTCGTGGTCGTCGGCGACCTCAACGACACACCGGGGTCGGTGCCGCTGCGCCCGCTCCTCGAGGGGACCGACCTGCGCGACGTGAGCGTGCACCCGGACTTCCGGGGCGACGGGCGTCCCGGGACGTACGGCAACGGGACCGCGAGCCAGAAGATCGACTACGTCCTGCTCTCCCCCGCGCTGTTCGAGCGCACCGTCGGCGGGTCGGTCTTCCGCCGGGGCGTGTGGGGCGGGAAGGACGGGACCCTGTTCCCGCACTACGACACGATGACCTCGCCCGTGCACGCGGCGTCCGACCACGCCGCCCTGTGGGCCGACGTCGACCTCGCGTGACGGGCCCGGCCGGGCGCCCGGGGCGGTGGGCGCCCGGCCGGGGCGTCAGTCCGCGCGGGCGAGGGCGATCGTCGTGGAGCCGCGCTGGCCGGCCTCGTAGAACATGTGCAGGCGGCCGTCGACCTCCACGAACGACGGCGCCGCGGCGCGCCCGTGGTCCGGTGCGGCGGACCCCGAGTCGTACAGGACCCCGAGGTGGTCCTCGCGGTCGAAGCCCGTCCCCACGCGCGCGACGTGGATGTTGCCCGAGCCCGCGTGGTAGACGACGTGGCCCCCGCCGTTGCGCGACCAGTAGTGCGCCCCGGAGACCTGGCCGCCCTCCCCGGCCGCAGGCGTGATGAGCGGCTCCGGCTTGACCTGCCAGCCGGACGTCAGCGAGTGCGACCAGCCGACGTAGATCTTGCGCGTCCCGCCGTGGTTGCCCATGAGCAGCATGACGTAGACCCCCGACTGCGTCGGGTGCGGGAAGACGCGCGCGTACGACGTCTCGCTCACGCCCGGGAGCATGTACGTGCCCACGACCCGGTTGTGGTAGGTGAAGCTGCGGCCGTCGGCCGAGCTCGCGACCCGGGTCGTGTGGTTCTCGCCGTGGAAGAACAGGTAGATCCGGCGGTCCGCCGGGTTCCAGAACGCGTCGGGGCTCGACACGTGGCTCACGTCGAAGCCCGCCCAGGTGCGCGGGATGATCGGGTTGGCGGGGTGCTCGCGCCACGGGCCGGTGACGGAGTCCGCGTAGGCCAGGCAGATGCCGCCCGGGGCGTCGTGCGGGGCGTAGTACATGTACCAGCGGCCGAGCGGGTTCTCGACGCGCCCGGCGACGTACCGGACCGAGGGGAAGATCAGCTCGTTCGTCGGGTTGTACCGCAACGTGCTCCGGTCGAGCGGCTGCCCGAGGTAGCGGAAGGTCGGGAAACCGGGCACCGCCGCGTGCGCGGGTGCCGGGGCGGCGATGCCGCCCACGGTGCCGGCGAGCGCGCCGGTCGCGGTCGCCGCGCCGAGCACGACGGCACCGCGCAGGAGCGCGCGACGGGTCAGGGGACGAGGGACGGGTGGGCGAGGGTCGTCCGGCATGCTGCCTCCACGGTGAGAGAGCGGGTGGGACGGCAGCCACTCTCACGACGGCCCGTGACCAGGGTCAACACGATAATGAGAACTGCCGAACGGCCCGACGGCGGGCGCCGACCGGGAGCGGGCCGACCCGGAGGCCGCCCGCCGACCGATGAGTCCGCGCGCCGCCCCGGGTCTCCCCCTCGACCGCGCAACAGGGACGAGGAGGATCCATGGCCAAGGTGATCGCCGGGGCGACGGTGTCGCTCGACGGGTTCGTGCAGGACGCCGCCGGGAGCAGCGCCGCGCTCTACGCGGACTTCGACACGCTCGTGGGCAGCGGCTACATGCGCCGGCTCCAGGACGAGACCGGCGCCGTGCTCATGGGGCGACGCACGTTCGACGGCGCCGAGGACCCCGACAGCTACGCGGAGGACTACGAGTTCCAGGCACCGATCTTCGTCGTGACGCACCACCCGCTGCCCGTCGCGCCGCGCCGCAACGAGCGGCTGTGGATCGAGTTCGTCACCGACGGCGTCGAGGAGGCGGTGCGCCGTGCCGTCGAGGCCGCCGGCGACCGCGACGTGACGTTCGTGGGCGGCGCGGACCTCTTCCGCCAGCTCCTGGCGGCGGACCTCGTCGACGAGCTCGCCGTCGACGTCATGCCGGTGCTGCTCGGCGGCGGCGTCCGGCTGTTCGACGGCGGCGTCCCCGCCACCCTGGAGAAGGTGAGCGTCGACGAGGTGGGCGTGCGCACCGCGCTGCGCTACCGGGTCGTGCGCGACCGCTGATCCGGCTCAGGCGCTCAGGCGCTCGTCGGCGCGAGCCGCCCGGGTACCAGAACCCGTGTCCCGCGGCGCGCGGGCGAGGACCGCCAGGGGGTCCCGCGCGAGGTCGGCGACCGGCTGCCCGGTCTCCCGGCTGAGGGCGCGCAGCAGGCCGGCCCGCGTGGCGTAGCCGGCGGCGCGCGCCGCCGCGTCGAGCTGCGAGCCGCCGCGCAGCCGCGCGATCGCGACGTTGAGGTGGGCGCGCGTGCGCCAGCGCCCGAACGGGAGCCCCGTCTCCTCGACGAAGAGCCGCTGGACGTGGCGCGCGCTCGCGTGCCGTCGATCGGCGAGCTCGTCGAGCGTCGCACCCCCGCGCCGGGCGTCCTCGGCCACGGCGCGCGCGACCGGGTGCGACGGGAGCGTCAGCACGAAGTGGTCGCCCGTGACCCCGCGGAGCACCTCCTCGAGGGCCGCGCGGAACGGCGCGACCTGCTCCGGGGTCGCCGGGCCCGCGCAGAGCACGGCGGTCAGGACGTCCGTGACGGCCGGCACGACGCCGAGCCGGTGCACCCGCACGGGGGGATCGACGCCCGGCGAGAGCACCGGCCCGAGGGCCATCGCCCCGCCCGGCAGGCGCACGGAGTGCGGCACGCCAGGGGCGAGCCACACGCTCTCGTGCGTGCGCAGGGTCAGGGGCGCGCCGTCGGCCACGAGCTCCGCGGTGCCCGTGACGACGTGGACCAGGTGTGGCTCGTCGTGCGCGTGGGTGCCGTGGCCGAGGAAGCGGACGGCGTTCTCCGGGACGACGGCGCCCAGCGCGGTCGGGGTCATGCGGCGCTCCTCTCCTCGGCCGGACCCTCCGGTCCGGCCGTCCTGCGGGACGACCTCGGACGTGTCCCGCGGCGCACCGTGGGGACGTGACGTGCCCGGTCGTGTCGCGTCCGGGCGCGTCCGTGTCATGTCCGGGCACGGCACGGCGCGCAGGTGTGGTTAGCCTAACCTCGCGAGGTGCGCCCCGGTCACGCCGTGCGGCCCCCGCGTCCCTGCTCCCGAGTGCGAGGTCCCATGCTGCCGTCCCGCCGTCCCACCCGCCGCCCCCTCACCGCGCTGGCCGCGCTCGTCGCCGCCGCGACGCTCGCACTCTCCGCGTGCTCGGGCGGCACCACCACGTCCGACGCCGGGGCCGAGGGCTCCGGAGAGCCCACCGGCTCGTCCGCGGCGGAGCGCGTCGTCGCCACGGACCAGGGCGACGTCACCGTCCCGACGGAGCCGCAGCGCGTCGTCGTGCTCAACCACGCGCTCGCCGGGTACCTCTACGCGCTCGACGTCCCGGTCCTCGCCACCGTGCCTGAGGTGACCGACGACCCCGAGCCGGCCTTCTCCCCCCTCTGGGCACAGGAGGCCGAGGCCGACGGCACGGAGCTCCTGGAGTGGAGCGCCGACGGCTTCAACCTCGAGGCGATCCTCGCGCTCGAGCCCGACCTCATCGTCGGTGGCGGGTGGGGCTTCCCGCTCAAGCAGGCGACGGACGTCTACGACGGCCTGAGCCAGATCGCCCCGACCGTCCTCGTGAGCGGCACGTACACGACCTGGCAGGAGCAGCTCGCGTTCCTCGCGGAGGACGTGTTCGACGACGCGGAGACCTCCGAGGAGCTCGCCGCCGGGTACGAGGACCGGCTCACGGAGGTGCGCGACGCGATCACCGTGCCCACGGGCGAGACGGCGTTCCTCGCCCGCACGGCGGAGGGCACCACGTACGCCCTCCAGGAGGGCGAGGGGCTGCCCGCGATCTTCGAGCGGCTCGGGTTCGCGGTCCAGCCGATCCAGGAGCAGACCGGGGCCGAGCCGTACACGCCGGGCGGTGACATGTTCGAGGTGTCGGCCGAGCAGGTGACGTCGGTCGTCACGGCGCCGAACGTGTTCGTCATCGGCTTCAACGGCGCGGAGGTCGACCTCGACGCGCTCGCCGGCGACCCGGTGTTCGCCGCGCTGCCGTCGTTCGCCGCCGGGACCGCGCACGAGCTGCCCACGTGGACGATCCGCAGCGACTACCACGAGGCGATGGCCCTGCTCGACGTCGTCGAGGAGCAGTTCTCCTGATGGCCCAGCACCGCCTGCGCACCCACCCCCTCGTCCTGCGGCGCGTCGAGGTCGCGCGCGTCGTCGACGTCACGCCCCGCATGCGCCGCGTGACGCTCGTCGGGCCGGAGCTCGGCGCGTTCGAGCGCGACGGCCTGCCGATGCCGGCGTTCGACGCCCCGGGGTTCGACGACCACGTGAAGCTCGTCCTCGCGTCCGACGGCGACGTCGCGTCCGCGCTGCCCGTGCAGCGCGCGCACGGCATCGACTGGCCGCCCGCGCCGAACCGGCAGGGTCGGGACTACACGCCGCGCCGCTGGGACCCGGTGGCGGGCGAGCTCGACCTCGACCTCGTGCTGCACGGCGACGGGCCCGCCGCCGCGTGGGCCGGGGCGGCGCGCCCCGGCGACGCTCTGTGGTTCGTCGGCCCCAAGGCCTCCACCGTGTGGCCCGACGACGTCGACTGGGCCCTGCTCGCGGGCGACGAGACGGCGCTGCCCGCGATCGGCCGCTTCCTCGACGAGCGTCCTGTCGACGCGCCCGTGCAGGTCGTCGTGACGGTCGGCGACGCGTCGGCGCGCCAGGACCTCGCGCTGCGCGACGGCGACACCGTCCGCTGGGTCGTCGCGCCCGAGGGCGACCGCGGCGCGCTCGGCGAGGCGGTGCGCGCGATCACGTGGTGGCCCGGGCGCGTCTACGCGTGGGCTGCGAGCGAGAGCCGGGCCCTGCTGCCGGTGCGCCGCCACCTCACGCGCGAGCGCGGCGTGCTCCGCACGCACGTCGACGTCACCGGGTACTGGCACGCGCAGCCGGCGCCCTCGGGCGCGAGGCCGGGCGACTCCGCGAGCACCGTCGGCGACACCTCGGGCGGCGTCCCGGGCAGCACCGCGAGCGACGCGCCCGGCAGCATCGCGACCGGCACCGCCCCCGCGGCGCAGCCCGCGGGCGTGCCGTCCCCCGTGCCGTGGTTCGCGACGCGCGCCGCACTCCAGCTCGGGCTGCTCGACGCGCTCGGCGACGGCCCGCGCGACGTCGCGGCGCTCGCCGAGGCGGCCCGCGTCGCGCCCGCGGCGGTCCGGGTCCTCGTGGACGTCCTCACGGCGTCGGGGGTCGTGACCTCGGACGGTGACAAGGTGGCCCTGGCCGACGCCGGCGAGGACCTCCTCGACGACGAGCACGCGCGCGAGGAGTACGAGGGCCTGGAGGCCGACGCGGTCCTCGCGCTCGCCGCGCTCGCCCCGGCGCTGCGCGAGGACGCCCCGGCGTGGGCGCGCTCGCGCGGCCGGACCCTGCGCGCAGAGGTCGAGGCCGACGCCGACCTCGCCGCGGAGGTCGTCGAGGGCGCCGACGTCCTGCCCTACGTGCTCACCGGCCTCCCGACGTGGCCCGTGTGGTCGGGCGCGCGGTCGGTGGCCGTCGGAGGGCCGGGGGCGCTCGTCGTGGCTGACCTGCTCGCGGACGTGCCCGGTGACCGCACGACGATGCTCGTCGAGGACCCCGTGCCGCTCGCTGTCCTGCGGGAGCAGGCCGGCACGGGCTCGCCCCACGCCACGTCCGGCTCCTGGCCCGGCGCCGACCTCGCCGTGTGCGCGCTCGGGACCGGGCACCGCACCGACGACGAGGTGGTCGCGCTCCTCGCCGCGATGGGGGCGGCCGCGCGTCGGGCCGTGCTCGTCGAGGACCTCACGCCCGACGGCCTGAGCCCGCACGCGCACGAGCACGCGCTGCTGTCCCTCGCGACGACGGGGTCCGGACCCCGCACGCCCGACGACGTGGCCCGGCTCGCCGCGCGCGCCGGGTGGCGCGTCGTCGGGCACGACGCCCTCGGCTGGGGCGTCGCGCGGGTCGAGCTCGCCCGCTGACCCACGGCACGGCGGGGCGGACCGCGGTCCGCCCCGCCCGCTCAGGACCGGCGTGCCAGGCCCGGCGCGGCCGCCGCGACGAGCAGCGCGGTGGCCGCCGCGAAGACGACGACCATGAGGCGCAGCGGCTCGACCGTGAGCGAGAGCCCCAGGAGCAGCACGGGGACGGCGAGCCCCAGGTACGCGACGAGGAAGACCCCCGCCAGGACCTCCCCCCGGCGGCCGGGCTCCGCCAGGGCCCCCGCCGTCGCGAGCGCGCCCCGGAAGAGGATGCCCACGCCCGCGCCCGCGACGACGGCGCTCGCCACGAACCCGGGCAGGCTCGCGGTGCCGACGGAGACGGCGAGCACGGCGAGCCCGGTGAGCGTCAGCGTGACGGCGAGCGCGACCTGGCGCCGGCGGGCGAGCCGGCCCGTGGCGAGCTGCGCGACGGCGGCCGCGGCGAAGACCGTGGCCGAGACGAGCCCGGCGACGAGGCGCGACTCCTCGTGCATCACGGTCGCGAGCACGCTCGGGGTGAGGGACGTGAAGAGGCCGAAGACGGCGAAGCCCGCGAACGCGGCGGCCGCCGCGGCGACGAAGGTGCCGCGCCCGCCGCGCGGCACGGCGACGCGCTGCGGGCGGTAGCGGTACGGGGCGGCGGCGGGCGGCACGGTCTCGGGCACGAGCGCGGCGGCGAGGACCGCCGCGGCGAGCAGGACGGCGAAGGCGACGTACGGCGTCGTGAGCGGCGCGGGCGCGGCCTGGGCGAGCAGCCCGCCGACGAGCGGTCCGAGCGCGAGGCCGCCGATGTTCGCCAGGCCCGCGACGGCGCTCGTGTCCGCCGGGCCGCCGGGCCGGGCTGCCGCGCGGAGCTCGGCGAGGTGCGCGGTCGCCGTCGCGGTGACGGCCCCGATCCCCACGCCCGAGACGAGCCGCGCGACGACGAGGCCGCCCAGACCGTCCAGCAGCAGGAACAGCACGGCCGCGACGAGCTCGGCCACGAGGCCGAGGACCAGGACGCGGCGGCGCCCGAACCGGTCGCTGAGGTGCCCGACGAGGTAGAGGCTCGCGGCGACCCCGACGGCGTACGCGGCGAAGACGACGGTCACGGCGACGGTCGGCAGGCCGTCGCGCGCCTGGTACAGCGGGTAGAGCGGCGTCGGGACCGTCGAGAACGCCATGGCCGTCGCGAACGCGAGCGCCACCACGAGGAACCCGGACCCGTGCGAGACGAGCGGCCGCGTGCGCCGCGCACGCGGCGGCCGGGAGGACCGCTGCGCGTCGTCCGGTCGCGCGGGTGCGGGGCGGGTCGGAGGTGCCGAGGTCGTCGTCATGCGTCCACCGTGCGCCTGTGCTCCTGATCGTGTCCAACGACTTGTACCGATCCTCTTGATCGATGTCAGCGATAGGACGTCGTAGGGTGAGCGGCATGGAGACGCGCCAGCTCGAGTACTTCGTCGCGGTGGCCGAGGAGCTGAGCTTCACGCGCGCCGCCGCGCGCGTCTTCGCCGTGCAGTCGAGCGTCTCGGCGGGCGTGCGCGCCCTGGAGGCCGAGCTCGGCGCCCGCCTGTTCGAGCGCACGCGGCGCTCGGTCGCGCTGACCTCGCAGGGCGAGGCGCTGCTCCCCCGGGCCCGGGCGGTGCTCGACGCCGTCGACCAGGCCCGTGCCGCCGTCGCGCCCGGGCCGCACCACGTGCGCGGCACGGTGCGGCTCGGGGTGTTCACGAACCTCGGGTACCTCGGCCTGCCGCGCACCCTCGCCGCGTTCCGGGACCGCCACCCCGGCGTGGTGCTGCGCCTCACCCCGTCGCCCGCCGGGTCGACGGGCCTCGGGGAGGACGTGCGGCGCGGTGTCGTGGACGTCGCGTTCACCGGGCTCGGGCCCGAGGACCACCCCGGTCTGCGGTACACGCGCCTCACGTCGTCGACGTTCGTCGCGGTGCTGCCCGCGGGCCACCCGCTCGCCGGGGCGCGGTCGGTGGCGCCCGGCGACCTGGCCGACGAGCACGTCGTGACGACGCCGCGCGGGTTCGGCAACCGGGTGGTCGCCGAGCGCGCGTTCGCGCACGCGGGCGTCGCGCCGCGCGCGGACACGGAGGTGGCCGACGTCGGCGACCTGCCCGCGTTCGTCGCCGCCGGGTTCGGCGTCGCGGTGGTCCCCGCGGACATGTACGAGCCCGCGCCGGGCGCGGTCGCGGTGCCGCTCGACGCGCCGGAGGCGTGGTCCCTCGGGCTCGTGACGCGGCCGCACCCGGGCGCGGCCGCCGCGGCGCTCGTCGCCTCGCTCGTCGCCTCGCTCGCCACGGGTCGGGAGCAGGCTCCGGCGGGGTGACGGGCCCCCGCGCCCGCAGACCCCGCCGGGCCGCGCTGCTAGCATCGGCACGTGCTCATCGAGGTCGACAGACTCTAGCCGCCGAGCCGTCGGCGGCCCGTCCCAGCGCACCCCTCGCCCCGCTCCGCCCCGTCGGAGCCCTCGTCGGCGACCCCTGCCCGGCTCGTGCCGCGGCCTCGGCGTGCCGGTACGACGCCCCACCGCTCCCGCCACCGGCGGCCCGTCCCGCGCGCCCGCGCGACGACGGCCCGCCCGACCTTCCCGGCACGACCACGCCCGCGGCACCGCGGGCCGAGGAGCACACCCATGTCCACCCTGCACCGGTCCGCGGTGACGCTGACCGACCTCACGTTCGAGTGGCCCGACGGCACCGTCGCGCTCTCCCACCTCTCCGGCACGTTCGGCACCGGCCGCACGGGCCTCGTCGGCGACAACGGCGCCGGCAAGTCGACGCTCCTGCGCCTCGTCGCCGGCCTGCTCACGCCCACCTCCGGGCGCGTGACGACCACCGGCGACGTCGCCTACCTCCCCCAGACGCTCACGCTCAGCCGCGACGCGAGCGTCGCGCGCCTGCTCGGCATCGACGCGACGCTCGACGCCCTGCGCGCGATCGAGTCCGGCGACGTCGACGAGCGGCACTTCGACGCCGTCGGCGACGACTGGGACGTCGAGGCGCGCGCCGCCCAGGCGCTCGCCGAGATCGGGCTCGACGGCGTCGGCCTCGACCGGCGCGTCGGCGAGCTGTCCGGCGGCGAGGCGATGCTCGTCGCGATCAGCGGCCTGCGCGTGCGGCGCAGCGCGATCACGCTGCTCGACGAGCCGACGAACAACCTCGACCGTGCCACCCGGGCCCGGCTCGCCGTGCTCGTCGACGACTGGCCCGGGGCTCTCGTCGTCGTGAGCCACGACCTGGAGCTGCTCGAGCACGTCGACGAGACCGCCGAGCTGCACGCGGGCGCGCTGACCACGTTCGGCGGCCCGTACAGCGCGTGGCGCGCGCAGCTGGAGGTCGACCAGGCCGCGGCGGCGCAGGCCGCGCGGAGCGCCGAGCAGGCCCTGCGCGCCGAGAAGCGCCAGCGCGTCGAGGCCGAGACGAAGCTCGCGCGCCGCGAGCGGACGGCGCGGACCGCCCAGGCGAACCGCACCGGGTCACGCATCTCCATGGGGCTGCGCGCGTCCGCGGCCCAGGTCTCGGCGGGCTCGATGCGCCAGGGCCTGGACGCCAAGGTCCAGGCCGCGCAGCAGGCGCTCGACGCGGCGGCGGCCCGGGTGCGCGACGACGAGCACGTGCACCTCGTGCTGCCGGACCCGGACGTCCCGCGCGGCCGTCGGCTCGCCGAGCTGCACGGGACGAACCGCACGGTCGTCGTCCAGGGGCCCGAGCGGGTCGCGCTCGTGGGGGCCAACGGCACCGGCAAGACGACGCTCCTGGAGAACCTGCTCGCCGGGCGCGCGCCCGAGCCGGGACGCGCCGGCGGGACGCTCCTCACGGACCGGGTCGGTTACCTCCCGCAGCGGCGCGACGGCCTCGACGACGCGCGCAGCGCGCTCGACACCGTCCGCGACGGCGCCCCGGGCGTGGCGCCGGGCACGGTCCGCAACCACCTCGCGCGCCTGCTCCTGCGCGGGTCGGCCGTCGACCGCCCGGTGGGCACGCTGTCGGGCGGCGAGCGGTTCCGCGTCGCGCTCGCACGGCTCCTGCTCGCCGACCCGCCCGCCCAGCTCCTCGTGCTCGACGAGCCGACGAACGACCTCGACGTGCGCAGCGTCGAGCGGCTCGTCGAGGCGCTGTCGGGCTACGCGGGCGCGCTGCTCGTGGTGAGCCACGACGACGGGTTCCTCGCCCGCCTCGGGGTCGACGTGCGGCTCGAGCTCGACCGGGACGGCGGGCTCCACGAGGTGGCGCCGGGCGCGGAGCAACCCGCCCGCTGAGCGCCGGTCCGGGGCGGCCCGCTCGACGGGTCGCCCCGGACCTCGGACGATGGACCCAGGACCACCGGCCGGGAGGGGACCGTGGGCTGGTACACCGAGCACGTCGTCGACACGGGCCGCGCCCCGGCGCTGTTCGCGCTCGTCGGGTTCGTCGTGACGTTCGTCGTCGTGCGGTCGATCACGCGCCGCATCCGTGCCCGCGCCGAGGCCGCCGCGGCGACGACCACGGGGGCGCCCGGGCACGAGCCCGCGGACGACGCCCCGCCGCCGTCGCGGCGGTCCCTCCTCGGGGACGTGTCGATCGGGGGCGTCCACGTGCACCACCAGGTGTGGGGCATCCTGCTCGTGCTGCTGACCGGCATGCTCGAGCTCCGCTACTCCCCCGGGCACCCGTGGTCGGAGGTGCTCGCGCTGCTGTTCGGCGCGGGCGCCGCGCTCGCGCTCGACGAGTTCGCGCTGTGGCTCTACGTCGACGACGTCTACTGGTCCGAGGAGGGCCAGCGCTCGATCGACGCGATCCTCGTCGGCGGGGCCCTCGGCGGAGCGCTGCTCCTGTCCGCGTCACCCATCGGTGTCACGTCGGACGACGCCTCCGGCGGCTGGCTCGCCTACACCGTGACGGTCGTCGTGCACCTCGCGCTCGCGTTCGTGTGCGTCCTCAAGGGCAAGCTCGCGACGGGCCTGGTCGGCGTGGTGGTCCCGGTCGTCGCGCTCGTGGGCGCGGTGCGGCTGGCAAAGCCGTCGTCGTTCTGGGCCCGACGTCGGTACGGGCGCCGGCCGCGCCGGCTCGCCCGCGCGCAGGAGCGCTTCGGGGCGCGCTACCGGGCGCGCAGGGAGCGCGTGCGGAACCTCGTCGGCGGCCGCGCCGACGACGACCCGCCGTCGGCGTAGGCCGGGGTCGTCAGGGCAGGTCCGGCGCGGCCCGCACGACGGCGACCATCGCGGCGGTCGCCGCGGCGTCGGCGTCGGCGTGCCGCCAGCCCGGGCTCACGGCCCGCGCGTGGTCGTTGAGGGCGGCGAGCACGTCGAGCACCGCGACGCCCAGGGCCCGCGCGTGAGGCGTGAGCCCGCCGCGGATCTTCAGCTGGCCGAGCACGATCGCGATCTGCGCGCGGGCTTCCGCCGCGAGCGCCGCCTCGTCGACGTCGCCGCCCCGGAGCCGGTCCGCGGCGCCCTGCCGCCCGGACGCCCAGACGTCCTCGGGGACGCCGAGGTCCCACGCCGCCAGGAGGCCGTCGACGAAGGCGGGCAGCGCGTCGTCGCGCCCGTCGGCGGCGTACCACTCCTCGAGGTCGCGCAGCGCGTCGTGCCCGGCGTCGTTGCCGAACGGGGCGAAGTCCGCGCCCTCGTCGTAGAACGGCTCCGGCGCGAGGGACACGAAGGCGGGGTGGCTCGTCGCGGGCGACAGACCCTCGTCGGGGTCGTCGAGGAACAGCGTCATGGGGGCGACCCTAGACCGGCGCGGGGCGTGCCGTCGCACGCGCCCGTCGTCGGGGCGGAGGCGCGCGACGGCGGTGCCGCGCCGCGGGAATCCCCTCGATGCGCAGGCCCCGGACGTGCCAGGGTGGGCGCATGACCGACGCCACCGACGAGCGCCCCGACACCCTGGAGCGGGTCGCGTGGCCCGTGCGGACCGCTCGCCTGACGCTGCGGCGCGCCCGGCCGGACGACGCGGACGCGCTGTTCGCCTACCGCGGCCTGCCCGAGGTGGACCGGTGGCTCACGCAGCGGTTCACGGCGGTCGAGGAGTGGCGCGAGCACCACGTCGAGCCGGGCCGGCTCGCGACGACGCTCGTCGTGGAGCGCGAAGGTGCCGTGGTCGGGGACCTCTACCTCGCGGTCCGCGACGGCTGGGCGCAGCGCGACGTCGTCGACCGTCCGCACGACGACGAGGCCGAGATCGGCTGGGTGCTCGACCCGGCGCACCAGGGGCAGGGCTACGCGACCGAGGCCGTGCGGGCGCTGCTGCGGGTCTGCTTCGAGGACCTCGGCCTGCGGCGCGTCGTGGCGAGCGCGTTCCTCGCGAACGAGCCGTCGTGGCGGCTCATGGAGCGCGTGGGGATGCGGCGCGAGGGCGTGGGGGTGCGCGACTCCCTGCACCGGGACCTGGGCTGGGTCGACGGCGTCGTGTACGCGCTGCTGGCCGACGAGACGCGCGCGGGCGCTTGACCCTGACGCGACGTCAGGGCGCAGGCTGCCCGCATGACCGACACGTTCCCCGCCTTCGACCTCTCCCCCGTCCCCGTCCCGGGGCCCGACGCCGTCGCCCCGGAGCCGTTCCGCGGCATCTACGGGATGCCGCAGTTCGTGACCGTCCCGACGGACGACCTCGCGGCGTCCGTCGAGCTCTGGACGCACGGGCTCGGGTTCTTCGACCTGTTCTCCGTGCCGGGCGGCATGGTGCACCTGCGCCGTTGGGCGTTCCAGGACGTGCTCCTCGTCCCGGGCACCCCCGCGCCTGACCTGCCGGCCCTGACGGTGAGCTTCTCGTGCGTGCTGTCGCAGGTCGACGCGATCGTCGCCGCGTGCGAGGCGGTGACGCCCGGCTGCACGACGGGCCCGCGCGAGATGCCGTGGGGGTCGGTGGAGGTCGAGGTGCGCACGCCGGAGAACGCGCGCGTCGTCATGACGGCGGCGCGCCCGTTCGTCGCCGGGAGCGACCCCGCCCGGTTCCTGGAGGGCATCGGGATCGAGGCGCCCGCCCCGTGAGCACCGCGGCTCCGCGGTGGACACTGGGTCACGTGACCACCGACCCGATGCCCGGCCGCGGCGCCGACCCGCTGACGGTCGGCGACGCAGCCGCGGCGGCGGGCGTCACCGTCCGGACGCTGCACCACTGGGACGCGGTCGGGCTCGTGCGCCCCTCGGCACGGACGCCGGCGGGCTACCGGCTCTACGCGGCGGCCGACGTCGCACGGCTGCGGCGGGTGGTGGCGTACCGGGAGCTGGGCGTGGCGCTCGAGGACGTCCCGGCGCTCCTCGACGCGACCGGCGCCGAGGCGCTGGACGCGCTGCGCAGGCACCGGGCGCTGCTCGGGGAGCGGATCGCCCGGATGGAGCGCACCGCACGCGCGCTGGACCGCCTCGTCGCGGCGCGCGAGCGCGGGCTCCTGCTCACGCCCACCGAGCAGGTCGCGCTGTTCGGGGAGGGCTGGGACCCGGCGTGGCCCGGGCAGGCGCGCGAGCTCTGGGGCGACACCGCGCAGTGGGCGCAGTACGCCGAGCGGTCGGCGGAGCGCACGCCCGAGGACTGGCAGCGCCTGGCCGACGACGTCGCGGCCCTGGAGGCCGACCTCGCGGCGGCGTGCCGCGCGGGCGTCGACCCCGCGTCGCCGCGGGCGGCCGCCCTCGCCGAGAGGCACCGCGCCTCGATGGGCGCGCACTTCGACTGCCCGCCCGCGCGGCACGTGTGCCTGGCACGGCGGTTCGTCGACGACGCCGGGTTCCGTGCCCACTACGACGGCCTTGCCCCGGGCCTGGCCGCGTGGCTGCGCGCCGCGGTCGAGGCGAACGCGCGCTCCCACGGCGTGGACCCGGCGACCGCGACCTGGGGCTGACCCCCTGCGCCGTGCCGCAGGGGCACGGCGGACGGACGCGCGCGACGGACACGTCGGGAGGCGCGACGACGAGCGCGGCGGGAGGCGCGACCACGAGCGCTCCCGGCGGACGGGCGTGCGAGCGCGACGCCGGGGTGTGAGGCTGTGATCCCCGCCGCCGCACCACCCTCCCAGGAGCACCGCATGCCCGCCACCCCCGCCCCCACGGCGGGCACCTCCCTCGCCGCCCCGGCACGCGGCGCGATCCTCGCGGGCGACGCGGTCCGGGCCGGTGCCGCGCTCAGCGTCGTCGTGGCCGGCGCGACGCTCGACGGCGTCGGCGTCGCGCTGTTCCTGCTCGTGCTCGGCGGGACGATGGTGCCGCGCGCCCTCGGGGTGACCGGCGTGCTCGACGTCGGCTACGGGGCCGCGCTGCTCGCCTCCGCCTGGGCCGCCCAGCTCGAGTGGTACCGCGCGGTGCCGTGGCTCGACCTGCCCGTGCACGCCGTCTGCACCGGTCTGATCGCGGCGCTCGCGACGGTGACGCTCGTCCGCGTCGGGACGCTGCCCTCCCCGCACGCCGACGACCGGCCGTGGCGCACGGGCGTCGTCGTGGTGACCACGGGTCTCGGGGCGGTCCTCGCGATCCTGTGGGAGCTGGGCGAGTGGGCCGGGCACACGTTCCTCGACGACCGGATCGGCGTCGGCTACGGCGACACCGTCACCGACCTCGCGACGGGGCTCCTCGGCTCGGTCGTCGCCGGGGTCCTCCTCGCGCGCGGCACCGCGGTCCGGGAGCACCGGCCGTGACGCCCCGCACCGCCCCGACCGTGTCGGTCGTCGTCCCGGTCCGCGACGACGCCGCCGCGCTCGACCGCTGCCTGGCGCGCATCGCACGGCAGACCGTCGCGCCGCTCGAGGTCGTGGTCGTCGACAACGCGTCGCGCGACGACTCCGCGCTCGTCGCGCGCCGCTGGGGCGCCGTCGTCGTGCGCGAGGACCACGTCGGCATCCCGGCCGCCGCCGCGACCGGGTACGACGCCGCGCGCGGCGACGTCATCGCGCGGCTCGACGCCGACTCCCTCCCCGACCCGGGGTGGGTGCAGCGCGTCGCGGACCGCATGGCCGCCGACCCGACGCTCGACGCGATGACCGGCACGGGCACGTTCGACGACCTGCCGCGCGGCGCGCGCGCCGCCGTCGCGATCGCCTACCTCGGCGCGTACTACGTGCTGTGCCACCTCGCGCTCGGCCACACCGCGCTCTGGGGCTCGTGCATGGCCCTGCGCCGCTCGGCGTGGACCGCCGTGCGCGACGCCGTCGTACGCGACGACCCCGAGGTGCACGACGACCTCGACCTGTCGTTCCGCCTCGGCCCGGGCCGGCGCACGGTGCTCGACCGGTCGTGGCGCGTCGGGGTGTCGGCGCGCTCGCTGCGCGGGCGGCGCCAGCGCCGTCGCCGCATGGACCGCGCGTGGCGCACGCTGCGCCTCAACTGGACGGTCGCGCCACCGTGGGAGCGGTGGCGCGACCGCTGGCGCTGACGCGCACGGACACCGCCCCGCCTGTGACCGGCCGGCGACGGCCCGGCGACAGGCCCAGCGCTCAGTCCGCGCTGCCGCGCCAGGTGCGCCGCCGCGTCGCGCCCGGGGCCTCCTCGCGGTCGAGGCGGGCCAGCAGCGCCGCGAGCGCCGCGGCGATCGGCTGCCCGGTCGCGTACTCGACGAACAGCCACTGCCCGGCCGGGTTGATCTCGAGGAACACGTAGTCGCCCTCGGGCGTGCGGCGCAGGTCGACCGCGCCGTACCAGAGCCCGAGCACCTCCATGAGCCGCAGGAGAGCGGTGGCGACGTGCTCGGGGAGGTCGTGCACGGACGTCGGGCAGTGGTGGGTGTCGACGCGGAAGTCGTACGCGTACGCCGACTCCTCGGTGCGCAGCTCGGCCGCGAACAGCTCCGTGCCGACGATCGTCACGCGCACGTCCGACCCCGCGACGGCCTCCTGGAAGATGACCGGCGCGTACCGCACGCTCTCGATGAGCGCGAGGTCCGAGTCCCGCACGGGGCGGGTCTCGCGCCACGTCGCGGGCGTGCCGCTGAACGGCTTGAAGATCACCCGTCCCGGTTCCCGGTGCAGGAACTCCCGGGCGCGGGCCGGGTCGTTCGTCATGCACGTGCGCGGAACGCGCAGCCCGAGCCGCGCGGCGACCTGGAGCTGCCACATCTTGCGGGAGCCGGCCTCGTCGCGGTCCGGGTCGTTGACCCAGGTGGCGGGCAGGCACGACCACAGCCCGGACACCGCCGCGGCGACCTCGCCGTGGGCGAACCCGCGATCCTGGGCGGAGCGCAGGTCGTCGTGCAGCGCGAACGGCTGCGGTCGGCGCCACCACACGGCGCGCAGCGTGGTGGTGTCCACCGCGCTCACGCCCTCGGCGCTCGTGTCGACCCAGTCGGCGCGCCACCCGGCGGCGTCCTGGGTCGAGGTCAGCGCCACGTCGCGGGGCGCGTGCCCCGTGTCGAGGAGCGCGTGGGGCGCGCCGAGCGCGTTCAGGTGGCGGACGACCTCCGTGGTGTGGAGGTCGTCCGCGTGCGACACGATGCCGATCATCGTGGTCTCCCGGTCCGGTCCGTGAGCGAGGTCGCCCGGGTCACTGCCCGGCCTGGAGCGCGGCGAGGGTCGCCTCGACGGCCTCGAGGGTCGCGCGCGCCTCGGCGACGGCCTCGACGAGGGCGCCGACGACGTCGACCGCCTCGCCCGGACCGTCCTCGTCCACGAGCGACTCCGCGCCCTGGACGAACGGCCGCGCCCCGGCGAGCGCGCCCGCCTGCACGAGCCGCCCGATCACGGGGTTGACCACGGGGTCGAAGAGGTCGCCGGGGTCGACGATCCCCTCCTGGAGCGTGTCGCCGGGCCCGGAGCCGACGTCGCCCGCGATCCCGGTGCCGACGGGGTTGTCCGCGGCGAAGCGGGTGTCGCCCTGGAAGACGGAGTCGAGGGCGCGTGGCGTGCCGCCCTGGTCCCGGAGGAACGACGTCCCGATCTGGTCGGCGACCGTGTGCGAGTCGGCCTGCCGGATCGTCAGCACGTCGACGGCGCGCGCGGTGTCGGCGCCCAGGAGCGTGCCGACCTGGTCGGCGGCCTTGACGGTCGCGATGACGTCCTGCGCGAGGGAGGTGAAGCCGTCGTCGGCGGTCGCGGTGCGCGCGCCGTGGGGCAGGGCCTGGAGCGTCGGCGACACGGCACGGATGCCCGCGATCGCCGTGCCGAAGTTCGACCCGGTCCCGGCCGCGTTGCAGCCGCCGTTCGTGTGGACGCCGACGAGCTCGCCCGCGGGTCCGAGGATCCCGGACCCGGAGTTGCCGCCGAGCGTGTCGATGTCGTCGTACCGGATCTGGTTCGTCGTGACGACCGTCGCCGGGCCCGCTTCGACGCGCTTGGGCATCCCGGCGGGGTGGCCGATGATCGCCAGCATGTCGCCCACCGTCGGGTTGGCCGTGGCCACGGCCGTGAACCCGTAGGTGTTCCCCGGGGTGCCGCCCACACGCACGACGGCCATGTCGAGGCCGCCGAGCCGGTACTCCACGAGCGCGACGATCGGGAAGCTCTGCTCGGTGCGCAGGACGCCGGACGGGTCCACCTGGAAGAGCACGTTGATGTGCATGCTCGTCGCGATCTGCTGCGGCGTGAGGACCTGCATCGACCCGTTCTGCCGGGGCAGGACCCAGCCGTCGGCGCTCTGGTCGAACAGGTGCCCGCACGTGAGGACGAGGTCGGGCGCGATCAGGGTGCCGCTCCCCCAGCGCACGCCGTCGACGTTTCCGGGGTTGGTGAAGACGCCGCCGAGCCCCGCGTTCCACTGGACCTGCACGGCCTGCTTCTGGTGGGCGTCCACGTACGCGCGCGTGACGCCGAGCGTGCCGTCGTACTGCTCGACGGGCTGGGAGTCGTCGGTCGCGCCGCAGATGGACTCGAGCATCTCCGCGTACGTGGGCTCGTCGCCCGCGATGGACTCGAGCGTCAACGGGATGCGTTCGGGCAGCGGCGGGTACAGCGCGTCGACGGTGTCGGGCGTCTGCGGCACCTCGCGCCGGCTCGGCTTCCGCGGTGCCGACTTCTTGCTTCCGGGCATGGGTTCCCCCTCGGTTCGGTCCCCCTGCACCTGGAGGGAGGAGCCCGCGTCCCGGCGCGTACAGCCGACACGCCGAACGATCGAGTGCGGGAAAGTGTGGCGCTCGTCACGTCCTGGTGGGACTCTGAGAACCGCCCGTCTCGACGTACCTCAGGGGGAACCGTGCACGCAGCGACCACGCCGACGTCCCGGAACGGCGCAGCACGACTGGCTGCCTGGCTCGCGGCCGCGTGCCTCGTCCTCGTCGTGCTCGTAGCAGGTGCACCCCCGACCCGAGCCATGCCGAACCCCGACGGCGGCACCTCCGGACCACGCGGCATCTTCACGGAGCTGTCGATCACGAGCCTCGGAGCCGGGCAGGCGGTCGCCGGATTCACCGCGCCCGCCGGCTTCGACCCGCTCGCCGGATACCCGGCGGACGTCCCCGCGGGGTCCACGGCGGACGACGCATCCTTCGCGGGGACCATCCAGGTCACCGACACGGTCTCCGGCCAGACGGCGTCCACCTACTGCATCGACCTGCTCACCGACACCGAGGTGGGGGTCAACTACGAGCTCGGCACCTGGGACGAGGCGAACGTGCCAAATCTCGGGTACATCGGCTACATCCTCGACAACTACTACCCGATCACCGGTGAGCCCGCCGGCGCACCGAACGCGAATGCCCGCGCGGCCGCCGTGCAGTCCGCCATCTGGTTCTTCTCGGACTCCTACGTCCTCGCGACGACGGATGCCGTCCGGCCGCTCGTCGCACAGATCGTGGCGGATGCCCTCGCGAACGGCCCGGCGCCGGAGCCCGTCCCGCCGACCCTCGAGGTCACCCCCGAGACGCTCGACGCCCCCTCGACCGGGGAGGTCGTCGGACCGTTCACCGTCGAGTCGGACGGTCCCGCGATCCTTCACTTCTACGGCATCGAGGTCTTCAGCGACCCGGAGGGGACGACCCCGCTCGCCGACGGGGCCACCGTCGAGCCGGGCGCGACCCTCTGGGCCCGCATCACGTCCCCGACGGGCCCGCACGCATTCGTGCTGGACAGACAGGTCTCGGTGCTCGAGAGCACGGTCTATCTCTACGACGGCACCAACGTGGGGCGGGAGGCCGCCCAGAAACTCATCCTGGCCCAGCCCAGCACGCTGACGCGACGTGCCGGCGCGCTGCTCGAGCCGTTCGACGCCGGGTCCCTCGACCTCACCAAGATCGTCGCGGGCGACGGCGCAGGGCTCCAGTCCGACGTGGTCCTCGACGTGCTGTGCACGGAGCCCGAGGGCGAGGGGACCGTCGAGCGCAGCGTCACGATCCCGGCGGGCGCCGCCGCAGGCGAGCGCACCGAGACCCTCGCCGGCCTCCCCACAGGGTGGACGTGCATCGTCACGGAGTCCGACGACGGGGACAACGGCAGCGTCGTCGTGACGGACACCGTGGTAGAGCCGGAGTCGGTGGTGATCGGCGACGCCACCACCGTCAGTGTCACCGTGACCAACACGTATGACATCGCGACCGGGGGCCTGCTCGTGCGCAAGGCCGTCGACGGTCCGGCGGCCGGCACCCAGGGACCGATCACGCTCGCCCTGACGTGCGACGACCCGGACGGCGCGTTCGACCAGGTGGTCGAGCTCCCGGGCGGGCTGACCGGCACGGACAACGTGGCCCTGGAGCTCGACGGCATCCCCGCAGGCACGACCTGCACGGTCACCGAGACCGTCGACGGCAGCACCGCGACCACGCTCCTCACCCAGACCGTCGTGACGCCCGAGAGCGTGACGGTCGCGGAGGACGGGACAGCGGAGCTCGTCGTGACGAACACCTACGACCCGGTCCCCACCCCGACGCCGACCCCGACGCCCGGACCGACCGCCGGCCCGACGCCCGCGCCCGGTTCCGCAGGGCTCGCCTCGACCGGTGCTGACGCGGCGACGGCCCTGGTGCTCGCGCTCCTGCTCGTGCTCGGTGGGCTCGCGACGGTCGCACTGGTGCGCCGTCGCGCCTGAGCCTGACACCTCCCGGTGCGCGAGCACGGGACCGGCGACCGGATCGGGAGGGATCCGGTCGCCGATCCCGTGCTCGCCGGTCGACGTCCCGGTCAGCGGGGCGCTGCGACGTCCAGCACCCAGGTCACGCCGAAGCGGTCGGTGAGCATGCCGTACGCGGGCGCCCAGTCGGACGACGCCAGCGGCGCGACGACGGTCGAGCCGTCGACGAGCGCGTCCCAGTAGCCGCGGACCTCCTCGACGTCCTCGCCGCGCACGGACACGAAGAACGGCGCCTCGCCCGGGCTCCACGGCCGGTCGGCAGGGACGTCGTAGGCCATGACGCGGAACCCGCTCGGCGCGCTGACCTGGCCCCAGACGACGAGGTCGGCGGTCGCCGGGTCGGCCGTCTGGGCGAGGTCGCCGTACGTCGTGACGACGAGCTCGCCACCGAACACGGACCGGTAGAGCACGAGCGCGGCACGGGCGTCGCCGCGGAAGTTGAGGTGCGGGGTGGTCTGGACGGACATGGGCTCTCCTCGGGAGGCTCGTGACCCGCGACGGTCGCCGGGGGCCGTGCGCCGGGCCGTCGGCCCGTGCGCACCCCACGACTCTCGCGCTCCATCAGGACGGATCATGTCCGCATTCTGCGGGAGCATGGAGCCATGACCGAGACCTCGCGCCGCACCCTCCTGCTGCTCGCGCTGCTCCAGGCACGCCCGGAGCGCACAGGCCCCGAGCTCGCCGCGCGCCTCGGCGTCGACGCCCGCACGGTGCGGCGCGACGTCGACCGGCTGCGCGAGCTCGGCTACCACGTCGTCGCGACGCGGGGACGCGTGGGCGGCTACCGCCTCGACGCGGGCGCCGAGCTCCCGCCGCTCCTGTTCGACGACGAGCAGGTCGTCGCCCTCACGGTCGCGCTGCGCACGATCACCGCGAGCGGCGTCGGCGACGACCTCGCAGAGGCCGCCGTCCGCGCGCTCACGACCGTGCGGCAGGTGCTGCCCGCCCGGCTGCGGCACCGCGTCGACGCGGTCGACGTCACGACCGTCGCTCCGACACCTGGGCGCCCGGCCGTCCGGGTCGACCTCGACGTCCTGCTCGCCGTGAGCGCGGCGGCCCGTCGCCGGGAGGTGCTGCGCTTCGACTACGCGACCGTGGCGCTCGACGCGAACCCGGACGCGAGCCCCGACGCGGCATCCAGGACGGCGCGGCCCGACGACCCGCGCACCGGCGTCCGGCCGCCGCGCCGTGCCGAGGTGCACCACGTCGTCGCGCACGACGGGCGCTGGTACGCCGTGGCGTGGGACCTCGACCGCGACGACTGGCGCACCTTTCGGCTCGACCGGATGACGCCGCGCACTCCGACAGGACCACGGTTCGCTGCGCGCGAGGTGCCCGGCGGCGACGTCGGCGCGTTCGTCGCGGCGCGCTTCACGGGCGCCGTCGCGGGCCCCGTGCCGCCCGCCGGCAGCACGACGGCAGGCAGCACGGCGACGGGAAGCACAGCGCACCGGGCCTCGGGCACGGCGGCGACGTCCAGCAGCCCGGGGGCCTGGGAGGCACCGGCCACGCGGTGGCCGTGCGAGGGCTGGGTCGAGCTCGCCGCCCCGGCGCGCGTGGTCGCACCGTTCGTCGAGGACGGCGCGGTCGAGGCCGCGGGCCCGGAGCGCTGCCGGGTCCGGCTCGGGTCGTGGTCGTGGGTGGCGCTCGCTGCGCGTGTCGCGGCCTTCGACGCCGACCTGCTCGCCGCGGGCCCGGCCGAGCTCGTCGCCGCGTGCGACGCCATCGCCCGGCGCCTCGGCGCGGTCGCCGCGTCGTGACGGTCAGTCGGGCACCGCGCCACCGGTGAGGTTGACGATCGTCCCCGTCATCGCTGCGGCGCGGTCGGACGCGAGGAAGGCGGCGGCCTCGGCCACCTCCTGGACCGTCGGGAGCCGCCCCCGCAGCGTCCCCGCGGCGAGGGGGCCGTCGTCGAGCAGCTCCTGGACGGTCCGCCCGGCCGCGGCCGCGGCGGGCACGAACAGCTCGCGCGTGTACGAGCCGTGGGCCGGCCCGTCGAGGACGGCGTGGGGCCGCAGCCCGACGACCCGCACCCCGGCCGGGGCGAGCTCCGCCGCGAGGAGCCGGGTCAGCGTCTCCTTGCCCGCGGCGCTCACGCCGTGCCCGAGGATGCCTGGCACGACGAGCCGCGCGCCCGGCTCGGACAGCGTGAGGAGCACTCCGGGCCGGTCGCGCGCGAGGTAGGGCGCCACCGCCCGGCTCGTGAGGAACAGGCCGCGCAGGAACCCCTCGACCGGGCGCCAGAACTCCTCGAACGAGAGGTCCCCGAGCAGGGTGCCCTGGTCGTGGGGGACGCTCACCGCGTCGAGCACGACGTCGATCCCGCCCGCGGCCGCGGCGACGGCCGCGGCGTGGGCCTCGACCGCGCGCTCGTCGAGCACGTCCAGTCGAGCCGTCTCGGCGCGGCCGCGCGCCGCGGCGATGTCGCGCGCGACCGCGTCGAGACGGTCGTGCGTGCGGCCCGCGAGGAAGACCCGAGCCCCCTCCCGCGCGAAGGTCCGGGCCACGGCCCCGCCGATCGCGCCTCCGCCGCCGTAGACCACGGCGACCCTGTCCTGCAGCAGTCCGGTCATGTCGCCCTCCCGGTGCGTCCCGTCGAACGGGTCTCGGTCCCGCCGGCGCTTCCCGCGGCCGGCGCTCGTGATGCAACCTCAGAGTTGCACGCTATCCAGGCCAGTGCAACCCCCCGGTTGCATCCGGTTGGCAGGGCGTGCGGGCGGCCCCCGCCGTAGCGTGGAGCGACCCGCCCCCGGCAGATCGGACCCGCCATGAACGCACCGGCACGCCACGACGTGCTCGTCCTCGGCGGCGGCAACGCCGGGCTCTCGCTCGCCGGGCGCCTGCGCCGCGACGGCTGCCCCGACGTCGCCGTCGTCGACCCGCGGACCACGCACCAGTACCGGCCGCTGCTCTCCTACGTCGCGTCGGGCATGGCGACCCTCGACGACCTCACCCGGCCGCAGGAGGACGTGGTGCCCGACGGCGTGCGCCTCTACCCCGACCGCGTCGTCGGCGTCGACCCCGAGCGCTCGCTCGTGCACCTCGCGGGCGGGCGCGCCCTCGGCTACGGGGACCTCGCGGTGTGCCCCGGGTCGGAGGTCGACTGGGACGCGGTGCCCGGCGCCGAGCAGGCGATGGGCACGCCGTTCGCCGCGACGAGCTACCTGCCCGACCTCGCGCCGAAGACGTGGGAGCTGCTGTCGTCCCTCACCTCCGGCACGGTGGTGTTCGCGATCTCGGCACGGCACGTGCCGTGCTTCCCCGTCGGCCTCAAGCCGCTGTTCGTCGCCGCCGACCACTGGCGCCGCACCGGCGTGCTCGACGCGATCCAGGTCGAGCTCGCGGTCGAGTCGCCGCGCCTCGTCGACGACCCGCGCGCGGAGCCCGCGCTGCGCGCCGCCGCCCGGCGCTACGGCGTGCGGGTGCGTACCGCGACGTCGCTCGTGTCCGTCGACGCGACCCACCGCACGGCCCGGCTCCGCGGGCCGCACGGGACCGACGAGATCTCCTACGACGCGCTCTACGTCGCACCGCCGCACCGCGCTCCGGCGTGGGTCGCCGCGAGCGGGCTCGCGTCCTCGGAGAGC
Source organism: Cellulosimicrobium sp. MI9406 (assembly GCF_040595865.1). Classification (NCBI taxonomy): domain Bacteria; kingdom Bacillati; phylum Actinomycetota; class Actinomycetes; order Micrococcales; family Promicromonosporaceae; genus Cellulosimicrobium; species Cellulosimicrobium sp. MI9406. The sequence continues at coordinate 316,536 of NZ_JALIZI010000006.1, forward strand.
GACGGCTTCGTCGCGGTCGACCCCGGGACCCTCCAGCACGTCGCGCACCCGCGCGTCTGGGGGCTCGGCGACGCCGCGGCGGTCGACGCGATGCCGTCGGGCGGCGCCCTGCGCCGGCAGGTGCCCGTCGTGGCGCGCAACATCCAGGCCCGACGGCGCGGCACCCCGATGCAGCGCTACGACGGCTACTCGGTCGCGCCCGTCACGACGTCGCGCGACCGCCTGCTCCTCGCCGAGTTCGACCGGGACCGGCGGCCCGACCCGGGGTTCGGCGTCGTCGACCTCGCGCGCCCGCGCCGCAGCCTGCTGCTGTTCGACCGCTACCTGCAGCCCACGATCTACTGGCGGCGGCTGCTCCAGGGCAAGGTGTCCTGACCTGCGGCACGCCGCAGCACGAAGAAGAACGGGCGGCCCATGCCGCGCGCCTCCATGCACCCGACGAGCGTGTCGTCGTCGACGGTGCGCAGCGCGTCCTCGACCGGGAGCGCGTCGTAGGTCATCGCCGCGGTCACCACGCCCCGGTGCACGACGGCGCGCACCCGCGCCCGGGGCGACCGCGTCCGGGTAAGCGGCAGCAACGCCCGCACGACCCGGGCGACCGGCGGTCGGCGCAGCGCCGGGGCCGCCCGCAGCACGAGCGATAGCGGCACGAACGCGGGGTTGACGTCCACCAGGCCGCCGCCCGCGCCGTCGAACAGGAGGGGGTGCGCGTCGCCGCCGCGCTCGAACCGCTTGCCCGCCCAGCCCAGCGCCTCGAGCGCGCCGTCGAGCACGTGCCCCGTCGGCAGCCCGGACCCCCACCAGAACCCCGGGAGCGACTCGCCGTCGACGGGCGCGAGCGTGTCGAAGAACGCGAGCGCCCCGGCCGTCGTCGTGCCGCGCGCAAGGTCGTCGAGCGTGCCGGACGGCGCGCGCTCCTGCTGCGGGGCGTCGGGGTCGGCCATGCGTCGCTCCTCGGTCGTCCGGGCGGGACCGTCGTCCCGATCCTCGCGCGCGGCGCGGGACGACGCCCGTCGTGCCGCCCCCCGCGGTGACACACTGGTCCCCGTGCAGCACGGCGACATCGAGACCGACCAGGACGCCGCGGCGCACGCGCTCGCCCGGAGCGTCGCGACGCTCCGCCGCGCGGCCGACCACGCGGACCGCTGGTGGTACCTCGCGAGCGGGCGCGAGCTCGACGGGCGGGCCTACGCGTGGGCGTGCGTGCCGCTCGCGGGCGAGGTGGTCGCCGTGCGACAGGTCGTGGGGCTGGAGGACGGGACCTGGCGCCGGTACGCGTACGACGAGGTCGTCGAGGACGACGCGGGGTTCCTCACGGACCAGCCGTTCGGCGACGACGACCTCGCCGGGACCGGCGACGTCCACCCCATCGACACGACGGAGTTCACCGCCCTCTGGGCGCGCGCGGGGACCGCCAGGGCGTGAGCCCGGCCGGCGCCCGCCGTCAGGACGACGACGCCGGCGCGCCGTCCACGGTCTCGTGCCGCTTCTGGCGCGCGAACCGCGCGGGGAGGTCGGGGCCGTCCCAGACCTGGATCGCGCGCCAGATCGACGCCGCGATGGGCACGGCGAGCACGGCGCCGGTGAGGCCCGCGAGCACGGTGCCCGCGGTGAGGGCGACGAGGATCACGAGCGGGTGCAGGCGCAGCGTGCGGCCCATGACGACGGGCTGGAGCAGGTCGCCCTCGAGCTGGTTCACCGCGATGACGATCGCGACGACGATGAGCGCCTCGACCGGCCCGACGGCGACGAGCGCGACGAGCGCGCACAGGACGCCCGCGAGCGTGGCCCCCACGAGCGGGATGAACGCGAGCAGGAACACGAGCACGGACAGCGGGAGGACGAGCGGCACCCCGACGATCGCGAGGCCGATGCCGATCGCGACGGCGTCGACCGCGGCGACGATCGCCGTCCCGCGCACGTAGCCGCCGAGCGTGCGGACCGTCGTCTCGCCGATGCGCTGTCCGCGCGCGTACCGGGCGCCCTCGAACGGACGCAGCAGGAACTCCCAGATCGCCGGGCCGTCCTTGAGGAAGAAGAACAGCACGACGATCATCACGAAGAACCCGGCGACGAAGTCGACCGTCTGGGAGGCGCCCGCGAGCGCCCCGGCGCCGACCGCGTCGGACTGGAGCAGACCGACGAGCGAGTCGCGCACCGACGCGATCTGCTCCTCCGTGATATCGAACGGCAGGTTCTGCACGTAGGTCTGGAGCTCGTCGAAGCCCTCGACGGCCTGGTCGCGCAGCTCCGGCCACTGCTTGACGACCGCCGCCGCGACGAGCCACACCACCACGCCGAGCACGACGACGAGCGCGAGCAGCGCGACGACCGTCGCGAGGAACGACGGCACGCCCTTGCGCCGGAGCAGCCCGACGAGCGGCGAGATCGCCGCGGCGAGCACGAGCGCGATGAGGACCGGGATGACGATGAGCGTCAGCCGCGTCACCGCGAACACCGCGACGGCGACGAGCGCGACCAGGGCGAGCACCTGCACCGAGCGCGTGCCCGCGCGACCGAGGCCGTCCGACCAGAGCGCGGACGCTCCCGCCGGGCGCGCGGGCTCGACGGCGTCGGCCCGGTCCGCAGCGGTGTCGGTCTCCCCGGCAGGGGCACGCTCCGCGACGGCGACGCGCTCCGCGGCGGGAGCCTCCTCGGTGCGCTCGTCCGCCCGCTTGCCCGACCGCCGTCTGCCCAGACCCATCCCGCTCCCTCTCTCGCCGCACGTGTGACGGCCAGGGTGCCACGACCGGGCGTCACCCGCCGGGTGCCGGGACCGGGCGCCCCGTAGGCTGCGAGGCATGGCGTCCCGCATCAGCGAGCTGGTCCTCGACTGCACCGACCCCGAGCTGCTCGCCCGGTTCTGGTGCGACGTCCTCGGCTACGTCGAGCTCGACCGCGAGGAGGACGGGTCGATCGAGATCGGCCCGCCCGACGTCGGGTTCGGCGGCCCGCAGCCGACCCTCATCCTCAGCCCGAGCACCGACCCGCGCTCCGGCAAGCTCCCGCTGCACCTCGACGTCAACCCCACCGACCGCGACCAGGACGCCGAGCTCGAGCGGCTCCTCGCCCTCGGCGCGCGGCCCGCCGACGTCGGCCAGACGGGCGACGAGCCGTGGCACGTCCTCGCCGACCCCGAGGGGAACGTGTTCTGCCTGCTGCGCCGGCGCCTCGACCCCTGAGGCGTCAGGAGGGCTGCGGGCCGGACGACGGCACCGCGAGGTCCTGCGTGCCCACGACCCCGAGCAGGCGGATCCTGTCCGCCGCCTCCGTGCCCGGCGCCGCCGTGAGCACGAGGAGCACCTGGAGCTGGTCCTCCGTGGTGAGCGCCTGGCAGTCCACCTCGATCTCCCCGACCACCGGGTGCACGAGCGTCTTGTGGTCCACGAACCGGCGCGCCACCTCCTGCCGGTCCCACAGCGCGACGAACTCCGGGCTCGTGCGCGACAGCACCCGCACCAGCTCGCCCGCGCGCGACGACGCGCCCAGCACCGCCACGGCCGAGCGCAGGCTCGCGACGAGCGCGCGGCCCTGCCGGTCCCGGTCGTCCGCCGGGTAGATCGCCCGCGCCGTCGCCGGGTGGGCGAACCACCGGTAGATCTCGCTGCGGTCCCACCCCGAGTACGCCGACGCGTCGCCGTAGAGCGCGCGCGCCAGGTCGTTCTGCGCCAGCGTCTGCGCGAGCGGGTCGAGGATCAGCGCCGGGGTGTCGTCCAGGCGGTCGAGCACGCGTTGCAGCGCGGGAGCCACGTGCCCGGGATCGGTCGCCCGGTCGGGCACCCCGTGGCCGGCGACCCGGTAGAGATAGTCGCGCTCGTCGTCGGACAGGCGCAGGGCCCGCGCGATCGACGCGAGCATCTGCGTGCTCGGCTGCGGCCCGCGCTGCTGCTCGAGACGCGTGTAGTAGTCCGTCGACATGAGCGCGAGCTGCGCCACCTCCTCGCGGCGCAGGCCCGGTGCCCGACGGCGCAGCCCGGGCGGGAGCCCCACGTCGCCCGGCTGCAGCGCCTCCCGGCGACGGCGGAGGAAGTCGGCGAGCGCGGCGCGGTCCATGCGCCCATCGTCCGGGGTGCGCGGCGCCCGTGCCAGGGATCGCCGGTCCCCCGTCCACCGAACTCTGCCGCGCCGCGCGCACGGCGCCCAGGATCGAGGCATGGACATCACGAGCAGCACCGTCTTCATCCCCGGCGCGACGAGCGGCATCGGGCTGGCGCTCGCGGTCGCGCTGCACGAGCAGGGCAGCACCGTCGTCGTCGGCGGGCGCCGCACCGAGCTCCTGGAGCGGATCGCCGTCGAGCACCCCGGCCTCGACACCGTGCGCATCGACACCACCGACCCCGAGAGCATCGCCACGGCCGCGAAGGAGGTCCTCGACCGCCACCCCGACCTCGACACGCTCGTCACCATGGCCGGCATCATGCGCACCGAGGACTGGCACCACCCCGAGGGCTTCCTCGACACCGCGGAGCAGATCGTCACGACCAACGTGCTCGGCCCGATCCGGCTCGTCGGCGCGTTCGTCGAGCACCTGCAGACCCGGCCGCGCGCGACGATCGTCACCGTGTCGTCCGGGCTGGCGTTCGCTCCGCTCGCGGCCACGCCGACGTACGACGCGTCGAAGGCCGCGATCCACATGCTCAGCGAGGCGCTGCGGCTCCAGCTCGCCGACACGAGCGTCGACGTCGTCGAGCTCGTCCCGCCGTCGGTGGCGACGGATCTCATGCCGGGTCAGCGCGAGAGCGCGATCGCCATGCCGCTCGACGAGTTCGTCGCCGAGGTCGTCGACCTGCTGCGCGCGCAGCCCGCGGCGCACGAGATCCTCGTCGAGCGCGTGAAGTTCCTCCGGTTCGGCGAGGCGCGCGGCGACTACGACGACGTCGTGCGGACCCTCAACGCGTCCGACCCGCACGGCCGCTGAGCCGGCCGGGCCGCCGGGCCGGTGCAGCCGCCGCGGTCCGAGCGGGCTCGGCGCGAGCGGCTCGGTCAGGCGGGCCCGGCCGGGCGAGCCCGGTCAGACGGGCTCCGGGGCCGGGGCGAGGGTCGCGGCCAGGACCTGCCACGCGCCGTCCGCGCGCACCCACAGGCGCGTGTAGACCAGCCGCGCGGACAGCGCGGTCCCGTCCTGGACCGCGTCCACGGCGGCGACGAGCCGGGTCGTCCCGCTCGGGCCGTCCTCCTGGACGACGAGCGACTCCTCCTCGAGCCGCGTGATCCGCAGCGCGCCCGAGCGGTGGCTCGCGAGGTCGTCCTCCTTGGAGAAGACCGACCCGTCCGGACCGGCGCCGACGCACCGCGGGTGCAGCAGCGCGTCGAGCGCGGCGGCGTCGCCCGCGCGCTGGGCTGCCTGGAGAGCGTGCTCGGCGGCAAGAAGGCTCATCGCGCGAGTCTACGCACGGGGTCGGGACCGGCGGACGTCGGGCGCGGCGCCGTCGACGGGTCAGCCGCGGCGACGCGTCAGAACAGCGGCCACGGGACGGCGGGCATGTCGCCCTCCGGTGCGGGGAACCGTGCCGTGCGCAGCAGCCGGTCGCAGCGCTCCGCGAGGGCGGCCACCTCGTCGGGCGCGAGGAGACCGCGCAGGCGGTGGGCGAGGTCGCCGTCGAGGCCCGCGCGCACGCGCTCGACGCCCGCGAGCTCGTCGTCGGCGAGGGGCTCGCCGAGCCAGCCCCAGAGCACGGTGCGGAGCTTGGGCTCGACGTGGAAGGTGACGCCGTGGTCGACGCCGAGGCGCCGCCCGTCCGCCAGCGGCAGCACGTGTCCGCCCTTGCGGTCGGCGTTGTTGACGACGGCGTCGAGCACCGCCATGCGCCGCAGCGCCGGCGAGTCCTCGTGCACGACGCTCACCGGGCGGTCGTCCTCGTCGACGCCCTCCAGCACCGTCCGCACGCCGTCACGCGGCACCTCGTCGGTGGGCACGACGTCGACCGGCGACTGCGCCGCGTCGACGTCCTGCCAGAGCTGCACCATGCCCGGGCCGAGCGGCCCGTCGCGCAGCCACGTGCGCGGCACGACTCCCCCGCCGAACACCTCCGAGACGAGGTACGCGGCGACCTCGCGACCCGCGAGCGTGCCGTCCGGGAAGTCCCACAGCGGCTTCTCGCCCGCGACCGGCTTGTACACGACCGAGACGTCGCCCAGCCGGGCGAGGAACGTCGCGTTCGACGCAACGCGGATCCGCCCGACGACGTCGAGCGGCGCCTCGGTCAGGGCGGCGTCGAGCGGGGTGTCGGCGGGGTCGAGACCGGATGGCGGGATCGCAGGGCCGAGGCCGGGCGGCGGGCCGGCGGGGTCGACGTCGGACGGCGCGGCGGCGTCGTCGCGCGGGGTCGTCACGCCTCGCCGGGCAGCGCGCACTCGTGCCCGTCGGGGTCGACCGGCCGGCCGCACAGCGGGCACGGGGGGCGGCCCGCGCTCACGACGGCGCGCGTGCGCTGCGCGAACGCGCGGGCCGTCCCCACGGGCATCTTGACGAGGAGCGACTCGGCGGGCTCCGGCTCGTCCGCCTCGGGGTCGAGGTCGTCGTCGTCCACGAGCGGGAACGCCTCGACGATGACCTGCGCCGTGCGCGGGTCCCAGGTGAGGCGCATCGCGCCCGTGCGGAACTCCTCCTCGACCGGGAGGTCCAGCGGGTCGTCGTCGACGAGCTCGGCCGGGACGTCGGCGGGGACGCTGTACCGGTTGTCGGGCTCCTCCATGAGCTCGTCCAGCAGGCGCTGGATCGTGTCCGCCAGGACGGCGGACTGCTCCTTCTCGAGCACGACGCTCGTCGTCCGCGTGCCTTCGCGCGCCTGCAGGTAGAACGTGCGGGAGCCGGGCGACCCGACGGTCCCCACGACGACGCGGTCCGGCCAGTCGTACTCGTGGACGAGAGTGGGCATGACCTCACTCTACGAGCGCACGGCCCGTCCGCACGGGACGGCCACGGGTCGGACGCCTGCCCGGCTACCGCGCGGCGTCGGCCTGGCCCGGCCCGGCGCCGCCGCCTACCGGCGCGTCGCCGGCGGGCGCCGCGCTGCGCAGCCAGGAGAGGTCGCCCGCGTCGGTGTTCACCGCCACGACCTCCGGGCGGTGCGGCCCGTACCGGACCACGGAGATCGACGCCGGGCCGACGACGATGCGCTGGAAGAGGTCCAGGTGCACCCCCAGCGCGTCGGCGAGCACGGACTTGATGACGTCGCCGTGCGAGACCGCCGCCCACACCGCGTCCGCACCGTGACGGGCGGCGACCTCCGCGTCGTGGCGCCGGACCGCCTCGACGCCCCGGGCCTGCATCGCGGCCAACGACTCGCCGCCCGGGAAGACGGCCGCCGACGGCTGCGCCTGCACGACCGACCACAGCGGCTCCTGGGCGAGGTCCTTCAGCGCACGACCCTGCCACTGCCCGTAGTCGCACTCGGTGATCCCGTGCTCGGTGACCGTCTCCAGGTCGTCCGCCTGGTGGTCGAGCACGGCTTTCGCGGTCTGCCGGCACCGCTCCAGCGGGCTGGTGACGACCCGCGCGAGCGGCACGCCCGCGACACGCTCGGCCGCTCGGGCCGCCTGGTCGCGCCCGACGGCGTCCAGCGCGACGCCGTCGGCCCGCCCGGCGAGGATGCCGCTCGCGTTCGCGGTGGTGCGGCCATGACGGACGAGCAGGACGGTCGGCATGCCCCGAGCGTAGGTGACGGGGCCCTCACCCCGCGGCAGCGACGTCCGGGGGCGGTGGTACCTCGGCCTGGGTCGAGATCACTCGCGGCGCCAGCTGGTCGGGCAGGGGCGCGAGGCCCGGCCCGCCCGCGCGGATCCAGGAGTGCAGGGCGGCGGTGAGCTCGTCGCCCGCCAGCTGCTCGAACCAGGCGGGGCCGGCGGCGCGCGCGGCGGGCACCGGCCGCACCACGACGACGTCCCCGCGCTCGCACGCGTCGAGGCAGTCCACGACCGTCAGGCGCGCGTCCCCGCTCTCGGCGATCCGGCGCAGACGCTCGAGCTGCCCGCCCGGACGGGTGTCGGTCGCGGCCAGCGTCTCCCCCGCGCACAGCCCGCACGCCGTGATGCCGGGCACCGTGCGCCCTGGGCGGGGACGACGTCCCCGCTCGTCAGTGGGGGTCGTCTCGTCGGTCGAGGTGGTCGCCGTCACGCGTCGATGCCCTGGTGCCGCACCTGGCGGCGGGCCTGGTGGCGGACCGCCGTCGGCCCGTGCTCGCCGCGATGTCCCCGGGACGCCATGCCTGTCCTTCTTCCTGTCGTGCCGACGGGACCGGCGCCCGCAAGCGATACCCCGCAAGGGTATATCGGTCGAGGGAGGGCCCCACCCTCCGGGTGGGGCCCTCCTGCGGTCAGCCCACCCGGATGAAGGTGGGGTTGGACTGCCAGATCTCCCCGTACCGGACGGTCTTGCCCGGCGACGGAGCCTCGATCTGCTGGTTGTCCCCGACGTAGATGCCGATGTGCCCCGGGCTCCAGATCAGGTCACCGGGTTGCGCCTGGTCTCGGGAGATCACCGTCCCCGCGTACCGCTGCTGGGACGAAGTCCGGGGCAGGTCGATGCCGACCTGGGCGTAGACGTAGGACGTGAAGCCGGAGCAGTCGAACCCGTCCGGGGTCGTCCCGCCCCACAGGTACGGCACGCCGAGGTAGCGCGCCGCGATGCTGACCACGGCCGAGCCCGCCGCCGACGACGGCACCGCGACGGGAGCCGAGGCCTCCTCCGTGGCACCTTGCTCCGCCGAGGTGCTCGTCCGTTCCTCGCTCCGGGACGGACGCTCCTGACGCTCCGGCTCCGGCTCGGGTTCCGGCTCCGGTTCCGGGGCGGGAGTGACGGTCACCGGTGCCTGCTCGATCGCGAACGACGCGTCGGCGGAGACGGTCACCGCCGGTGCGGCGCTGAGCGCCTGGCGGGCCTGCTCGGTCAGCGCGCTGAGGTCGACCCCGGACACGGCCTGCGGCTCCGTGCTCGGCGCGGCGCTGGCAGGCGCCGCGAACCCCGAGACCAGCAGCCCCGACCCGGCGGCCAGGAGGACGCCCTTGCGGGCGGCGTTCGCCGTCCCCTCCTGCGCCGTGCGGGCTATCGAGGTCAGCGGCGTGATCGGTCGGTGGGACGCACGGTGGCGTCCCGCGTTTCTTGCGTTCATGGTGGTCTCCTTCGTGCCTACGGGGTGAGCTGTCGGGTTCGGGTCGGAGAGTGACCCGGCCGGACCGGTGGTTGCGGCCCGGCTTCACCCCGAGAGCACCGCGGTGCTCGCCTGAGTGGTTCCCCCGCCCCTGTCGTGGTGGTCGATGGTGTGCTCCCGGAGCTGACGGGGCTCGGCACCCTCCGGGATCCCTCGCGGACCGTTCCGCGAGGAGCATGAGGCTGCGGGCGACGTCTCACCCGCGGTCGGCGCCGAGCGCCGCGTCCCAGCTCGCACCGAGGTCGCGGCTGGTGAACAGGCCGGTCTCCGTGGCGACGAGGATCCACGGCTGGTTGCCGGGGCTGTCGTCGGGCACGTAGGTCATGGCCTGCACGCCCTCGGGCGCGGTGCCGTGGCTGTCCCAGCTCTCGGTGCCGGGCGTGCCGGTCCAGACGACGCCCCGGGCGTCGATCCCGATCAGCGCTCCGCCCCGCTCGTCGTCGACGAGCACGAGGGCGGGCGCCGCCCGGTCGGGGGCGAAGCTCCGGCCGGCGTCGCGGCTGAGCTGCAGGCCGGTGGGCGTGGTCGCGACGACCGTGTCCGGGTCCGCATCCAGGAGGTGCAGGTCCCGGGCCTCCACGGTCGCGCCCCGCGACCACGTCTCGCCCGAGTCGTCGCTGACGAGCACGGTGGAGGTCCCCGAGTCCAGCCCGACGACGCGGACGGTGCCGTCGCCGGTGCTCGCGGTGCTCAGGGCGTGGAAGTCGACCTCCCCGGTGAGGGAGACGGGATCCCACGTCGCGGCGCCGTCGGTGCTGCGGATCAGCCCGAGGTTGGGCTTCTCGAGCTCCGGCTGCTCCCCGGGCGCAGGGTGGCCCGAGGCGTACACGGTGCCGTCGACGGCGAGGGTCATGCCCATCGTGTCCTGGCGGCCCGTGCCGACCCGCTCGACCGGCCCGGGGTCGTCCTGGAACGGGTCGCCTAGGGTCCAGACCCCGGTGTGGGTGGCGATGAGGAGGGAGTGGTCGTCGCGCACGACCTGGACGTCGTGCACGTGCCCGAAGTCGGGCAGGTCCTGGGACGCGAGCGTCGTCGCGTCGGGTGTCGGTGGTGGAGTCGGGGTGCAGGCGGCCAGCAGCAGCACGGATCCCGCTGCGGCCCACCCGGTCACCCGCCTCGTGAGGGCAGGGTTGAGCACGGTGTGGGGTCCTTCGGCCTGGGCCCGCGGGGCGCGCGCACGTCAGACGCGTGCGACAGCGCGCACGCCCCGCGGGGCGGGATCAGCTCGAGGCGAGCAGGTCTTCCATGGTGGAGATCTCGGCCTGCTGGGTCTCGACGATCTCCTGCGCCATCGCGACCGCGTCCGCGTTCTCGCCCTCGTCGACCTGGGTCTGCGCCATCTCGACGGCACCCTCGTGGTGGACGATCATCTGCTCGAGGAACAGCTGCCCCGCCTCCGCGCCCTGTGCGGCGTCCAGGGCCTGCATGTCCTCCTCGCTCATCATCCCGTCCATGGACCCGTGGCCCATCGCCTCGTGGTCCATGGCGCCGGACTCCTCCATCGGGGAGCCCCACTCCTCGAGCCACGTGGTCAGCTGCTCGATCTCCGGACCCTGGGCGTCCTTGATCTGGTTCGCCAGGTCCGTGACCTCAGGGTCGACGCCCTCCTTGGCCAGGATGACGTCGGACATCTCGATCGCCTGCTCGTGGTGCGGGATCATCATCTGGGCGAACATCACGTCCTGGTCGTTGAACGTGCCGCCCTCCGCCGTGCCGTCCTGCTCCTCGGCCCCGGTCGTGGCGGACGACGGCGCCGCCCCGCTCCCGGGCTCGTCGTCGGTCGAGCACGCCGCCAGGCTCGCGACGGTCACCAGCGCGATCGCCGGCACCAGCACACTCTTGAACTTCATGGGAAAGACCTCTCGTCTCGGTACTCAGGAACCACACGCGCCCCGGTGCGGGGCGTATCGGTCGACGCAGGGCGCGTCGACGGCGTGCGGCTCCTACGTCCGAGAGATGCCGAGAAGGTGCAGCGACGGCGCGAGGCCGACGAAGGGCTGAGCGCGCCCCGGTTCGACGAGGCGGGACCAGACGGGGGTGAGGCGTGCGAGGAGGCCGCGCCCGGGGCGCACGAGGGCGAGCAGCACGACCAGCACCATGAGGCACATGGCCGACGCCATCTCGTGCCCGCCGCAGTCGAGGCAGCCACCCTGCTCGTGGTGCCCGGGGCCGTCGTCGGCCGCCGGAGCGGCCGCAGGATGGATCGTCTCGGCGATGACCGCCGCAGGCCCGACGTGAGCCGTCGACGACCCGCTCATCGCGTGCATCGTCACGATGCCGAGAAGCAGCGCAGCGATCAGCAGGGCACCCGAAAGCCCTCGCCGGCGCCCGGCGAGCAGCGAACGGAGTGCGGCCATGAGGTGCATGTCGCGGCCACCCTAGCAAGCGGCCATCGGGTCCGGTCACGGCACGACGAGAAGAGGGACCGGCAGGTGCCGGTCCCTCTTCGTGTGTCGGGCTGACAGGATTTGAACCTGCGACCCCTTGACCCCCAGTCAAGTGCGCTACCAAGCTGCGCCACAGCCCGTGGCTGGATCACCGAGCCAGATCCGACCGGATCGGACCCCGTGAAGCCTCGGATACTCTACCCCATCCGTGACGCCTCCAGCGCACCGTTTGCCCCGGTCGGGGCTGTGCGGTCGGTCTCGCCGGAGGTCGCCGCGGCGTCCTGCTCCCCCGTCGGCAGGTGCGCGCGCCACGCGGTCGCGACGATCACCAGGCAGACCGCGGCGATGACCAGGCCGCCGAGGAACATCTGCGCGTACGTCCACCGCACGGACAGCGCCGCGAGCGCCACGGGCACGCAGAACCCGATGTAGGTGAGCGAGTAGTAGACGGCCGTCAGGCCGGCGAGGTCGTCGGGCGTCGCGATGCGCTGGACCTCGCTGAGCCCGGCGACGAGCGCGAGCCCGTAGCCGGCCCCGAGGACCATGGCGGCGACGAGCGCCGTCGGGAGGTCGAGCCGCGCCGAGGCGTAGGCGCCGAAGCCCATGCCGACGACGACGATGGACATCGCCACGACGGACGCCCGCGCGCTGTGCCGGGTGTCGATGAGGCGGCCGAGCACCTGGATGCCGACCCCGCAGCCGAGGCCGAGCACGGTCATGAGCCCGGAGAACGCGATGGGCGCGCTGCCCGCGCTGGCGGACACGAGGCCGGGCAGCACGGCGTAGGCGCTGCCGGCGCACCCGAACACCCAGGGCGCCACGGGCACGACGACGCGCAGGAACCGCCGGTGCGCGACCGCCGGCACGCGCAGGTCGTCGCGCAGCCGGCCCCGGGTCCCGCCGTCGGGCACGACGCGCGTCTCCGGGACGCCGAGCAGCCAGACGCCGGTCGCGACGGCGAGCGCCGCGTGCAGCAGGTAGGCGGTGTGCGTGGGCCAGGGCGCCCACTGGGCGAGCACCGCGGCGACGCCGGCGCCGACGAGGAAGCCCAGCGTGAGGGCGAGGCCCGCGCGGCGGGCGCCGGAGCCGCCGTCGGGCACGCCGGACGCGCGGGCGGCCGCATCGCTGAGCTCCTTGACCCAGGTGGTGCCGACGGCCATGACGAGGCCCAGCGCGACGCCGCACAGGACGCGGCCCGTCGCGAGCAGCGCGGCGGACGACTCCCCCGCCGCGAGCACGAGCGACCCCGCCAGCGCGATCGGCGCGGCGGGCAGGAGCAGCGGGCGGCGCCCGTACCGGTCGGAGAGCGGTCCGCCGAGCAGGAGCGCGGGGACGATCCCGAGCACATACGCGGCGAGCAGCGCGTCGACGGTCACCGCGGAGAAGTGCCCGACCTCGCGGTACATGACGAGCAGGGGCGTGAACTCGTTGCCGCCCCACGCGACGGCGAACATCACCGCCGCGACGGCGAGCCACGCCCGCGGTCCGACGGCGGCGCTCGCCCCCGGCGCGGAGGCCTCGCTCGTGGGGTCCGAGGCAGCCGCGCTCACAGGCCGGCCCTCGCGTCCTCGAGGTGGCGCTGGACGCGGCGCTTGTAGGTGCGGGTGTCGCGCACCTCGAGCGCGTCGACGAGCGCGCGGTGCCCGGCGACGAACGTCGTCGCACGGCCCGGGTCCCACCGGACGCTGTGCGCGACCATCCGCTGCTGGCGCTCGCGCAGGCTCACGAAGAACGTGGTGAGCAGCGCGTTGCCCCCGGCCGCGACGATCTCCTGGTGGAACCGCGCGTCGAGGGTCGCGTACTCGGCGACGTCCCCGTCGGCGACGGCGGCCTCCTGGGCGGTGACGAGGTCGCGCAGGAGCGCGACGAGGCTGGCGAGCTCGGTGTCGGGCAGGCGGACGACGGACTGGGCGGCGTGCGTCTCGACGAGCAGGCGCGCGTCGAGGACGTCGTCGGCCTCGCCGGGCGCGACCGGCACGACGAGCGCGCCGCGCTTCGGGTAGAGCCGGAGCAGTCCCTCGGCCTCCAGGCGCAGGAACGCCTCCCGGACCGGCGTGCGGCTCACGCCGAGCTGTTCGGCGATCTCGCCCTCGCTCGTCATGGACCCGCCGGGCAGGCTCCCGTCGAGGACGAGGGTCTTCACGTGCCGGTACGCCTGCTCCGTGGCAGAAGCGCTGGTGGTGCGTGGCATAGATACATGATGCATCTATCGTGCGCACGACATCGACCGCAACCGCTCTCCGGGGCCGTGCGGTTCGACACACCGAGCGTGGAACCCTCAAGTGATAGTTGACGCCGCCCGTTACTTACAGTTTCGCCGAAACTGTAAGTAAGGTGGCGTCATGGAAGCAGTTCAGGCGCTCGCCGTCCCAGCGGTGGCTCACGTGAGCCACTACTGGACAGCAGAGAACGACGGCCTCTCGACGCGCGCGCAGGCGGCGGCTGGCTCGGGGCCCTACGAGTCCACCATCCCGACCGCCATCGCGGACTACTCCCCCATCCTGACGCCGCAGCAGTCCGCCGATGCCGAGGAAGCAGCCGCCGCTCTCGCACGCTTCGACTCGTACGCCAGCGCGACGCTCGGGCCGGACAACCCCACCCTGGGTCCGATGTCCTCGATCCTGCTGCGCACCGAGTCCGCTTCCTCGTCGCAGATCGAGAACCTCACGGTCGGCGCCAAGCAGCTCGCGCTCGCCGAGATCGACCAGACGACGAGCACCAACGCACGCACCGTCGTCGCGAACGTCCGGGCCATGCAAGCCGCCATCGACCTCGCCGACCGGCTCGACGAGGCCTCGATCCTCACGATGCACCGCGAGCTCCTCGCCGGGCAGCCCGGATGGGAGGAGCACGCGGGGCGCTACCGAGGCACTCTGGTCTGGGTCGGCTCGTCGAGCATCAGCCCGAGAGGCGCGACCCACGTCGGGCCCCAGCCCGAGCTCGTCCCTGGAGCGATGGCGGACCTGATGGCCTTCGTCCGCCGGGAGGACCTTCCCGTCCTCGTCCAGACCGCCGTCGCGCACGCGCAGCTCGAGACGATCCACCCGTTCACGGACGGCAACGGTCGCACCGGCCGGGCCCTCGTGCACGCCATGCTGCGCTCGAAGGGCCTCACACGGAACACCATCGCCCCGGTCTCCGCGGGCCTCCTCATCGACACCGAGGCCTACTTCGACGCGCTCACCGCGTTCCGCGCCGGTGACGCCTGGCCGATCGTCGAGCAGCTCTCCCGCGCGAGCCGGTTCGCCGCGACGGCCGGAGCGCGGCTCGTCGACGACCTCGCACGACAGGTCGCCACAGCGCGGGAACAGCTTTCCGGGCTGCGGCCCCAGGCCTCCGCCTGGAGCGTCGTGCCGCACCTCGTGGCCCATCCGGTGATCAACGCGGCGTTCCTCCGCGACCACCTCGGGTTCAGTGACGTCACCGCCCAGCGAGCGCTGAGCCAGCTCGCCGATGCGGGTGTCCTCCGCGAGCGCAGCGGCCTCCGTCGCAACCGGGTCTGGCAGCACGAGGGGATCCTCGCCGTCCTCGACCTGTTCGCCCAGCGGATCCGGCGCAGCTGACGACGCCTGGAGGTCCCGGCGGGTGCCGACTACGTCAGCTCGTCCGTCCCGAGGCCCTCCGACGGCCCCGTGCCGTCCCGCAGCGCCGCGTCGAGCCGTCGGACCAGCTCGCCGACGCGACCGCCGCCGCCCGGCGCGGGCGGGTAGCGACGCAGCACGGCGACGACCTCGGGCGTCGCGAGCGCCCGCGCGGTGTCGAGCCACCTGCTCTCGACGCTCTCGTCGGACCCGTCCCCGCCCGCGGCGAGCGCGGCGGCGTGCGCCGCGTGGGCGGCGGAGCCGAGGACGTGCTTGACCTGGTGGGCGTCGGCGATCGGGTGCAGGTACGCGGCGCCGGCCGCCGCCATCGCGGCCCGGGCGGCCTCGGCGGCGGCGGGGTCGCCCGCCTCCTTCGCCGCGCGCAGGGCCGCCCAGGCGGTGTCGCGCAGCGCCTTGCCGCGCGCGCCGCCGTCGGCGAACGCGCGGGCCGCCTCGACCGCCTCGCGGGGGCGGGCGTCGTCGGGCCGGACCGCCTCGACGAGCTCCAGCGCCGGCTCCGCGCACCGGGCCGCGTACCCCGTGACCGCCCGCAGGTCCTCGATGCTCAGCTCGACCGCAGCCGCCGTCGTCGTCACCGCTCGCTCCTCGCTCTCGCGCGCTCCCGTCCGTGCCAGGACGCGGAACGCCCTGCGAGCACCGTACCGAGCCGTGCGCCGTCACGTCTCGACCCACGACCCGGCCCGCGGCGCACACGACGGCTCACACGACCGGCCCGGCGCCCCGCGCGACCTGGAGCACCCGCGCGACGCCGGGCTCGTCGGGGTCGTCGGTGATGTCGCGCCCGTCGAGCCAGCAGCCGACAACGTGCGCGAGCTCGCCGGGGTGGCTGAAGTTCATGGCGTGCGGAGCGCCTTCGATCGCCGCGACGGTCACGTGCGGGGGCGCGAGCGCCCCGACCTCCCGCACCCGCCACGGCGGCGGCATGAGCGGGTCGCGCGTACCGAGGACGGCGAGCGTCGGCACGGGGACGCGCAGCACGCGTTCGAGCGAGGGGAACCGGGCGAGCTCGGCGAAGAGCTGGAGCGCGTTGACCGGCCCGAACCGCACGTAGTCGGGCACGGCGACGCGCGCCATGCGCGGGCTCTCGCGCACGGCGTCGCGCGCGAGCTGGGTGAGGGCGCGCCCGAACGGCTGGTTGTGCACGCCCCCGGCGGGCGAGGCGAGCACGACGCCGGCGACCCGGTCGGGGGCGGCGTGCGCGACCTCGAGGCTGACGGGCCCGCCCATGGAGTTGCCCAGCAGGACGACCCGGTCGAGCCCGAGGGCGTCGAGCGTCGACAGGAGCGCCCACGCGAGGGCGGGGATGCCGAGCGGGTGGCCCCACTCCTCGCTGCGCCCGTACCCGGGCAGGTCCGGCACGACGGCGGTCGCGCGGTGGGCGAGACGCTCGGCCGTCGGGAGGAGGTACGTGCCGGAGATGGCGAAGCCGTGCACGTGCACGATCGGCACGGCGCCCGCGACCTCGGGGCCGGAGCGCACGAAGACCTCGCGGCCCTCGACGGTGACGTGGCGCGACGTCCACCCCTGAGCGGCCATACCGCGATCCTCCCAGCGCACCGCGCCGACCTCGGCGGCGTGGGCGGCGGAGCACCCGCGACGGGTGAGGCGCCGGGACGACCCGGGCGGCGAGCATGGACGCCGGACGGGGGTCGACGTGGAGCAGAGCACGGGTCGCACCGCGGGTCGGCCGACGGCGGCCGACCGGCGCCTCGCGCTGCTCCTGGCCGCCGCGATGTTCGTGCTCGTGGTCGACACGTCGTTCATGAACGTGTCGATCTCCGCCGTCGTGCGCGACCTGGGCACGACCGTGAGCGGCGTCCAGACCGCGATCGCGCTCGAGGCGCTCGTGTCGGCGTCGTTCATCCTCGTGGGCAGCAAGGTCGGCGACCTCGTGGGCCGGCGGCGCGCGTACGTCGTCGGGCTGCTCGCGTACGGGGCGGGCGCGGTGGCGATGACGCTCGCGCAGAGCCTCGTGGCGGTCGTGGTCTTCTGGTCGGTCATCGGCGGGCTCGGGGCCGCGCTGCTGCTGCCGGCGATGCAGTCGCTCGTGCACGGCAACTTCGAGGGCACCGCGCGCAAGGCGGCGTACGCGCTCGTGGGCGCGGCGGCGTCGATCGCGGCGGCGGTCGGGCCGCTGCTCGGCGGCGTCATCACGACGACGCTGTCGTGGCGCGTGGCGTTCGGGCTCGAGGCGGTGGTGATCGTCGTCGTCCTCGTGGGCGTGCGCCTCGTGCGCGACGTCCCGTACACGGGCGACCGCGCGGTGGACGACGTCGGGACGGTCCTGTCCGTCGTCGGCATGGGCGGGGTCGTGCTGGGCGTGCTCGTGTGGCAGGAGGGCGGCGAGGCGGTCGGGGCGCTCGTCCTCGTCGGTGCGCTGGGCCTGGTGGGCCTCGCGTGGTGGCTCGTGCGGCGGGCGCGGGCCGGGCGGACGACGCTCGTCGACCCCGGGCTGTTCCGCTCGCCCGCGTTCCGGATCGGGGTGTCGCAGCAGCTCCTGCAGCAGGTCGCGCTGGGCGGCGCGATGATCGCGCTGCCGATCTTCCTGCAGATGGCGCTCGGGTACGACGCGCTGCTCGCGGGCCTCTCGCTCGCCCCGCTGTCGCTGACGATGTTCGCCGCCGCGCTCGTCGCGGGCAAGCGCCCGGGCCGACGGCGGCCGGCCTCCCGCGTGCTCGCGGGCTTCCTCCTGCTCGTCGTGGGCGTGGTGGCGCTCGTCGCGGTGGTGCCGAGGGCGTCGTCGGGCTGGTGGCTCGCGCTGCCGCTCGTCGTGGCGGGCGCCGGGCTGGGGCTCCTGGTCTCCCAGCTCAACGCGTACACGCTCTCCCCTGTGCCGGAGGAGCGCGCGAGCGAGGCCGCGGGCGTGAGCTCGGCCGCGGGGTCGTTCGGCCTCTCGCTCGGCCTCGCCGTCGCGGGCGCGGTCATGCTGGCGTCGCTCGCGGCGGGGTTCACGGCGCGGGCGGAGGCGAGCGACGTGCTGCCCCCGGACGACAAGGAGCAGGTCGCCCGGGTGCTCGAGGACGACGCCGAGATCATGAGCGACGCCCAGCTCGTCGAGCTCCTCGCCGACGAGCCGCCCGCGGTGCGGGCCGAGGTCGTGGCCATCAACGACGACGTGCGGGCTCGGGCGCTGCAGGTCGCGCTCCTCGTGCCGCTCGTCGCGGGGCTTCTCGGCGTCGTCGCCGCGCTGCGCATGCGCCGCCTGCCGGACCCCGAGGTGCGCGAGGGCGAGCCGCCGGTCCTCGGCTGACCCGCGTCGTCGGGATCGTGACCGGACCGAGACCCTGTTCGTTGCTCGTGCTAACCGTCGCGAAACGCCCGGGAAACAGCGACTTGTGAGCATCGCTGACGGCAGGGGGCCCCACCACACGACCGCCGGTCGCGCCGTAGCTCCGCGCGCCCGGAGGAAGGACCGCTCGCCCATGACCCGTCCCGTCCCCCGCAGACGGCTCCGCGTCCGCGCCGCCCTCGTCGGCGGTCTCGCGTGCGCCGCGGCGGCCCTCGCCGCCCCCGCGCACGCCGCACCGTCCGTCGCCCAGGTCTCCCTCTCGGCGCCCGCGTCGGTCGAGGTCGGCGCGGAGATCACCGTCACGGTCGCCGCGTCCGGTGCCGTCGACCTCTACGCCTACGACCTCGCCGTCGCCTACGACCCCGACCTCGTCGAGCTCGTGGACGACTCCGTCGTGACCCCGGACGGCGGGTTCGCCGACGCGACCGACGACGCGGCCGGGACGGTCGTCGTCACGCACACGCGGCTCGGCACCTCGCCCGGCCTCGAGGGCGACGTCACCCTCGCGACCCTGACGTTCACCGCCGTGTCCGACGGCGCGGCGGCCTTCGCCGTCCCGACCACCACGCTCGTGGGCGCCGACGCCGGGACGGCGACGCTCACCGACGCCGCGAGCGCCACGACGACCGTCACCGCGGCCGACGTCCCGCCCACGGCGGAGCCGACGGACGGGACCACCACGCCGCCCGTCGACGACGGCGGCACCACACCCCCCGGGGACGACGGCGCGTCCGACTCGTCGTCGTCCCCGTCCGGGTCGGCCTCGGGCGGTGCGCTCGCGTCGACCGGGGCGAGCGTCGCGTGGTTCGTCGGCACCGCGCTCCTCGCGGTCGCCGTCGGCACGGGCATCCTGCTCGCGCGGCGCCGGGCGGCCACGCGATGACCGGCCCGCTGCCCCGCCCCGACCTCTCGCCCGCGCACCGCGCGCCCGTCCCCTCGAAGGAGCCGTCCGTGACCACGACCCACCGGCGCGCCGCCACCGGCGGGCTCGCCGCCCTGACGATCGGCGGCCTCGTCCTCGGCGTCACGACGGCGCCCGCCGCGACCGGTGCGCCCAGCGCCGAGCCCGCGCCGCTCCTCGCCCCCTACTGGACCGCGCTCGACCTCACGGGCGACCGCCAGGTCACGACGGACGACCTCGCGGTCGTCGCCGCGGCCCTCGGCGCGACGTCGGCCGACGCGGTGTGGGACGACGTCGCGCCCGCCGACACGGACGGGGACGGCACGATCACCGTGACCGACCTCGCCGCCGTCTCGCAGCGCATCGTGTACGACGACGGCCCGTTCGAGCTCGTCGAGGCGTCCGTGCTCGACATGCAGGCCGCGATGAACGCGGGCACCACGACGTCGGTCGCGATCACCCAGGAGTATCTCGACCGGATCGCGGCGTACGACACGACGCTCGTCGACACGGGCGCGGGCGGGCGGCCGCTGCACTCGATCATCAGCACGAGCGACGTCGCGCTGGAGGCCGCCGCGCGCGCCGACGCGGTCCGCGCGACGGACGGCATGACGAGCCTGCTGCTCGGCGTGCCCGTCGCGGTGAAGGACAACTACGACACGAAGGACATGCCCACCACGGGCGGCTGCGGCTGCTGGGACGACAACCGGACGACGACCGACGCGACGATGGTCGAGGGCCTGCGCGCCGACGGCGCGGTGATCCTCGCGAAGGCCAGCCTGGACGAGTTCGCGTTCGGGTTCGCGTCGGAGTTCTCGTCCTTCCAGGACGCCGGGACGAGCACGCTCGTCGCGAGCCCGTACGTCACGAGCCGCACCGCCGGCGGGTCCAGCGGCGGCACGGGGGCGGCCGTCGCGGCGAACCTCGCCGGGCTCGGCCTCGGCACGGACACGGGCGGGTCGATCCGCGTCCCGTCGTCGTACAACCAGCTCGTCGGCGTGCGCCCGACGGTCGGCCTCGCGAGCCGCGACGGCATCATCCCGCTCGCGCTGAGCCAGGACACGGGCGGGCCGATGGCGCGCACCGTCCTCGACGCGGCCGTCGCGCTCGACGCCGTCGCCGGGGTCGACGCCGCCGACCCGGTGACGTCGCGCCAGGAGGGCGAGGTCCCGGCGTCGTACACGCAGTACCTGGACGAGGGGGCGCTCGACGGCGCCCGCATCGGTTACGTGCCGTCGATGCTCGGCAGCAACGCGGCGACGCTCCGCCTGTGGGCGCAGACCCGCGCGACGCTCGAGTCGCTCGGCGCGACCGTCGTCGAGGTCACGCCGCCCACCACGTGGTCGCCGGTCCTGCCCAACGGCTTCGCGAGCGTCCTCTCCGAGGGGTCGGGCTCGACGAACGAGTTCAAGCACGACCTCGACGCGTACGTCGCGACCCACCTCGCGCCGCAGGTGGAGGCCCGCACGCTCCAGGGGATCGTGGACTCGGGCCGCTACGTGCCGTCCCGCCGCAGCACGTACGTCTCGCGCGACGCGGTGACCGAGGAGACGTACCAGGCGTGGGCGGGCCCCGAGGGGTCGCACACCAAGGTGCTCGCCGAGGGCAAGGTGCTCGTCACCGCGATGCTCGACGACGCCGACCTCGACGCGCTGGTCTACCCGAGCGCCAACCCGTACGGGACGATCGGCACCAACCTGCGGCTCAGCCCGAACACCGGGCTGCCCGCCGTGACGGTCCCGGTCGGCCAGGCGGTCGCGACGGACGGCACCGTCACCGGCGGCGGCGTCAACCTCGAGCTGCTCGGCCGCGACTTCGACGAGGGCCCGCTGCTCGGCCTCGCGTACGCGCTCGAGCAGGCCACGCAGGCCCGCACCTCCCCCGCGCTGTACGGCCCGCTCGGCTGAGCGGCCCACCACCAGCGCCGACGGCGGCCGTCCCCTCCCGGGGGCGGCCGCCGTCGTCGGTCAGGAGAGGTCGCCCATCGCGGCGACGACGCGTCAGCGGCGCGGTGTCCGACGGCGCTCGTCGTCGCCACCGAGCGCGGCACCGAGCGCCGCGAGCACGAGCAGGTCCACCACGAGACCCGCGACGCCGACCCACTGCAGAGCGCGGAACACGAGGAGCTGGGTGAGCAGGAGCGAGACGAGCACGCCGCGCCGGACCCACACGGCGCCGGCCCGGCGGTCCTCGGGCCGCCCGCGGCGGGACACCACCACGCCCACGACGACGCACGCGACCGTCGCGGCGACGCCCGCAGCGATGCCGGCCCCGACCCAGGTGGGCACGTCGACGTCGCCGACCAGCACGCGCAGCCCCGCGAGCAGCGAGCCCAGCGCCGTCCCGAGCACGAGCACGACCACGACGACGGCGGCCCAGCGGCGCTGGAGCGTCTGCGCGAACCAGGCCGACGAGCGCCGCACGAGGGCGCGCACCGGGTCGGGCACGTCGACGTCGTCGCGCGGCACGGCCTCGACGAGCGCCGCGACCTCGTCGGCCGTCGGCTCGTCGCGGCCCAGCGCGACGAGCGCGCGGGCCTCCTCGCGCGCGTCGTCGGTGAACCCGCCGGCGACGCCCGCGACGGCGCGGTCGGTCGCGACGGCGAGGTACTCGGCCGGGTGGTGGCGCCGCCACCCGTGCAGCGCCTCGACGACGAGGACGAGCACGACGACCGTCGCGTAGATGAGCGCCGCCGTCGGCTCGTAGAAGTAGTCGTTGTCCGCGGTGACGAACTTGCCGATCTCGTCGACGAACAGCCCGAACCCGATCCCGCCCACGAACGCGCCGAGCGAGCGCGGCGCCGGGCCCACGAACGACAGCAGCAGCACGAGGGCGAGCGCCATGCCGAGCCCGCCCCACAGCACGTGCGCGACGTGCAGGTCTCCCCCGCCGACCTGCGGGTACCCGGACGCCGCGAGGAAGAACCGCGTCACGAGCACCGTCGCGACGGCGACCACGAGGAACGTCACGACGTGCCGCACGGCCGCGGTGTCCCGGGCCGCGCCGAGGCGCAGGGCGCGGCTCCGCCGGGAGGTCCCGGCGGAGGCGCGCCCCGTGCCCGTGCTCACCGCTTGCGCTTCTCCCGCACGCGGACGCTGATCTCGATGGGCGAGCCCTCGAACCCGAACGTCTCGCGCAGACGTCGCTCGATGAACCGGCGGTAGCCCGCCTCGAGGAACCCGGTCGCGAACACCACGAACCGCGGCGGGCGCGTCGAGGCCTGCGTCGCGAAGAGGATGCGGGGCTGCTTGCCGCCGCGCAGCGGGTGCGGGTGGGCGGCGACGAGCTCGCCGAGGAACGCGTTGAGGCGGCCCGTCGGGATGCGCGTGTCCCAGGAGTCGAGCGCGCGCTCCATCGCCGGGGCGAGGCGGTCGGTGTGCCAGCCGGTGCGGGCCGACACGTTGACGCGCGGCGCCCACTGCACCTGGACGAGGTCCTTCTCGATCTCGCGCTCGAGGTACGGGCGACGGTCGTCGTCCATGAGGTCCCACTTGTTGTACGCGATGACGAGCGCGCGGCCCGCGTCCACGACCTGGGAGATGACGCGCGTGTCCTGCTCGGTGAGCGGCACGGACGCGTCCACGAGCACGACGGCGAGCTCCGCCTTCTCGATCGCGGCCTGCGTGCGCAGGGACGCGTAGAAGTCGGCGCCCTTCGTCTGGTGCACGCGGCGACGGATGCCGGCGGTGTCGACGAGGACGTAGGGCACGTCCTTGATCGTCACGAGCTCGTCGACGGGGTCGCGCGTCGTGCCCGCGATCTCGTCGACGACGACGCGGTCGGCGCCCGCGAGCTTGTTCAGCAGGGAGGACTTGCCGACGTTCGGGCGCCCGACGAGCGCGACGCGACGCGGCCCGGTCGGCCGCACCTCGCCGTGCTCGGACTCCGTGGGCAGCGCCGCCATCGCGGCGTCGAGCAGGTCGCCCGTCCCGCGGCCGTGCAGCGCGGACACGGGGTGCGGCTCGCCGAGGCCGAGGCTCCACAGGTACGCGGCGTCCGCCTCGCCCGACTGCCCGTCGACCTTGTTGGCACACAGCACGACGGGCTTGCCCGACTCGCGCAGGAGGCGCACGACGCGCTCGTCCGTCGCGGTCGCGCCGACGGTCGCGTCGACGACGAAGAGCACCGCGTCGGCGAGGGAGATCGCGACCTCGGCCTGCTCGGCGACCTTGGACTCGATGCCCGCGACGTCGACCTCCCAGCCGCCGGTGTCGACGAGCGTGAAGCGGCGCCCGGACCAGTCGGCCGGGTAGCTCACGCGGTCGCGCGTGACGCCCGGCTTGTCCTCGACGACGGCCTCGCGACGGCCGAGGATGCGGTTGACGAGCGTCGACTTGCCGACGTTCGGGCGCCCGACCACGGCGAGCACGGGCAGGGGCGCCTCGGGCGCCGCGCCGTCGAGCGCGTCCTCGTCGGCGTCGAGCAGCGCGAGGTCGGCGTCCTCGAGCTCGTAGTCGTCGAGTCCGGCGCGCAGCGCGCGCTCGCGCGCCTCGTCGTCCGCGGCGTCCGCGGGCGCCAGGGGCTCCTCGGCCTGACCGACGGCGTCGGTCCGTCCGGGCGTGCCGGGCTGGGCGGGGTCGGGTGTGGTCATGGGGTCCATTCTCCCAGGCCGCGGGCCAGGCTCCGAACCGAGCCGCGGGCGCGTCGTGCGGGTGCCCGTCCGGCGCGCCCGTCGTCAGCCCGCGGCACCGTCCCGGCGGGCGGCGAGCCGTGCGACGACGGCCCGCACGACGTCGTCGGGCACGGGCTCCGCCAGCGGGAACCGCAGCGTGCCCTTGCCGTCCTGGTAGCGCGCGATGCGGCGCGCGAGCGCGTCGTCGACCTCGGGCACGGGGTAGAGCGAGACGTGGTGGGCCCAGCCCGCGAGGTAGACGACGTACCGGCCGTCGCGCGTGAAGGTCGGGATGCCGTAGCTGATGCGCTCGCCCAGGCCGGGCACCGTGTCGTGCACCACGGCGCGCAGGTGCGCGACGACCTCGCGCGCGTCCGGGGCGAGCGTCGCGAGGTACTCGTCGACGGTCGTGGGCTTGCCGGGCGGCTCGGCCATGCGTGCTCCCTCCCCCGCGGGCGGCGCCTGCCCGGCCCTGCGACGGGGCGTCGGCGCCTGAGCGCGAACCTACCGCGCGGCGGGCGTGCCCGCGAGGCGCACGAGCACGACCCCGGCGACGACGAGCACGCCGCCCGCGGCCTGCACGAGGCTCGGCACCTCGCCGAGCAGGAGCCACGCGATGGCGACGGCGAACAGCACCTCGGACAGCCCGACGAACGACGCGAGGCGCTCGCCCATGCGCACGGTCGCGGCGACGCCGGACACGTACGCGAAGGCCGTCGCGACGAGCACGACGACCGCGAGCGGGACGTACCAGGGCGCGGGCGAGCCGAGGAGCGTGACGTCGACGAGCGGGGCGGCGAAGGGCAGCACGCCCGCGAGCGCCGCCGCGCCGAGCGCGAGCGCCCCGACGCCGAGCCCGCTCGCGGCGAGCGCGACGGGCGGCAGGCGCGTCGGGCGCGCGGACAGCACGAAGTAGGCGCCCAGCCCTACTGCAGCACCGAGCGCGAGGAGGACGCCGAGGAGGTCGGGGCGGGCGCCGCCCGGGTCGACGACGAGCACGAGCCCGAGGACCGCGACGGCGCAGCCCGCGAGCGTGAGCCGGGGCGGCACGTGGCGCGTGCGGGCCCAGGCGAGGCCGACGAGCAGCACGGGCGCGAGGTACTCGACGAGCAGCGCGATGCCGACGGGCATGCGCGCGACGGCCGCGAAGTAGCACAGCTGGGTCGCCGCGACGGCGACGAGGCCGAACCCGAGGACGAGCCGCCACTCCTCGCGCAGGAGGCGGTGGCTGCCCCGCAGGGCGACGGCCGCGACCGGGGCGAGGACGAGCGCCGAGCACAGGGCGCGCGCGAGGACGGCGGCGCCGGGCGTCCAGCCCGCCTCGAGGAGCGGCTTGACGAACGGGCCGCTCGCGCCGAACGCGAGGGCGGACGCGAGCCCGACGAGCAGACCCGTGCCCGGGCGGTCGCCCACGACGTGCGCCACCGGGCGGTCCGCCCTCACGGCGTCGGCCGGTCCCCGCGCGGGTCGTCCAGCGGCAGCGCCACGCCGGTCAGCGCGACGGTGTCGGCGACCAGCTCGGCGAGCGCGGTGCGGATGCGCTCGTTCGCGTCCTCGAGCGCCTGCTTGCCGCTCACCCCGGGCGCGCGCTCGACGGTGAGCGGCTCCCCGAAGCGGACGACGAGCCGACGGCGCAGCCCGGGGATCCGGTTGACGCCCTCGCCCGCGCGGCGCGTTCCGAGGACGGCGACCGGCACCACGCGGGCGTGGCCGTTGAGCGCGAGCCACGCGGCCCCGGCACGCGCGGAGGTGGCGTCGCCGCGCCCGCGGGCGCCCTCGGGGAAGACGCCGACCGCGCCACCGCGCCGCAGCACGCCGAGCCCGGCCGCGAGCGCGGGGCGCCCGCCGGTGCGGTCCACGGGGATCTGCCCGGCCGCGCGCAGCACCCAGCCGACCGGCCCGGTGAACATCTCCTCCTTGACGAGGACGTGCAGCGGGCGCGGCGCGACTCCGAGGACGAGCGGCCCGTCGACGACGCCGGTGTGGTTCGCGGCGAGCACGACGGGGCCGTCGGCCGGAACGTGCTCCGCGCCGACGACCTCGGTCGCCCACACGACGCGCGCGAGGAAGCGGCCCACCCAGCGCGACCACGCCGGCCCGGCGGGCGACGGGACGCCGTCTCCCGTGCCGCGGCTCACGAGCCCTGGCGCGGGCCGACCACCCGCCCGGTGACCTGCTCGACCACGGAGAGCACCGCGTCGATCGTCTGCTCCAGGTCGAGGTCCGACGAGTCGACGGTCACGACGCCGTCGGCCGCGACCTGGAACTGCGAGACCGTCGCGTCGTCGCGGTCGCGCCGCAGCACCTGGTCCTTCGTCGCCTCGACGGCGGCCGCGTCGGCCGTCCCGTGCACGTCGAGCGAGCGGCGCGCGAGGCGGGCCTCCTCGCTCGCGGTGAGGAGCACGCGCACGTCGGCGTCGGGGGCGACGACCGTCGTGATGTCCCGGCCCTCCGCCACGACGCCGCGGCCGCCGGCGAAACCCGCGGGCGTGCGCTCGGCCTCGATGACCGCGCGCTGGAGACGCCGCAGCTCCGCGCGCACCGCGAGGTTGGTCGCGACGGCGCTCACGGCCGTCGAGATCTCGGTCGAGCGGATCGCCTCGCCGACATCGGTCCCGTCCACGTGGACGGTCGGACCGGACGGGTCGAGGCCCATGACGAGCGGCATGACGCGCACGGCGTGCGCGACGGCGTCCTGGTCGGCGAGGTCCTCTCCGCGGTGGAGGCACCACCAGGTGGCGGCGCGGTACATCGCGCCCGTGTCGAGGTAGGCGAGGCCGAGGCGGCGCGCGACGCCCTTCGACACGCTCGACTTGCCCGAACCCGACGGCCCGTCGATCGCGACCGTCAGCGCGCCGTCGGCGCGACCCTCCCCCGCGCCCGACGTCCCCGCGCTCACTGGGCGAGGTCCTTGCGCAGCGCCGTCGCCCCGTGCAGGTAGACGTGCTGGACCGCCGCGCGGTCGACGTCGAGCTCCGCGTGCGCCATGAGGCGCACCACGCGCGGCAGCGCGCCGGGCACCGCGATCTCCGTCGCGCACATGAGCGGCACGTCGCCGAGGCCCATCTCGCGCGCCGCGGCGGCCGGGAAGTCGGCCACCAGGTCGGGGGTGCACGTGAAGAGGATCGAGATGAGCGCGCCGGTGTCGACGGCGTTCGCGTCGAGCACCTCCTGGACGAGCTCGCGCGTGCGCGCGAACAGGTGCTCGCGCTCGTCGGCGTCGAGCTGGGTCGCGCCCCGGATCGCCCGGACCGGCATGGATGGTGCTCCTTCGTGCGGGACGGCCCGCCTCGCGGCGGTCCGTCGGGGTGGTGGTGCGGGACGCGCGGGCCGGGCCTAGAGCCCGACGCCCGCCATGAGCGTGCCGAGCTCGGTGCGCCCGAGGACACGCGTCGTGCCGGGGCGCAGGTTGCCGAGCGCGATCGGCCCGATGCGCGTGCGCACGAGGCGCGTCACGGGGTAGCCGACCTCCTCGAACATGCGCCGCACGACCCGGTTGCGGCCCGAGTGGAGCACGACCTCGATCATCGTCTGGTCCGCGACCTGGTCGACGACGCGGTACGCGTCCGCCTGCACGACCCCGTCCTCGAGCTCGATCCCGTGCAGGAACTTGTTCGCGACGTTGCCCGCGACCTTGCCGCGCACCGTGACGAGGTAGGTCTTGGCGACCTCGTGCGAGGGGTGCGCGAGGTGGTTCGCGAGCTCGCCGTCGTTCGTGAGCAGCAGCAGGCCCTCGCTGTCCGCGTCGAGGCGGCCCACGTGGAACAGGCGCTCGGGCCGGTCGGCGACGAGCTCGGCGATGGACGGGCGACCGTCCGGGTCGTGCATCGTCGACACGACGCCGCGCGGCTTGTTGAGGGCGAGCGTCACGCGCGAGGAGTCGAGCTGCAGGCGCATCCCGTCCACGTGCACGACGGCGCGCGCCGGGTCGACCCGCACGCCCAGCTCGGTGACCCGCACGCCGTCCACCTCGACGCGGCCCTGCGCGATGAGGTCCTCGCACGCGCGGCGCGACCCGAGCCCGGCCGACGCGAGCACCTTCTGCAGGCGCACGCCGTCCTCGACGTGGACGTCGCGCTGGGGCTCGCTGGGCTTCCCGCGCACGGGACGGCGCGGCCGGGCCGCCGCCTGACCGGCGCGGGGTGCCGACGTGCCGCGACCCGCGGCAGAGCGACCCCGACCGGCGGCTGCGCCGCGGCCCGCGCCGGTCGCCCGACCGGTGCCCTGGCCACGACCGGCGCCCTGCTCCCGCCCGTCGCCCGCGCCGCGGCCCGCGGACGAGCCCTGCGCGGACGAGCCACCGCGCCG